>JAFTGB010000082.1 GCA_017458125.1 Prevotella sp.
AGGACACCATCAATAAGAAAGACCAAAAGGGGGAACCAGCAGAGAAAGAATATTGCCGAATACTTGATTTTTCGTTTCTTCAGTTTCATCATTCGATAGTTTAATACCACTTATATCCGTGTTCCTTACAATAGTCGATAGCTGGCTGATAGCCTTGGAAGGTAGCTTTGTGAATCCACTTTAACCCTTTGCGCTCATCCTTCGGTACGCCTGTGCCAGTCATCAGAAACCAGCCATTCTTTCATAAATTGAAATTTACCTAAAAGAGTTATTCAAACGTTCCATTCTCGTATTCTTGCTGGAATTGTGTACACGTCTTGCCTGTGGCTTTCTTGAAGAACCGCATCAGATGTGAAGGCTCTGAGAAGTGGAAGTCGTAGGCAATCTCGCTGACCGTCTTGTGGCTGAACAACAGTCCGTTCTTGATTTCGGCCAGCAGGCGTTGCTTCAGCAGGACGGTGGCTGGAACACCATATTGCGCCATGACGCTCTGTTTAAGCGTCACCCGGCTGACGTGCATCAGGTCGGCATATTCCTGCACACGCTGCAGGTCGCGGATGTGCTGCTCCATCAGTTCCACAAACAGGAAAGCGTAGTGGTTCTTCGGCAGTTCAAAGGGCAGACTATATGTCTCGGTATAGCGTCGGTTCAAGACGGCCAGCAGATAGTAGAGCACGCTGACGATGATATGGTAGCTGTCGGCTACAGGCTGGCGCAGTTCGCTGCGGATTTTCTTCAGCAGCCGTTCGTATTCCGTCAGTTCGTCGGCTGTTGCCATGAAGTATGGTGGCGTGTCGGTCTGCTGGCAGTACTGCAGGCGATAGACAAAGAACTTGTCGGCAATAAACGTACGCATGAAGTCGTTGCGGAAGATAAGGAAATCGTAGTCGAGGGCATCTTCGTCAATGTGCCATTCCTGCTGCTGGTGGGGCTTCAGGATGAGCACCATGCCATCGCGCAGTTCTATCTTCTGGTAGCCCAGCAACAGATAGCCATTGGCCTTACGGAAGAAGAACATCTCGAAAAAATCGGTCTTGAACACGGGGTATTCCGTCAGCACGCCCCTCCGCTCACTGCCATGGGCGGTGTTGATAAAGAAATCTACACCACATTCCGTCTTGCTGAAAGGCACCTCTACGAGCCTGTATGTTGTTTTTGCCATACCTCTTTATATGATTTCGGCTGCGAAGGTACGAAAAAAGCGTGATTTATCAAAATGGCATAATAACATGTTGTTCTGGTATAGACATCTTTAACATTTCGCCGTACCTTTGCACCCAGAAATCAAAAAAACAGAAAAGAACATGAAGATTCAACAGATTAGAAACGCTACGATTAAGATTGAGTATGCCGGTAAGGTGATGCTGATAGACCCCATGCTGGGCGAAAAGGGCTGTATGCCTCCGTTCCCGTTCTCGCACCATCAGGAATTGCGCAACCCGATTCACGACCTGCCGATGACGGTGGACGAACTATTAAGGGATGTGGACTGCGTGTTGCTGACCCATCTGCACACTGACCACATAGACGATGCCGCTTATGAGCAGCTGCCGAAGGAAATGCTCATCGTCGTGCAGGACGAGCTGGACCGTGAGGTGGTCGTGTCGCATGGGTTCAAGCAGGTGAAAGTGATTGAGGGCGAGATGCAGCTGGGCGATGTTCGTCTGTCGAAGGCTGAGAGCCATCACGGCCACTGGTGGATGCTGCCGAAGGCCGGCCACACCTGCGGCTATGTGTTCCAGCACCCTGCGGAGCCTACGACCTATCTGGCTGGCGACACCATCTGGTATAGTGGTGTGCGTCGCAACCTTGACCGCTGGCAGCCCGATGTGGTGATAGTCAATGCTGGCGGCAACAAGTTTCATGTGGGAGGGCATGTCATCATGCACATTCCCGATGTGCTGAAGACGATGGACTACGCACCGAAGGCCACCTTCGTGGCCACCCACCTGGAGGGCGTGAACCACAATCACGTCACCCGTGCCGCACTCCTTCAGGCTGCCAGGGAGCATGGAGTGGCCGGGCGCGTCCACATTCCCGAGGACGGTGAGAGCGTAAATGTCAGCAAGTAAACGAGAGACGATGAGTGTTTGTATCAAAGACCTGATTCAGAACATGAATCTTGTGATTGGCTGTAATATCGGCTGTAGTTATTGCTATGCCCGCAACAATTGTCGTCGCTACCACATTACAGACGATTTCTCTATGCCGGAATTCTATCCTGGCAAGCTGCGGCTGATGGGCAATCCGAAGCCCCACAACTGGCTGCTGACAGGCATGAGTGACCTCGCGGGGTGGAAAGACGAATGGCGTGAACTGGTGTTCGACAAGATGCGCCAGAACGTGCAGCACCAATATCTGTTTCTCAGTAAACGGCCCGACCTGCTGCACATGTCAGTTACACCCGACAACGGATGGTTTGGAGTCACGGTGACCTCTTCGAAGGAAAAGCAGCGTATCGACCAGTTGCGGGAGAATGTAGGTTCAACTCACCTGCATGTCACCTTCGAGCCGATGTTCAACGATATTGGAGAGGTTGACTTGCACGGCATTAGCTGGATTGTGATAGGAACGGAAACGGGTAAGCGCAAGGGCAAGGCCGTGTCGGAAGTCAGTTGGGTGGAGAATTTGACAGAACAGGCACACCGGCTGAACATTCCCGTTTTCATGAAGGAAGACCTCGTTCCCATTATGGGGGAGGCAAATATGGTACAGGAGTTGCCACAGGAATTTAAGGAAGTATTAAAACAACAGGGTTATGATTATAAATGACAAACAAGTGCAGTCGGTGATGACAAAGTCATCGCTGCCTGTGGGCGGTTATTCCGTCAATCCGTACGTGGGCTGTACCCATGCCTGCAAGTACTGTTACGCCTCTTTTATGAAGCGCTTCACAGGTCATACCGAGCCGTGGGGGACTTTCCTCGACGTGAAGTACTGGCCTGCCATAACCAATCCGCACAAGTACGACGGCGAGCGCATCGTCATCGGTTCGGTGACAGACGGCTACAACGAGCAGGAGGCTGAATACAAGCGTACCCGTGCACTGCTGGAACAGCTACAGGGTGCCGACTGCGAGATTATCGTCACCACGAAGAGCGACCTCGTGTTGCGTGACCTCGACCTGCTGAAAACGTTCAAGCGCGTCACGGTATCGTGGTCTGTAAACACCCTCGACGAGCAGTTCAAGGAAGCGATGGACGATGCGCCCAGCATCGAGCGACGACTGGCTGCAATGAAGCAGGTCTATGAGTCGGGCATCCGCACCGTCTGCTTCGTGTCACCCATCTTCCCAGGCATTACCGATGTCTTTGCCATCATCGAGCGTGTTAAGGATTATTCTGACCTTGTATGGCTGGAGAACCTGAACCTTCGCGGACAGTTCAAGCCCACCATCATGCAGTACATCCGCGAAGAGCATCCCGACCTGCTACCGCTCTACGACGACATCTACAAGCGCAAGCGCCGTGACTACTGGCAGACGCTCGCCCTGCAGGTGGAAGCCTACACGAAGGAGCACCAGATGCCCTACGTCATCAACGACCTGCCCTATGGTCGCTCAGAGTATGGCCATCCCGTCGTGGTCAACTATTTCTACCACGAGGAAATCAGGCTGACGCGATAGCATGACTTCGATTTCAATTATATTGCCGCATACGTACAATACTGCCGTATGCGGTTTTATTTTGCAGCATTAACAAGCCGTTTCC
>JAFTGB010000047.1 GCA_017458125.1 Prevotella sp.
ATGCCCTTGAAGGGCTTGAAACGTTCCTCCTGAATCTTGCGGGCTCGGATGACGCGCTCGCGGATGACGGCCGACGGCTCGCCGGGCTGCATCTGCGAGAGCTGGGCGAAGGGTACGGCCTGTATCTCGCAGTGGATGTCGGTCCGTACGGCGGTTTTATCCCCCGAAGAATTTATGCAGGTACTATTTGTTGCCATCGTCTTTTCCCTTGCGCTTTACTTTCTTTTCAATACCCTTAATGCTCTCCAGATAGGCTTGCTCAACGGACGAGAGTGTTTTCACTTGAAACTTGCGGTATTCAGCTACAGCTTTCTCCATTGCCTCCTCGTGACTGACGGTACCGCCATCGGTTAGTAGTTCCTCGCCGATAGACACGATATTATTGTCAAGTTGACGAACATAATCTTCCATATACATAGACGATGCTTCAATGCCTGAATTTCTGCAAAGTCGAAATATCCTGATACGAGGTTATTCAAGATCTTCAACTCGTCAGCCGAAAGATAGTTCTTGGCTATCTTTACATCGTTGAGGCAGGGCAGTTCGCCTTTAAATGTTGTCAATCCCATAAAAGGTTTATCAGCATCTGCCCGCTCATAGATGACTTCTGCCGCCGTATGCCCGTGGGCTGCATAGTGGAGTTTGTTCTGTACAATCTTGAAGAATAGCCGTGAGGTGTCTGAGCGTGGGTCATAGTCAACGGCTGTGGCATAGAGGTCGAGCACCTGCCGATACAGTACTTTCTCAGAAGAGCGAATGTCGCGGATACGGTCAAGCAGTTCCTTCCAGTAACTGCCGCCACCGAGATTCTTCAACCGCTCATCGTCCAGTGCAAAGCCTTTCACAATATACTCATGCAGTCGTTCCGTCGCCCATTGGCGGAAGCGGGTAGCTATTATGGAGCGGATGCGGTAGCCGAGCGAAATAATCATATCAAGATTATAATATGGTATCTCGCGCGCTACTTCTCTATTTCCTTCTTGTCGAACCTGTCGGAAATTCCGACAAGTTGCGTTTTCCTGTAGTTCACCCTCTTCGTATATATGCTTGATATGCTCCACCACGTTGGTTCGTGACGACCCATAAAGCTCTGCCATCTGCTGTTGCGTCAGCCAGACAGTCTTTTCTTCAAGTCTCACATCAAGTCGAATATTCCCATCCTCCGACTGATAGATAATGATATTTCCTTTGTTCTCATCCATATCCTTATATATAATAATCGCCTCTGTCTAAGTTCCTATATCCTATGGCTTCAGCAATGTACATGGATTGTACCTTCCCTGAGCCTTCAAGGCCGGTGATGGTACGGATTTAATGCAAAGTTAGCGATATTTTCTTATATATAAATAAGGTGGGCTTATCTTTTGTGATTATTTAGGAAAAAAGTGGAATATGGTACAATTGTACTATTTTTTATTTGATACGTACTATAATACACCCTCTTTCTTGTAATTGGCTGTACATTTGCAGCCGAAAATCAATAATCTACAAAACAAGAAAAAGATGAAACTAAAACAAATGATGAGAAGAGCGCATCGGATGTCGGCACTGCTGACATTGCTCTTGTGCGCAATGAGGGTTGCCGCTGTTCAGACGGTGGTGGCCCATTGGGAGTTTACAACAGGTTACGACGTGGAGAAGAGCGGCACCACCGCCATCTATACCCCCAACACGTTAGGGTGGTCGGCGATAGCCAATACCAAGTGGACGACACAGCAGCCCTATTTCCTGCCTAACGAGTGTGGGCTGGTGCCTGAGGACTGCAGGGTTACCGTCCATACCAGCGACGGCAAGTGGCAGGTGTGTACCAGCGGTTCTGCCCCCAACTACCACCTGCGGCTGAACACGGCTTCTATCGACAAGTTCACAGCTAAGGCAGACTATACGGACGGCTCGAAACACGACCAGTATTTTGAGGTCTCGCTACCTACGACATCACTGAGCAACCTGAAACTGAACTTTGCCATCGGCGACGGCAGCAGTTCGAGCACGAAGTTTGGAGTTGTCTACTCCGTTGATGGTGGTCAGACTTGGACCGTACTTGACGACTATACCGCTGGTGCCCACTGGAATACATGGGTTGATGCCAATTACAATCTGAATGCCGACAACAAGGAACAGCTCATCGTCCGTATGCTCATCCAGAGTGCCACGAAGACCAGCAACTATAACCTGAAATATGTCAACATTCTGGCAGAGGACACACAGGCTCCCAAGTTGCAGAGCGTCACCCCGGCAAATGGTGATACAGGAGTGTTGCCTACGGGTAAGGTCGTCATACTCTTCAACGAGGGTGTGCAGATGAAGTCTGATGCCAAAGCCACGCTGACTAACAACAGCACACAGTCAAGTCAGATCCTCACACCTGTCATTAATATTAATAAAGTGTCGTTTGCGTATGCCGACCTTGACCTGAGTACCTCTTATACCCTTACGTTGCCCGCTAACTCACTCACCGACATGGCTGGCAATGCTTACGACGAAGCAATAGTTATTACCTTCACTACTGGTGACACACGCCCAGTTCCACCTCCAGTGCTTGACAGCCACAACCGGTTGTGGTATCACCGTCCCGCCGCTTACTGGGAAGAGGCACTGCCTCTGGGCAACGGCCGACTGGGAGTTATGGTCAGCGGCAGTGTGGCTAAGGACACGTTGCAGCTGAACGAGGACACCTTCTGGGGACAGTCGCCCAATAAGAACTATAATGCCAATGCCAAGCAGGTGTTGTCACAGGTGCGGCAACTCATTTTCGGCAAAGACTATGCTGCCGCCCAAAAACTGGCTATTCCCAATTGGATGTCGCAAGCCTCACACGGTGCACAGTATCAAGCAGCCGGCTGCGTGCTCTTAGGATTTCCCGGACACCGCTATGATGACGAGGAGTCTGGACAGACCGACGGTGCAGTGGACGCACAGGGCTATGTGCGCTCGCTGGACATGAACAATGCTACCGCCGTTACCACCTACGTCGTGAACGGTGTCACCTATACACGTACAGTATTCACATCGCTCACCGACAATGTGACACTGATGCGTATAGAAGCCTCTGAGGCAGGAAAACTGGACTTCAACCTCTGCTTTGCAGCTCCCAGCAAGACCAATATGGAGAAGTTGGGCATCAACAAGATGACCACTGACGGCATGATTGAGGCCTCGCTCATTCCTGCCCGTGACCAGTCGGAAAATGTTAGCAACAAACTACAATGCTATACCTTTATTAAGGTAATGAACGAAGGTGGCACGCAGACCAGCACCACACAGAACGTGATGCAGGGCGGACTTGTAGCAGCCAATACGACTGCACCTGCCATTGAGGTGAGTGGAGCCACGGCAGCCACCATCATCATCTCGTCGGCCACCAACTTCGTTAACTACAATGACATCAGCGCTGACGCAGAGGCCAAGGCACTTTTCTTAATGAACAGCTATCTGAACAGCGGTAAGAGCTTTGCCTCGGCACTGGCCGACCATGCTGCCAAATACCGTGAACAGTTTGATCGCGTCAGCCTTGACCTGGGTATGAACAGTGAGCGGGAATCGAAAGACACCGAGACTCGCATCAAGGAGTTCCGCTCCGTAGGAGGCAATGATCCGGGCTTGATAGCCAACTACTTCCAGTTTGGTCGCTATCTGCTCATCTCCTCCTCACAGCCTGGCACCCAGCCCGCCAACCTGCAGGGCATTTGGAACCCCAACGCCCGCCAGTATCCGGCATGGGACTCGAAGTATACGTCGAATATCAACGTCGAGATGAACTACTGGCCCGCCGAGGTGGCTAACCTCTCGGAGTGTCACAACCCGTTCATTGAGATGGTGAAGGATGTCAGCATCACGGGGGCCGAGACGGCTCAGCAGATGTATGGTGCCCGTGGCTGGACGCTACACCACAATACAGACATCTGGCGTACCACTGGTGCCGTGGACAACGGTTCTGTGGGGGTATGGCCTACCTGTAATGCTTGGTTCTGCTCGCACCTGTGGGAGAAATACCTCTTCTCTGGTGACCAGCAGTATCTGGCCGAGGTGTACCCCGTGCTGAAGGGATGTGCTCAGTTCTTCCAGGATTTTCTGGTGAAAGACCCCAATACGGGCTACATGGTGGTATGTCCCAGCAATTCTCCTGAGAACCATCCGGGCATTGGCAGCTATACCGATGACAACGGTAAGAACATGAACTGCGCCCTCTTCGGTGGTGTGGCTATGGATAATCAAATGGTCTATGATGTATTGAAGAACACTGCAGAGGCTGCCCGCATCTTAGGAACCGATGCCGAACTGGCCGACCAACTGGATGCGCTGAAGGCGCAACTGACTCCCTATAAGATTGGTAAGTATGGACAGATACAGGAATGGCAGGAGGACTGGGACAAGGAAAAC
>JAFTGB010000048.1 GCA_017458125.1 Prevotella sp.
ATTAATTCCTCCCCTTGGAAAGGGGAGGTTAGGAGGGGTTGATTTCATCGACGAATATATTATATTTACCTGCGAATTATCAACCACCCCCAGCCCCTCCTTTCCAAGGAGGGGAGTTAGCTACATTTTGACACACCCTCGGCAGTAATTACATTTCTAATACTGATTACAATAATTCTGATGGTCAGAATTTTCATGCTGACCATCAGAATTATTATTAAAACCATGTTATGATAACGTCTATATCAAAAATGTTTGCCGAATGCAAAGTTACTGACTTATTTTGATATAACCAGATTAATCTGTTAAAAATAATCGGAAGAACCGGTCCCATAACTCATTCATCTAATGCCTGACGTTGATATCTATCTCCTGACGTGTTCGTGAATCATATTGGTTGCCGCGGGTCCTGTAGTTACCGGGACGACCATCGACGGTGATACGCAAAATACGCTTGCCCTTCTTCAGAAAATCGAAACGAGGATCAATGAGTCGGTCGCAATTGAACTTACGTGAGGCTTCCACTTCTGCCAATTGCTTGGCTTCGTCAAGCGAGAGTTTACGGAGTTTCTGCTTTCCCTCTGGGGTGGAGATATCGATGGTGTAAGTGATGCGGTCGCCAACGGGCAACAAGTCGTAGCTGTTGTAGCTGTTACCTCTTACATCGACCCCCATGTTTGTGGAATAGCCGCCAGCACCAGTGCGTGTGCTGCTGCAAGAGCAGATGGTCAATATCATTGTGACAGCAAAAGCCCGCAGGAATATTCTCTTTTTCATAATCTGAGTTCATTTAAAAGTTGTAACGTAAGCCGAGACCAAGGGTGTTATTACCAAACATGCGATTAGTATCTGTATGGATAGAAAGCATATCAAAACCAACTGACAATGATGTGCCATCGGAGAAATTCACTTCTCTCTTATAAATAGATGTGGCCTGCAGAGTTTTATCAAGCTTTTTCTTTTGGTAATTTGCTATTAATAAAACACTTGTTGTACCCAAAACGCCAGCACCAATACAAGGCAAAGCAAAAGGTAGGGCATCATCTATTTCTTTTGATCCATATATTGCAAAGATTACAATACCTGCCGCAACAAGAGAGCCGCCTCCTATCCAACCGATAGTTCTCAACCTTTTAACTTTTTTATAAGGACTATTTGCGGCATTATCAAGTTGAAGCAGTGCTCTATCATTATATTGCTGCACGCCGTCATTTTGATTCCCTGGTGAATAAAGATTCTCTCCAGCCTCAGCAAAACTGACCTTTTTGCCACTTTCATAATTGATGGATGAAGCATCAGAGCGGTTCATCACGTAGTTGGAACCATTAAGGTCTGACCATTTTTTGTAGACGATCTCTGAAGAAGTGAGTTCCACAACACGACATACAACCGTTGAGCCGTCTTTCTTCACGATGACATCCTGTGCGTAGGCTGTAGCAGAGCACAAGAGCATAAACAAAACTAATAAATGTTTCATAATCACTATTGTTTTAAAGTTAATACTAATATTCTCATCTTCAGCAGCAAGCACTGACTTATAGACATAAGAAAAGTGCAGACCCGCCATACTCTCATCCAGGTCTACCACAACCTCTAACAATCTATGGAGAAATCTGCACTTTATAGGTGCAGCTCCAATGATTGTTAGATTATGCTCTTAATTCTCTTGTTCGAGGTGGTAGTTCGGATGAGAGATTTGAGCAAATAAAAATGTTTGTGCACCGAAGGAACACGGCGCAAAGATACGAAAATAAGTTGAATTACCAATAAAAAGAAACAAGAATTTTGCAAAAAGCCCCACTTACCCACTCATTTGCTGAATACAGACGAATGACTGGTTGGAGAAAAAATCCATTTAATCCTTACAATCCGCATCACACGGGGGCCATCACACGGGGTCTGTCCTAGGGGTGTTAAGTTAACTCGTATTTTTAACTTAACACCCTAGGTCTGTCCCCCTGTGAGCCTGAGCTCCTGCCTCTGAGGGTAAAAGGATGGCGACGCTTCGGTGCGAGAGCCGTGGTGTCGGGGTTTGAGGACCGTGAGAACTCGCTTTCGCCTGTACGCAAAATAGTCTCGCCTGCACGCAAAACACCTTGCGCCTATACGCAAAAATTCCTCGACTTAACGCAAAATAAGACGGATTGTAGCAGAAAACATCAGCAGATAAGACCTCTTTAAAGCCCAGTAATATCAAACTTGTAAACTTTCTCTTCAGCTTGAACCTGTTCAAAAAAGGTTATCATGTAGATCGGATAGTAAATAACTCTGCCCTTTGTCTGCACATTCTCTTGACAGAACACATAAGCCATGGGCACGGCATATTCTTCATTCTCCATCACATTGGAAAGTGCATTGTGCCGTTCATAGTCTTTACCTGACTTAACTTCTATCGGCAGTATGTTGCCTGCATACTCAACCACAAAGTCCAACTCTCCTTGTTTCTTGCTGTTGAAATAGTATAGTGAATGCTGCTGTGCCTCAGAGAAACCATGAGCATAGAGTTCTTGAGCGACAAGATTTTCAAAGACTGAGCCAAAATTGATGTTCGGATTCGGACTGAGCAATCTTGTCTGAACGTTCCCTCCATACATGGCAGCAAGCAGTCCTACGTCGTTGAGAAAAAGTTTAAACAGGTTTCGCTGCTTGTTCAAAAGCAGAGGTACTCGGGGTTCCTCGACATTGTATGCAGGGATAGCCACGCCTGCATCCCTCAGCCATAAAAAACTGTCCTCGTATTTGCTGAACCGTGCCTTTTCATTGAGTTCTTTAAGAATAAAACGTTTGTTTTTTGCATTCAACTCGGATGGTATCAGGTCGTAAATCTCTTCTATCTGCAACTTATGGTTATGGTCGTATTTGGTGATATCTCTCTTATAGGTGCGAATGATTCCACGCTGTTCTTCATACACTCTGCGCAGGTTGTTTGTGTCAAGATACTTTTGAACTGCCGCAGGCATACCACCAACAATTAGATACAGCCGAATGGCTTCCAGCATTTTCTTGTGAATAAAGTCATCAACAGGCTTCTTCTCCTCAAAACATGTTCGCAAATGACTAATGACATCTGCACCAATGCCAATTGCCTCAAAAAACTCCAAAAGGTCAAGGGGATACATTTCTATCTCATCCACATATCCAACAGGCACACTACGCAGGTCATCCAACTCAACACCAAGCAAAGAGCCACTCATCACATACTTGTAACTGCCCTCGTCCACAAGGAACTTGATAGCCGTTACTATCTCCTTACACTCCTGCACTTCATCGAAGAATATCAACGTCTTTCCTGGCATCAATGGCTTTTTTGTGAAGGCAGACAGTCGCAACAGCAAATTTTTTGCACCTCTTTGTTCGCTGAACAGTTCAACGGCATCTGGTTGTTCTACGAAGTTGATTTCGACAACACTGTCAAAACATTCCTTGCCAACCTTTCGAATGGAAAAGGTCTTGCCGACTTGTCTGGCTCCTGTTACCAACAGAGAACGCTTGTCGTTAAGCAGAAAGTTACGTATTAGCTCGTCAGCTTTGCGTTTTACCATATCAACATGTCCTTGTGAGCGCAAAGATACAATATTTTACTTAAATACAAGCACAAATACCAAACAAAATACACTTTTCCAACACAAATAATTAGGTTTTCTTACACTTTTCCAATTTATTATTAATACAAAAATTACGTTTTTCCAAGATATGAAGAGGATGTTTTCGATGATTTGTTGCATTACTATGGCCACTGATGCTGATGACGAAAATTCTGACCATTAGAAATAAAATTCCCACCATGGGAATTTTTGTAATCAGCATAAAAATGACTTTTCCTGAATAAAACATCAAATAATGATGAATTTTAGTTAAAGAAAACACTTTGTAGTGTGTCTTTTCAAAAAAAGTTGTACTTTTGTCTGCTAAACTTAACAACAAGGGAATATGAAGAAAGAAATCATGCGCCTCGGCGTCATCATGTGGACCGTTTTAGCCTCGCTGACGGCAACGGCACAGACAGCTCGCGAGGAGATTAAAGCCAACAAGTATCTGTCTGGCAGCAACTACTTGGACTACGACCGGCAACGGACTGACAAGGCCCTGACACCGGCACCCAAGGGCTACGTGCCCTACTACATGTCGCACTACGGACGCCACGGCTCGCGCTGGCTCATCGACAGCAAGAGCTACACCAGCGTGACGGAGCCGCTGAAGAAAGCCAAGGCGGCCGGCAAGCTGACGGAGCAGGGACTGCACGTGCTGGCACAGGTGGAGCTGTTTGTGGCACAGCCCGCACCCAACTTCCCCGTGCTCGACGGCAGCAACGGCGGCGCACAGCTGCGACTGGGCGACCTGTCGACGGTGGGCGAACGGCAGCACCACGGCATCGGACGCCGCATGGTGCAGCACTTCCCCGAGATATTCAAGGCCAAGGGTGTGGCCATTGACGCCCGCTCCACCACGGTGAACCGCTGCATCCTGTCGATGGAGGCCGAGTGCGAGGAGCTGGCTGCCGCCAACCCTTCGGCCCGCATTCACAACGACGTGAGCGACGCCCTGCAGTATTACCTGAACCAGCCGCGCTCAGGACTGGTGAAGGCCGCAGGCCGTCAGGGCCGTGAGGTGCGCCAGCAGCTCAGCGACCGGGTCAGCACCGAACGGCTGATGGGCGTGCTGTTCAACGACCAGAAGTGGGTGAAGGACAACATCGAGGCCAAGCCGCTGATACATAACCTGTTTGAAGTGGTCACCAACATGCAGAGCCACGACGGTGCCCCTGACCTCTTCGGCATCTTCACCGAAGACGAAATCTACGAGCAGTGGCGCCAGCGCAACGTGGGCTGGTACTTAGACTACGGGGCTGCTCCCCAGACGGGCGGCGTCATGCCCTTCTCGCAGCGTAACCTGCTGCGCAACATCATCGAGACGGCCGACACCGTCACCCAGACGCAGGCCACCCTGCGCTTCGGCCATGAGGTATGCGTGCTGCCGTTGGCCTGCCTGTTAGAGCTCGACTCCTGCGGCATCAGCGTCAGCAACCTGGACCTGCTGGACCAGCACTGGCGCAACTACCGCATATTCCCCATGGGCTGCAACATCCAGTTGGTGTTCTACCGCCCGACCAAGGGCAAGGGCGACATCCTGGTCAAGGCACTGCTCAACGAGCGCGAGGCCTCGCTGCCGGTCAAGACCAGCCAGTACCCCTACTACCGCTGGAGCGACCTGCGCCAGTATTACTTAGACAAGCTGAACGCCTACGACGCCCGCGAGGCAGCAGCCAACCTGCCCGTCATCGAACCGAGGTACACCAAATACTACACCAACCTGCCCGTTGACGTGAAGGCCGTCACGCGTCCCGTCATCCCTGCCAACGAAATCAACCTCAAGGAGGTGGGCGGCGTGGCCGACGGACTGACACTCAACACCGAGGCCTTTGCCAAAGGCATAAGCCGCCTGCAGAAGCAGGGCGGCGGCCGTCTGACCGTGCCCGAGGGTGTGTGGCTGACGGGCCCCATCTCGCTGAAAGACAACATCGAGCTGCACCTGAACAAGAACGCCATCATCGTCTTCTCGCCCGACAAGTCGCTCTACGTCGACCCCACGGGCAAGTCCAGCCGCGTCTTTGCAGGCATACGTGCCTCGAAGCGTAAGAACATCGCCATCACCGGCGAGGGCATCATCGACGGCAACGGCGAACACTGGCGCCCCGTTAAGCGCTCCAAGGTAAGCGACGTGGAGTGGAAGCAGTACCACGACATCGTGGGTGGCGTGGACAAGGACAAGGGACAGCTCTTCTACCCGTGGGACGCCAAGGCCGGATACCCCAACATCTGCAAGACGCCCGAGGAGCAGGACAAGATGCGCAATGACCTCATCCGCTTCACCGACTGCGAGAACGTGCTCATCGAGGGCGTCACCGTGCAGAACTCGCCTAAGTTCCACGTCCACCCGCTCAACTGCCGCAACGTCATCGTTGACGGTGTCACCGTGCGCTGCCCGTGGAACGCCCAGAACGGCGATGCCATCGACTTCAGCGACGTCAACGTGGGACTCATCGTCAACTGCACCGTCGACGCCGGCGACGACGGACTGTGCATGAAGAGCGGGAGCTTCAAGCCCAAGTCGCCCGCCAACGGATGCGAGGACATCGTCATTCAGGACAACACCGTCTACCACGCACACGGAGCCTTCGTCTTAGGCAGCGAGACCATCAGCGGCATGCGCCGCATCGTGGTGCGCCACAACCGCTTCAGCGGCACCGACACGGGACTGCGCTTCAAGAGCGGCATCGGACGCGGTGGCAAGACGGAACAGCTCTACATCTCGGACATCGTCATGACCGACATCAAGGACGAGGCCATCGTCTTCCAGTGCGACTACGTCGACCGCCCGGCAGGCAGCGACCCCAACAAGGTGCCTACCTACACCGAGGAGCAGCGTAAGTCGGCACCCGACTTCCAGGACATCCACATCAGCAACGTCACCTGCCGGGGCACCCGCACCGCCATTCGTGCAGGCGGCATACTCGGACTGGACTGCGTCCACGACATCGACATCAGCAACTCGACCATCATCTACCACAAGACGGCAACGCAAGTCGACGAGCAGACCGCCCGCCTCAACATCCAGAACGTCAAGCTGGTGAAGGAGGAGGCAAGAGACGAGAAATAAGAAGCAAGAGGCAAGAAGCAAGAGGCAAAAGAAATGTTGGATAAACTTTAAATATAAAAAAGATGAAAAAACTATTAATGGTCAGCATCCTGCTGACAGCAGCATTCGCTGCACAGGCACAACTCAAGGTGACACCGCAGATGGCCAAAGGCATGGAAAAAAACTACAGCACTGAGGCCACCGTCAACATGCCGGGCTCGGCAGCATTCAAGATGACCAGCGACACCAAGGTCACCGTCATCGATGCCACTGCCGACGGCTACACCGTAGAGATGCTGAACACGGCCTTCACTACCGACGCAGCTGCCGACAACATGATGGGACAGCTCATGGCCATCAGCGAAGAGACCATGAAGGGACTGGCCATACGGCTGGCACTCGACAAGGACGGCAACGTCAAGCAAATACTGAACTTCGACGAGCTGAAGAGCAAGACGGACATCATGGCCGAGAAACTGGTGGGCGAACTCTTCAAAAAAGCTCCCCAACTGCAACAGATGATGCCCAAAGATGCCGTGCTGCAGCAAATCAAGGAGAGCGTCACCCAGGAGAGCATACTGCGCTCACTGCAAAACACCACCAGCCCGCTGGCCCTCAGCGGCAAGACCATCATGACCGGCGCACAGGACGAATACGTGGGTGACCAGAACATGAAGATGAAGCGCATGTACTTCGTCAACGGCAAGAACGTCACCACCAACTCCACCATGAACATGAGCAAGGACGACCTCAAGAAGTTCATCATAGAACAGGTGGAGAAAATGGCTCCCGAACAGGCTGACATGATCAAGCAGAACATCGATGCCGTCATCGACAGCGGCATGCTGAAGTTCGACATGAGCGAGACCGCCACCTACGAGCTGCAGGACGACGGATGGGTCAAGAGCATCAAGGCCGAGAACAAGAACGAGGCCATGGGGCAGAAGTCGGTCATCAACACCGTGGTCACACTCCTTAAGTGAAGAGTTCCCAAACTCTTCACTTTTTACTTTTCATTTCATTTGAACGGTGGCGCAAACTGGGGGTATAAAGGAGTCACCTGCATAACCCCGATTTGCGTCACTTGAGCTGAACGGTGACGCGACGGTTGTAGGGAGCGGGCGAAAGGGTGTCGACACCACCGGCGGCAACGACTTCCACACGGTCGGCAGCAACGCCCATCTTCAGCAGTTCGGCCACAACGGCATCGGCACGCTGGCGCGAGAGTTGCAGGTTATGGTCGGCGGAGCCCGTCAAGCTGTCGGCATAGCCAGTGACGACGAGCTTAGCATTCTGACGCTTGGCCACATCGACGAGGGCTGCCACGTCCTGCAAGTCGCGCTCGGAGTCGATGACGTCACGCCCGATGGCAAAGAACACGCTGACGGGGGCGGTGACGACGACGGGCTCGGGGGCGGGCGTTACGGCTGGTGCAGGTGTCTTAGCCTCCAACTCCTGCATCAGGCGGTCGTTCTCGGCCAAGGCATCCTCCAGCTGGGCGTTGAGGGCGTCGAGCTCGCTCTGCGTAAGGGCGTTGAGGGCGTCCATGTCAGGCGTCTTGTTCCACGACGAGCGACCCAGCCGGTAGGTCAGGCCCACCTCCATGCTGAGGGCGCGGTCGCGGTTGCGGAAAAGGCGACGCTCGTCGCCGTGCGACTCGTTGCCGTCGAAGGCGGCGCCATAGAGTCCGTAGCTGAGGTCGATGTTGACAGCCAGTTTACGGCTGATGCGCAGCGTGTTGAGCAGTCCGAAGGAGAGTCCGAGGGCATCGGTGTTGTAGGTCAGCGAGTGTCCCAGTCCGCCGCCCACGTAGGGTATGAAGTTCCACAGGCGCCGCTCGTTGTAGCCCAACAGCATGTTGCTGAGGTTGAAGAGCACCTGCTCGTGCAGCGTCCAGTAGCGGCTGGCGTTGGTGCTCTTGTCGTCGGAGACGACGGTGCGTCCCCACAGTCCGTTGAACTTGGTACGCAGTCCGATGCCCGGTGTAAACCACTTGCCCAAGGCCACGGAGAACCCCACATTGGTGCGGTAGCCCTTCAGCAGTTGTCCGAAGCTGACTGCACGGTCTTCCTGACTGCCCCAGAAGGAGGTTCCTACGACGTCGGCCTGCACGAACCAGTTAGCCCAGAACGAGTTGGTGGCCACACTATGTTTGGCACCAGACACGGCACCCTGAGCCATGGCGGTCAGCGTAAGGCTGACGACGGCTATCATCACAATAAATCGTTTCATACACATACTATTATCTCGTTAAACAATGGTCGGCAAAGACGGTGGTGTTCAGTTGCCCAGCAGCTGCTCAATGTCGCGCTGGGGCAGGATGCAGAGGATGGCACGGCCGTCAGGAGTGTAGTTGACGTTGGAGCAGGCAAAGAGTTCGTTAACCAGGTTCTCCATCTCGGCATTGCCCATCACCTGCCCTTGCGGTATGGCGGCATGGCGCGCCATGCTGAGGGCCAGCGAACTGTTGAGCTCGTCGGCCGTGGCCGTGCCGCCACTGACGGCGTCGTCGACCATCTGGCGCAGCAGGGTGACGGGGTCGAGTCCCTCCAGTCCTGCGGGAATGCCATTGACGGCGTAGCTGCCATGCCCCAGGTCGCTGAGGTCGAACCCGATGGCCGAGAGGCGGGGCAGCAGGCGTTCCAGAACGACGGCGTCGGACGTGGGCAGCTGGACGACCTCAGGGAAGAGCACCTGCTGGGTGTCGGCGGTGCGCGTCTGCAGCTGGGCTAAGTAGCGCTCGTAGCGTATGCGCACGTCGGCGCGGTGCTGGTCGATGATCATGAGTCCCGACTTGACCGCCGTCATGATGTAGCGTCCCTTGTACTGGTAGTGCACGGGCGACATGTCCTCCAGACCGACAGCGGCAGAGGATAGCACGGCGCTGTCGTCAGTGTCGGCGGGGGCATCGAAGAGTCCCTGTTGCTGCGATGCCGGCTTCAGGTCGGCGTACAGCTGTTCCCAACCCTCGGTGCGCTGGTGTGCCGACGGCTGGCGGAAGGGATTGTAGGTGGGCGACACGGAGACGGACACTGCCCCCGGGCGTCCCTCCTGGAAGGCAGGGATGTCGGGACGTCCCTCGGTGTCGAAGTCAATCTGCGGTATCTCGCAGAACTGTCCCATGGCGTCGCGCACGGCTGCCAGCAGGAGTTGCCAGATGGACTGTTCGTTCTCGAACTTGATTTCGGTCTTCGTGGGGTGTATGTTGACGTCGATGTCGGCGGGGTTTACTTCAAAATAGATAAAATAAGGTACGTGCGCGCCTGCGGGAACAAGGCGGTCGCAAGCCTGCTGTACGGCCTTATGGAAATAGGGGTGCTTCATGAAGCGGCCGTTGACGAAGAAGCACTCGGCGGCACCTTTCTTCCGCGCCGCCTCCGGTTTGCCCACGAAGCCGCTGATGCTGCAGATGGCCGTGTCGACACTGACAGGCAGCAGGTCCTGGGCATAGCGGCGGCCATAGACGTCGGTGATGCGCTGGCGCAGCGTGCCTGCACGCAGGTTGAGCAGTTCCTGCCCGTTGCTGTGCAGTGTGAAGTTGACCGAGGGGTAGACGAGCACGATGCGCTCGAAAGCCGTCAGGATGTTGTTCAGCTCGGTGGCGTTGGTCTTGAGAAACTTGCGCCGAGCCGGCACGTTGAAGAAAAGGTTGCTGACAATGAAATTGCTGCCCACGGCACAGGAGCAGGGTTCCTGACCCTCCACACGCGAGCCGGACAGCAGCAGGAAAGTGCCCACCTGGTCGGTGGCACGGCGCGTGCGCAGCTCTATCTGTGCCACGGCAGCTATGGAGGGCAGAGCCTCGCCGCGGAAGCCCATGGTGTGAAGCGTGAAGAGGTCGTCGGCCTGACGTATCTTCGACGTGGCGTGACGCTCGAAGGCCAGACGGGCATCGGTCTCGGACATGCCGCAGCCGTCGTCGATGACCTGTATGCTGGTGCGCCCGGCATCGGTGACGAGCACGTTGATGGTGTGGGCACCGGCATCTACGGCATTCTCCACCAGTTCCTTGACCACCGAAGCAGGGCGCTGTATCACCTCGCCGGCGGCTATCTGGTTGGCCACGCTGTCTGGCAGCAGTTGTATCACGTCAGTCATGGCTTGCAGGTGCTGGTGGTTGCGCCGTCTGGTTGGCAATGCGGTTCTTAGGAGCCTCGCGGCGCTTCTGCTCCTTCAGCTCCGTCCCTCCTTTCTTAGGACGCCAGTTGAAGATGTCGTCCTTGTCAAGGGGGCGCACATAGTCGAACCACGCATAGCCGGGCAGGAAGTCCTTTCCCGGCGGTATCTGCGTCATGGGATAGAGGGTGCCCGTGGGTTTCTCCATCCAGATGCGCTTCATCTTACGGTTTTCCATGAACATCTTCATCAGGGGAGTCTCGGTGTAGTTGAGCCCGATGAGCGTGCTGTCGGAGTCGTCGACGGGATAGTAGATGATGAGCACGTTGTCAATGGCATGCGACTCGCTGAGCTGCCCGTCACGGAAAAAGGCCTTCATCTCCTTGGACGAGACCTGATTGAAGTGTACCGAGTCGGGCATCTGCTCGGCAGAGAAGGCTTGTCCCACGACGTGCGCACGGTCCATCTTGCCGTTCTTCATCCATGCGTAAATCGTTTCGCCGAAGAGCTGCTGACCCTCGTTCCAGATAATGGGGTCGCGGTACATGGTCATGCAGGAGTCCTGCGAGTTGTAGACCAACGAGTCGCAGACGGCCTGCACGTCGGTGCGGTAGGCTCGGACGCGATTGTAGGCATGCAGCTTGCGGTAGACGGAGTCGGTATGGATGTGGTAGGTATAAATCTTGAACGTATCGGCATGCATGAACAGCGAGTCGGGTTGCGAGAAGTCGACGGCTATGGCGTTCCATGTGGCCATGGCATATCCCGTAGAGTCGTTGTATTCGCAGCGGTCGCTCAACAGCATTGTCTTGTTGACGGAGTCGGTAAAGACCACATTGTCGTAGGCGTAGTTGGTGCCGTCCTTGGCATTGTGGAAGACGCTGTCGCCAATAAGTGTGCACCCCTGGTCGCGGATGACGGAGCGGTCGTAGAGTTTCGACTGCTCGGTACGCGTGTTGTAGTAGCCGTTGCTGCTCTGGATGGTGCTGCCGCCGGAGACGATGCTTGACGGTCCGACGATGTGCGCCGTCGACGTGCGGGTGTCGTAGTAGAGGGAGTCGGTGGTCAGGAACATATTCTTGTCCTTCAGCTGCACGTCGTAGTAGAACATCGCCAGCTTGGAGTCGGTGTGGTACTCGCCCCAGTCGCTGGTCAGCGTGGAGTTGCCGTCGACAAGTTTGCCACCCTCGAAGAAGTTGCCGAAGCTATACAGGCGGTCGTAGTCTAACGAGTCGGTATAGAGCGTAGTCTTGCGGTGCTTGAGCACAACGTTATGGCGGGCCTGGGCCAACTGGTCGTTGCCGTCGTAGTAGGCGTAGTCGCTGGTGAGGCGCAGCGTGTCGCCCTGCACCATCTTGACATGACCAAAGGCTTCAAAGGAGTTCGACTGCTCGTAGAAGTGTGCGCTGTCGCAGTAGAGGTTGGCACCGACATGACGGAAATGCACATGTCCGTTCAACACCTGTGCGTCGCCGTTGAGAAACTGGTCGTAGTGCAGGTTGTCGGCATGCACCAAGTAGACACGCTTGTCCTGCTGCGCCGCCTTTGCACGCTTACGCGTGGTACGCTTCTTCTTCGGTGCCTGCACGGCAAACACCATGCCCAGCACCACCAAGCCTAACAAGACAAACAGTACCCTTTTCAATTCTTAATCCTTAATGCTTAATCGCTGCAGGCGATTATTTCTCATTACTCACTACTCACTACTCATTTCTACCTCACCCATCCTTCGTACTCGAACTGACAGTCGCGGTAGCGGTCGTTGATGCGGACGTAGGTAGACTTGATGCGCTTGACCAGCCAGTCGTGCAGCGTCTTGTTACGCATCTTCTCCAACACCACGTTCTTCATCACCTGAAAGTCCTCGGTGATGGTGGCCTTATGACCCTCGGTACGACTCTTGAGTTTGACAATGGCGCAGACAGTCTTGCCGCGCTCGTTCATCATCTGGAACGGTTTCGATATCTCGCCCACCTGCAGACCGTCGACAGCACGGGCCACCTCAGGAGGCAGCTCGGCCAGTTTGAAACGGGAAGTACGCAGACCGTCGGGGGTAGCATTGAACATCAGACCGTTGTTGTTACGGGTGTCCTTATGGTCAGAGATGATGGAGGCACCGGCCTCGAAGGGGAACTTGTCGTCAAGAATATCGGTACGGATAGAGTCAAGACGTGCCATCGATTTCTGCACAGCCTCATCGCTGACGACAGGTTTGCGCAGGATATGGCGCACCTTGATCTTATCGCCACGCTTGTCAATGAGCTGGATGATATGGAAGCCGAACTCCGACTCCACAATCTTCGACACACGCTTGGGGTCAGTGAGTCCGAAGGCCACATTGGCAAAGGCCGGATCGAGCGTGCCTCGTCCAGTATAGTCCAGCTCACCACCACGGCGCGCCGTGCCAGGATCCTCAGAGTACAGGCGTGCCAGCGTCTGGAACGACGACTCGCCCTTGTTGATACGGTCGGTATAGTCGCGCAGTTCTTCCTTGACACGGTTGATTTCCTCCTGTTCGATGCGCGGCTGTTGCGTGATAATCTGCACCTCCACCTCGGTGGGTACGAAAGGCACGCTGTCGAGCGGCAGGTCTTTGAAGTAACGGCGCACCTCGGCAGGCGTCACCGTGATGTCCTTGACCAGCTTCTGCTGCATGCCTTGCACCATCTGGCGCTCACGGTACGACTCGCGCAAATCGGCACGTATCTGGCTGATACTCTTCTTCTGATACTCCTCCAGCTTCTCGCGCGAGCCGATTACCGAGACCATGTTCTCGATATATTGTTCGACACCCTGCGAGATTTCAGATTCCGTGACCTCAACGCTGTCAATGATGGCTTGGTTGAGGTACAGCTTCTGCACAGCAATCTGTTCGGGGATGGCACAGTCGGGGTCGCCGTGCCAGTGCATGCCTTCCTGTTGTCCTTGGATGCGCAAGGCCTCCACGTCAGACTTGAGAATGGCCTCGTCGCCGACGACCCATATAACCTCGTCGACAATGGTACCAAGGCTGTCGGTCTGTGACAGCACGGGGGAGGCCATCAGCAGGAGTACAGCACAGAGTGAAAGTATTCTATTCATGTTTATTGACTGACTTTAGAACGTCGTCGTTGACGATAACGTTGTACTTTCTGCGGAGGTCGGCCACCCACTGCTGCTCCAGTTCGTCCTGCAAGTCGGCAGTGACGAGGCCGCGCACGTCAGTGAACTCCTCGGGCTTCTTCAGCATCTTGCCGTAGGTGGCATCAATGGGATAGCCCTTGACGCTGTCCACCTTGACGTCCTTCACCTTGAAGCGCTCACGGTCTATCAGCTTGTTGTCGCCTTTCTTGAAGAGGCCCTTCTCCACACGGATGCGGATGATGGAGTCGCCATTGAACGTCTGGCGCAGGGCTTCGTTCCAGTCGCTGAACTTGAGTTTCTTGACACACTTGGCCACAGCCTTTACATCGGCCTGGTCCTTGACATGGTACGCCATGCCCTTGAAGCGGGGCTCATCCCACTTGTAGCGTTTCTTGTTCTTCTTGAAATAAGCGGCCAGGGCGGCATCGTCCTTGGAGACTTTCTCCCAGATGGTACGGTTGCTGATTTCGTAGAGCAGCAGTCCGTCGTGGTATTCCTTGATGAGGTAGCGCATCTGCGGGTCGGCAGCCGACAGCGAGTCAGCGCGCTGCTCTATGAGCTGCTCCTTGGTGACCGTGTTCCCAGAGGCCTTCACCATGGCGTCTAACTTCTGGTCGGTAATGCTGTTGCGGGCGTTGCGCTGTTCCAGGAAGCGCAGAATGCTTTCTTTGTGGAAGTCAAAGGGCTCCATCTGCTTGCGCTCCTTCACCAGGATGATGTGCCAGCCGTAGGGGGTAAGCACAGGCTTGCTCATCTCGCCGGGCTGCAGGGCAAAGGCGGCATCCTCGAACTCTTTGACCATCTGGTGACGGCTGAACCAGCCCAACATGCCACCGCGCTGGGCACTGCCCGGGTCTTGCGACAGCTGGCGGGCCAGCGTCTCGAAGTCGGCACCAGCCTTCAGGGCGGTGTAGACGGAGTCGATGCGGCGCTTGGCCTCGTCCTGTTGCTCCTGCGTAGCCTTCTGCGGGATAAGCATCAGAATGTGACCGGCCATCACCAGTCCGTCCGGGCCGATGTGCTCAACGGTCTGGTCGTACACCTTATGGGCTTCGGCCAGCATGTCGGCATCGGTCACGAAGGTGGGTTTGACCTGCTGGTCGCGGTACTGGGCGAACTCCGTACGGAAAGCCTTTGTGGTGTCCATGCGGGCATCGAGTGCTGCCTGTACCTTCAACTTGTAGTTGATGAACAGGTCGACATACTCCTCGACGGTCTTCTTGTCGATGACACCGTCGGTATTGTTCTTGTTGTAAGAATACTCAAACTCCGAGCGTGGCACGGGTTGACCATTGATGGTCATAATAACCGGATCCTGCTGCTGTGCGCTGACGGTCATGGCGACCGTCAACAGCAGGGCCGTAAACGCGGACTTAATCATTGGGACGACTGTAGTTAGGTGCTTCACTGGTGATGGTAATATCGTGCGGATGGCTCTCGTTGACACCGGCATTGGTGATACGCGTGAACTTGGCATCGTGCAGTTTCTCGATGGTAGCAGCACCGCAGTAGCCCATGCCCGAACGCAGACCGCCCACCATCTGGTAGATGACCTCCTGCACGGTGCCCTTGTAGGGTACGCGTCCGGCGATGCCCTCGGGTACCAACTTCTTCACATCCTTGGTGTCAGCCTGGAAGTAGCGATCCTTAGAGCCGTGCTCCATGGCCTCCAAGGAACCCATGCCACGATAGCTCTTGAACTTACGGCCGTTATAGATGATGGTGTCGCCGGGACTCTCCTCTGTTCCTGCCACTAACGAGCCTACCATGACGCAGGAACCACCGGCGGCCAGAGCCTTGACGATGTCGCCCGAATAGCGAAGGCCACCGTCAGCGATGAGGGGAACACCCGTTCCCTTGAGAGCCTGATAGACGTCGTAGACTGCACTGAGCTGGGGCACGCCTACGCCGGCCACGACTCGCGTGGTGCAGATAGAGCCCGGACCAATGCCCACCTTGACAGCGTCGGCACCGTTGTCGACCAGCATCCTGGCGGCCTCGCCGGTAGCGATGTTGCCCACTACGATGTCGATATTGGGGAACGAAGCCTTGGCTTCGCGCAGCTTCTCAATGACACCCTTGGAGTGGCCGTGGGCCGTATCAATGACGATGGCGTCGGCACCGGCATTGACCAGCGCCTGCATACGCTCCAGCGTGTCGGCGGTGACACCCACGCCGGCAGCCACACGCAGCCGGCCCTTGTCGTCCTTGCAGGCCATGGGCTTGTCCTTGGCCTTGGTGATGTCCTTATAAGTAATGAGGCCTACCAGCCGGTTGTCCTTGTCCACGACAGGCAGTTTCTCTATCTTGTTCTTCTGCAGGATGTCGGCGGCTGCCGTCAGGTCGGTCTGCTGGTGCGTGGTGACCAGGTTGTCCTTCGACATAATCTCCTCGACTGGACGGTCCAGACGACGTTCGAAGCGCAGGTCACGGTTGGTGACAATACCCACCAAGTGACGCTCCCCGTCAACGACGGGAATGCCGCCGATGTGGTATTCGGCCATAATGTCAAGGGCCTGAGCCACGGTAGCCCCTAAGTGGATGGTGATGGGGTCGTAAATCATACCGTTCTCGGCACGTTTGACGATAGCCACCTCGCGAGCCTGGTTTTCTATGGACATGTTCTTGTGAATGACACCGATACCGCCTTCACGGGCTATGGCTATGGCCATCTGGCTCTCCGTAACCGTATCCATGGCAGCAGTCACAAAGGGTACGTTCAGCTCGATATTCTTCGAGAAGCGTGTTCGCAACTCCACCGTCTTGGGCAGCACTTCAGAATAGGCTGGAATCAACAGGACGTCGTCAAAGGTCAGACCGTCCATCACAATCTTGTCTGCAATAAATGATGACATATTTATACTCCTTTATTAATTTATTGCGTGCAAATTTACTGCTTTTTTCCGACATAGCAGCCATTTGCACGCAATATTAATACGATTTAACGCGTTGGGTCAGTTCGCCATTTCGCTGATGAACTTGATACGTACAAGTCGGATTTCTTCCTCCGAGCACTCTGCGCCCAGTTCTTTGAGGGCTTCCTCTATCGAGTCCGTGTCGCTGTCGGCGAAATAGTCGTAGATGTCGTCGACATGGTCTTCGTCCATGACTTCTTCTAAGAAGTAGTCGATGTTCAGCTTCGTACCGCTATAGACAATGGCCTCCACCTCGTCTAACAGTTCTCCAAACTCCAGCCCTTGCGCCGTGGCGATGTCATCAAGGGCTATCTGACGGTCGATGGCCTGTATGATTTTCACCTTCAGAATGGACTTCTTGGCCACCGTACGCACCCGCATGTCGGCCTGCCGCTCAATGTCGTTCTCCTCACAATAACGCTTGATAAGGTCAATAAACTCCTTGGCGTATGGCTGTTTGACCTTGCCCTCGCCCACCCCTTGGATGTTCTTCAGCTCATCCAGCGTCACGGGATAGTCAGTAGCCATCTGCTCGATGCTGACATCCTGGAAGATGACGTACGGCGGACGGCCCAGCTTCTTGCTTACCTTCTTGCGCAGGTCACGCAGCATGGAGCTGAGCATGGGGTCGAGGGCACTGGTGCCGCCTTCGTGCTCGGTGCTGCCCTCATACTCACCAGAGAACTCGTGGTCTTCGACAATCATGAACGAGACAGGGTTCTTGAGGAACTTCTTGCCTGCCGACGTCAGCTTCAGCAGTCCGTAGTTCTCCACGTCCTTCTTCAGGTAGCCGGCGATGAGTGCCTGCCTGATAACCGGGTTCCAATACTTCTTGTCGCTGTCCTCTCCGGCTCCGAACAGCTCATGCTCCTGATGCCTGTGTGCCAGTATTTCCTCCGTCTCGCGTCCTGTCACGAAGTCGACGACATAGTCAGAGCGGAAGTTCTCCTTCAGTGCCAAAATGGTCTTCAGCATGATAAGCAGCTGGTCGCGGGCCTCTATCTTCGTCTTGGGATGCAGGCAGTTGTCGCAGTTGTGGCAGTTGTCGTGGGGATACTCCTCGCCGAAGTAGTGCAGCAGCATCTTGCGGCGACACACACTGGTCTCCGCGTATGCGGCCGTCTCGGCCAACAGCTGTCGGCCGATGTCCTGTTCGGCCACGGGCTTGCCCTCCATGAACTTGTCGAGTTTCTGCAGGTCCTTCTGGGCGTAGAAGGTGATGCAGCGTCCCTCGCCGCCGTCGCGTCCGGCACGTCCCGTCTCCTGGTAGTAGCCCTCTAACGACTTGGGTATGTCGTAATGGATGACAAAGCGCACGTCGGGCTTGTCGATGCCCATGCCGAAGGCGATGGTGGCCACGATGACGTCTATCTTTTCCATCAGGAAGTCGTCCTGTGTCTGCGAACGGAGCGCCGACTCCAGTCCGGCATGGTAGGGAGCCGCCTTGATGTCGTTGGCCTTCAGCACCTCTGCCAGCTCTTCCACCTTTTTGCGCGACAGGCAGTAGATGATACCGCTCTTGCCGGTATGCTGCTTGATGAACTTGATGATGTCCTTGTCAACGTCCTGCGTCTTGGGGCGTACCTCATAGTACAGGTTGGGGCGGTTGAACGAACTCTTGAACTCCGTAGCGTCCAGAATGCCCAAGTTCTTCTTGATGTCCGTGCGCACCTTGTCGGTGGCCGTAGCCGTCAGTGCTATGATAGGAGCCTTGCCTATCTCATTGATGATGGGCCGTATGCGGCGGTACTCCGGGCGGAAGTCGTGTCCCCACTCCGAGATGCAGTGTGCTTCGTCAATGGCATAGAACGAAATCTTAGCCTGACGCAGGAACTCCACGTTCTCTTCCTTGGTCAGCGACTCGGGAGCGACATACAGCAGCTTGGTTCTGCCTTCTAAGATGTCGGCTTTCACCTGGTCGATAGCCGACTTGTTGAGCGACGAGTTCAGGTAGTGTGCCGTGCCTTCCTCGCTCATCGAGCTGATGACGTCGACCTGATTCTTCATCAGGGCTATCAGCGGCGAGATGACGATAGCCGTTCCCTCCATCAGCAGCGACGGCAGCTGATAGCAGAGCGACTTGCCGCCACCGGTAGGCATGAGCACGAAAGTGTCCTTACCGTCAAGTACATTCTGGATGATAGACTCCTGGTCGCCCTTGAACTTGTCAAAGCCGAAGTATTTCTTGAGTGCCTCGGAGAGGTTAGGTTTTTTTGTTGCCATAGACTCCTATTTTACTAAATGAGTAATGAGAAATGAGACATGAGGAATGAAAGGCGTTTCACGCCAAATGTCAAATGACAAAATGCCGTGCGTAGTTCATTATTCATTTCTTCATTTTCATTTTTCATTTCTCATTACTCATTTCTCATTACTCATTTCTCATTTACATTTTCAGGTTATTGCAGGTGCGACTTGTCAAGTTGCTCTTGCGCATACTTAGCCGTCACCTCAAAGGATTTCACACGTTTTGAGGGTATCTCATACATGGCGTCCAGCATGATGTTCTCAACGATGGAACGCAGACCGCGCGCACCCAGCTTGTACTCCACAGCCTTGTCGACGATGAGTTTCAGCGCTTCGGGTGTGAAGGTCAGCTTGATGCCGTCCATCTCGAAGAGCTTCTCGTACTGCTTGACGATGGAGTTCTTGGGCTCCGTCAGTATCTTGCCCAGAGCGTCGCGGTCCAGCGGGTTCAGGTAGGTGAGCACAGGCAGTCGGCCGATGATTTCCGGTATCAGGCCAAACGACTTCAAGTCCTGCGGTGCTATGTACTGTATGAGTTTCTCCTTGTCTAACTTACGCACGTTCTGTACGGAGTTGTAGCCCACGACGTGGGTGTTCATGCGCTGGGCTATCTTGCGCTCGATGCCGTCAAAGGCACCTCCGCAGATAAACAGGATGTTGTGCGTGTCCACATGGATGTACTCCTGGTCAGGATGCTTGCGCCCGCCCTGCGGCGGCACGTTGACCACGATGCCCTCTAACAGTTTGAGCAGTCCCTGCTGCACGCCCTCGCCGCTCACGTCACGCGTGATGGACGGGTTGTCCGACTTGCGTGCTATCTTGTCTATCTCGTCAATGAACACGATGCCGCGCTGCGCTGCCTCCACGTCGTAGTCGGCAACTTGCAGCAGACGGGTCAGAATGCTCTCCACGTCCTCACCCACGTAGCCCGCCTCGGTGAACACAGTGGCGTCGACGATGGTGAAGGGCACGTCCAGCTGGCGTGCAATGGTGCGAGCCAGCAGAGTCTTACCCGTTCCCGTCGAGCCTACCAGGATGATGTTCGACTTCTCTATCTCCACGCCGTTGTCGTCCTTGGGCTGCTGCAACCGCTTGTAGTGGTTGTAGACGGAGACGCTCAGGTAGCGCTTGGCCTCGTCCTGTCCTATGACATACTGGTCCAGATACTCCTTGATTTCTTTCGGTTTGGGTATGCGCTTGGGCTTGAACTTCTTGTCTGTACCTTTCTTTGCCGCATCGGGGCCGAAGCCGTTGGCCGCCGCCACCTGGTAAGCCTGCTGCACGCAGTCGTCGCAGATATTGCCGTTCAGTCCCGTTATCAGCAGCCTCACCTCGCGTTCGGAACGCCCGCAGAAATTACATCTCTTCACCATTTACTTCTTAGCCAATACTTTGTCTATCATACCATATTCCTTCGCCTCCTCGGCCGTCATCCAGTAGTTGCGGTCAGAGTCGTTCCACACCTTGTCGTAAGGCGTATGCGAATGTTCGGAGATAATGGTGTAGAGTTCCTTCTTGAACTTCATGATTTCCTTGGCTTCTATCTCGATGTCGGAAGCCTGACCCTGCACACCGCCTAAGGGCTGGTGTATCATCACCCGGCTGTGGGGCAGCGCCGAGCGCTTGCCTTCCGTGCCGGCTACTAACAGTACGGCCGCCATGGACGCTGCCATGCCTGTGCAGATGGTGGCTACGTCGCTCTGTATGAACTGCATGGTGTCGTATATGCCCAGTCCTGCCGTCACGCTGCCGCCCGGCGAGTTGAGGTAGATGTTGATGTCCTTGCCGGGGTCCACCGAGTCCAGGTAGAGCAGCTGAGCCTGCAAGGTATTGGCGGTGTAGTCGTCAATCTGCGTGCCGAGGAAGATGACACGGTCCATCATCAGTCGCGAGAAGACGTCCATCTGTGTAACGTTCAGCTGACGCTCCTCCAGAATATACGGATTCATATACTGGGCTTGTGCACTCATCACTTCGTCGAGTACGAGGCCGTTAATTCCAAGATGCTTGGTAGCATATTTTCTAAAGTCGTTGTTCATAATTTCTCCTTTGTTTTAGCTCAAAAAGCGAGGTCACCAGCCTTTTCGCGTAAAATGTAGATACAAAATTACGAAAAAAGATTGGTAACCTCGCAATATTTAAGAGGTTTTTTTCTTAAAAATTCTTATTTCTCTTGCAGCAGCTTCTGGAACTCGTCCAAAGTGATGTCTTTCTGGTTCAGTTTCACAACGTTCTTGAGGGCTGCCGTGAGCTTCACGTCGACGGCTCGGTCTACGATGCCATCCATGTTCTCGCGCTTCTTCAGCATGTCCTGAGCGTAGTTCTCCAGATACTCGTCGGGGACGTTGGACATGCCGTACTGGGCAAACTGCGCGCGTGCTGCCTCCTTGGCCACCTGCTTCAGGTCGTCGTCTTCCACCTTGATGCCCTGGGCAGCCACAAGCTGCTCCTTGATGAGGTGCCAGCCCAGCTCCTTGATGCTGGCCTCGAAGTTCTTCTCCACGAAGTCCTCGGCATCCTTGCGCTCTTTGTTGTTGTTCAGCATGACGCGCTTCAGCAGGGCTTCCGGGAACTCCAGCTTGCCCACCTTATTCTCCATATACGCGCGCACGTCAAGGAGGAACTTGTAGTCGGAGTCGGCCTTGAACTGCTGGCCAATCATGTCACTGATCTTCTGGCGGAACTCCTTCTCGTCCTTCACCGTTCCTTCGCCGAAGGTCTGGTCGAACAGCTGCTGGTTGACCTCAGCCTTCTGGAAACGGCTGATTTCCGTAATCTGGTAGGTGAAGTCGCCCTCATGGTTCTTCACGTCGTCCTTCTCTATCTTCAGCAGGCTCGACACCTCGACGTCGCTCTCGGGGTAGGCCTTGCGCGGGTTCCAGGTGATGATGTCGCCCAGCTTGCTGCCGTCAAACAGCTTCTTCTGGTCGTCCACCTTAATATACTGCGGCATCAGCACGGCGTCAGCCACCGTAATGCCGTCAGCCTTGACATTGCCGTCGGCGTCCAGTTCGCGCAGGTCGCCCTTCAGCATGTCGCGCTCTTCGGCGTCGTAGGCCTCCACCTTCTCGTAGTGTCCGGCGCGGCTCTGGTACATCTCCACCTGCTGGTCGACGAGCTTGTCTTCAACCGTGATGTTGTAGTAGTCTATCTTGTCCTTGTCCGTGAGGGCAGCCTCGAAGGCCGGAGCCACGGCAATGTCGAACTTGAAAGTCAGCGCAGCGTCCTCGTTCTCGAAGTCGAGGGTTTCCTGCTGCTCGCTGGGCAGGGGTTCGCCCAGCATCTGTATCTTGTTCTCGCGGATGTACTCATAGAGCTTTTCGCCCAGCACCTTGTTCACCACGTCAACCTTCACGGCCGTTCCGTACTGGCGTTTGATGAGCGACATAGGTGTCTGTCCGGGGCGGAAACCCGGCACGTTGGCACGCTTACGATAGTCTTTGAGAGTCTTCTCGACCTCCTTCTGATAGTCTTCTTTCTCCAGTGTAATGGTCATCAGACCGTTCACCTTGTCAGGAGCTTCAAATGTAATGTTCATCTCTTTCTATACTTATTTTAATTATTACATGCGATTTTGAGCGTGCAAAGGTACGAAGAAGTGAGCAAAACACAAAATAAAAGGACGTTTTTTAATGTTTATTTCAGAACAGGCCTTAACCGATGTACTGCATGATCAGCTCTGCCATCTCGTCTTCCGTCTTGCCGTCGGCACAGATGACCAGGTGGTAGTTGCGGGTGTCGTAGCGCGACTTGGAGGTGTATTTCATCACGTAGTTCTCGCGCATCTTGTCCACCTTCCGGATGGTTTTCTTTGCCTCCTCTGCGCTGATGCCCTGCTTCTCCATCACCCGGCGGATGCGGTGCTCCATCGAAGCCTGGATAAGCACCGACAGATGGTTGTGGTGGTGAGCAAACACATGGAAGGCGGTACGGCCGGCAATGACGCACGACCCTTCCTCGGCCATGCCCTTCAGCATCTCCGTCTCTGCGGCATACATTTCCCGGGTGGTCACCAGCTCAGGCTCGCCATCCTCCGACACCTTGTAGTAATGCGGCCAGTTGTTGATGCCGCCCAGCGGCATCACAAAGCGCTGGAAGTCGCTCCACCAGTTATGCTTAATGCCCTTCAGCCGTTCTATCTCCTCCACGGTCAGGTTGAATTTCTCTTCAAGTCCCTTGACGAGTGCCTTGTCGTAGAAAGGCACCTGCAGCTTCTGAGCCAGTTTCTCACCTACGGTACGTCCTCCGCTTCCCAGTTCTCGATTAATGGTTATGACAAATTGGTCGTTTTTGTTCATCGCTGTTCTTATTTATATGTTTCTTATCAGTTTTCGCGGTCTTCCTCCTGTTCCTTGCGCCGCTTCTCCTCTGCCAGCTTGACGAAGTCTTTCTTCTGCAGCACAAAGTTCGAGCCCAGATACTTCTCCTTGACGATGGGGTTGACGGCCAGTTCCTCCGGCGACCCCTTGAACAGGATGCGCCCCTCGAAGAGCAGGTAGGCACGGTCGGTGATGTTCAGCGTCTCGTGCACGTTATGGTCGGTTATCAGGATGCCGATGTTGCGGTACTTCAGCTGCCACACTATCTGCTGGATGTCCTCCACGGCTATGGGGTCCACGCCGGCAAAGGGTTCGTCAAGCATGATGAACTTCGGCTCGATGGCCAGACAGCGCGCTATCTCCGTGCGGCGGCGCTCACCGCCCGACAGGCGGTCGCCGGTGTTCTTGCGAACCTTCTGCAGGCGGAACTCCTTAATCAGGCTCTCCAGCTTCTCCAGCTGGTAGTCGCGGGGCTTTCCCGTCATCTGCAGCACGCTCAGGATGTTGTCCTCCACCGACATCTTGCGGAACACGGAGGCCTCCTGGGCCAGATAGCCGATGCCGGCGCGTGCGCGCTTATACACCGGGTAGCTGGTCACCTCCTCGTCGCCTAAGTAGATATGGCCGCCGTTGGGCACGATGAGCCCCGTGGTCATGTAGAACGACGTCGTCTTGCCGGCACCGTTAGGGCCTAACAGTCCGACTATCTCGCCCTGCTTCACGTCGAACGACACGTCGTTCACCACCGTGCGCTTACCATATATTTTCACCAAGCCTTCCGTGCGAAGCACCAGCCGCTCAGCATTCTGTACGTTCCCCTGTTCGTCCATAACAGCTGCAAAGATAGACAAAATTCGTAATATAAAAGCAAGTCGAAGAAAGAAATTTCATTTTGCAATGATTTTAACCTTCTCAGGACCGGTGGCTTCAATCCACATTAAGAAGCGGTAATCCTTGTAATTGTTGGTAACAATAATCCGGCATTTCTGCTTCATGGCCAGCACATATTGCACATTGTCCTCGATGTCGCCCCCCGTTTCGTTAAGAGCCTTGTCAATGTCCTTGGCCGTGAAGTCGATAACATTGAAACGATGCTGGATTTCGCGGACAATGCGACATATCTCGTCGTTGGACTTTTTCTTCTGATAGACCGAGATAAGCTGTGCCACGCTGAGTGCAGAGATATAGAGTTTCTTGCCTGTCAGCGAGTACAGATAATGCAAGCAGGCTGCATCCTTCTGGAAACGTGAGTCACCGCTGTAGCCGCCAATAAGCACATTCGTGTCAACGAAGATATGGTTGGGATTGACAGCCTTTGCCTGTTTCGTCATAGGTCAGAATGCCAGATGAGGAAATTGTTTCTTCTCTTGTTCGGTGAGCAGGTCGAGGTGGCCTGCCATCCAAACCCCCAGCTGGAAATCTACGACCTCCTTGTACTTCAGTCCCGTCTTCTCCAGGAGCAGTTGAAGCACGGCCTTGCGCTCCTTCTCAACTTGTTTCTGTTTTTCGCTCATAAACCAGATGTTTGATGTGTACGGTGACAAAGGTACTACTTTTTTCGCAAATTCATTACGCTTTGTGCGTTAAATGTGCAAAAAACGGGCGGAAAGGGGCTGAGAACACGCCCGACAGCCCTGCCAAATACGTGCCGCAATGATGCCAAACAGGCCGTGCGGCGCTGACATTTGCCTGCGGTGCTTTTGCAATTTAAATTAAATTGCAGAGCAAATTAAATTAAATTGGTCAGCAATTTAAATTAAATTGGTGCGCAATTTAAATTAAATTGCAACGCCGCCGATGCTGTTTGGCAATGCCGGCGGCGCTGTTTGGCACAGTGGCGGTGGGGGGTTGGCAATACGGAGAGACACGAAATCAGCCACGGAGCGGCCGGAACACAACTTGCGACGCACACAAAACAAAAACAGGCGGAAAGGGTGATTATTCAGAAATAATGACTATCTTTGCAGACAAATTGCGAAACACCGCGCACTACCAGACAGACAAACTACCGACCAACAGCTATGAACATCAGAGCGACACTGACCGCACTGCTGGCCGCAGCAGCCTCGCTGACGGCCGCCGCAGCACAGAAGGCCATCGACCGCAAGGCCTTAGTGATGAGAAACAACCCCGTGATAACCCGCGTCGACACGCTGGCATCGCTCAGCGTGGGCAACGGCGGCTTCGCCTTCACCACTGACGTGACGGGCCTGCAGACGTTTCCCGAGCACTACCGGCACGGCGTGCCGTTAGGTACGCAGAGCGAATGGGGGTGGCACAGCTTCGCCAACCCCGAGGGGCTGCGCATCGAGGAGTCGTACAAGATGTATGACTTCGGGCACGGTCACCGTGAGCTCTATGCCACGGAACATAAAGAAAAGGGACGCGCGCGCGAGGCCGCCAACTGGTTCCGGTCCAATCCGCACCGCCTGCACTTAGGCTGCATAGGCCTGGAGGCAGAAGGGCTGAAACCCTCGGACATCAAAAAGCCCCGCCACACGCTCGACATGTGGACGGGACAGATAACGGCGCGCTTCAAGGCCCTGGGCAACGACTACGCCGTCAGCACCGTCTGCCACCCCCGGCGCGACATGGTGAGCGCACGGGTGCGCACACGCCGCGCCGCCATCAGCCTGCGCTTCCCCTACCCCACGGGCGCACACTCCGACGACGCCTGCGACTGGAGCGCCAACAGTCGCCACCAGACCACGCTGGTCTCGCAGGGCAACCGCAGTGCCGTGCTCAAGCGTACGCTCGACGGCACCACATACTTTGTCACCGTCAGCTGGCAGCAGCCGGCCCGCCTGACGGAGAAAGCACCCAACTACTGGGTGCTCCGTGCCGACGGCAACGAGCTCACCTTCAGCTGCGAGTTTAGCGAAAACGGGAACGGGAACGAAGACGAAAACGAAAACGAAGACGAAAACGGGGGTTTTGAGGAGACGCAGCAGGCCAGCGCCGACTACTGGAAAGACTTCTGGACGAAGGGAGCTGCCGTCGACTTCTCGCACTGCAAAGACCGCCGCGCCCGCGAACTGGAGCGCCGCGTGGTGCTCAGCCAGTGGCTGCTGGCCATCCAGTGCGCCGCCGGCACGCCGCCGCAGGAGACGGGACTGACCTACAACTCGTGGTTCGGCAAGTTCCACATGGAGATGATATGGTGGCACCAGGCCTGGCTGCCGCTATGGAACCACGGTCAGCTGCTCGACCGCACACTGCGCTGGTACGGCAGCGTGGAACACGTAGCCCGCGAGATAGCCATGCGTCAGGGTTTCAAGGGCATCCGCTGGATGAAGATGACCGACCGCTCGGGCGAGGAAGCACCGTCGAAGGTAGGCAGTTTCCTCATCTGGCAGCAGCCCCACCTCATCTACCTGGCTGAACTGCTGTACCGCGCCACTGCCGACACTACGCTGCTCAGCCGCTATGGAAGGCTGATAGACGAGACGGCAACGTTCATGGCCGACTTCGCCACCTACGACCGCCAAGGCGACCGCTACGTGCTGCGCGGCATGATACCGGCACAGGAGACGCTGAAAGCCGCCGAGACCTACAACGCACCCTTTGAACTGTCGTACTGGTACTTCGGACTGCGCACCGCACAAGTCTGGCGCGAGCGCCGCGGACTGCAGCGCGTAGCCCTGTGGGACGACATCATCCGCAAGCTGTCGCCTTTGGCCAAGGACAGCGAAGGACGCTACTTAGCCGCCGAGTCGGCTCCCGACACCTACCAGACGCTGGCCCTCATCAGCGACCATCCCGCCGTACTGGGTGCCGTAGGCATCTTCCCCGAAAGCCGCCTGGCAGACCCGCGCGTGATGAAGCATACGCAGGAGTGGATATGGAACAACTGGAACTGGGACCACACCTGGGGATGGGACTACCCCATGGTAGCCATGAACGCCGCACGGCTGGGCGTGGCCGAGAACGCCGTCAGCGCACTGCTCATGGACAAGCGTACCAACACGTACCTGCCCAACGGCCACAACTACCAGGACGGAAGACTGCGCTGCTACCTGCCCGGAAACGGCGGACTGCTGACAGCCATCGCGCTGATGTGCGCGGGCTGGGACGGATGCACGGAGCCGAACCCCGGCTTCCCCAAAAACGGGCTGTGGGACGTGCGCTGGGAGGGACTGCACCCGCTGCCGGCCTACACCACCCCCGAACCATAGACATAACGTGAGACGGGCTCCTCCTTTCGGAAGAGCCCGTCCGCTTTTAACCACATAAATCAGCTTTTTCCTTAGGGAAGGCTGATAGCCTCTGACGGACAAACGTCAGCGCATGTGCCGCACTCCGTGCAAGCGTCGGGGTTGATTGAATACTTGTCGCCCTCAGAGATTGCTCCTGCGGGGCACTCATCGATGCAAGTTCCACATGCGATGCAGTCGTCACCAATTACGTATGCCATAATACTATAAATTTTAGTTTGTTAAATGAAATACTTATTATTTGTGATGCAAAGATAGTGATTATTCTGAAATAATACCTAATTTTTGGTAGACTTTTTTCACCTTCTACACTTAATTTATACGCTATCGAAATAATAAACAGGCCACTGAAAACGTTATTTGGAAGAGATGCATGCAATATATAATATAAGGTATAAACGGATGATGGCGGCACTGTCGGCAGCCCTCATCCTTCAGTTCGCCGCCACTCCGGCCATGGCCCAGATGGACCGCCGCGTACAGAACAAGCCCTACATCGACCTGCGCCCGATGCACTTCGGCATACACGTCGGCGTACACTTGCAGGACGTGGAGTTCGACAACGTAGGACTGCAGACCATCACCGACGCGGACGGCAACGTGCACGAGGAGTACGTGCTGTGCGAGGCCGACAAGTGGAACCCGGGGTTCAGCGTCGGCGTGTTAGGCGAATTGCGCCTGTCGGACAACTTCGCGCTGCGCTTTGCACCCACTATGCACTTCGGTGCCAAGCACCTGACGTTCCTGAACATGAAGATGCACGACGAGCAGGGACGCCCCTACACGCAGACGCAAGACCTGAAGAACACCTACGTGTCGCTGCCCCTCGACCTGAAGTTTGCTGCTCCACGATGGAACAACCACCGTCCTTACATCATCGCGGGCATCAACCCCATGATCAACCTGACCAGCGGCGACCAGGACATGGTGCGGCTGAAGCGCTACTGCACCATGATTGAGGTGGGACTGGGCTGCGACTTCTACCTGCCTTTCTTCAAACTCATACCCGAACTGAAGTTCTGTTTCGGACTGAGCGACACGCTGGACCACAACCACGTCAACGAACTGCGCGATGAAAACCTGAAGGCTTATGCCCGTTCGGTCAGCAACGCGCAGTCCAAGATGATAGTCCTTACGTTCTACTTTGAATAGAGGTCGACGACCATTTTCCCCACAAAGACGGCATGCTTGCCGTTCTGGTCGACGGCCACGGGCTTGCCGTCCATGTTCGTCTCGTGTTCGAGCTTATTAAAATAGGTGTGGGTGTGTCCGCCTAACACGAGGTCAATGTTGCGCGAACCCCTGATCATATATTGGTCGTCTTCGCCACGGTTGCTGTTCCAACCCAAGTGCGAGATGCAGATGACCATGTCGCACTTCTTCTGCTCTTTCAGCATGGTTGCCGTCTCCAACGCCACGCGCACCGGGTCCAAGTAGCGCACTCCCGGACAGTTCTTGTCGCTGACGAGCCCCTTCAGCTTGGGCGACAAGCCGAAGACGCCTATGCGGACTCCGTTGCGCCGGATGATGACGTAGGGTTTGACAAGCCCCTCGCAGGGCGTGCCGGTGAAGTCGTAGTTGGCGCAAACGATGGGGAAGTTGGCAGCCCGGAACATCTTAGCCATGGTCTCCAGCCCAAAGTCGAACTCGTGGTTGCCGATGGTAGCCGCGTCGATGCCCATGAGGTTCATCAGCCCCACCTCAACGTCACCCTTGAACATGGTGAAGTAGGCCGACCCCTGGCAGAAGTCGCCGGAGTCGAAATAGAGCAGGTCGGGGTTCTTCTGGCGCTCCTCTTGCAGCATGGCTATGCGGCGCAGGAAACCGCCACGCCCGGCCTTCATGGTGTCGGGCAGCTGGACATTGACGGGGAAGATGGTCGAATGGGTGTCGTTGGTGTGCAGGATGACCAGCTGCTTGTGCTTCTTGGCTTGTCCGCTGAGCGCGACAAGGGCCACCAGTGCTATCAGGAAATATCTTGTCTTCATAGTCTGCTTACTATTGCTGAATGATTACGCGTCCTTCTATCTCGGCATCAACCTCCTTGCCCTGACGGGTCATCTCGCGGAAGTAGTTCATGATGACGAAGCGCGAGTTGTTGCTCACGTCCTGCGGCGAGTTAATGTTGCGGCTCTGCTTGAAGGCATCCATCTTGTCGGTGCCACCGAGCAGGTAGTCGATGGTGACCACGCGATAGTCACGCTGCGGGTCTACAGACTGACCGCCCACGGTAGCACTCACCAACCGGCCGTCGGCGGTAATGACCAGTCGCACGGCATGGCTGACACCCTCGCCGCCCACACCGGCCATCTGGCGGAACAGCTCCATGACGTCGGCCCCTGACAAGGTAGCGAAGGCTATCTTGTTCTCAAAGGGTGCAATGTCCAGCACGTCGCCGTACGTCACCTCGCCTTTAGGCAGGTCGGCGCGCACGCCACCCATGTTATAGACGCCGAAGTCCACCGTCTCGCCGTAGTCCTTCGATGCCCACACCATAATGTCAGCCAGCAGGTTCGACAGCGTACCCTCAGGCCGTTCAGCCGTCATGTACCTGGCCGAGCGGCCCACGACAGGCCCCATGATGCTGTCCACGACGTGTTTGTAAGGTTGCAGGAAGGTGGCTGCACGCTGGTCGGGATGACGGTCGTAGCGCGCGTCCACCACGATGCGGCTGCGCTGTATGGAGCCCACCTCGTAGCCGGAACGGCACGACGTGGCCATGCTGAGCAACGCCAGCAGAGCCGCAATAGAAGTTTTCTTGTTCATCATGCATTAGGATTTTGTGGCACAAAGATACAAAAAAAAACGCTTCCGGGCAAATTTTTCCACTTTAATATTTCATATTCCATTTATTTGTTGTACCTTTGCACCCGCTTTTCGGCGTAATCGCTGGCAGGAAGTATCGAGAGGCCTGTTATGTTGCGTTGGAACGATAACAACAACCATTTAAATAATCAAACTGAAAATGGATTTAATCAAAGTTGCTGAAGAAGCATTTGCAACCGGCAAAAAGCACCCGGAGTTCAAAGCGGGTGACACGATTACTGTCGCTTACAAAATTATCGAGGGTTCAAAGGAGCGCATCCAGCTCTATCGTGGCGTGGTCATCAAGATCTGCGGCCATGGTGACAAAAAGCGCTTCACTGTTCGCAAGATGTCCGGCACCGTGGGTGTGGAGCGTATCTTCCCCTACGAGTCGCCCAACATTGAGAGCATCGAGGTGAACAAGGTTGGTAAGGTTCGCCGCGCCAAGCTCTACTACCTGCGCAATCTCACCGGTAAGGCTGCCCGCATCAAGGAGAAGCGTTCCGGTGCCGTTGCCAACAAGGATTAAGGCTCGGCGTGCTTTCCTGCACGACATAAAAAAGAGACATCCCACACACTCAGGATGTCTCTTTTTTATGTTCCTTATGGCCGCCGTACACGGCCTCGCCACTCTCGCCATGCAAGGCGTCCTGAAACGAGTCCCAGTCCTGGAAGCCTGCCACCAGCGACAGCCTGTCCAGCGTCTTGCGGTTGGGCTTCTTCAGCAATTCGTGCTCCACAGCCTCTAACAGCTTGCGCAACGCATGTCTCTTTTTTTCCATATCGCGGGCAAAGGTACAAAAAAGTTTAGAGTTTAAGGCTTAGAGTTTAGGGAAATTTTGTACCTTTGCAGACAAAACCTGATAAAACATAGTAAAGACAATGAAAGAACTGCAGCTGAAGTACGGATGCAATCCGAACCAGAAGCCCTCGCGCATCTTCATGACAGAGGGCGAACTACCCATCGAAGTCATCAACGGCCGTCCCGGCTACATCAACTTCCTGGACGCACTGAACGCCTGGCAACTGGTGAAAGAGCTGAAGGAGGCCACCGGACTGGCTGCCGCCGCCTCGTTCAAGCACGTCTCGCCTGCCGGTGCTGCCGTGGGACTGCCGCTGAGCGACACCCTGAAGAAGATTTACTTTGTCGACGACGTAGCGGGGCTGGACGAGAGTCCCGTGGCCTGCGCCTACGCCCGTGCCCGCGGCGCTGACCGCATGTCGAGCTACGGCGACTTTGTGGCGCTGAGCGACACCTGCGACAAGACGACGGCCCTGCTGCTGAAGCGCGAAGTGTCAGACGGCGTCATTGCCCCCGACTATACCGACGAGGCCATCGAGATACTGAAAGACAAGCGCAAGGGGACATACAACGTCATCAAGATAGACCCCACGTACAAGCCTGAGCCCATAGAGCGCAAGCAGTGCTTTGGCGTGACCTTTGAACAGGGCCGCAACGAAATCCGGCTGGATGACCCCGCTCTGTTTGAGAACATACCCACGGAGAACAAGACGTTCACGAAGGAGGCTCGCCGCGACCTCATCATCGCACTCATCACACTGAAGTACACACAGTCGAACTCCGTGTGCTACGTCAAAGACGGACAGGCTATCGGCATAGGAGCTGGACAGCAGAGCCGCATCCACTGCACCCGACTGGCCGGCAACAAGGCTGACATCTGGTGGCTGCGCCAGCACCCGAAGGTGATGAGCCTGCCTTTCAAGGATGGCATTCGCCGCGCCGACCGCGACAACACCATAGATGTCTACATCTCGGAAGACGAGCATGACGACGTGCTGCGCGAAGGAGCATGGCAGCAGTTCTTCACCGAGAAGCCCGAGGTGCTGACGTTAGAAGAAAAGAAGGCATGGATAGCCCGGAACACGGGTGTAGCCCTTGGCTCGGACGCCTTCTTCCCCTTCGGCGACAACATTGAGCGTGCCCACAAGAGCGGTGTCGAGTATATTGCCCAGGCCGGCGGTTCCGTGCGCGACGACCATGTCATCATGACCTGCGACAAGTACGGCATTGCCATGGCCTTCACCGGTGTTCGCCTGTTCCACCACTAATTCTAAATGAGAAATGAGTAATGAGTAAGGAAAGCGACTTCCAAGACATCTTGGTCAACGGCATCTCGTTCGGACGCGGCGGCGGACCGCGTAAGGAAGAGGACAAGGTGAAAACCAAGGCCAAGAAAAAGAAGTATATCACCGGTGCCCACGGCAGCGGCTCTGCCCGTCAGAAAGCCAAATACCGTGAGCAACGGGCTAACAGACATAAAAAATAAAAGCACTATGATTAAAAAGACATTCATTCTCATCGCATTCGTCACCAGTTCGCTGCTGCTCTCAGCACAGAAATACGTGGGCGGCGACATCTCTCTGCTGCCTACTTACGAGGAACACGGAGCAAAATACTTGGACAAAGACGGAAATGCCATCACGGGCGGCATGCTGAACTACATGAAAGCTCAGGGCTGGAACGCCATGCGCGTCCGACTGTTTGTAGACCCGTCAAAAGCATCGGCTGCACACAAAGGCGAGGGCGTGCGCCAGGATTTGGCCTACGTCAAGGCTTTAGGCAAGCAGATTAAGGATGCGGGGTTACAGTTTATGCTGGACTTCCACTACAGCGACACATGGACTGACCCCGGCAAACACTCGACACCAAGCAGTTGGACGAGCACCGACCCCGACGTGCTGGCGCAGACACTGTACCAGTACACCAAGGACTGTCTGGACGAACTGAACAAAGCCGGAGCAACACCTGACTTCGTACAGCCTGGCAACGAGATTACCTACGGCATGCTGTGGCCTACGGGTCACTGCTACCCTGACGGCGGCAACTACGGCAGCGGCACATTCGCCAACTTCGCCAAATACCTGACGGCAGGCATCAAGGCCATCCGCGAGGTGTGCCCAAAAGCCAAGGTGGTGGTGCAGACGGAACTGAGCAAGGCACAGAATGTGACCAACTTCTACAAGACGCTCAAACAGTTCACCAACGACTACGACGTGATAGGCCTGAGCTACTACCCTTACTACCACGGCACGCTGAACACACTGAACAGCCTGCTGAACACATTGGAGGCAGCATATCCCGACAAGAAGATACAAATTGTGGAGACGGGCTACTACCATGCGTGGTATCCAGACAACGCCACCTTCCCCATCAGCACCTTCCCCAAGTGGCCTGCCACGGACGACGGACAGCTGCAGTTCACGAAGGACCTGATAGCAACGCTCAACCAGCATACCAGCGTGGACGGCTTGTACTGGTGGTTCCCCGAGGCCAACGAGTACGGACTGAATTGGGAGACGCAACGCGTCACCGACAACTGGTACAATGCCAGCCTCTTCGACAACCAGACGGGCAAGGCCATGCAGGCACTCTATGAGCTGAAAACCTTTGCCCCCGAGGGCACAGGCATCGAAGCAGTGCAGGCTGCCGGTGCAACCGACAAGCACTGGTACACGTTAGACGGACGAAGCCTCAGCGACAAACCTGCCACCAAAGGCATCTACATCCACGGGAGCCACAAGGTGGTTGTGCGATAACGATAACGAATACGATAACGAAAACGAAAACAGGAGGTTGCCCCTCCTGTTTTTTTATTCCTTAATATCGGTAATCATTTCCGGTCCTCGCACCTTGTCCTTGGGTGTGAGACCTTTCTTGATTTCAATGTTCACCCCGTCGGAGAGACCTGTCGACACAGGGCGGCGCACATACTGCTTAGCTCCGGCAGAGCCTGTGAGCACATAGACGAAGGTGGAGTCGCCACTGAACTCAATAGCACTCTCAGGTATGGTGAGGGCTTTCTGCACCTCTGCCAGCACGATTTCAGCATTGGCCGAATAGCCGGAACGGAGCGTACCGCCCTTGACCGTCGACGAAGCGTCAGGCACACGGACGGCGGCCTTGATTTCAAACTGGTTGGCACCGTTGCTCTCTACAGCCTTGGGCGACACGTACTCCAAGGCGGCGTCGAACTTCAGGTCTTGCAGCGCACCGACAGTAATCTTCATCGGCATGCCCTCCACCAGCTGTCCTACCTCCGTCTCGTCAATATTGCCACGGAAGATAAGGTCGTTCATGTTGGCCACCGAAGCAATGGTCGTACCGTCGTTAAACGTGTTGCTGAGAATAACGGAGTTGCCCACCTTGACAGGAATGTCAAGGATAACGCCACTGATGGTTGAGCGCACCAGCGTTGACGAAGCTGAAGCGTTAGACTTCGAGACACCGTCGCGCACCACCTGCAAGGCGTCCTGTGCTGCCGTCACCTCCTCCTTGGCCTGATGTAGCTTCTGACGCATCTTCTCGTACTCGTCGGCAGACACCAACTGCTTGTCGTAGAGTTTCTGCAAGCGGTCATAGTCTATCCGGGCTTGCTGCAGGTTGATGTCAGCCAGACGCACACGGGCCTCGGCCGAGGAGAGCTGTCCCATGTCGGGGATGACCTTCACCTTGGCAATGACCTCGCCTTGTTGCACCAGCTGGCCCGGCTCTTTCAGCAGCTGGGTGATGATGCCTGAAATCTGGGGTTTGACATTCACCTCATTGCGCGGTTCTATCTTACCCGTGATGATGGTGGTCTTGCGCACATCATTCAGTGTGGGAGAGAACTCCTGATAAACGGTCTCCTTCGGTTGGCTCTTCTGCCACAGGAAGACGAAGGTGCCAATGAACACCAACGCAATAATGGCTGCTACAATCAGTTTGCTGTACTTTCTCATATTCTTTCGTTTATTTTTATTTCGATTATTCGTCACGCATGGCGTCGACAGGTTTAATGGACATGGCACGGGCAGCAGGAGCCAGACCGGCCAACACACCCATGGCGGAAACAACAAGAGCGGCAAAGAGGGCCGTCCAGAAACCCACCTGGAAGTGAGCCGCCAGAATGCCATCCTCGGTGTTGCCTAACTCCAGCATCTGGAGTACCAGCACACCGAAAAGGATGCCAGACATGCCTGCCACCAAGGTCAGCACCACACTCTCGGAGATGATTTGCGAGAGTATCATCCGCGGCGTAGCACCTATGGCACGGCGTATGCCTATCTCCGTAGTACGCTCGCGCACGGTCACCATCATGATGTTCGACACACCGATGGCACCCGCCAGCAGCGTGCCGAGTCCAACCAGCCAGATAAGGAAGTTGACACCACGGAAGAGGTTGTCGAGCAGTTGGAACAGCACCTCGGTATTGAACACCATGACACCCTGCTCGTCTTGAGGGTCGATGTAGTGTGCACGGGCTACCGTCTCGCGGATGCGGGGAGCCAGACGACTCATAACGACCCCGCTGCGCCCGGTGACGGCTATCATGTCCACCTCGTTGCCACGGTTGTAGGTCTGCTGTACCAATGTCAGCGGCAGCGTCACCTTTTCTTCCGCACGTCCGTTGAAGTTCATGCCGCCACTGGCGTTGTAGTCAACACCGATGACCTCATAGTAGGTGGAGTCGATGCGAATGCTCTTGCCGCAAGGGTCGCCTCCGTCCTTGAACAGGTCCTTATAGACTTTCTTACCTAACACACAGACCTTGCGGTGCTGGTGCAGGTCCATCTCGTTGATGTAGCGGCCATAGTACATGCGTGGTGCCACAATGTCGGCAAAGTCGGGCGTGACACCCTGAATGCGGGGCTGAGTCTTCTGGTCGCCGTAATAGGCGGTGTTCGACATTCCCCAAGTGCCATACAATACGGGGGCTACGGCGTCAAGTTCAGGCACGCGCTGGCGAAGGCGTTCAATGTCCTTATAGTCCATGGCCCACCAGCGGCCTTTTCGGAATCCCTTGTAGGGTTTGCTGGTCTGCTGTGCCCAGATGAAGGTGGTGTTCTGGGCGAATCCTTCGAAGTTCTTGTTCAGCATTTCCTTCAATCCCTGGCCTCCCCCTATCAGTGCTACGAGCATGAATACGCCCCAGAACACGCCGAAGCCCGTCAGGAACGAGCGCGACTTGTTGCGGGTCAATGTATCCAGTATCTCGCGGTATGAGTCAATGTCTATTTTCATGGGTCAATCTGCTCTTAATGCCTCTATGGGGCGTATTCGGCTGGCCTTGAAAGCGGGGATGAGTCCGGCGATGGTACCAGCGATGACCATCACCAGCGTAGCTTCTATACACACGTCGAGTCCCACGGTGGGGTCGACGAACATAGTGGCTTGGAAGAGGCCCGTGTCAATGGTGTCATGGCCTAACGTGGCATCCATGTACTCATTGGCCACCACGCCTAACACCATGCCGATGTAGCCGAAGAAGGTAGTAATGATGACACTCTCGACGATGATGAGGCGCAGGATGCTCCAGGGCTTGGCCCCGATGGCCTTGCGGATGCCAAACTCATGGGTGCGCTCCTTAACGGTGATGAGCATGATGTTCGACACGCCCACGATGCCTGACAACAAAGTAAAAAGTCCCACTATCCACAACGCTGTACGGATGATGCTGATGCCTTCCTCCATCTGCATGTTCTGCGTGTAACGATTCCACAGCCAGATGCTACTCTCGTCTTCAGGATGTGCCTGATGGTTGGCGTTCAGCCGCTGACGATAGCTGCGCTCAAACTGCTCGTTGTCCGCCTCTGTGGTCAGCCCGTGGAAGGTAAACTCTATACTGCCCGCGTCGTCGGTATTGGCTCCGAAGATGCTCTTGATGGCCGAATAGGAAGAGAAGGCTTCTGACGAACCACTCTCCTCATCTTTATAAATGCCAACCACCTTGAAGGCGAAATTGCCCACCTTGACATACCTACCCAACAGGGTCTTGTAGTCTTTGGGCGCCAACTCCTTGGCTTGCTTGTTGCTCAACACAAGCACTTTACGTTTCTCCTTCAGGTCTATGGTGTTTATAAAGCGACCGTAGAGCAGCTCCATCTTGTCTATCTTCGTATGGTTGGGATAGACACCTGTTACTTCCGTACTGATGTACTCTTCGCCGTTGCTGATGGTGACACTTGCACCGTACTGTGCGCCCACCTCGTCTACGACATCTCTGAACTCACCACCCGTCGTATTGATGTCGCGCGTCTGCAAGCGGATGTTCCTGCCCTCCTTCAGTCCTTGATAGGCTTTCGAGGTGCGACCGCCAAATACCATCATCGAATTGGAAAGGAAACGCGCCGACTGCCGCAGCTGGGCATTGATAAGACCGTTGCCAGCCCCCAGCAGCACGATGAGCATGAAGATGCCCCACGCCACAGCGAAGCCCGTCAGTGCCGTACGCAGCTTATTGCGCCGCGCTGTCTGCCATATTTCCTTCAATAACTCCATCCTTGATACGTATGATGCGGTTGGTTTGTTCGGCCACATTAGGGTCGTGGGTAACGATAATCTGGGTGATACCCTCGTCGCTGTTCAACTGCTTCAGCAACTGCATCACCTCTACCGACGTCTTTGAGTCAAGAGCACCGGTAGGCTCGTCAGCCAGAATAATCTGGGGTTTGGTAATCAGGGCACGAGCAATGGCTACGCGCTGTCGCTGTCCACCGGAAAGTTCGTTGGGATAGTGCTCGGCCCAGTCCAACAGTCCTAAGCGTTCCAGGTACTCCAACGCCATCTGATGACGCTTGCGCCTGTTCACTCCCTGATAGAACAATGGCAGCTCCACGTTCTCCACCGCCGTCTTGAACGAGATGAGGTTGAACGACTGGAAGATGAAACCTATCATGTGGTTACGGTACTCAGCAGCCTTCGTCTCCGAGAGGTCCCAAATGGGTACACCTGCCAGCTCATAGGTTCCGCTGTCGTAATTGTCAAGAATACCTAATATATTTAATAAGGTGGACTTGCCTGAGCCCGAAGCCCCCATAATACTGACAAACTCACCTTTATGGATATCGAGTGTGATACCCTTCAGTACATGCAGGGGCTGTGCTCCCTGATAAGTCTTGTGGACGTCTTTTAAATGTATCATTTCTATCACGACAAAAAATACAAGCTACCCGCGTTGGTCGGCACCCCACATCATCTTCTCGCGCAAAGTATGGAAGTAACGCGTCCCCGACCGTTTGATGACCTGCACACGATAGGGAGCTTTGCGCAACGTAAGACGTGTGGAGTCAGGCAGTTTCTCACTGCGACCGTCCAAGGCCACAAGGAAGTTGTGCGAACGCGTCTCGACAGTCAGTTCGATGACGGAATCCTCAGAGAAGACGATAGGACGTACATTCAGCGAGTGCGGAGCAACGGCAGTCAGTGAAAAGACATGCGTTCCAGGAACAATGATGGGACCACCCACGGAAAGCGAATAAGCCGTCGAGCCTGTCGGTGTCGACATGATGAGGCCGTCGGCCATGTAGGTGGTCAGCGTCTCGCCGTTAATGGTGGCATGGATGGTAATCATCGAGGCATTGTCGCGCTTCAGGATGGCCACATCGTTCAGTGCACACGGATAGCCCTGCAACGCCTCGCCACTGGTTTCCACCTGTATGACGGCACGCGTCTCCACACTGTAGTCGTCCTGGAAAAGGGCTGCAATAGTACGCTCAATGTCAACGGCGTTGATGTCGGCCAGAAAGCCCAGCCGCCCCGTGTTGACACCTAAGATGGGGATTTCCTTCTGTCCCACCATGCTCGCCGTGCGCAGGAACGTTCCGTCACCACCCATGGAGATGGCAAAGTCGGCCTCAAAGTCGTAACCTTCAAACACCCGTACACTGTCAACAGGCAACAACTGACCGTCGGTCAGGAACTCGTAGAAGCTGCGTTCCATCAGCACTTCTGCCCTGTGTTCGGACAGGCAGGCCAGTATTTTCTGGATGGAGACAGCCTTCTTGGCCTGGTAGGTGTTGCCGAAAATGGCAAACCGAAGTTTTCGCGTGGTCATCATTTTTTATGCTTTTTTCGCTGTTATTTGCCAAAGATTTCGTAACTTTGCGCTTGCAAAGATACTGATTTTTAGCGTAAAAGCATTAATAAGGACACGAAAAATGACAAAACTTAGCGTGAACATCAATAAGATTGCCACCCTGCGCAATGCCAGAGGCGGCAACAACCCTGACGTGCTGGCAGTGGCACGCGATGCAGAACAGTATGGTGCACAAGGCATTACCGTACATCCACGTCCTGACGAGCGTCACATCCGCTATCAGGACGTGCGCGACCTTCGCCCACGCATCACCACGGAGTTTAACATTGAGGGCAACCCCATCGATTCGTTCATCCAGCTGGTATTGGAGGTCATCCCCACACAGGTGACACTGGTTCCAGACGGCCACGACCAAATTACGTCGAACCACGGATGGGACACGCTGGAACACAAAGCCTTCCTGACTGACGTCTGCAAAACGTTCAAGGATGCAGGCATACGCACCAGCATCTTCGTCGATGCCGACCCACGCCAAGTGGAGGGAGCCAAGGCTTGCGGTGCCGACCGCGTGGAACTCTACACCGAGCCTTACGCCTTGGGCTATGCGAAAGACCGCGAAGCCGCCATCGCCCCCTTCATTGCTGCTGCCGAGGAGGCTCGTCGCGCAGGTCTGGGACTCAATGCCGGCCACGACTTGTCGTTAGAAAACCTGCACTACTTCCATCAGCAGATACCCTGGACCGACGAAGTCAGCATCGGACACGCCCTCATCTGCGACGCCCTCTACCTTGGACTGCGCGAAACCATCAAGCAATACCTGACTGCACTCAAATAAATAGTAAATCGAAAATCTGTAATTCGTAAATGAAAAAAGTTTATGTTTTCTTAGCCGACGGCTTCGAGGATGTCGAAGCTCTCATTCCCGTCGACGTGCTGCGTCGCGGCGGTGTCGAAGTGGTAACGGTCAGCACCACTGACTTCCCCTTGGTGCAATCGGCTCATGGCGTCAACATCGAAGCCGATGTGATGATAGAGCAGTGCGACTTCGCCGATGCCGACCTGCTGTTCCTCCCCGGAGGAATGCCCGGAGCCTCCAATCTCTATGCTAACGAGGCTGTCTGCAAGGCTATCACCGACCAACATGCTGCCGGCCGCAAGGTGGCTGCCATCTGTGCCTCGCCGGCCGTAGTGCTGGCTCCCTTAGGCATCATCGACGGCAAGCGCGCCACCTGCTATCCAGGCTTTGAACAAGCACTGACGCAGGCCACCTACACTGGCGATCTTGTCACCGTCGACGGCAACGTCACCACCGGTGAAGGTCCTGCCGCCGCTTTTCCCTTTGCCTACGAACTATTGGCACAGCTGGTAGACAAGGACACCGCCGACCAGATAGCCGAAGGGATGCGTTTCAAGCACCTGATGGCCTGATGAAGGACTACGTCATCATCGTAGCCGGTGGCAAGGGACTGCGCATGGGAAGCGACATACCAAAACAGTTTCTGCCCGTTGGTGGGAAGCCCGTGCTGATGCGCACCATCGAGCGCTTCCGTGAATACGCTGAAGCACTAACGATAGTCCTCGTACTGCCCAAGGCACAGCAGGAGTATTGGAAAACACTCTGCCAGAAGCACGACTTCACAGTGGAATACCTGCTGGCCGATGGCGGTGAGACGCGTTTCCACTCCGTGAAGCACGGCCTCGCCCTTATCCCTGACGACACTGAAGGTGTGGTAGGCGTGCATGACGGTGTGCGCCCCTTCCCCTCGCTTGACGTCATCCGCGACTGCTACGAGACGGCTCGCGAGAAAAAAGCCGTCATCCCCGTCGTCCCCGTCGTCGAGACCTTGCGCCATGTCACCCAAGGCACCAAGCCACGCAGCGACTACCGTTTGGTGCAAACCCCGCAGGTCTTTGACATCCAACTGCTGAAAGCTGCCTACCAGCAGACTTACAGCGATGCTTTTACTGACGACGCCAGCGTAGTGGAGGCCTACGGACACACCGTTGCACTTGTCGACGGCAACCGCGAGAACATCAAGATTACCACTCCCTACGACCTGAAGATTGCCGAAACCTTGGTTCACAACCAACTATGAACTATGAACTGTTAGGGCAAGACATCCAGTACCTGCCGGGCGTAGGTCCCAACAGGAAGAAGATGCTCAACGACGAGTTGGGCATCCATACTTATGGCGACCTGTTGCAGTATTACCCTTACAAGCACGTTGACCGCAGTCGCCTCTATAGCATCTCCGAACTGACGGGCGACATGCCCTTCGTGCAGGTGAAAGGGCATATTCTGTCGTTCGAGACCTTCAAGATGAGTGCCCGCAAGGAGCGCGTGGTGGCCCACTTCACCGACGGTTATGGCAAAGTGATGGACCTCACATGGTTTAATGGGGGTAAATACGCCATCCAGCAGTATAAAATAGGTACGGAGTATGTGGTCTTCGGCCGCCCAAACGTGTTTAACGGACGCATCAACGTGACTCACCCTGACATAGACGATGCCAGCAAGCTGGAACTGTCGGCCATGGGTATGCAGCCATACTACAACACATCGGAGAAGATGAAGAAGACGGGGCTGAACAGCCGTGCCATTGAGCGACTCACAAAGTCGCTGCTCGACGCACTGAAGACCACCCTGCCAGAGACGCTCCCCGACTTCATCACTCAAAAGCTTCACCTCATGTCGCGCGACGAGGCGCTACGCAAGATACACTATCCGCAGAACGCCAAGGAACTTGAGCGCGCCCGCGTGCGCCTGAAGTTCGAGGAGCTGTTCTACGTCCAGCTGAATATATTAAGGTACGCGAGCGACCAGCGCCGCAAGTACCGTGGCTACGTCTTCACCAAGGTCGGCGACCTGTTCAACGGTTTCTACCATAACCACCTGCCCTTCGCACTGACCGAAGCCCAGAAGCGCGTCATCCGCGAAATACGACATGACATGGGCAGCGGGCGCCAGATGAACCGTCTGCTGCAAGGCGACGTAGGCTCCGGCAAGACGCTGGTGGCCCTGATGTCCATGCTCATCGCCTTAGACAACGGCTACCAAGCGTGCATCATGGCTCCCACTGAGATATTGGCCGAACAGCACCTGCAGACCATCATGGACTTTCTGGGCGACATGCCCATCCGCGTGGCCTTGCTGACGGGTATCGTCAAGGGCAAGCGTCGTCAGGAGATACTCGACGGACTGATGGACGGCACCGTCCACATCCTCGTAGGCACCCATGCCGTCATCGAGGACACAGTACAGTTTGCCCGCCTCGGCATGGTAGTGGTCGACGAGCAGCACCGCTTCGGCGTAGCCCAGCGCGCCAAGCTATGGAGCAAGAGCCAGAACCCGCCGCACGTGCTGGTCATGACGGCCACGCCCATCCCCCGCACGTTAGCCATGACGCTCTACGGCGACTTAGACGTCAGCGTCATCGACGAACTGCCGCCCGGCCGCAAGCCCGTGGTCACTCAGCACGTCTTCGACCGCAGCATGCCCGCACTCTACGACGGCATCCGCAAGCAGGTCAACCAAGGCCGTCAGGTCTACATCGTCTTCCCACTCATTGAGGAGAGTGAGAAGATAGACCTCAAGAACCTGGAAGAGGGCTACGAAGTGCTCACTCAGGTTTTCCCCGAGTTCCGCCTCAGCAAGGTGCACGGCAAGATGAAACCTGCCGACAAAGAAGCCGAGATGCAGCGCTTCGTGCGCGGCGAGACACAGATACTGGTGGCCACTACGGTCATCGAGGTGGGTGTCAACGTGCCCAACGCCTCGGTCATGGTCATTCTCGAAGCCCAACGCTTCGGACTCTCCCAGCTGCACCAGCTGCGCGGACGCGTAGGCCGCGGTGCCGACCAGAGCTACTGCATCCTCGTCACTGGCTACAAGCTGGCCGAGGACACCCGCAAGCGCATCGACATCATGTGCGAGACCAACGACGGTTTCCGCATTGCCGAAGCCGACCTGAAGCTGCGCGGACCCGGCGACTTGGAAGGCACGCAACAGAGCGGCATGGCCTTCGACTTGAAAATTGCCGACATTGCACGCGACGGCCAACTGGTACAGATGGCACGCGACGAAGCCCAGTCCATCATCGACGACGACCCCACCTGTCAGAGTCCCCGCTACGCCCTGCTTTGGCAGCGTTTAGGACAGCTTCGGAAAAGCAATATCAACTGGGCAGCCATCTCGTAGCACAAGTGTTAAAACACACTAACAAACCTTAAACAAAGGTTAGCCCTCCCCCGTTTCTCCACAATAATTATTATCTTTGCACCGTTCTTTTTCCAAAAGACACCTATTTCTTAACCCGAACCAAAGATACTTATAATGAAGATACTTAAAACAATTGCTTTCCTGGCCATAGCAACAATGAGTGCTCTCCCGTCGATGGGACAAGACTTGTTGGCACGTCAGGCTCCCATTGACAGAAAGATGAAAGCAGTCGACAGCATATCGCTGATACGGCTGATAGAGGCAGAAAGCTACGACTCTCCCGCTGCCGACCTTTACGACGACTGGGACAACATGCACGCTCACAGCCGTGTGTCCCAGATGCCCGACACCTTCCGCATCTCACTCCGCAACTTCTGCATGCCGACCACCAGCCGCGTGCTGACCTCTAACTTCGGTGCCCGCTGGGGACGCCAGCACAAGGGACTGGACATCAAGGTCTACATCGGCGACACCATCCGCGCCGCCTTCGCAGGCAAAGTGCGTGTGGTACGCTACGAGGCCCGTGGCTACGGCAAGTATGTCGTCATCCGTCACGACAACGGACTGGAGACCTATTACGCACACATGTCGAAGCAACTGGTCGAGGAAGACCAGGAGGTACGCGCCGGCGACCCCATCGGACTGGGTGGCAACACGGGACGCAGCACGGGTTCGCACCTGCACTTCGAGACACGCCTCTGCGGCGTAGCCCTCAACCCCGCCCTCATGTTCGACTTCCGTAATCAGGATGTGGTCGACGACTACTATGTCTTCCGCAAGTCCAGCTATCAGAAAGAGTCACAGGTGGCTACACGCCTGCGCGGTGTCAGCGGCATGAGCTTCGGATCCAACGACAGCGACGAGGTGGAGTTGGCCACAGCAGCCCCCGCTGCCTCCTACGCTCAGGAGTCGCGCTTCCACAAGGTCAAGAAGGGTGAAACGCTCTACAGCATAGCCCGCCACCGTGGCACCACAGTCAGTGCCATCATGAAGCTGAACCACCTGAAGAAGAACGCCAAGCTGAAGGCTGGCCAGATTCTGAAGTTCAACTAAACACCTCTTCCAACAACATAACGAACGGCACTTTCCCTGCGAAGGTGCCGTTTCGTTTGGGGGAATATTATGAAAAAAACTTGGTCGTTTGAGATGTTCTTAGTAATTTTGCGTTCGCTATGAGAAAAGGTTTAATACTGATTGCCCTTCTGTTGACTTCAGTCATCATGAGTGCAGAGAATCAGTCGCTGCATGTGCAGATGCTTCGTGCGGGGACTCTGGCAGACCAACTGGGCGCACACAAAAGCTCTGTGGTGGCACTGAAGATCTCAGGTCCTATTAACGGGACGGATGTCCTGGTACTCAGAGAGATGCTGGGGATGGACATTGAAGGTAATTTGATAGATTGTAACCTCCGCATCTTGGATTTGGAGGATGCTCGGATAGTGGAAGGTGGCGATGTGTATTTCCATCCATACACAAAAACAGAAAATGATGTCATCAGTGCATCTATGTTTTATTGGTGCTATGGACTGGTGTATATCGCTTTGCCCTCTAATACGGTGAGGATTGATGACTGGGCTTTCAGTGCCTGCAGCAATCTTATGTACGTCAAGTTTCCCGAGACCTTGCAGTCTATCGGTATGTCCTCGTTCCATGGTTGTGTGTCCCTCCAGGAACTGGAGTTGCCGCAGTCCATGCGGTCCATTGGCGTTCGCGCTTTTAACCACTGTAACAGCCTGAAGCACGTGACCCTGCCTGACGGCATCACGGAAATGGATATCGCTTTTATGTCGTGCGACAGCCTGCAGACCATTCATCTGCCTGCGTCACTCAAGGAGGTCAGTCCTGGCTTATTGGGATATTGTCCTGAGTTGCGCGAAGTTGAAGTTCCAGCGGGGGTGCGTGTGATAGGGTCGGGAGCCTTCCAGTCTGACGAGAAACTGACGAAGGTCATTCTGCATGAAGGCATCGACTCTATTGCGCCTGAGGCTTTTTCTCATTGCCGTGCTTTAGAGACTATCAAGTTGCCTCAGTCAACTCGCATCATAGGAAGCCATGCCTTTATGCGATGTAGTTCATTTACGGAAATCGTCCTGCCTGATGGCATTCAGGCCATTGGCCCGCAATCATTTAACGAATGCACAAGGTTAAGGAAGATTAATATACCGTCATCCATGGAAACAATCTCTGAGAGCATGTTTCTCATGTGTGACAGTCTGAGAACCATAGAAATTCCACAGACGGTGAAGAGCATACAAACGAGTGCTTTCCAGTCTTCAGGATTGAGGGAGATTACCATTCCCCCGTCAGTACAAACTTATGGAGAGCACATTTTCTCCAGTTGCCGCTCTTTAGAGAGGGTGCATTTACCCGACAACATAGTTGACATAACTGGTGGTATGTTTTATGGCTGTGAAAGTCTGAAACACATTGAAATCCCCCAAAGTGTGCAAACTATAGCGCATCATGCGTTCGCTGGAGCTGGTCTGGAAGAAGTCAGTCTGCCCTGTCAGCTGTCGACCATTGGCAACTATGCTTTCAGCCGTTGTGGTGGATTGAAAAGCATCTCTATCCCTGAGGGAGTACGCATGATTAGTGACGGGGCCTTTAGCAGTTGCGAGTATCTGGAAGAGGTTGCTCTGCCAGCATCGCTTGAGACGTTGTCACGTAGTGCCTTTGCGTCATGCCGTCATCTGCGGCGTGTCAACATTCCATCCAGCCTGACGAAGATAGCCTCTGGCACCTTCCATAACTGCATTCGACTGCCACAAGTGGAAATACCTGAAAATATAAAAGAGATAGAGTATGATGCCTTTTCCAATTGCAGTGCCTTGACGAGCATTCGACTACCCCATGCACTCATCAGTCTGGGACGGAGTGCTTTCTCCTGATGTGACCAGTTGCAGTCTGTGACATGCCTTAACGAAGCACCTCCTACGAATGCAGATGAAAGCACGTTTAGGCGAGTCGACAAGGAGAAATGCATTCTCTATGTGCCTTACGGAACTGCGGCTTTCTATCAGAATCATGTAGCTTTTAGGGACTTCAAGTATGTCGTCGAGACAGACGTCGCCGGAATCAGTGAAAAGACCATCACCGACAAAAGCCAGGTCATCAGTGAAACCTACACCGACCTGTTGGGTCGTCCCGTAAAAGCTGTTGGACAGGGACTGGTGGTGAAGACCATTCGCTACGCCAATGGGTCGAAAAGAGTTAAAATCGTTCGGACTGGCAGAAGATAAGACGATGTTTTCTTAATTTTTTTACTTAACATCCGACCTCCTTGTGCGTACTTATAGCAGCATGAACAGCCAGGATTTTGAACATATTGCTGCCACGCTGCGCCGCAGCCTGAAAGACATCGGACTACGATTCTTCGGCGATGAGGATGTTGCAGAAGACATAGCACAGGAGACACTGATGCGACTATGGCTGCTGCGAGACCGCATCGACCCGCAGAGCGGCATAGCGTCAATGGCTGAGCGTATTGCTAAAAACTTGTGCGTCAGCGAATGGCGCAAGCAGAAGGTGAGGCAGGGGAAAGCACTGCAAGTAGAGCCTGCCGCCCACGAAGACATTCAGCACAACGTGGAACTCAAGGAAGAAGTGGAGCGACTGCGTAAGGCAATAAGCCTGTTGAGACCGTCAGAGAGACGACTGTTCCGTATGCGGCATGAGGCAGAGATGGACATCCAGCAGATAGCTGCTGCCACAGGAATAGACGCACGCTCCATCAGTGCCATACTCAGTGCCACAAAACGTAAACTACAAGAAATACTCAATAAGAAAGGAGGACAACGATGAAAGACCATATCATTGACAAACTGCTAAGCGAGCAAGCAACCCCAGAGGAGGAGCACCAGATTGCCCAGATGCTCAAACCCAAGGAGGAAGAGATGGAGCAATGGCTGACGGAGGACGAGACGGCAACCTACGACTGGCTGGTCAGTCCGCGACGCTCCAGTCGCCGTCTGTGGTGGGCAGCCGCCATGATAGCCGTCATCTTGACAATAGGCGGCATCGGTTTTTTATACGAAAACAACCGGCCTGCTGACAGTCCTGCCGACCACCTTCTTGCATTGGACTCCGTAGCAGACACTATAGCTCAGCCAGTGGCAACACCCACTGTAGTGCAGACCGCTACAGTCAGACGCTCCAGACAGAGGGTCGCAGTGCCCAAGGCGGCATCTCCGTCTGTTTCCACCGCCGACAGCCTGCAGTACTACATCGCCCGGCTCGAACGTGAGCTGGAACAGGTTTCCGACAGCGACTATTCTTCGAAGGCTGAGGAAATTATCCGTGCCGATGCCCGCATGCAACGCTTGGTGCAGCGCATCATGATGGGCACGATAGAGAAGGAAGGACAACCGGCAGAGGCTATGGCTAACCACACTAACAAGGAGGAACTGCCATGAGACCACTGATACTGATAGCCACCACGCTGTTGCTCTGCACCGGCATCAGCGCACAGACTGCCGACAGCTACGGCAATCTGCGTGCCAAGGTACAGCACGTTAAGGAGAAATACACCGGCCAGCCCACCGCTGCCAACCATGCCATCGTCATGGTGTTGCACAAGTTGTGCAACGACTATAACGGACGGCTGTCCCTGCAACAGTACAAGGAACTGCACAGCGACATCGAGGCCATGCGCCTGCACAGCAGCGACACCACCATACGGCGACAGTTAAACGAAGCCAGCCTGCTGCTGCGCCAGAAAAGCGACACACTGGACATCCAGCAGCGCATACTCGACTACTATGCACATGCACCGCAGGAACAGATATACCTGCACACCGACAAGCCATACTACGTGCCAGGCGACACGGTGTGGTTCCGCGCCCATCTGGTAGATGCCGTCACGCACACGCCCATCAGCCGCTCACGCTATGTCTATGTGGAGCTGCTGGACAATGCTGCCGACACGCTCTGCCAGCGCATCATTGTCCGTTGCGACTCCGACGGTGTCTTTGCCAATGCCCTCACTCTGCCCCGCCATCTGCAAGGCGGAAGCTATACCTTGGTGGCCTATACACAGTGGATGCGCAACTTCTCGGCAGAGCGTTTCTGCTATCATCCCCTATGGGTGGCAGGCAGCGAGCCCAGGGCGGAGTATGAGTCCGCCCGGCTCGGACTGCCAGTCCGCCCGGCTCGGACTGCCAGTCCGCTCGGTTCGGACTCTCCGCTACAGGTAGGTCAGCGGAAAGGACAGCTCCTTGTCCGCCTTGACCACCACACCACCGAACCGCTGGCTTGTGCACTCTACGGCAACGGCAACCTGCTGGTGACGGATTACACACCCGGCAAGGTGCTCCGCATCGACACCCAGTCGTTACGTCCCGGCAGTCTGAACGTGGCCATTGTCAACCGGCAGACGGGCGACATCATTGCCGAGAGTCTGACCCGTATCGAAGCCCCTCAACCGCAGGTGTCTATCAGCGGTGAGGCCAGCCAACACAACGAGCCGATGGAGCTGACCATCGACATAGCAGAGGCCGACGGCACGCCCCTCTACGGAAACTTCTCGCTGAGCATCACCGACTACGACGTGGTGAAGCCCGACAGCGTGCTGCCCACCATCGGCGAGTGCCTGGCACAGCAGTCTGACGGATATATGCTGGCCGACATGCTCAGCGGCAAGTATCCCCGCATCGACTACGGCTTTCAGACCTCGCAGACCATCTCGGGCCAGATTCGCGGTACCATCTTCAAGCGCATCAAACACCCTAAGCTGATGCTGGTGTGCCCCAATACCGGATTCCGCGAGACCTTCGAGCTGGGTGACAGCTCACGCTTCACCATCCGCGGCCTCGACTTCCCCGACGGCACCACCTACGTGCTGGAAGGCACGCGCCAGACGGGCAGCACCAGTCTCGTACAGTTAGACATCGACCCGCAGACCTTCCCCACCCTGCACTCGCCACTCACCTCCCACCGCTCCCCCCTCTCCATCCCCGACGGCTTTGTCCGTCAGGCCCAGGAGCAGGTGATGTACGGCAGCGTGGACCGCGTCATCGACCTGCCCGAGGTGGTCAAGGAGAAGAAGCGCAGGCATAAGCCCACCAATCTGTTAGGTGTTACACCGTTCCGGGCTTTCTATGACGACGACCCTGTCCTCAACAACTTCCATTCGATGGAGATACTGCTCACCACCTTGGGCATCCCAGTCTATCGCGATGCCAACGGCGAGTTGCGCGTCAGTGCCCGTTATGGCAGTCTCTCTACTCCCGCATCACGGGGGCCAGTCATCTTCATCGACGAGTTCCGCAGCAATGTGGAGGAATTACTGATGCTACAGCCAGAGACCATCGAGTCTATCGAGTGGTTCAACCACATCGGCGCAGCCCACATGACCATCTACGGATGGAACGTGTCTACCTCGGGACTGCTGCTCGTGCGGCAGAAGCCCGGACTGAAAGGCCGGACCTTCCGCCCGCTGTCTATGGCCACCGTCCGCCAGCAAGGGTGGAAGCCAAACGTGGAATTCTACTCGCCGCAATATCCCGACCCTTCCCAGAAGATGCGCCCCGACCACCGCACCACCCTCTACTGGAACCCCAAGGTCAAGACCGACGAGGAGGGCAGAGCCACCGTCCGCTTCTATGCCTCCGACATCAGCCGCCGCTACCTCGTCACCCTCGAAGGCGTGAGCGACGACGGAATGATCATACACAAACAGACTGTCATTGAATAATATTGATTAACTTTGCAGCAATGAAACGACTGTTATACATCATGGCACTCATAGGAGTACTGCTACCCGCCACAGCCCAGACTACTGTCCGCGACGCGAGTGACGGGCAGCCCGTGGTTCAGGCCTCCGTCTACGACGAGCAGGGCAAGATCATCGGTGTCACCGATGCCGACGGACTGCTGCCACACGTGGGCGACAGCAAGACCATACGCCTGACACACATCGCATACCAGCCCTTGGATGTGCGGGTAGGGCAAATAGGGCAAGAGCTGCGCATGCAGCCTGTGACCTATGCCATCAAGCCCGTAGTGGTAGAAAGCAAAAAGGACGCCTACTGTCTGAAGCTGATGTGCTACTACCGCCAGTATATGGTCAACGGCAAAGGTACGGTGGATGAACTGCCTCCGTTGGTGAGTTTCGTAGACGGAATATGCAACCTCTATCTGTTCACCGATGACTATAAGACCACCCGGCAGGTGCAATTAGCGAAACGTCAGGTTGTATCCAACGACATGGAGTCGGGGATGACGGAAGAAGAGCTGCCGGGCATATCCATCCACTCGCTGGCCGAGCGTTATCATGAGTCAATGGACAAGTCGCCCTATACCTTCCAGCAGGACAGCATGCGCCACATAGTGACCACCACATTCAATGCGCTCTATCCCGACAAGAGCCGTCCGGTGAAGCTGAACATTCTGGACAGTCACAGCAAGTACCGTACCGTGGCGGCCCCCACAATGGTGAAGAACCAGCATCAGACGGTACACCGCATGGGAACATATGCCAAAGTGTCGCAAGGCGACCTGCTGGCCTACAGCGAGGTGCGCCAGCTGAAGGGCACCATGCGCCAGCGGGGACACGAGAAGTATGCCATGAACCTCTGGCTGTTCGACGAATACTTTCCCGTTGAAGCCGAGTTGATGACCAAGCAAGAGTACAAGGCTGAACAGAAGACGCACAAAGCCGCCCTGCACAGCATGTCGCCAGAGGCGATTGATCACTACATAGACGAACAGCACATTCCCGAACTGAGCAGTGACATACAACGCAAACTTGAGATGACACGCAAGCGACAGCAGAAAAGCAAGCAGGCATCAGCTGAAGGCAATGGGAAGAACGTGCTGCAGGAGCGCATCTATCTACAGACCGACAAGCCGTATTATGCCGCAGGCGACACGGTGTGGTTCAGGGCGCACTTGATGGATGCCGCCACGAATGTGCCCGTCAGCCGCTCACGCTTCGTCTATGTCGAGTTGCACGACCAGGAGGCCGACACGCTATGCCAGCGTCTGATGGTAAAGGCCGACGAGGACGGCGTGTTCGCCAACGCCCTGCTGTTGCCAAAGACGATGAAGAGCGGTGTCTATACCCTGGCGGCCTACACCCAGTGGATGCGCAACTTCCCGGCAGAGCGCTTCTGCTACCAGCCCCTGACGGTGGCAGGCGGACAACGCGTGCGCGGACACCGCATACCATTGCAGCACCTTTCGCAGCACGGTGCCAAGGTCAAAGTCAGCGGCAAAGCAGCCACCGAAAACAGCCCCATGACCCTCGACCTCAGCATCCAGGACCAGGACGGACTACCGCTCAGCGGCACCTTTGCACTCTCCGTCACCGACTACGATGTGGTGAAGCCCGACAGCCTGTTTGGCGACATCCGTCAGAGCCTGCTGCGCCAGCAGTATGCCGACACGCCGGACTCAGCCGTCACCATCACCTACCCCTTTCAGGAGCAGCAGTTCATCACCGGCAGCGTAAAGGGCAGTTTAGGACAGCACATCAAGCAGCCCCACCTGCTCGTGGTCAACAGTCGGACAGGACATCGCGAGGAGTTCGAGCTCGGTGACAGCACACGCTTCACCCTGGCCGTCGACAATCCCAACGGCACGACATTCACGTTGGAGGGTACCCGCCGCAGCGGCCGCACCAGTTTTGTGAAACTGCAAATCGACCCGCTGACCTTCCCCGAGCTGAAACTACCCCACTACCGACTGGCCACAGACACTGCCGGCCTCGCAACTTTCACCGCACAGGCCCAGGCCCAGCAGAGGTATAGCCGCGTCGGATACATCGAACTGCCCGAGGTGGAAAAGGTAGGCAAGAAACCCCAAATGCAACGCCGCAACACGATGGCACTGGAGGCGCCCAAAGGCTTTAATGTGGGGGACCCGTGGATTGAACGAGCCTCTACCGTTCGACAACTTTTGACACGGTTAGGCATCAATTGTTATATAGATGCTTGGGGACGAGAGCATATTAACGGAGAAGGAGGAAACCAATATGTTGGAAAAGTCTATGTAGACAATGTGGAATACAATATTGCAGAGGAAGACTGCGACGTGCTTAACATCCCGCCACAGAACATCAGTTCCATCGAGTATTTCCCAACAAACTATGCACAAAACTCAATCTTTGGTGTCAGGCCGATGCCTTGGTCTGGAATCATCCCCGGAGTACTGTTCATCTTCCTCAAGGATGGTTCAGAGATAGTCCACTCCAAGGCTGGCCGTCCGCTGTCGATGGCTACCGTCCAGCAGTTAGGCTACGAACAGCCCGTAGAATTCTACTCACCGCAATATCCCGACCCGGCACAGAAGACGCGTCCTGACCACCGCACCACGCTCTACTGGAACCCAGCTGTCAAGACCGACGCTGACGGCCACGCCACCATCCACTTCTACACTTCCGACGTCTCGAAGCGCTACCTCATCACCCTCGAAGGCGTCAGCGACAATGGCACTGTGGTGCACCAGCAGCAAGTCATCGAATAAACACTTATTGTAACACAATATTTTCCGATATTCTTTGTTGAATATCGGATTTTTTGTATCTTTGCGGCTGGTAACAAATATATCAATACATGGGAGTCGGCCGCATAGTTAAACGAAGAACGTTCTGGCAGAGCATCGGACTACTGTTCGCCATTGCCTGCGTGATTTTCATTCCGCAATATTTCTTTTACAAGGCTATTCCGAACGTTTTAATACCCATTGTCATTACCTTTGACCTTATAGCGTCTATAATGATCCTGTGGCAGACGTCTAATCTGTGGCTGAGCCGAATGAATGACGCAGGGGTGGACATCTATAGACTGGTACGGATAGAACTTGCCATAGGCATACTCATCTGGCTCTGCTACCTAACAGGAGCCAATCACACGGTCCCATTAAGCGAGACTATATGGCTTCCAAATATCAGGTACGCGTACGATGGAATATTCAGGATAATAGCCTACATCCTGTATGCATCCTTCTATTTGCTCACCCTCGCAGAAGTTCTTCTTTGCTTCAAAAGCAGCAAGAAGTAATTTTGGGGGAAAGGTTTAAGTAAACATGGAAGCAGAACCAATTTTTTAGGATGACATTCCCATCCTCTATTTTTTGGGGGAAACGTTGAAACGAATGAGTTATTTGACATGAAATTCAAAATTTTCGACCCCTAAAACAAAAAAAAACTTAATAAATATAAGATATTTCAATATTTATTCGTAACTTTGCAATCATAAATAAGTGGATTACAATAATTTAAATTGATTATCATCAAATGAATGCGACAGTATCTATCATCTTGATAGCTCTATTGGGGGCAGGAGCAGTTCTTGTTGTCAGAGAACTCGTCAAAAGTTTGTCCAATCTGATAACGTTGTTTAAAGATGGGTACAAACGCGAAGTCATTAACCAAAGAAACGGGATGGTATTTAACAAAAAAAACAACAAACTAGAAGCAGACCAGTCCGTCATTCTACCACATTGACTCTAATCGTATCTGCACATCTACATGGTTTTCCCGAAGATTTTACTAAACTCCTACGATTGTATAGGGTGGATTCCTACTATCCGCGGTGCATTGTCATTGGAGATGATCGACAATAATACCGATTTATTAGGCGATGTAGATAAATTTGTGGTCAGAATCAAACAACACAAAGGATTGTCTTCTGAGCACTACCTGTTTGCAAGTTCACTTCTGACAGTCAATGACAGCAAGACTGCCAATTACTATACACGTACTTTTCGCTATGTCTTTACAGGAACTATCAACCAATCAGATGCCATACAGAGATTTCTGGACGAGAATGGACTTAAGAATAACCAAGAAGTTAAGAGCTATATTAAAACCGAAGGGCTTCTATTGGGTCATCTAACCATAATTGTGGAGACATCACAGCAATTGTCTGACATTGAAGTGACCCTTCTGAATGGTCTCAAAGAACTGTCTGAGCAAAAAAAAGAGTATCTTCATGCCAGTGTTGTTGAGGCAGCCTCTATGGAAAGGTTAGCATCCCTTCGCACAGAAATGGTAAACCTATGGCATTATTCATTATCAACAACCAAAAGGCTTGAGAAAGTTGAGGAAAATCAACGTCCTTTTTATAGCTTTGACGTTTTACTGACGCGTGACGGGATTCTCCTTCTCAAAGACCAAACGCCACAGGTATACAGGAACCATTATGCAGCTCCAGGATCCGCAGACGATTATACACAAAACGTCCCAATTCATAGGGTATTCAAGTTGGCAATGAACTACGTGAAGTATTTGTTCCACTTCAACTATCACCATAACCAAGAACACGACACCTACCTACCCGCTTCTAATCTACATCCGATCACAGCCGTTAACCCCATAGATATTTCTCCTGCCTTTCGTCACCAGATAGAAGCATTTTTGGTTCCCATAACTATGTTGAAACGGAAAGAGTTTAATGTCAACAGCATTGATGCCAATGGTATCCTTCTCTATGCAAAAGCCTTTGTCAAGATTAATAGAGATAATCAGTTCATCAGCCATGATAGCGCACAAAAGTCACTTGAACATATAAACTTACTACAAGACGAAATTGAGTTTATGATGAAACCAAGAAACAACCTGTTTAATACCGTTATGGCACAACATAATTGGATTATATTTATTCCTGCTATCTTTGCCATATTCATTGCTTTCTTGGAAATAGTAAAGACCTGTATGCGCATACCTCAATTAGAACTTTCCGAAATCACTATGGAGAGCATAAGACCATACGCTGCTATGGTAGCAATTGCTTTTGTATGCCTCTTTACTATCTATTATATTTCTTATGAACGGATTTGCAGAAAGACTTTTAAACATAAAAAAATTAGTAGTCCATGGTGGATACACAACTCTAACTTACATCAACAAAGATTTTCGTTGAGCTATAAAATTTATATTTGGCTAACAGGACGACGTATCCATTTCAACCTGATATGGAAGAGATTACAAAAAGAGATAAACCCGTTCAGACTATTTTATCCACTCGCCTTAGTAATAATTCTATCCTTGCTTATCAAGGGGATTTTGTTGCTCTCTGCATAACGCTCATAACATAGTATTTTGCTGCTGTTCCACAGAGCGGCAACACACCGTAATCCGACGAGGTTAGACTGTCTCAAACAGTGCTAGTGCACTAACCAGCCCTTCAGCGTATACGAAGGTGCAGGCCGACGCTGACGGCCGCGCCACCACTCGCTTCTACGCCTCCGATGTTTCGAAGCGTTATCTGTCACCCTTGAGGGTGTCAGCGATTACGGCACGGTAGTGCACCAGCAACAGGTCATCGAATGAACTGGATGACGAAACGTCACCAAGCAGTGGAAGAAGCGGCTCCAACCGACGGAGGAAGCGTCACCAACCGACGGAAGAAGCGTCACCAACCGACAAAGGAAGCGGCTCCAAGCAGTGGAAGGAGCGGCTCCGTCCGGACGAGGGTGACGCTTCGTTTGCAGGTGGATGATGTTCTGGCGTTTTTCTGTTCGTTTCCCTTGCCGCTATATATAAGCGGCTGGGGGAAACAAACAGGAAAGAACACCGTTCGGGTGTGCGTGCCGGAAGGTCTTCACTTAAAACTAAACGGCACCATCTGCACACCGTCGCCGTAGATGGTGCGGAAGTCGTCGCGCATGGAGATGACGTGATAGCCTGCCGCACGCCACTGCTCGCCCAGCTTGAGGGCTTTCTCGCGGTTGGCATGGTCGCGCTGGTCGTCGTCGGCAATGAGCATGAAGGCGGCCGAGCGGTACTTGCTGCTGCCCAGACTGTAGTTGAGCATGGCACTGTCGCCGCCGCTGTTGCCGAACGACAGCACGGGCACCTTGCCTATCTCCCGCGAGATTTGCAGCACCTTGTTGGTCTTCAGGTTCTTGATGAGCAGTTCGTCGGTGCGTATGAGGTTCTCGTCTTTCCCCATGGTGTAGGCGACGCCGGCCTCATCGCCCTGTCTACTGGTTTTGAGTCCTACGTCCATGCCGATGACATGGTTGGGAGCAATGCCGAGCGGCTCGACGAGTGCACGGCAGATGTAGCGGTCGGAGCCAGTGATGGCATAGATGGTGAAGCCGTTGGCCGTCAGGTATTCAAAGACCTCCAGCATAGGCTGGTAGATGCCTTGCCCGTTGGTCATGCCTTTGAAACCGTTGGAAGGCAGGGCGGCATACGCTTTCACGTAGGCATCGAACTCCGCAATGGTCATGCCGGCGTATGCCTTTGCCGCCGCACGGGCATGAATCAGTTCAAAACCGCTGGGCAGGGCGGTGCCGTTGCGCACGAAATCCCTGATGCACTGAGCGGCCCGACGCACGTCCTCCGGGGCTTTGTCGCGGTAGTCAGGGTCGTCCAAGACGCGGTACTCCAGCATGTTATACTCGAAATACGAAGGATTAAGCTCAGCCAAGAAGGTACCGTCCATGTCGAAGGCGGCAATGCGGTCTTCCACTTTGATGAAATTGGGCGACTTGGGATTGGTCACGTCCTCCACGTACTCCTGCAACGCCGTCAGTGCCTCGCACTTGTTCCACAGCGTGAAATACTGCTTCGGCGCAGGGGTCACGGTGACGTTGCCCACCTTGCTGCACGATGTCATCATGGGGCTGCAGACCATCAGGAGGGCCGTCAGCATCCAAGCCACATTTTTTCTCATACTTTCTACTGTCATCGTTTTCACTTATGTTCAGCGCACCACATAGCCGTTCTTGGTCTTTCGGAATGCCGAGAGGCGGATGGTGTGCTTCTGGTGGTCGAAATACTTGTTGGAGTTGACGCTGCGACCGCTCGCGCGTGTCTCGAAATGCAGGTGCTCGGTAGTGGCACGGCCGGTGCGTCCCGTCAGTGCGATGACCTGTCCGGCTTTGACGCGGTCGCCCACCTTGACCATGTTCTTGGAGTTGTGGCTGTAGTAGGTCTCCAGTCCGCAGGGGTGCTTGATGCGGATGAGGTTGCCGTAGCCTGCATACTTAGCCGAGAAGACCACCTCGCCGTCGAAGGCTGCCAGGATGTTGTCGTTGGGCTTCGTCTTCAGGTCAGTACCCGTATGCTGACGACCGCCCCGTCCGCCGTAGGGACTGATGACCTTAGCGCCGGGCAGGGGATACGCCCACCACTGGCTGGCCACCTCCTCGTTGGGTTGCGGCCCCTTCAGCACGCTGACATCGACTTTCCACGTCGCCGTCTTCTGGCAGAGCACGGTCTGCGGGCGCAGCTGGTGGCTCTTCAGGCTGACGATGATTTCGGGATTGATGCGTCCGCCGTTGACCATGACGGCAAACTCGCAGTAGGTGCGTCCCTCCTTGGTGCCTACAATGGCAATGGTCTGTCCGGCTTTTACGCGGTCGCCCGACTTGACCAGGTTCTCGGCGTTGTTGCCGTAGACGGTCTCTATACCGTTGTCGTGGCGGATGACGATGACGTTGCCGAAGGGCGGGTTGTTCTTCGACAGGCGTACCGTACCGCTGAACATGGCCTTGACGGCATCGCCCTTGCGGGTTTCTATCTCGACGTTGTAGTCCTTGCCCATCTTGGCCTTTCCCACGGGCAACGGGAACGAATAGTCCTTGTCGCGCAGGGCGGCAAAGTCGATGGTGAAGGCGTCGGACTTCTCGAACAGCAGCGGGTCTTCGATGCTGATTTGCTGTTGCTCCAGTGCCGTGAACTTGCTCTGTGCGCAGGCCGAGAGGGTCATGGCGGCCACAATAAAGAGGATGGTATAGCGTATGTTCATTACACGATGATGCGTTTAGGTTAAGACGATGGCCGAGAAAATGCGGCCGGAACGGATGCCCAACCGGCGGGCAGAGAAGTAGCGGTTGCACTGCGCCCATGTGCAGACACCCGACATGTGGATGTCGACGACCCCGGCAGCTTGCAGCTGCATACGGTTGCACAGCGGCAGGTCGATGTGCCATTTCGCGAAACGGGTGGCTATGGCCGACATGTCGAAGCCGGCACGGGCAAACTGGTCGTACACCTCGTCGCCCACCTCGAAGGCTTCGAGCGAGATGCCTGGTCCGATGACGGCGCGCAGCTGCGAGGGTATGGTGCCATAGTCGCGGCTCATGGCCGCCACTGCCTCCCGGGCTATGCGCTGCACCGTACCGCGCCAACCGGCATGGACGGCTGCGGCAGCACGGTGCTGCGGGTCATAGAGCAGTATGGGTATGCAGTCGGCGGTAGACACACCGATGCAAAGCCCCGCCACGTTGGTCATCAGGGCGTCAGTGTTGTCGATGACTGCCGTGGGCGGCGCGTCTATGCGCTGGATGCGGGTGCCATGGGTCTGATGGGGCATGATGATGTGGCGATCGGGTATGCCGAGCAGCGCACTGAGCGACAGTCGGTTCTGGGCGATGTGGGCGGGGTCGTCGCCACAATAGGCATTGATGTTGAATGCAGCATAGTTGCCTGTGCTGCATCCGCCCTGGCGCGTGGTGCTGAATGCCACCGCTCCCGCGCCCATATCATAATAGGTGAGCTTAGGACTACTCATCGGCTTCATACTCAAAGTCGTCGTAGTCCTCAATATCTTCTATCTCGCTGTCGTCAACATACTCGATGTCTTCGTCCTCACCTTCGTCGGCCAGCTCCGCGGCAAAGCGCGTCATGTCTTTGTCGCGGTGCACCAGCGTGTCCTCGGCCATGACGGCAGCCAGCTTGTTGCTCTCGGCATTGAGTTCGCGCCACAGCACGTCCTTCAGTTCGTCGAGTCCCTTGCCGGCAACTGCCGAGATGAAGACGATGGGGACAGAAGTCCCCTCGGGGGACGAAAGGGAGGCTAACTCTTCGCGCAGCATCTCGACAAGCTCATCGTCCAGCAGGTCGCACTTGGTGATGGCCAGCACGCGGTGCTTGTCGAGCATCTCGGGGTTGAACTGGCTCAGCTCGTTGAGCAGAATCTCGTACTCACGCTTGATGTCGTCGGTGTCGCCCGGCACCATGAAGAGCAGCAGCGAGTTGCGCTCGATGTGGCGCAGGAACCGCAACCCGAGGCCCTTGCCCTCAGAGGCGCCCTCGATGATGCCGGGGATGTCGGCCATAACGAACGACTTGCCGTCGCGGTAGCCCACGATGCCCAAGGAGGGCTCCATGGTGGTAAAGGGGTAGTTGGCTATCTTGGGACGGGCGTTGGAGAGCGACGACAGCAGCGTCGACTTGCCGGCATTGGGGAAGCCCACCAGTCCGACGTCGGCCAGCAGCTTCAGCTCCAGAATGACGGTCATCTCCTGCATCGGCTCGCCGGGCTGGGCGTAGCGCGGAGCCTGGTTGGTGGCCGACCGGAACTGGTAGTTGCCCAGTCCGCCGCGTCCGCCCTTCAGCAGCACCACCTCCTGACCGTCGTAGGTCACGTCGCAGACATACTTGCCCGTCTCGGCATCGTAGACCACAGTGCCGCAGGGCACGTCGATGTAGACGTCCTTGCCGTCGGTGCCGTGGCACTTGTCGCGCCCGCCGTTGCCACCGTGCTCGGCAAAGATGTGCCGCTCGTACTTCAGGTGCAGCAGCGTCCAGTAGTTGTGGTTGCCGCGCAGGATGATGCTGCCGCCCCGTCCGCCGTCGCCGCCGTCAGGTCCGCCATTGGGGTTATACTTGACGTGCCGCAGGTGCATGGAACCGCGTCCGCCCTTCCCCGAGCGACACAGTATCTTGACGTAATCTACGAAATTGCTCTCCATCGTTCTTAATGAATAATCAGTAATTGCTATATGTTATCAATTACTTTCTTGATGTCACTGAAGATGCGTTCCAGCGTGCCCAGACCGTTGATGTGGTGGTGCAGACCTTCCTGCTTGTACCAGTCGATGAGCGGCTGGGTCTGCGAGTGATACACCACGAGGCGCTTCTTGATGGTCTCCTCGTTGTCGTCGGCACGGCCGCTCTCCTGTCCGCGCTTGATGAGTCGCTGCATCAGCTCGTCCTCGGGCACGTCCAACTCTATCATGGCTGCCACGCGGTCGCCGCGCTCGTCCAGCATCTTCTTCAGAGCCTCAGCCTGCGGAATGGTACGGGGAAAGCCGTCGAAGATGACGCCCTTGTGACCGCGTCCGTAGCTGTCGTACACGTTGGCCAGAATGCTGACCATCAGCTCGTCGGGTATCAGGTTGCCACCGTCAATGTAGCTCTGGGCGGTCTTGCCCAACTCGGTACCTTTCTTGATTTCGTTGCGGAGCACGTCGCCCGTAGAGATGTGTCCCAGCCCATAATGCTCTATGAGCATATCACTCTGCGTTCCCTTGCCTGAGCCGGGAGCACCAAAAATCACAATGTTCTTCATCTGAATTCTTATTTCTTGTTTATCCTGTTTTACTTTTATTTCTTTTCCCATGTTATGCCACCACAGGTCGGTCAGATAGTCGCCTTTGCGCGACTCCACATCGCTGGGCAGATGGGGTAGTTTTATTTGTCTCATCGCAAAACGCTCAATCCTCAACTAAAGTAAAAATCTCCTTCAACCCGCGTCCCTGCTGGTCGTAGTCCAGCCCGTAGCCCACGATGAAGTCGTTGGGAATGGAGAAGGCGGCATACTCGATATCTAACTTCTCCTCCAGCTTGTCGGGCTTGACGAAGAGCGTGCAGATGTGAATGGAAGCGGGATTACGCGTGCCCAACGACTCCACCATCTGCTTCATGGTGCGTCCCGTGTCGACGATGTCCTCGACGATGACGACATGACGGTCAGACAGGTCCTCGTTGATGCCCAGCACCTCGTGCACCTTTCCGGTGGAGGTGGTGCCCTGATAGGATGCCAACTTGACAAATGATATCTCACACGGTATGGTCATCTCGCGCATCAGGTCGGCAGCAAAGATGAACGACCCGTTGAGCACACCCAGCAGCACGGGGTTCTTGCCATCCAAGTCCTTGCTCATCTGCTGAGCCAGCTGTCTGACACGCTCCTTGATGGTTGCCTCAGGAATGGATGTTTCAAAGGTTTTATCCTTAATCTTAACGATACTCATAGCAGGATTTTGAAAAATTTGATGCAAAATTACGAAATAAATAGCAATTAAGAACGACGTATTAAGAATTATTTTGTAATTTTGGAAGAAAAAGCAATCTTTCTTTATTAAAAGGCAGTTCCGAGGATTGAGAAAAATCGGGGTTACGAATAAGAAACCGTTCTCAATTCCACGTTCTGCATCAAATTGCTTTCAAAGAACTCCTGACTCTGGGTCACCAGCCGTTTTATGACTCGTTGTCGGGTGCAAAGGTACAACTTTATTTTGAAATAGCCAAATGCTATTCACAATTTCTAACTATCTGATTCACCAGCCTCATCTTCAGCCTCATCTTCATCGCTATCCTCAAGTATTTCGGGGAACAGCATCATGTGTTCCAACGGAGCAGAGTTGCCAAACATAAATTCGCTATAGCGGGTTATGTTGTCATAGGTAGCTAAGAAACAGAAGTCATTGATGGCATAGATGTCTTTAGGGTTCTTGACGATTAGCTTTAGAATGGTATTCAAGCAACGGTAGCGCATTTGATTATACTCCAGATTCAAAATCATACCATCACGGGATGGACTTTGAGCAACCTGTTTTAGAACACGCCACGTACGCCAAACCTCATGCAGATAGCGAGAGAACTTACCCGATTTCATCAGTGTTTCCAGCATTGGAATAGCCGTATGAGGTTCTTCGTGCCTCCGTTGGTGAGCATATTCCACCGTGTAAAGACATTCCCTGTCGAAACTTGGTGTCTGTTCTGCCATCAGTTTCAGATAGCGTTCATTCTCTTCCGACTGCTGCTTTCGTAGATTATAGATAGAGTCATCGTTTGGGATGAACTGCTCTATATCCATATATTTCTGAACGTCCCTCTCCGTAATCTGCCCATAGTGACTCAACGAGAATCGGCTTGATAGCTTGTCTGCAAAAGATTTATAGGCATCCCACACTTGATCCCATAGCAAAGAGTCCGTTTCATTCCTTTTGGCTGTATCAACAGGCATAATCAACACAAGTTTTCTCACGTATTGCTCTGCTGCCAAGCGAATATCAGCGTCCTTAATCGTGCCAGCCTTTAGTTGCCCAATCTCATTATTTACGACCATGCCAAACCTAAACCACAACTCTGCATCGCAATATGCAGCCCTCAATATGGCATAACCATTGGCCACATCAATCATGTCGTTGATAACTGGATTATCAGGCAGTACCGTGTCAGCCTTGAAATAAATGTCCTTATCTGATAGCGTCCCAATATAGAAGCCGTCATCACCTTCAAGTGGCTCTACACCAGCATCTGCTACTTGTTTGTCTTCCTCTTTTCCTTGCTTGGGTAATGATACGACAACAATCCCCACCAAAATAATAGCTACGACTCCCAATATAAACTTCCTCATCTTCTCTGCCAAACTTTATACAAATTATACAGCAACATAACAACGATTGAAATAACACCGCCAATCCATGCAACAGTACTTGCATATACACCAATCCAGTAAAGTCTCCAATTATTCCCCCATTGTGATGGTGTGTCAATAGGACGATCTGTTATACGAAACTGCATTGGCCCAGCGATATTGTTATTAAACAAATAATAGACCGCACTCAATATAAAAATCAGCAACACCACTAACCATATCTGTATCGGCTTGCCTTTCAACATAGATAGTATAGCCATAACGGGTACTAATCCGAATAATATTACATACCCTGGCTGATAAAATATGGAGAGTATCAGCATGTAGAAGTATAGACATCCTGCAATAACGCATACAGACAATGGTATAACGCCCCACGTCTTAGGAACTAGACAATATAGAGTTATTGCAATCAGTCCTGTAATTGATAGGTAAGTTATAGACATACCAGCTATTAACAGAACGCTTATACACATAATACCAGCCAAAAGCGGTAATACAACCTTTGAAATGCCTAATAATATTCCCTTTATTGTATTCATCGTTTGCAAAAATACGAAAAACTTCTCGAACAAGATTGGCTTTGGCTATCACAAGCCTTGTGAAAAGGCAATTTTACTTCCACACCACCAAATTTCTAGGTAGTGCTATCTTCTTTGCATCACCTCGTTGTCCGTCAACATAATAGCTTTTAGCCATATAGTCGTCAAACTGTCCGACGAAAGCGGCTCTTATGCGGGCGCACTTCTCATTGATAGAGTTCAGCATGGGGTTTGTCACATCCTCTATGCTCTGTATTGCCCTGTCAGTCAATCCCGATGGCTTTAGGTGATTGTAGATTCGTGTCAGTTCTTGCCGATAATCTGGTAACTGTTTAAATGCGATACCCTCTGGGTGACGAAGGTATAATAGATAAACAGCCTTTACCAATGGTTCCATCTTGATTTCCATATCGTTGTAGTCGGGCAGAAGAATACGCCAGTCTTTCGTAATAACAAGGCGGCTCAGACGATTGTCTGAGTGAATCAACTGCTCCAGAAGATATTCTGCAATGCCTCGTTGGCGCAACTTTGCAATCCGCTCTCGAACTTCTTCCATCAGTTCATAAATGGTTTCTTCTTGCTCCTCCGGGCTAAAGCTATCGTCAGCAAAATTGGCTGAGAGACTCTCGGCATCACCCCAATCGTCAAAACTCTGAGTTTGATCTTCCAAATATCTGTCATGTCGTCCCTTTTCAAGCGCGATTTGCTTTCCTATCCTGTGGAGTTGGTCAGCCAAAGGCTCTCCGCTTTTTGAAGATAATGGATAGAAGCGGTTTGTTGCCTTATCCTTTCCATCGTCCCCTCGGTGGATGTCCTCAGTACGGATGAATCCCTGCTTTATCTTTTCTTTGTCTAATGGATTTTCCAGATATTGAAGCAAGAAGTCATTACCGATAGAGATTTCCGACAATTCAACATCGCTAAGATAAGGTGCCCTATATTGAAGGACTCGTTTGTCTTTCAGTTTCTTAATGAGTAGAGGTATATAGACTATATGGAAACCTATCATCTGTCCCCAGCCCTCAAGCACCTCTGGCCGTGTCTCGAACAGTTCCGTGAGAGCCTTGTCCTCTTCACTGGCTATATACACTAGTTCTTTTGGAGACAATCTACCATTGAGCATAAACTCTATGGTGTTGTCTTCTATTGGAACATGGTCTTGTGGCGGCAACTGCTGATAGCCCACCGTCGTTTTCTTTTCAAGTCGCTTCTCCAATACAAACAAAGCAATAAGTAGCACTGCCACCAACACGTCTATCACATTCCACGTCACCCGTCCCAGTGCAATCTTGTAGATAGGCTGAAACAACAGCGCAAGCACACCAAACACTATAGCCGCAACCGTCTTGTGTCTGGTATAATACTGGTATGCCAACAGCCCGAACGCCACCATCGCCACGAATCTCACCAGCATGTAGTAGCCATACGGCATCGGAGCGAGGCAAAGCAGCATTAACGCTGCGAGAATGAGATAGACCTGTTTCAAGGTTGACGGTGTTATTACATTCTATCCAAAACTAATTGTATCAGAGAATTAAATGCCCCGTTCTCGTTTAAGCAGGATATTTGCTTCGCATAATCAACAACACAGCAAGATATGGCTCTATGTCCCAATAATGAGGCAAGACCTACTATCGATGCAGATTCCATATCTATGTTGCAGATGCGTTTTCCGTTATACTCGAATGTAGCCAACTTTTCTTTTAGTTCTGGTTCCTCTAAGGGAAGTCTCAATCCTCTTCCTTGAGGTGCATAATATCCAATACATGAAACCGTATAACCACGAACAAAGTCATTTTGAGCTATCTGCTTTAGCAAGTCATCCTCTGTGGTAACAATATAAGGAGACCCCTTCACGGGATTCCATTGCATGTGGTCAACAAATATCTTTTCCATTTGAAGATCACATACCTCATTCCTTCCAGCATAAAAGTTCAACAGACCATCAAAACCAATGCTCTTGACAGATGCTATAATAGTTCCTGCCTCAATATGTGACTGTACTCCTTCATTTATACCAATATTTACTAATGTCAATGTACGATGAGAGTCTTTCTCTTCACGTGTATTATAATTGACATTAGCTAGAGTGTCAAGTTCATTCAATACGATGTCTATATTTTCAGAACCGAATCCATAAGATAGGCAAGTAATTCTTTTGCTATTATATGTACCAGTAATCGTATGGAATTCACGGCTCTCTATATCGCATTCTATAGTGTTAAAATGAGCAGCAACAGATCTAACAACAGCAGGATCGCTTATAAGAATTACACGGTCTGCCAACTGCTCTGGACGCACATGCAGATGGAAACATGCCCCATCTGCGTTAATTATTAATTCTGATTCGGGAAATTTTCTCTTCATAATCATCTGTTTTCCCTATTTTACTGTTAATTAAAGTGTGGGGAGACGACATAATAGTCGCCTCTCCACAACCTTGGTTACTTTGTAATAAGATGTTTTAACTCTCTTACTCCTGTTACCATAAATCCAACAATAAATATCACAATCCAATCGAATAATGGCAGTGACTGAACATTGAAGAAATCATTAAGGAATGGTACTTGCACAATGGCAATCTGTCCAAGAGTTACAACCGTTGCTATTAGCAAGAAACCGTCACAATTCTTTAAGTTCCAACCAGAGCCACCCGTCTTATAGCCACGTGCATTGAACATATAACCCATGTGAGTCATCACAAAGATGGTAAAGAGAAGGGTAAGTTCGTATGTTGTCACATGACTTCTTTCACCAATCGAGAAATTCAACAAGTCCTTCATGCTTGTAATCTCTGTATGTTGGAAGATAATCAGCAGTACCAACAGCATGAGGAAGAAGAATCCGCCCACTCCAAAGATATTTTGCAACATTGACTTGTCGAGAATAAACGCATTCGGGTCACGGGGCTTTTCATCCATAACTGACTTCTGAGGAGGCAGGGCTGACAAAGCAATGGCAGCAAAGGTATCCATTATAAGGTTCACCCAAAGCATCTGGGTAACGGTTAGGGGTGACTCCGTTCCAAGGAATGCACCAAAGAGCACCAAGAAACAAGCAGCTACATTCACCGTCAACTGGAACAGCAAGAAGCGCTGGATGTTCTTATAGAGAGAACGGCCCCACATCACTGCATTGGCAATTGTACTGAACGAGTTGTCTTGAATAATCATGTCAGAAGCATCCTTGGCTACTTGGGTTCCGTTACCCATTGCAAGGCCAACATCTGCAGCATTCAGGGCAGGTGCATCATTGGTACCATCGCCTGTCACAGCAACAACTTGATCTAAGCGGCGAAGTGCTTCAACAAGCCGCTTCTTATCCATTGGTCTTGCACGGGCAATAATCTTGATGTCCATCACTCGCTCTTCTAGTTGTTTGTCTGACAATTGGGCCATTTCCGTACCAGTGATAATGTTCTTGTCACCATCAGCTTCAGTCCACAAGCCAATCTTACGACCGATTTCCTTTGCAGTTCCAGGATTGTCACCCGTCACAATCTTCACTGCAATACCAGCCTTCATACATTCCTCGATGGACTCCTTTACACCTTCACGGATGTCATCTTGAATAGCAAAGACACCGACGAACTTAAGTTTTGTGGTATTCAGTTTTCCCTCAGAAATAATAGATTCTGATTCATCCAACTCCACATAGGCTAATGCAAGTGTACGTTTTGCACCTTTTTGATATTCTGCCAATATCTCTTCATAAGCAGACTTTGACTTTGCATCTATGTCTGACATCGAAAGCAGTATTTCTGGAGCACCTTTGACATAAGCAACCTTTTTGCCAAGAACCGCAGAATTGACTATAGTTACCATATACTTGTTCTCCGTTGAGAATGGCAGGCTGTCAATGATAGGAGTCTTTTCCCTTAAATCAAGATAGTCACGACCTTTACCATTTAGCCATAAGAGAAGTGCACCTTCTGTTGGATTACCAATCACCTTAATGGCGTTCTTATCAGTAAAGTCAAGGTTTGCCGTTGTATTTACAGCAATCATTTCTGCAAGTAAATTTTCGGCAACATCACCTAACTTGGAATCAGCCACTTCCATCATGTTTTTAGTCAATGTACCGGTCTTATCCGTACAGATTACAGAAGCAGCTCCCATCGTTTCACAAGCATGCATGGTTCGTGGAAGTGTATTGCTCTTCATCAGTTTTCTCATACTGAACGCAAGACTCAGTGTTACCGACATTGGCAAACCTTCAGGCACTGCAACTACCACCAAGGTAACAGCAATCATGATAGTCTTCAAAACATAACTTACGAAATCTACCCAGAAGTCGCCTGATGAGAAGTCAGTTTCGTATGAAACAAAGTACCAAACGATACGGCCAATTATAATCAGTACAGCAAGGACATAGCTGGCATTAGTAATCCAGTCTGCAAGGCCATTCAGTTTTTTGCTCAAAGGTGTTTCACTGCCCTTACTTACACGCATTCTGTCAATAAGCGGCTGCTCCACAACCACATCTGCATCTTCATGTTCACCAAGGTACTCTTCTAGTGCATCATTGGCATCATCTTCAGTATTGAACTTGTCAATAATGGTGTTGTTTGTCTTGTCCTTAAGCAGCCAACCAACTTTAACTTCATTACCTTCGTTCAGCGAACGATAAACCTCACCGCTCTCAGTCTTGTCACCAACGCTCTTAACCTCAGCCGTACAATAGCCCTCAATAATGGTCGTACCTTTCTTTATTTCGTTTGACTTATACGTTGCGTTGCTGTCAAATTGTTCAGGATTTGTGGTCTTTGTTGCCTGAAGTTCACCTGTCAGCGACGACTCGTTGACAATGAGGTTTAGTGACTCTAGCAATTCGCAATCAGCAGGTATTTCTTCACCTGTATCAAGCATTATTATATCGCCAACGACTATGTCCTTACGTGGAACTTGACAAATATGCCCATTTCTATAGACCTTAACAGGCACTTCGTCATTAGTCTGATTAAGACTTTGGAAAGTCTTTTCGTTTTTCTTTTCCAAGAAATAAGCAATGCTCGTAGCAAGAATCAATGCAACGATAATACCTATTGGTTCAAAAAAGACAGTCCATTCTGCTCCATGCCATTCATATTCATAAATAGAAATACCCATTGACAGCACAAACGCGGTGATCAGAATTTTGAAAAGTGGGTCACCAAAACCACCAAAGAAGCCTACGATAAGTATAAGTAGTGTGGCAACAGCTACAATTACAGGCATCATCCAAATCATTGTTCCCATACTGCTAGCGAGAATGCCTGCCAAAACTGCTGTGCCAACAATAAGGCATGCCATCGTGATGGCAATAGGATGTTTACATACTTCTTTAATTTGATCCCATAGTGAATCTTCTTCAGGGGGAGTCAATACGTTTGCTCCATACTTCGCGCGGCTTTCGAGCACCTGAGCATCGGTCAAGCCAGTGTAATGATGAATCTGTTTCATACTAGTTGTTTTTATTTGTTCTTAGAAATTATATTCAATAGATAAATCTTTATGTTATACAAAACAAATAATACCAAAGCAATAACTGCCATTATTGCAATTGTTTCTCCTCTACCGGGGCTGGTGTTCCCTATATAGAACAAACTCCAGAAAACTATGACAAATATAAATGGAATTACTTTATTCATTCTTCTGCTTGTTGTTATTGATAGTACAAAGATACGTACTTTTTCTATCTCATTTTGAGTTTCTTAAACGTTGCAGTTGTTATGCTGAGATCGACTGGTAAATTCGCCTGCAAGGTTGCAAATCACTCGATTTCACTTTTTGAAAAGTGCATCAAGAATCAACTTTCCAATTTTCCGTTCGACTCCCGCCTTTGATGTTGGAACACCTGTTTGTCTTGCAAGATTCTGCTTTGTCTGCGTAATTCCCAAGGTTCTTTTCCATGAGAATGTTAAACCAGGTATACCTGTTCCATTTGTACGTCGTGCCATATTACTGTCTTAATTTTGATTGATAATTCACTGTTTGCTTCAAATACACCATTAGTAGCATCAAACCTATGAATACCATGAACAATGAAACAAATGACCATGTGGAAATGGAATCATATAGGCCATGAATCAGTGCAGGTATTGTTAGGGCTAGTACATACAAACCCTTTCGATATTTGGGGTAGAGATTTGCAAACGAGAGGAAATAGCCAGTTATTCCACACCAACAGGCATGAAGGAATGGCAAACTTGTTAATCGTAAAATGTTCAGATAGAAAGACACTGTGTATTCCTGTTCTGCATTAACGGTCATTTGGTATTGCACACCTTCCCAAACACCAAAGGCAATGCCAGAAATGAGACCATAATATACTACTGTCTGAGGTATCAATGGCTCTTTGGCTCTATATAATATAATAAGTAGAGGAACTGCTTTAGCCAGTTCTTCTGTAAAACCTACTCCAAGGGTATATCCAATAACATTCAGTGGAAATGCCGTTTCTGTAAATGCATAAAAGGGATTTATCTTAGGAAGGCCAAATCCCCAAACAGCAAAGACAAATGCTTGTGTGATAAAGAACACTGCAAGCGTTGTTTTAAGACCAACTTGTGGAGTCTTAAAGCAGTCATAGAAAAACAAGCCCCAGATAACAGAGAAATAAAGGGACACTTCATAGAAGACAAAGAAGCCCCCAAGAGGAATCTGCATTATGAACATGGGGAACAATCCCACCAGCGCTAAAATCAGGAAACGTTGATCTAACAAAAATTGTTTGGAAAACAATGTCGTTCGTGGAAACAGTAGTTCACTTCCTATTGTGGCAATCTGAGACAAGATGTTACCTTTCTCTTGAATATGTGGTTTCAGATTAGCGCGTTTGAGATAATAGCCTACAGTCTGAGGTACTGTTTCACCAACACAAATAGCTTTGTCATGAAGCAGAATAAGCCCAGAATTGACATACGATAGTAATGACTGCTCATCGTATGGGCCATATTGCTGATTATTTCTTATAACATAAATGTTCATTATTTGAATCGTACAGAGTTAATCAATTCATCAATATAATCTTCATAACCACCATCATAACTTGAAATCAGGCAGACCTTACCTGTATCATAGTCAAATATCATTATGAATCGCCAAAACAATTCACTATCATCTATGGCGTATTTTTTTACAGCATAATAGTATGGATGTCCATTCGTTTCCAATGTTTCAAAGTTCAACACTTCTGCTGGGTTCTTCTTCAAGTCTTCATCTTCCCAATTTTTCCAGTAAGTTCTTACATTCTGCTCGGAACGATTATCTTCGTAGTCGCTGCATAGAGTTATGCTTCCAACAGATTCACATTCAAGATTAAAGAACTTGATACCCTCTGCCTCTGTTTGTTGACACGTAAAACCACTTGGCCTTGCAAAAACGACTTTGCCGTCAGTATATTCATTATCTGCCAAAACCACATTCTGAAAGAGTGCGGTTTCTTGGTTGCTTCTAGTCGACAGTTCACTTGTTAAACTGATAGCGACTATTAAAAGTGGAAACAATATGAAAACAACAGCGATATAAATATCAAGGTTCTTTTTCTGTCGATATTCCTGGGGACAAACCTCTTCAACATTGTTAGAGTTCAACAAAAAAGCAAACCAGATACCACTCCAAATGAGAGAACGCACCAATCTGGGAGCACTTCCCAATCCCGTCGGTTCATATTCGCCTCCTATAAGAGCCAACAGGTTTGATGCGAAAACAGCAATGATATACATTTTGGCAAGGAATACCGCATTGGGCTGTCTGTTAACGAAGGCATGAAAAGTATAGCAAGCCAACAGAAACAGCATAAGTCCAAACAAAGGATCTGCCAGTGCAAGAAAGATGTTGTTGTCGTACTCTGCGAGGTTGAAGATGAAAAGTGGATAGACCACGCTCAACAATCCTCCTGCAACGACAGTAAACAAGAAGAATGAGAGCCAACCGTGAATTTCCGTGTTCTGCTTCAGATATTCACTTGTATAGACAAACTCTTCTGTACTTTCCTCAGATACTGTTTGATGAGTCGTTTGAACATTATCATCTTTAGGGTCTTCTGACTTTTCAAGATTGATTCCTTTCAAATATGATGAACAACTCACACCATCATAAACGATAGTGTCAGTACATTCAGTAGTCCCCCTCTTTCGACAATTCTCGCATTGATCCTTTATTGCCATAGCCTTAGTTATTTACCAGTTGAACAATAACAAGCCTTCCACCTTGAGCCTTATCCAGAAGAATCTGCCTACCATCTGTCAAAGGTACAAATCCACCTATGGGCACGGGCTTTTTATCAGTCACATCATACATGTCAGGCAAACGTCGATTGATAAGTATCCACTGGCCACCATGAAAATGAAAGTCACCGACAGGCTTCTTATCCTCTTCCGATGTTTTCTCATTGGCAGGAATAAGATTATTTGAATGCCATTTATAGAGTGTTTGCTTATCGTAAACCATCAATCGGCAGTTCTCATATTGATATTTATCGCGTGGCTTATAATAAAAGTTGAGCACAGGTAGTTGGCCGTGATATTCCCGTCCGCAGAAAGGACACCTTGGTTTGCGGGTGTTGTCAAATACAAACCAGTGTGCTTCACACTGACTGTTTTGACAAGGCTGTACAAGGTCTGTTGTTTTGACAAGAGCGTCTTCCCATTCTGCAGCACTTGGTCGTTTCATAGGGTCGTGAAGACCATCAACAAAAGCACGATCAAATAATTCTTTCAAGTAAGGTCCGCAAATCGTATATGGCAATTTTGATGGGTCACCCTGTGGTAACTCTGATGGTGCTAACTGCTGTGGCTTAACACGATTAGTCTTGTCTGTTGGGTGCTCTATGAATAATGCCTTGGTTCCCATAGAAAGTTCCTCATCACGCCCAGCATCATTTACATCATGGACTTTTCCACCACGAAGAGGATGTCTATTTAACAAATACATGTATATTAAGACCGCTAATGCATGTCGGTCTGTATAAATGCTCGGCAGTTTACGGTTCTTATCTGTAAGAGGAAGTCCTTTAGTTTCCATAACTTCGGGAGCGATGAAGTCAGGAGTACCTAAAACTTCTGGCGGGAATTTGCCGGGAACAACAAGGCTATCATCATCGATAATGCAAGCAGCACCCGTAATAGGGTCAACCAAAATGTTATTATAAGACAAATCAGAATGAGCAAGACCTGCAGCGTGAAGTCGCCTTACCGCCCTTGCCAATTTAATGCACATATGCAGATTGGTGAGAAAAGTTCCTTTTTGATCTGATGGCAGAAATCTATTTCTTAATTTGGCAGAAGAAAACCATTTTCCATTCTTTTCCTTTCCATCAAAGGGGCCACCTTTAAAGAAGTATTTGGTATCGTAGAATGGCATCACTACACCAGTCTTACCATTCCACTCCACCATTTTTGTGGGCCATGCAAACATCTGGTTCCAGTAGTTTCCACCAGGAGAATTGAAGATTCGTTCTCTATAGACACCCACAATGTTATTTATTCGTTCTTTGTCATTAGGGTTCAGTGGTGAGCGATAGAAAGCTACTACATACGACTTGTCTGGACTGAAATAAACATCTTTCACTCCTCCCTGCGCCTTGATTTCATCAATGAATTCTACAGTGCTCCCGTCTGCCGCTTTCAATGTTACTTTCTGTGCCATAAGCCTTAGTATAAAATTGCTATAGTTCTGTCGTCATGATTTCCTCTATCCCAGAAGTTAAGCCAGTTGAGTAACTGCTCCTGCGATTTCTCATTGTCATCTGTAAGTTCCACTCCGTTCTCCGCAAGGTCATTCCACAAGGCATCCCATTTTTCGGGATTCTGAAGATTTGCGTCTGTCTCAAACTTCGGATCACTAACGCCATCTGTCATTAGCATGAGCGCAGTGAAGTCAGGATATATCTTGAAACGTAATCTTTGATAGAATGAAGCAGTGTCAGCAAAAATATCAGTCATCGTCAAGAAACGAGTCTGTCCTGCAAATTCACCTTCATCTGGCATTCCAAGCATATCTGCTGTGTGCTTCTCGGCATCATATATGCACATGGCACCATCGCCAACCCAGAACGAAGCAACCGCCCAACCAAACTCAAATCGTTTGCATATTGCAAGAAGAAGGGTGGTGGCATAATCCTTCAACTTTGCACCTTCTTTTCGCTCAGACTCTTTCTTGATGGCATTATGTGCTTTCAGTGCTGCATTACCAACGATACTATATATCTTGTCGCCAACAAGTTTCCTTGCTTCCTGTGACTCTGCGTTTTCGGCAAATAGCTGAATAGCGTTTTCAAACTCGGAACTGTCTGTTAGGGCATCTTTACAATGTGTAACAGCCGTTTCACATGCAATTCTTGAACCCTCACGGGAATATTTAGCAGAGCCTGCACCATCAGCTACTGCAATGACATACCACTCTGTTTTGTCACAGTAATGAAGCAGAAAGTGGTCATCCCGTGGTTTCCCTTCGTGTGCATGAGAGCGGCCACGTTGACTTGCTGCTACAATATCCTTCCTTGGGACACCATCTTTTTCTGGTACTTTCACATATTGCATTTGTGAGTCTTCCTTGAAATACTCAGTATCTCTTGGGGTGGGAATATCTTTCCACAATGTTCTTGGGTCTGGATTCAATATGAGTGTCAACTTCCTCTCCAGCCAATCTTCACCTTCAAGAAGTCCTTTGGGCTTATATCGGAGGGTTATTGGGAAGTCGCCTCCTTTGATGTCCTCAGGTTCTGCTAAACCGGAGATCACAAATCCCTTTTCTGTTTTTTCAAAACTTAATCCCATAGAATCAAGTCCCACTATCTCATATTCATCAACACCGTCAATGACAAAATCGTTTTCAGCCTTATACTGCTCACCTACTCTGCCATTGGGTAACATGATAGGAGCAGCATCTACCGCATTTTTGATTATAAGCCTCTCGTCCATACGTTCATTCTTAATCTTGTTCCACAATCCACCGATAAGCCTCTTCTCAAAGTCGTCGAATTCACATTCAGTAGGCTCAATACCTGCACGGCGTAATACTTCCAGAATATAGTCTTTCATCCTCGTCCTCTTGTTATGTTCATACCCCCTTCTGCTATTTCACCAAGAGAACCTTCCGTTCCACACCAAGGACATGCCTGAGTATTACCATCAGAGCACATAATGTTACCACAATCACAAACCACAACACCATATTGATTACCACAACATGGACAAGTAGGTACACCGCGAAGAGACATTGTGTTAATATTTCTGTTGGATTTGCCTTCGCTCAGACTATTATAGATTTCTTCATCCACAGGATAAGCGCCTACAAGTTTATAATCAGTAGCCTTTATTCCAAGACTTTCTAATCCCCGAATATCTCCAATTCGTTTGGCGTACTTGACAAGATATGTTTTCTTCGTATTAGAGCATTTTCCGAACAGAACGGCAAAGTTTTCATCTACCACACACGGCTCTTCAGTATTAACTTTTTCCAAATTGATGCCATCTATAGGTGCAAGCTGTAAATCGTCAATTCCAGCATCCGTAACTGATACGCTACTAGTCTTGATGGATGCAGTTACCCATTTGAAAAATGCTTTGAAGGAATACTCATCGGTTTCTTTCAGTCTTAACACATTCTCGGTGAGTTTTCCTAACATGTTTGTATCAGCATTGTCACCCAACGAAATGCAAACTAGATTGCACTTCTTTTGATAGTACTTTTGCCACCTTTCTATTGCAGCGTTGGGGTTGTCAGTAGGCGTACCGTCTGTAAACAGGAAAATAATTGGTTTCCAGTCACCTTTCATCTCTACAGTTGTCTTTTGGACAGACTTTTCCATGTCATCCATCAAGAAATTAAAAGCAGCCCCCAATGATGTTCCACCACCTATAGGAAATTTCGGAGGATAGAACTTGTACAATTCCGTCAATGGGGACAGACTTCTGGCCTTACCTGCAAAGGCAATAACAGAAACAAACACTGTTTCAAGAGCATAAGGATCTGTCCTCAGTTCTTGAATGATATTCCTCATTCCATTCTCTACCTGTGTGATGGGGTCTCCCACCATCGATTCTGACACATCAATCAGAAAGTATATTGGTAATCTTCTCATATTGCTAAAATTAATTGTGACTAACTTAGTTTATGCCATAAGCCTACTATAAGTAAATATAACCCATAGAGAACAGCACCGTAAAAGATAAAAGTGCCATCTGTGATTATTGTAAGTAGCGCACCCCCAGCTGCCCACAAGAAACCATACAGGAGTTGTTTGTTAGCAGCTTCGCTTTTTGCCTCTTTTATTTGCTCCTTTATGTTATTGATGACTGTCTCGGCATCTTCTGTTCTTATTCCCTGTTGTATAAGAGCAGATTTTGCTTCACCATAACTATAATCTTGGTTAACTATGAGATCACCAGCATAGTTATAAACAGAATTGACATAAGCATCAATTTCTTCCTGACTCGGAGCCTGTTCTTGTTTGTCTAACTCAATCATATTTTTCTTCAAATAACGATATTAACTTCTGCTGGAGGTCCAGGCAATTCTATAGAATCTGTCGTTCCTACACTCTTGCCGCCTATGCCAATCACATCTGATACCCAAACGAAGAACTTTTTGAAAGAAGTGGCATCCATCGTGTCTAGGCGAAATACTTGATCAGTAAGTTTTTGTAAAGGTTCTGTTTTGGCCTGTGGCCCAGCAGCACATGCAACTATACTTGCAAAATTCAGCCCTTTAACACGAGGAATTATCTGGTTGTAATCCTGTATATCCGATGGTTTTCCATCAGTTAATAGAAATAGAAGAGGTCTCCAGTCTCCTTTTTGTTCTGGAGTCCCCTTTTTTACCTCCACGTCAATTTTGTCACATAACATTTTTAAGGCTCGCCCCATATGAGTCGGCCCGGCATCTGGAGTTATGATATTAGGTAGTTGGAGATTCTCAAGCTCCGTGAGTGGTAAAACCTGATTTACATCCTTGTCAAATGTAATTATGCTGATACATACTGTTTCAAGAGCATAAGGATCTTGGCGTAGCGTAGCAATCATATCTGCCAGACCAACTTTCACACTTTCTATTGGCTCTCCTTTCATAGAACCACTAGTATCTATCAAGATATAAACTGGTAAATGTCTCATTCCTGCTTATATTAAAAGTGGCACAATGTGTTTTAGGTCATTGTGCCACCGTTATACATGTTATACTACGATATTTACTTCAGGAGGTGGCGGTGGCAACTCGCTCATTGTTGTAACGTGAGTTCGATGTAAGAAAAGTGTCCAAAAAGTTGTAGGAGTGAAATATTTTTTGTACCTTTATGGGTGAAAATCAAACAGATACAAATAATACCCACTCCTATGACGACTGCAAATTTAATAGAATTTTTCTGTATTCTCGACGAATTCTGCAAATATTTTACTCCTGAGTTGAAAAAACATCTGGTTGACACCTCAGGCAAGAGGCGTCGCAACCGTCCGTGCTGTCTTTCCGACAGCGAGGTGATGACGATACTGGTGCTGTTCC
>JAFTGB010000049.1 GCA_017458125.1 Prevotella sp.
AATGAAAATACCCAGGTGGCGGAATTGGTAGACGCGCACGTTTCAGGTGCGTGTGCCGCGAGGCGTGCAGGTTCGAGTCCTGTTCTGGGCACTCTTTTTTTTTCACATACTTATTTGCGTTGGAGAGGTGGCGGAATTGGTAGACGCGCTACTTTGAGGGGGTAGTGTCAATTGCGACGTGGGAGTTCGAGTCTCCTCCTCTTCACCCCATTAAAACTTTTTGAAGACCATTTGCGGAAATAGCTCAGTTGGTAGAGCACAACCTTGCCAAGGTTGGGGTCGCGGGTCCGAGTCCCGTTTTCCGCTCTTTTTAATATACAGGAAAACAACTCACTTTTTCATGAATTTATATTTACGGTATTTTGACCGAGAGATATTGGTCAACACTGTTGAAGATGCCATTGACTTTTTGGCCGGTATCGACGAGATTGGCATGAATCCCCAGTTAGAGAAGGACATTCGCGACTATTGCGAAAGCAATGTCGTCTATCCCAAGCGTTACAAGATACGTCCCCGTGTCTACTTCATCATTATTAAGACTGAAGCGGCCACCATGCAGGACTTCAAGGATAAGAAGGCAGTGCACACAGCAGGAGCACCGGCCAGACAGTCGGCGAACGTGCAGACGCGGCTCACCGAGGAGCGTTACGGTTGGTATGAGGGGCGCATCGACTTCAAGCGCGTGTCAATGGTTCCCGGCACAGGAAAGTTCCAGTATCGCGACACCCACTTCGAGGCCTGCTGCAAGGCAGAGTCTGGACTTGACTGCTACAACCGCATCGTGGATCATCTGAGCCAGTGCGTCGACCCCCGCAGTCAGTTCCCCTCAGTAAAAGGCAAGAATTTCCAGTTCCGCTTCCTCGGACTGTGTAAATAATCGAATATCAGCACTGATGAACAAGGTGATGCTCATAGGTAACGTCGGGCAGGAACCCGAGATACGCTACGTAGACCAAGGGAAGGCTGTGGCACGCATTTCGCTGGCAACCACCGAGCGTGGCTACACGCTGGCTAATGGTACGCATGTGCCCGATCACACGGACTGGCATCGCGTCATTCTGTGGTATAAGCTGGCTGAAATAGTGGAGAAATATGTGCACAAAGGCGACAAGCTATACATAGAGGGTCGCATCCGTTACTCCACCTATGACGACAAGCAGGGACAGCGGCGTTCCATGACGGAGATATGGGCAGACAACATAGAGTTGCTCACACCCAAGGCGACAGCTGCGGAATAGCATATGGACGAATATTTGCAAGTGTTCAGTGAGGTGACCTTCCTGTCACCGTCTTTGGGAGCCATCGTTGCCATAGTTCTGGCTTTTCTTCTACTCTTTGTTTCGGGCTTTGCCTCAGCTTCCGAGATAGCTTTCTTCTCGCTTTCGCCCAGCGACCTGAACGAGCTGGACGAGGAGAAGAGCAGTGTTGACGCCAACATAGTGAAGCTGCGCAATGACTCAGAGCGCACGCTGGCTACCATCCTGATAACCAACAACTTGGTGAACGTGACCATCATCATGCTGTGCAACTATTTCTTTGCACACGTGGTGGATTTCGGCAGGGCCTATTGGCTTGAGTTTCTCTGCATTACCATACTGCTCACCTTCCTCCTTTTGCTCTTCGGCGAAATCATGCCAAAGGTGTTCTCATCACAGTATCCGCTGCGCTTCTGCCGCAGTGCCGTGGGCGGCATCCTATTTTTCCGCCGCCTTTTCTATCCCTTTGCCAGCATCGTGATGCGCTCAGGCAAACTGACCAGCAAGATGGTGCAGCGCGACAGCCATGTGTTGAGCGTCGACGACCTGGAGCAGGCTCTGGAGCTGACCGACAAGGAGGATATCAAAGAAGAGCAGCGCATGCTGGAGGGTATAGTACGCTTCGGCGACGAGACGGCCAAGGAAATCATGACCAGCCGTCAGGACGTTGTGGACTTGGACTTCAAGTCGTCATTTGCCGAAGTGCTGCGCTGCATCGTGGCCAACAACTACTCTCGCATTCCCGTCTATCAGGACAATAGCGACAACGTGCGCGGCATACTCTACATCAAAGACCTGCTGCCTCACCTCAACAAAGGTAGCAACTTCCGTTGGCAGTCGCTCATCAGACCGCCCTATTTCGTACCTGAGACCAAGAAAATCGACGACCTGTTGCGCGAGTTCCAGGAGAACAAAGTTCACATTGCCATTGTGGTCGACGAGTTTGGCGGCTGTAGCGGTATCGTCACCTTAGAGGACATCTTGGAGGAGATTGTCGGCGAGATAAACGATGAATATGACGAGGACGAGAAGAACTATGTGCGCATCAACGCTAACACCTTCGTCTTTGAAGGTAAGACGCTGTTGTCAGACTTCTACCGCATTCTGCAGCTTGACGATGAAGCCTTTGAGGACGTAGAGGGCGATGCCGACACGCTGGCCGGCCTCCTGCTCGAAATCAAGGGTGACTTCCCCAAACTGCACGAGAAGATGGACTATCAAAACATCACCTTTGAAATACTCGACATGGAAGAGCGTCGTATCTCAAAGGTGAAGGTGGTAGTACACGAAAAACAGTAGTTCCTTGTTTGTTTCGGATGCTGTTACCATCCGAAGCGCTCCCACTGCATGGCTCGCGTCCAGGCGAAATTGCGCGACAGCTTGTTGTACTGGTGTTCGCCAGAGTGATAGGACGGTGTGTTGAAAGGCACGAACATGCTGACGCAGCCGTAGGACGACGCATCCTGGTTGAAATCGCTGAAGTCCATTAACAGGTGGCTGCTCGATGTCATCCACCGCATAGACATGCGGTAGTAGGGGACTGCCTGGCTGTAGACGGCATCCCATGCGGCAAAGTCGGCGGCTGTGGCGTGCTGTTTGACGATGCCCCGCAGGTCGAACATGACAGGAGCATCCTGATAGAAATAGTAGGGTATGCCGCTGACCCCTACCGCATTGGGATAGTCGGGTACAAACGTCGACAGAACGTCGTGTGTCTGCTGGGCCAGCTGCTCTATGTGTTTTGTGTCGATGACGGCCAGTGGCACGCTGTAGCCTTTCAGGTATTGCAGGCTGGAACTGGTGCTCTGGTTGTAGTATGTCGTGTAGTAGTCGTAGTAGGTGTCAATGATGCCCTTATAGAGCGCGCTGCCGCTTTTGAAGAAGTGCGGTACCATGAGGTCGTAGGGCGCCCCGTTGCCGGGTATTTCAGCCGGCGAGCCTATAAGGTAGTCCGTCACATTGCGCAGCTCGTAGCCCACCTCGGCACACATCATGTTGCAGCAGTCGGCAAAGATGTAGTCCAGTTTGGGCAATCCTTTCAGCGCCTCGGCCATCTGGGTGATGTTCATCCACTTCTCCGACGACGTTCCGCTGTCTGCGCCCGTGTCTTGACCGTAGGCGCGCCGGGAACTGACTATGCTGTCGCTTTCCACCACCCAGCCCGTGGCATGACCCCAAAGCACCAGCGCGTAGCCGTCGGCCTGCACGTTGGAGGTCATCCAGCTGACGATGTCGCGGAACTTGTCGGGGTCGCAGCTGTAAAAGTCGGTGCTGTAACGGTTGCGCTCGTAGGTCTTGCCGCCGTGCACCTCTATAATATAAGGCGTGCCCTTGTGTGCCGGGTCAGTGCCTAAGCTATCGACGAACACAAAGAGACGTTGGTTGTCGGTGAGCAGCTTGGAGCCTTCCACGATTTCCTGCAAGTCGTTTTTAAGAAACTTGATACTGCTGTGTGATGTCAGGTTGTTTTCGCCAGCCATGTAGACCATGACGGCGCGGGTGGCTTTCTGCCTGGTAAAGTCAGGCCCGTCGTCGTCCTTGTTACATGCAGCAAAGAGCAGTACGGAGCCAATCAGTGTCAATAAATACTTCATTCTGTAGATTATTTTCGCGCAAAGTTAGTGATTTTTCTTTAATTTTATTACCTTTGCACGTAAAATTTCAGGAACGAATGAAAAATCTTACTGTTTTAGTCGCTATATGCCTACTTGGGACACTCAGAATAGCAGCACAGGACACGCTGGCCGTTGTACCTACACTGAAGGTTGACGTACAGTGTGAAGACACCTGCTCGCACATCCACGGCATCGACCTTAGCCACTATCAGGGGAACGTGTTCTGGGAGACCATCGGCGACAATACCAAGATGAGTTATGTCTACCTGAAGGCCACTGAGGGTGGCGACCGCATTGATGCCACTTTTGAACGCAACATAGAGTTGGCCCACAAGCACGGGCTGAAGGTGGGCAGCTACCATTTCTACCGTCCGCTGACCGACCAGCAGAAACAGTTGCGCAACTTCATGTCGCAATGTCTGCCTGAAGAGCAGGACCTCATACCGATGATAGACATAGAGAGCACTGGCGGGCTGTCGACCGACGTGTTCTGCGACTCCCTTTTCTACTTCCTTGACTTGGTGGAGGAGGCTTATCACCAGAAGCCGCTCATCTATACGGGCCGTAACTTCTACAACAAGCACCTGCAGGGAAAGATAGACGAGTACAAAATCATGATAGCCATGTATACCAGCGAAGAACCCGTGCTGGCTGACGACCGTGACATCACCATGTGGCAGTACACTGGTAAAGGGCGCATAGTTGGTATCAACGGTTATGTGGACAAAAGCCGCTTCATGGGTAATCATAGTTTGCGGGAGTTGCGGTTTAGGAAGTGAGTTGAGGGTTTAGAGTTGAGAGTTATAAAGAGTTCAAGATATGATAATGAAATGTCCTGAGTGTGGTCATCAGGTGAGTGACCTCGCTGATACTTGTCCCAGCTGTGGCATAGCTATAGCCGGAAATATCACCAAGTGTCCGCATTGCGGCGGAACGATGCTGGCCAATCAGACGGTGTGCCCCAACTGTCTGGAGTCTGTCAGCTCCAAGACACCACGGCGGCAGCAGAACATAGAAGACACTGTTACGGAGCAGCCTCAGCCGGAACAGTCCCAGCCAGAGCAACCGGAAGCTCCTAAGAAGAAAAACCATAAGAGCTTATGGGCTACGCTGATAGTGGCTTTGGTCATAGCCTTAGGAGTGACCTTTGTGGGTTATTACTTCTACCAGCACACGCAGCGTCAGAACGAGCAGTATGCTTACGAAAATGCCATACAGAGTTCTGAGCCTGCCGTACTCCAGAACTTCCTCGACATCTATACTGATGCTCCGCAGGCACACCGCGACTCGGTTGCTGCTCACCTTGAGGTGCTCAAGCAGATAGACCTGGAATGGACGAATGCCCTGGCTACCCGTTCCAAGTCGGCCATGTTGAAGTACATACAGTTGCATCCCAACAGTATCCACGTCACTGAGGCCAAACTCGTGGTAGACTCCTTGGACTGGATACAGGCTGCTAACACCAATACGCTGGAGTCGTACAAGACCTATATGGAAACCCATTCTGACGGACTGCACTACGACGATGCCAAGATGAACTACGACAAACTGAACGAGCGCGTGGTGACTCCGGAAGAAGAGCAGATGATCAGTCAACTCTTCAACAGTTACTTCAACAGTCTGGCCAAGGACGACGAGAACAGTCTGCTGGCTACGTTAGGTACCGTCATGCACACCTTCTTCAACCGGCAGAACGTGACCAAGAGCGATGTGGTGCAGTATATGAAGAAGTTGCACGAGGCTGCCGACATTACCGGCATGAACTTCCTGCTGAACAATGACTGGAAGATAGACAAGATAGAGAACATTGATACAGGCGAGTTGGAGTATGCCGTGACTTTCAGTGTGGACCAGCGCATAGACCGCACAGACCCGGACCAGGAACGGCTGGCTACCTACAAGGTTAGTGCCAAGGTTTCGCCGGAAGGAAAGATTGTCGACTTGAATATGAAAAAGGTTGCGAAATAGTTCGCAACCTTTTTTCTATTCCTCTATGTGTGACAGCGAGTGAGTGAAGTTTCGGAAGAAGTTGGTGACAGCCTCGCTTGGATAGTAGTGCATGTATTTGGCAGAATGTTTCACATGCCACATCATGGCGTCGGAGTCGTTGGTACGCACGAAAATGCTTCTGCCTTGCGTGAAGTACCACTCGGAAGCGTTCTTCTGCGTCATTTGGAAGATGTCCTGCACCACTTGTTTCGTCTTGTCGGTGACGGAGGCTTCGGTAAAGCGTATCTCGTCGGCGTCAAAGTCGAAAAGTTCCATCAGCAGTGCCCCCTCCAGCTTGGCCATCTGTTGCATGTGCAGTTGGGCAATCCATGTAGTCAGCACCTCGTAGATGATGGAGCGGTTGTGGCTTCTCACCGTGGTGCCTAAAGCAATAAGCTGGCGCAGGCTGATACCTTGGGTAAGAATGTTGCGGGCTATGGCAATGATGTCTAAAAGCAGGCTGAAAGTGCTGTCCTGCGGACCGGCTTCCTCGGCCAGCTTTTGCAGTTTCCGGTTCAGCAGAGGGTTCGTCAGTTCCTCGTTTTCTCGCTCTTCTGTCCGCGCCGTTGTGTCATCGTAGAACTTCTGCAGCAGGGTGGGCGAGACCTGTTGCAGATAGAAGTCGTCAGACCGTTTGCGTATGCCGTCTGCTATCCAGGGCGTCACGCCGTGTATCTGCGAATACTGGTACAGCTTATTCCATTTCCATTCCGACATGGGTTCTGTCTGCTCGTGTGCGTCGAAAGCGCCGCACCGCAATAAGCTAAGGAAGTTTCTTTGAATAATGTCCACGATATGATTTACGATTTATTTTTTATTTTTTAATTTTTATTTGTCCTCAACTGTAGCGTCTGGGATAGCGCAGCAGGATGCTGAGCAGTGCTGCGACAGCAATGGCCATAGGGTAATATTGGTAGGGAATGATGGAGGCCGGATTGATTTCGGCCAGTCCGGCAGCCATCAGTAGCTGTGCGCCGTATGGTATCAGCCCTTGGGTGACGCAGGAGAACGTGTCAAGGATAGAGGCGGCTTTGCGGTTGTCCACACCATAGCGGTCGCCTATCTGTTTGGAGATATTGCCCACGGTCAGAATAGCCACGGTGTTGTTGGCCGTACAGAGGTTAACGAGTGTCACTAAAGCCGCTATTGACAGCTCTGCGCCTCGTTTGGTACTGATGTGACGTGTCAGCTGCTGGATAATAAAGTCGATGCCGCCATTCTGCCGGATAATCTCTAACAGACCTCCTGCCATCATGGTGATGATGATAAGCTCACCCATGCTGGTGATGCCTTGTCCCATAGCCCCCAGCCAGCCATAGACATCGAAAGAGCCGTCGGCTACCCCAATGATGCCAGTCAGCGCAATGCCAACCGTCAGCACGGCCATTACGTTCATTCCGGAGATGGCCGTAATAAGTACGACGATGTAGGGGACAACCTTGATGTATTGTACTTGTTCGATATGTTGGGGTGATGTGATTTCTGACCCTAAAACCAGATAGACGAGCAGGATGACGACGGCTGCCGGAATGACGATGAATGAGTTGACACGGAACTTGTCGCTCAGGCGGCAGCCCTGTGTCTGGGTAGCCATGATGGTGGTATCGGAAATGAACGACAGGTTGTCGCCGAAGAAAGAGCCGCCCACGACAATGGCCGTCATCATGGCTATGCTGGTGTCGGTCTCTGTGGCGATGCCTGCGGCAATGGGGGTCAGCGCAACGATGCTGCCCACACTGGTGCCTATGGACAGTGAGATGAAGCAGACAGCCAGAAACAGTCCGGCCATCAGCATCTGACTGGGCAGCAGCATCAGGGCCAGATTGACGGTAGCATCAATGGACCCCATGGCTTTGGCTGAGTTGGCAAAGGCTCCAGCCAGGACGAATATCCAGAGCATCAGCATCATCTGGCTGGTGCCTGCACCGCGGCTGAAGGTATCGATGCGCTTGTGCAGAGGGCGCCCGTTGAAGATGATGATGGCGTAGATGCTGGCTATCATGAATGCCACGGTGATGGGCACCTTGTAGAAGTCGCCGGCAACGATGGATGTCACCAGATACATGACGACGAAGAGTATCAGCGGCGACAGGGCTGTCAATCCTTTCTTCATGGTTTCTTTTCCTCCTTTTGTTTCTTCTTATGCTGCGACCTGAAGAGGTCGTGCAGTCCGTTGAAGTCTTTCTTCATGATGATGCCAATGCCCTGCGTGTTCAGTGACGAGCGGGTGAAGTAGCGGTCGTTGGTTTGGTTGTAGACTTTAAGGGCAAGGTTGCCGTTGGGGAACAGCAGGTAGCGTATGTCGAAGTCGCCGATGAATGAAGGCGTAGCCGTGGTGGCATTGTCACGATAGCCGAACTGTCCGTTGATGAGTAGCCGGTTATTGAGCAGTCGTCCGCTGATGAGTCCTTCGTATTCAGCATTGTTCCATCCCTCGTCGCCGGTAGAGATGTTGGCTCCGAAGTTCCAGTTGTTGCTCTTGATGATTTGCGAAAGCATGGAGTTGAGTTGCCCGCTTAGCGTACCCGAGAGCAGGCTTTGCATGGCCAGCGATGTGCTGTTGCGCTGGTTCTCGCTTTCTTCAGCATTGTTGGCACCCTGCGGATAGAAACGTCCCACGGCCAGCAGGTAGATGACCTGTTGGCGCATCTCCTCCTGTCCGTCGATGAGGCTGCGCACCATTTGTTTCTCGTCGGCGTTGACGTTGAGGATGTCCAAGTCGAAGTCAACGAGTGGCGAGCGCGGCTGTCCTGTGATATTCATCAGACAGTTGACGCGTACGGTGTTCGAGAACGACTGTCCCACGTTGAGGTCTGAGAGGCTGACACCGTTGACGATGTGCTGTGCCTGCAGGTTGAGCTGTGCGTCATAGGGGTCGCCGGCGAAAACGATGGTTCCGCCCTCCTTGAAGGTGAAGTTCTTCTTGATGATGTTCTGGATGGTGATGTCGTATGTGCCGTCGTTCACCTCGAAGTTGCCGAACATGTTGAAGCCCCCTTTATTAAAATAGGTGGCTTGCAGCTCGCCGTTGCCATGCAGGGTGATGTAGTCACCAGTGGAGGCATCCATCAGCAGGCGTATGGTCGCATTGGGGGTCATGTTGATTTTCAGTCGCAATGTGAGGTCGGAGCGCATTTCGCTGTTGGCAGGCATAGCCGGCAGTTGGCTGCCTGACTGCTGCGAGGGCACGTTCCACTGGATGAACTCCTGATTGGTGATGACATCGGGGCTGGCAGCATTATAGACGAAGAAGGAGTTCCGCATGGGGATGACATCGGCCTCGATGAGCGTCTCATTGCTGCGGCCGTGAATGACAGCGGTGCCTTGAGCGAAGACAGTCCCGTAGAACATCTCGTCGCCAAACTTGGGGAAGTCGTAGGCCATCAGGTTCTGTGCATCCACCGCAATGTCGTAGGTCATGTTGGTGAGGTCCTCATGGTGAATGCCTCCGGACAGGATGCCTTGGTTGCCTTGGATGTCGTAGATGGGACAGTGGGCGAAGACAATCTCGTTGGGCACCATGCGCAGCGTGTCGTTGCGCAGTTCGTAGGTACAGCCCAGCGTCTTGACGTGAGCCTTGCCGTTGAGCACCAGTTCGCCTGTCAGGTTAATGGCGTCGAGCGGACCAGCCAGTCTGACTGCACCCTTGCCGTGACCTTCCACATGGCTGATGAAGCTCTCGGTGAACGACCGTGCAAAGTCGAGGTGTGTACCCTCTGCCCGTATGCCCAAGTCGATGAAGTTGCGTTCCGGCGACACATAGCCGTCTATGAGTGTCTTGGCATCGGGGCCGTCGTCGGCAATGGCATGTATGTCAATCTGTTTGGCCTCGGTGTTCCACCTGACGTGTGCGTCGAGTGTTCCCATGCGTCCCTGCTGGAACTTGAACTCCTCTACTTGCAGGTTAGCGTTGGCCTGCAGGTTGCCGAAGACACCGCAAATGTTGCCTTGCCCTGATGCCAATCCGTTGAACTCCACCGCGTGGAAGTTGACCAGATTAAGTATGTATCCAATCTCTATACCGCGCAGGTTGACGGTTAGCGAGTCATGGACATTCTTTGAAGCGATGCCGTTGAGCACCAGGTGCTGCTCGTCGTGTCGTATGGCAAAATTGCTGATGTTCAAGTTGTTGTCAGCGTATGTGATGTGGCAGGGCAGGATTTCCCATTCCGTGTCCTTCACGTTGAGGACAGAGGGCGTGACTTTGATGTTGACTAAGGAACGTCCGTCTAACGTGGTCTCGAAGTCCGTGTTTATGGTGAGCTTACCACTCAGGTGGTCTACGGCATGATTGTTCCACGTCAGTGTGTTGGTCAGCAGGTTGTTGTAGGCACTGCCTTCAATCTCCAGTTCAAAGAAGTCACCGTCGTCCATCCGCTTGTTGGCACTGATGTTGTAGAGCAGGGTGTTTAGGGGCGACATGATGCTGACGTGGGCATGGTCGTACCTGCCGCCGTCGTAGTAGAAGTCAGGCAGGTCACACTCTATGTTCACTTGCCGTTTGCTGTCGCTGATGGTTCCGCTCAGCGTGACGGGTTTTGCCAGTTCTAAGGGGACTCCAAGTAGTTGCTGTAGCCAGTCAGACTTGTAAACCTTGGCATTGATGGAGAAGTCGTTCTTAGAGTGTGGATTAGCCTTGGGTAAACCGGGTAGGGTAGGCAACTTGGCGGCGATGAAGTTGGTGAAACTCTGAATCAATGTCTTGTATTCAAAATCGCCTCTGATGCTGACATCAGCAAAGTCGCTGGCCAACTCGATGTGGTGGATATGGCTGTCCTTGTCGTAGCCCGATGTCAGGAACAGGCTGTCCAGATGGTAGTTGCCTTGGGTGGATTCCATGCTGAACCCCGTCAGGCTGACGGTTCCCACAGCATCGTGAAGCCCATTGCCGGTGATGTTGGCCTGAAGCTCAGCCCCGAAGCGGGCGTCGTCCCACTTGTTGGAAAGTCGCAGGGCATGAGGTGACAGGTCACGGACCGAGGCTGTCACGTTGATGGTGTTGGAGTGCTGTCCTTTCTCCACGTTGCCCTCCACGTTCAGCCGCAGGTTGCTGTCGTCTATCTTCAGCATGCCTGTCACGTACTGGGGACTATAGGAGCCGTTGACACTGATGTTATTGTAAGTGTAGCCATTGTAGTCCAGCTTGTTGATGATACCGTCGGCATTGACGACCATGTCACCGTATGCGGGAATGCGCCCTTCCAGATGGATGTCGGTTGCTAACACTCCAAAGGTATGGTCGTTGAGCAGTCGTCCAAGGTTGATGCCGCTGGTGTTGATGTCACCCTGAAATGCTTTCTGCTTGTCGAGATGCATGCTGACAACGACGTCACCGGCATCGGCGTTCAGATGGCTTTGTATGTCAAGTGTTCCCATGCCTTCGCCTTTGACAATTCCTTTCATGTTGATGCTGCCCAGATTGTTGACGAAGGCCGACAGCGTGGTAGGTTTGTCTTTCAGATTGTCTGAAATGAACTCGATGGTTTTACCCGACAGCTGCAGTCTGTTGATGTTGGCTTGCCAGTTGGGTTCTTGCTCTCTCAGATTTCTGACCCATCCATCGATGTTGACGTCAATGTCGCTTGTCGCAGATTTGATCAGCAGATTGGGAATTGTCAGGTTGTCGTCCTGTCCCTCAATGGCAGAGGATAGGGAGATGGTGTTGTCGTAGCTCTTCAGTGACGGAAGAAAACACGCAAAGTCTGAGGGCGTTATCGTCGAAGGTTCGATGTGTCCTGAATAGCGTAGAGAGGGTAATACCAGCTCTTTGTTGCGGATAAGGTAGTGGGCTTCAGTCTGTCCTACCTTGATGTCTGTACCGGGCATGCGCAGATTGAAATTCTGAAGTATGCTGTGACGCTTGCCGCCGGCATACTTCATTGACAGTCGGTCTACTTGCAGGCCCGCTTTCTCTTTGAATGACAGTCGCTTTACGTTGACGTTTACGGAGTCATCGGTCAATGCCTTGAGAATGATGTGTGCACTGATGTCAGAAACTTTCAAGTGGTTGGGATTCAACACTCCAGGAGTCTCTGCCAAGTCATAGCGGTCGTAGCTGATGTTGGAATAACGTACGATGAGCGAGTTGATGCGCAGGTTCAGTGGACTGGTGCTCGTCGTGTCCTTGGAGGCTAAAGAATCGATAACGAACTGGAAGTTAGGCTGGCTGAGTGAGTCGCGCTGGTAGAGTTGTGCATTGACTCCGAACAGCTGTGCCGTGGCAATGGAAATCTTGCCTTCGGCCAAGGGCAGCAGGTCCATGCGTGCTGACAGTCGACGGGTCTTCAGCATCTCCTTGCCTTGCTGGTCATGCACGAGCACGTCGTATAGCGTCAGGTGGTTAGGGAAGTTATAGACAACCCTCCCTATCTTGACGTTTGTGCCCAGCGTCTGTGCAATGAACGCTGCCGCATGCTCGCCGATGGTGGTCTGCACGGCAGGTATGTGGAAGGTGATGATAACCAGCAGGTACAGTCCGAGCACAGACCATACGAGGATATTGAGTATATATTTGAACAGCTTCAAAACTGATAAATTGGGATAGCAAAACGCAAGTCCTGCTTCGATTTTTGCCACAAAATTACATCAAAAAGTTGTGAATGGGCATATTTTCGCCAGTTTTTTCTTTATTATCTATCTAAATTTTATTAATTTTGCACCATTCTTGCATAGAAACTATACAAAATCACATAATTTATAATTCATGGCTAATGTAATTAAGTTACACAAAGGCTTGGACATTCACCTTCAAGGCAAGGCCGAGGAAACTCTCATCAGGCTGAAGTCGAATGGCAAATACGCTTTAGTGCCTGACGACTTCGAGGGGGTCACTCCGAAGGTTGTTGTGAAGGAAGGCGACACCGTCAAAGCCGGGGATGCTTTGTTTATCAACAAGCAGTATCCTGAAGTGAAGTTTGCTTCGCCTGTCAGCGGAAAGGTTTGCGAGGTGGTGCGTGGCGAGCGTCGTAAAGTGCTATGCATCCGGGTGGATGCCGACGGGCAACAGAGCTACGTTGACTTTGGAAAGAAAGACGTGGCGCAGCTTAACGGAGAGCAGGTTATTGAAGCTCTGCTGGAAGCAGGTATTTTCGGTTACATCAATCAGCTGCCTTACGCTGTGTCGACTAATCCGTCGGTGATGCCTAAGGCTATTTTTGTGTCTGCCCTGCGCGACAAGCCCTTAGCTGCCAGCTTTGACTACGAGGTGAAGGGGCAGGAGCAGGACTTCCAGACGGGTCTGACGGCACTGTCCAAGATAGCCAAGACCTATTTGGGACTCGGCATTGGTTCTGCCCTTGAGGGTGTAAAGGATGTTGAGGTGAATGTGTTTGACGGTAAGTGTCCGGCAGGAAATGTTGGAGTGCAGGTCAATCACGTTGACCCCGTCAACAAAGGCGAGGTGGTGTGGACCATCGGCGACCCCACGGTAGTGCTCTTCATCGGACGGTTGTTCAACACCGGTCGGGTAGACCTGCGCCGCAGGGTAGCCCTTTGTGGCAGTGAGGTGAAGAGTCCTGCTTATGTAGACATGCTTGTGGGTGAGGAACTCTCCACGCTGCTTTCTAACAGCTACGATGACTCGCACCCCGTTCGCATCATCAACGGCAACGTGCTTACGGGCAGACCGACGACGAAGGACGGTTACCTGGGAGCCCACACCAGCGAGATTACCGTTATCCCTGAGGGCAGTGACGCCGACGAGATGTTAGGTTGGATTATGCCCCGTTTCTCGCAGTTCTCTGTCAACCGCAGCTACTTCTCCTGGCTCTTTGGCAAGAAGTCGTATGCGCTGGATGCCCGTATCAAGGGTGGCGAGCGCCATATCATCATGAGTGGCGAGTACGACAAGGTACTGCCCATGGATATCTATGGCGAATATCTGATAAAGGCCATCATCACGGGCGATATAGACCGTCAGGAAGCCCTCGGCATCTATGAGGTAGCTCCGGAAGACTTTGCGCTGGCAGAGTTTGTAGACTCCTCGAAGTTAGAGTTGCAGCGTATTGTGCGCGAAGGTTTGAACATATTACGTAAAGAAAACGCATAAGGCTATGAAAGTAATCAGAAACTATCTCAACAAAATCAAGCCGAACTTCGAGGAGGGTGGCAAACTGCATGCCTTCCGCTCGGTTTTCGACGGCTTTGAGACATTCCTTTACGTGCCCAACGACACGTCAAAGACCGGTGTCAACATCCACGACGCCATCGACTCGAAGCGTATTATGAGTATGGTGGTCATCGCCTTGATGCCAGCCATGCTGTTCGGTATGTATAACATTGGTTATCAGAACTATCTCGCTGCCGGTACACTTGAAAGTGCAAGCTTTATAGAAGTGTTCTGTTTTGGCTTTCTGGCCGTATTGCCGAAAATTCTGGTGAGTTACATCGTCGGTCTGGGCATCGAGTTTGCCTGGGCTCAGTGGAAAGGTGAGGAAATCCAGGAAGGTTACCTTGTCTCGGGTATCATTATCCCGCTGATTATTCCTATCGGCTGCCCGTTGTGGATGCTGGCTTTAGCCTGCGCCTTCAGCGTTATCTTATGCAAGGAGATATTCGGCGGAACGGGTATGAACCTGTTCAATCCCGCCATTGCTGCACGCATGTTCCTCTTCTTCGCCTATCCTTCAGTGATGACTGGCGACAAGGTGTGGGTGGCTCAGGACAGCATCTTCGGACTGGGCAATACGCTGCCCGACGGCTTTACCGCTGCAACGCCCCTCGGCCAGCTGGCACAGGGCATCAGCCCCAATGCTTCGATAGCCGATATGGTGCTGGGCTTCATCCCCGGTTCCATCGGCGAAACCAGTCTCATCGCCATCGCCATGGGTGCCTTCATCCTGCTGTGGACGGGCATCGCCTCGTGGCGCACCATGCTGAGCGTCTTCGTGGGAGGCGGTCTTATGGCTATCATCTTCGAGCAGACGGGCCAGTCGATGGTTTGGTGGCATCACTTCGTACTGGGTGGCTTCGCCTTCGGTGCCGTTTTCATGGCTACCGACCCTGTCACCTCGTGCCGCACCAATACGGGTAAGTTCATCTATGGCTTCATCATCGGTGCCATGGCCGTCATCATCCGTGTGCGCAATGCCGGCTACCCCGAGGGTATGATGCTTGCCATCTTCTTCGGCAACATGATTGCTCCTATGATTGACCACTTCGTGGTGGAGCATAACATCTCGAAACGATTAAAGAGAGGAGGTACAAAATGAGTAAACTGAATACAAACTCTAACGCGTACATTATTATATATAGTGCCGTTCTTGTCATTATCGTAGCCTTCCTGTTGGCTTTTGTGTATCAGACGCTGAAGCCCATGCAGGATGCTAATGTGGCTCTTGACATCAAAAAGCAAATCCTTTACTCGCTCAACATCCGTGGCTTGGACGGCCAGGAGGCCGAGGCCAAGTATGCCGATGTCGTGAAGAGCGAGGAGCAGACCGGTGGCCAGACCTACTATGTCTGCGACATCAATGGCCAGAAGAAGTATGTGTTCCCTCTGAAGGGCATGGGACTCTGGGGCGGCATTTCTGCCTTTGTCTCGGTTGATGACGACCTGAACACCATCTACGGTGCCTACTTCAACCATGAGAGTGAGACCGCCGGCTTAGGTGCCGAGATTAAGGACTCGCAGGAGTGGCAGGAGAAGTTCCAGGGCAAGAAGATCTATGGCGACGACGGGCAGATGGCCATCAACATTGTGAAGAAGGTGGAGAACCCTGCCTCCGAAGTCGACGTCGTGACGGGTGCCACGCTGACCAGCAATGGTGTCCGTGACATGCTTCGCGATGGACTGAAACCTTACATCGACCAGCTGAGAAATAAATAGTAAATCGTAAATCAGTAAATCGTAAATTACTATTATGGCATTATTTAGCAAACAAAATAAAGAGGTATTCACCAACCCGTTGAACCTTGACCACCCGATACTCGGACAGGTGCTGGGTATCTGCTCGGCCCTGGCCGTCACATCGCAGCTCAAGCCTGCCATCGTGATGGGGCTGGCAGTAACGGTCATCACGGCGTTCTCGAACGTCATTATCTCCATTATCCGCAACACCATCCCTAACCGCATCCGCATCGTGGTGCAGTTAGTGGTTGTGGCCGCGCTCGTCACCATTGTCAGTCAGATTCTGAAGGCTTTTGCCTATGACGTCAGCGTCCAGCTCTCGGTGTATGTCGGACTCATCATCACCAACTGCATCCTGATGGGCCGCTTAGAGGCTTTCGCCATGATGAACAAGCCTTGGCCGTCGTTCCTCGACGGTGTGGGTAACGGTCTTGGCTACGCCATGATCCTGGTCATCGTCGGTGCTGTTCGTGAACTGTTCGGACGTGGCACGCTCTTAGGCTTCCAGATTATCCCCGATGCCTGCTACGACATGGGTTATGTGAACAATGGTATGATGACGATGCCCGCTATGGCGCTCATCCTCGTGGGCTGTGTCATCTGGGTACACCGTGCATATTTTTATAAGGAGAAATAAGTTATGGAACACGCAATATCATTACTGTTTAGGTCCATCTTTGTGGACAATATGATTTTCGCCTTCTTCCTCGGCATGTGCTCCTACCTTGCCGTGTCGAAGACCGTGAAGACCTCCTTGGGACTGGGACTTGCCGTGACCTTCGTGCTCACCGTCACCGTGCCAGTGAACTATCTGTTGCAGACTAAAGTCTTGGGCCCCGACTGCCTTGTCGAGGGTGTCGACTTGAGTTACCTTTCGTTCATTCTCTTCATAGCAGTTATTGCCGGTATGGTACAACTTGTGGAGATGACCGTTGAACGCTACAGCCCCTCGCTCTATGCTGCTCTCGGCATCTTCCTGCCGCTGATTGCGGTCAACTGCGCCATCATGGGTGCTTCGCTGTTCATGCAGCAGCGCATCCTCATGGACCCTGCCAACTCGCAGGCCATCACCTCCGTGTGGGATGCCATTGTCTACGGCTTCGGCTCGGGTCTTGGCTGGACACTGGCTATCGTTGCGCTTGGTGCCATCCGTGAGAAGATGCAGTACTCAGATGTGCCTAAACCCCTGCAGGGTCTCGGCATTGTGTTTATCACCGTAGGCCTGATGGCTATGGCCATGATGTGCTTCAGCGGACTAAGCATATAAATTGTAAATAGTAAATAGTCAAATTGTAAATATCTCAATGGGACAGTTTATAGCTTATAGTATAGGAGTATTCCTCCTGGTCATCATCCTTGTGGTGATAGTCCTGCTGGTGGCAAAGAAGTATCTCAGCCCCTCAGGCAATGTGAATATAGAAATCAACGGCGACCGCACCATCTCCGTCGCTCAGGGTAACTCGCTGATGTCGACGCTCAACGAGAACGGTGTCTTCCTGCCCAGTGCCTGCGGCGGCAAGGCTTCGTGCGGACAGTGTAAGGTGCAGGTGCTTGAGGGTGGGGGAGAAATCCTTGACTCCGAGAAGCCCCACTTCAGCCGCAAGGAAATCAAGGCTGGCTGGCGCCTCGGCTGCCAGTGCAAGGTGAAGGGCGACTTGAAAATACATGTCGACGAGAGCATACTCGGCGTCAAGGAGTATGAGTGTACCGTTATCTCCAACAAGAACGTGGCCACGTTCATCAAGGAGTTCAAGGTGCAGCTGCCTGCCGGTGCCCACATGGACTTCCTGCCCGGTTCCTACGCCCAGATTAAGATTCCTGCTTTCGACAGCATCGACTACAACTCTTACGACCGTGACCTCATCACCCCCGAGTATGTGCCCTCATGGGAGAAGTTCAAGATGTTCGACCTGAAGTGTAAGAACCCCGAACCCACCATCCGCGCCTACTCGATGGCCAACTATCCTGCTGAGGGCGACGTGTTCATGCTCACCGTGCGCATCGCTACGCCGCCGTTCAAGCCCGACCGCAGCGGCTTCATGGATGTCAACCCCGGTATCGCTTCGTCGTACATCTTCTCGCTGAAGCCCGGCGACAAGGTCATCATGTCAGGTCCCTACGGCGACTTCCACCCGCACTTCGACTCGAAGAAGGAGATGATATGGGTCGGCGGTGGTGCCGGTATGGCTCCGCTGCGTGCCCAGATTATGCACATGACCAAGACGCTGCATACCCGTGACCGCGAGATGCACTACTTCTACGGAGCGCGTGCCCTGAACGAAGTCTTTTACCTTGACGACTTCCTTGGTCTGGAGAAGGAGTATCCCAACTTCCACTTCCATCTGGCCCTCGACCGTCCGGACCCCGCAGCCGATGCGGCAGGAGTCAAGTACACGCCGGGCTTCGTCCATCAGGTGATGCTCAATACCTATCTGAAGGATCACGAGGCTCCCGAGGACATCGAATACTACATGTGCGGCCCCGGCCCCATGTCAAAGGCCGTTGTCTCCATGCTCGACTCGCTGGGCGTAGAGCCTGAGAGCATCATGTACGACAACTTCGGCGGGTGATAACAGTAACTAATAACAGGAAAAATAAAGAATGAAAAGAACAACTATGCTGGTGGCAGTGCTGACGGCACTGAGCTATGCCTCGGCCTGCACCAATTTCATTGTAGGCAAGAAAGCGTCAGCCGACGGCAGCGTCATCTGTTCGTATAATGCCGACTCCTACGGTGCGTTTATGAATTTGGCGCACTTCCCCGCCGCCAAACATCAGAAGGGCGACATGCGTAAGATTTACGAGTGGGACACCAACAAGTATTTAGGTGAGATACCCGAGGCCTCTGAGACCTACAACGTCATAGGCAACATCAACGAGTGGCAGGTCACCATTGGTGAGACAACATACGGAGGCCGCCACGAGATGGTGGACTCCACGGGCATCATCGACTACGGCTCGCTGATATACATCGCGTTGCAGCGTTCCAAGACGGCCCGCGAGGCCCTCAGGACGATGACGTCGCTGGTCGAGACCTATGGCTACTACAGCGAGGGCGAGACCTTCACCGTCTGCGACCCCAACGAGGCCTGGATTTTGGAGATGCAAGGCTGCGGCCCCGACCGCAAGAAGTCGAAGGAGCGTGTCGTCTGGGTGGCACGCCGCATTCCCGACGAAGCCATCTGCGGCCACGCCAACCAGAGCCGCATCGGCCGTTTCCCGCTGAAGGACAAAGACAACGTATGGTACTCTAAGAACGTCATCAAGTATGCCCGCCAGATGGGGTGGTATGTAGGCAAGGACGAAGACTTCTCGTGGAAGCAGGCCTACGCCGCACCCGACTTCTCCGGACGCCGTATCTGCGATGCCCGCGTGTGGAGCTTCTTCAACCACCACGTCAAGGGCATGGACCGCTACCTGCCCTGGGCTTTAGGCAAAGACCGTGACGCCGAGGACATGCCCCTGTGGGTCGTTCCCGACAGCAAGGTGAGCGTGGCCGACGTGATGGCCGACATGCGCGACCACTTTGAGGGCACACCCTTAGCCATTGACTCCACCGACATCGGCGGCGGCATCTGGCACATGCCCTACCGGCCCACACCCCTGTTCTTCCAGGTTGACGGCAAGAAGTATTTCAACGAGCGTCCCACGTCGACACAGCAGACGGCATGGACCTTTGTCTCCCAGATGCGCTCGTGGCTGCCCCGTCAGGTGGGCGGCTGTTTCTGGTTCGGCAACGACGACGGCAACATGGTGGCCTATACACCCGTCTACTGCTCCATGACCGAGCGTCCAGAGTGCTATAACACCCCGGGGGCCGACGCCCTGAACTTCTCCATCGACAACGCCTACTGGGTGGAAAACTGGGTCAGCAACATGGTCTATCCGCGCTACGACATGCTGTTCCCGTCGCTCAAGCAGGTGCGCGACTCGCTGCAAAACGCCTACTTCGCCCAGCAGCCCGCCATAGAGGCCGAGGCCAAAGGCATGCAGCCCGAGCAGATGAGCCGTTACCTCAACGACTACAGCATCCGGCAGGCTCAGCAGATGCTGGCACGGTGGAAACGGTTAGCCTTCTATCTGGTAGTGAAGTATAACGACATGACAGTCAAACCCGAGGAGAACGGACAGTTCGCCCGCTCACAGTACGGGTTGGGAGCCACCGTCAAGCGTCCCGGCTATCCGCAGCCCTACGCCCGCCGTCTGGTCCGGGAGGTCGGCGACCGTTACGCTGTACCGGAGTGAGGTAGTATATAAATTAAAAATTAAAGATTAAACATTAAAGATTAGGGGTTGTCCGGACAACCCCTAATCTTTTTATTAACGTGAGTTTCAAGTAAGCCTTAGGCAATAAGTCTGCTTCTGTCGGTGATTTCTAAATCATTGGTAGTCCACTGAAGGTTTGCGGATATATTCTTTGAATCTTTGTTGTACTCGTATCTTCATTATTTAATAACAATCCAACAGCAATTTGCTATCTCAACATCTATTTTGTAGTTAAATATGTATAAAAACGTATCGTAATTACGAAAATTAGAGATAGATATGCTGCCTTTATAAAATATTATTTGTATTTTTGTAGCAAAACTACGATAACAAGCAAAATATTGCAGTATGATACGAGATTTTTGGGTTAAGAACTATCTTTCCATTCGCGACAAGCAGGAATTAAACTTCGTGGCCAAGGGACCATCTTCAGAACTTGTCACCGAAGTTGCTGATGGCGTGTTCTTGTATAAGTTAGGCATCCTATATGGTTCAAACGCTTCGGGCAAGTCAAATATGCTGATTGCCATGAACGAGGTGTTCCGTCTGTTAGTCATGCCGAAGTCTGATGCGACAGTCGAAATTGGCGGTTGCATACCATTTGTGCTCACCAAAGATGAACCAACGGAAATGCACGTGTCATTCTATGCCGATGGTACCCGATATGACTACGATGTCAAATTCAACGGCAAGCACATCCTGAGTGAAACATTGTACTATTACCCAAACAAATCAAAATCGCTGTTCTACGAACGTAGTTTTGTGGGGGAGAATGTACAGGCTGACATCAAGTTCGGTGCGAGTCTCAAACTGCAAGTAAAGACACAGGAAAGCATCCGCGAAAACACCTTGAACAATCACAGTGTACTGTCCGTTTGCCGAAAGGCTGCCTTGAAAGAAGATATAGCTCCGTTCAATGCTCTTCACACCTGGATTATGGATAACTACCACGAGATAGATGGTGATGGGGATAAAGGCATTGTTGAAATCTTGAAGGATGCTTACAGCAATCCCAAGAAGCGTAAGTTCTATAACACAATGCTCCAGAAGGCCGACTTGAACATTCTGGAATATCGCCCTGTTGTTGAAGACCGCATTGTGCCCAATGATTTCCGCGAGCGCATCCAAAAGGAAAATATCCCAGAGGAGATGAAAGATGTTCTGTTGAAGCCAACTACAGATTCCATCACCTTCTTGAATCATTCCGAGAATGGCGACTTTGACATTCCCCTCAGATGGCAGTCAAAGGGTACTCAGAAGTACATCCGCATATTGGATGCCTTGTATGACCTGATAACAAGTCCTCATGTGTACTATCTTGACGAACTGGGCGAAGATTTGCACAACGACCTGCTGTACTACTATCTCAATGTCTTCATCTTCAACTCCGACAAGTCGCAGCTGATTATCACGAGTCAGGAGACCACCCTCCTTTCGCAGGACATGATTAACGAGAACAGAGGTGTGGTTTGGTTCGTCGAGAAGAACAAGGAGACAGCTTCATCCGAATATGCTCGTGGCGACTCCTTTGGCTTGCACAAGAATCTCTCGCTTTACAATTCATACCGCATTGGCCGACTGGGTGCCAAGCCAGAACTGGGTAGTATCTTTATAAATCTGGAGGACTGATATGGGAAAGTTACGACAAACTGCCCTTATCTTGGGCGAGGGGCCAACGGAGTTCTTCTACTTCAAGTCCTTATGCGACGTATTCAAGCGTCTGACCATCAAGCCAGACTATCCGAAGCATACCAACATCAAGGAATTGGATGCCAAGATAGCAGAGGGTGTAGCAATGGGTTACAGCCATATCTTTTGTATCATTGATATGGACACAAAGGATAAGGAGCCTGAACATTCCCAATACCAGAAGCTAAAGGCAAAGTATGCCAAGCCCATCAACAAACCCAAGAATGGCATTTACTGCGAGGTCGAGTTCTTCGAGACTCACCGTTGCACCGAACTATTCTTCCTCTATTATTTCCGCTACACCTCACGTCCATACGACGAACAAGAACCATTGCTCAAAGACCTGAACCAATGTGTTGAGTATCGAAAGACGATAGAGTTCTTCATCAAAACCAAAGGACTTCACGGTTACTTTGAACGCAATGGCGGTAGTCTCGAAAAGGCTATGATCAATGCCAAACGTTCAATGGATGAGAAGTTGAAGGATGGTAGAGATTATACTTATTCTGAGTTAGGGAGGCTTATGAAGGAACTAAATGGGTTGGAATAGCAACATTTTAGAATGTATTGAAAAATATGATAAATAAAATTAGAATTGAAAATGTAAAAGGTTATGATGTTCAAGGTAAAGATTTAAATGTAAACCTTGATCCTACCAAGATTAATTTGTGTGTTGCACCGAACGGCTTTGGTAAGTCTTCGTTGGCAACAGCATTTGAATCGCTAAAAAAATCACGATTAGAGATTAGTGAGGATAACAAACATATTGGACAAAAAAAATGAGCCGAGCAGTTTGAAGCCCCTGGTTTGAAAACATGATTTTCCTTCGGTGTTGTCAAAAGAGGATAGAGATAAGCGCTAAATCTGTAATAACCGATGTGGCGGAGATAGTTCTCCGTACGTGCCACATTCTCAACGTGGAGTCCACGAGATTGAAGCAATGTCACCAGCTGAGCTGGTGATGAGTATGTCTTTGCATAATGTGCCATAATAAAACAAAACGACCCGCCGATTTAAGCATTGTGAAGAGGCTTGGCGGGTTCTCGTGGCACAAAGGTACTGCTTTTATTTTGAATAGCCAAACTTTTTTGAAGAAAAAGCGGTGAGGACCAGCTTTTAGAATAAAAGCAGCCTAAGAAATCCCCTTTTTTTCTCAAAGTGTTACCTCATCCTTTCTTTTCCCTACCTTATTCAATTAATATGAACCAAAGATTACCTGTCTGGCGACACATAAACATTAGATAATCCGTTCACACTCGGCCATTCGCAAACAAATTTGCATGGCACTCGCTTAATCGCGATTTTCTCCAGATTTTCATTGTTCTCATTTCTTCTTAATTGTGAACTCCACTTTTTGTATTCCGCGCTTATAGACATTGGCGAGGATGAGGGCGTAGCGCAGGGTTTCTCCCTGTTTCATCGATTGCTGTACGTGGGTCATCTCGCTCTCGGTCAGTATGTTCTTGAAGAGGAAGCAAGAATGATTGCTCGGTACAAGGCGTATCTCATCAGAAAGCGGTGAAAGGACAT
>JAFTGB010000083.1 GCA_017458125.1 Prevotella sp.
AACCTTCTGAAATGGCATTTGTCATAGGAATACTTATCCCCCTGTTGGGCACCATGCTCGGGGCGGCATTCGTCTTTCTGATGAAGGACGAGATGTCGCCTCGTTTGCAAAAGTCGCTGCTGGGTTTCGCCTCAGGCGTGATGGTGGCTGCTTCGGTATGGTCGCTCCTCATACCTGCCATGGAGATGGAGGCCTCCCCCAGCCCCATTCCCGCTGACGCGCCTACCCGTAGCCTTTCCCAAGGAGGGGAGGCTTTCTGGTCGGTATTCCCTGCCGCTGTAGGCTTCTTATTAGGCATGGGCTTCCTGCTCCTGATCGACGAACTGACACCACACCTGCACATCGGAACTGATAAGCCCGAAGGTCCCCGCTTACACCTGTCGCGCACGGCGATGCTGGCCTTGGCCGTTACCATCCACAACCTGCCCGAGGGTATGGCCGTTGGCGTAGTATTTGCCGGAGCAGAGAATGGTGCGGCAGGGTTGTCGCTGGCCAGCGCACTGGCCGTTTCTATAGGCATTGCCATTCAGAACGTGCCCGAGGGAGCCATCATCTCCATGCCTATGCGGGCAGCTGGAAACAGCAAGTGGCGTTCATTCGTCATCGGCAGCCTCAGTGGAGCCGTTGAGCCCATCGGAGGCCTGGCCGTGGTACTGCTGGCCTCGCAGATGACTGTTGGAGGGGATTTGCAATCCCCGGTGCTGCCCTATATGCTGGCCTTTGCCGCAGGTGCCATGTTCTACGTTGTCGTAGAAGAACTCATTCCCGAAGCCTCGGAGGGTGAACACTCCAACCTCAGTACCATCGGCTTTGCCATCGGCTTCGTGCTGATGATGGTACTCGACGTGGTGATGGGATGATTTTATATCTAACACAAAACTAAAAAGACAATGACAAAAGCAATTCGCTATTACAGCAAGTTCGGCCACACCCGCAAGATGGCCGCTATCGTATCGGAGAAGGTGGGAGTGCCCGCCGAGACTATCGAACAGCCCATCACGGAACCTGTCGATGTGCTTTACTTCGGCTCTGCCGTCTATGCCGCCGTGGTTGACTGGCGTGTGAAGAAGTTCATCAAGACGCTTACGCCCGACAAGGTGGGCTGCGTCATCTGCTTCTCCTCGGCTGCCATTATCGAGAGCAACTACCCGAAAATCAAGGCCCTCTTCGAGAAGCAGGGCATCAGGGTTGACGAGCGTCAGTTCACCTGCCGAGGCTCTATGGGACCCATCCAGGCCGGCCATCCTAACCAGGCCGACCACGAAGCACTGGCATCATTTATCGAGTCTACACTATGACGACGACCATCGACTTAGCTGCCTATATGAGCGGCAGCATCAGCCGCATTATGGCCAAGGCCTACAAAAATGTACTGTCGAATCCCCGTGAGGCGAAGTTTGCTTTCCGTATGCAACAACTTTTCGCCAAGTCGGAGAAGCGGCGCAGAAAGGTGAAGGAGCAGGAGGGGTTCAACGTTCCTCCGTTCCTGATTAGCAGTATCTCTACGACTTGTAACCTGCATTGCAAGGGATGCTACGCACGCAGCAACGGTATTGCTGAAGATAAGGAGGACGACCGCAAGGCCACCATCACACCCGGGCAATGGCAACAAATCTTCACTGAAGCCGCCGACATGGGCATCAACTTCTCGCTGCTGGCGGGTGGCGAGCCGATGATGCGCAAGGACATCCTGGAGGCTGTGGCCGAGGTGAAGGATATGATCTTCCCCATTTTCACCAATGGCACGCTCATCGGCCCCGCCTATCTGGAGTTCCTGCGCAAGCACCTGAATATGGTGCCCATCATCAGCATCGAGGGCACGGCGATGGGCACGGATGAGCGCCGCGGACAGGGCGTCTTCCGCCGGGCTATGCAGTCGATGGAGCTGCTTAGGCAGGAAGACCTGTTCTTCGGCACCAGCATCACCGTGACGACGGAGAACTACCAGATGGTGACCTCCTCGGCGTTCATTGACCAGCTGCGTGGCTACGGCTGCAAGATCGTGTTCTTCATAGAATATGTACCCACGGAGGGAGGTACGGAGCACCTGGCCTTCAGCGACGAGCACGTAGTGGAGATGGAGCAGCTCTTGGAGCAGCGGCGCGAGGAGTACGAGGACATCATCTTCCTCTCCTTCCCTGGCGACGAGAAGGCCCTTGGTGGTTGCCTGGCCTCTGGGCGCGGCTTCTTCCACATCGGTCCCGACGGTTCGGCAGAGCCCTGTCCCTTCTCGCCCTTCAGCGATAGCAATGTGGTGGAGCTGGGCGTGCGTGGAGCCCTGCAGTCGCCCCTGTTCCGCAAGATTCGTGCCGCCCGTGCACTTGGATGGGAGCACACTGGCGGCTGCACGCTCTTTGAGCATCGTGAGGAAATAGAACGAATGACAGAACAAACCAAAGTATCATAACTTTAAAAACCGATTAAACAATGGAAATCAAAGCAGTTAAATTCAGGCGCGACGGGTACTATACCCAGCCCTTCGCTTTCGGTGGCGAGGAAGGCCCCGACAAGTTCGACCACAACGTCCGCTACCGCGGCAGTCTGCAGAACTACCTCATTGGCACCGGCACGGAGGTCATCCTCGTCGACACTGGCTTGCCCGCAGGCTTTCCCGAGGAGGTAGTCGACGAGAAGGCTATGGCCTATACCGGCAAGGACATCTGCAGCTATATGGATGCGCTGGCCGCGCTGGGCTACAAGCCCGAACAGGTGACGAAGATTCTGCTGACCCACCGCCACGGCGACCATAGCGGTGAGCTGCGCTCGTTCCCCAATGCGAAGATCTATGTGGGAGCCGACGAGACGCAGGCCGACGAGCTGAAGGGACTGACCAACGTGGTGCCCGTCAGCTACACCGATGGTGCATACCATAACTTCCCTCAGGCACAGAAGATTTGCGATGGCGTATGGTTCATTAAGGCCAAGGGCCACACCAACGGCAACAGCCTCGTCATTGCCGAGAGCGACGGCTTGTACTATATGTTCCAGGCCGACATCACCTACGTGGACGAGGCCCTGTATGAGAACAAGTTGTCGGTGGTCTACGACGATCTGGGCGCAGCCCGCGAGACGCTGGACCGCGTGCGCGAGTTTGTCCGCAACAATCCTACCGTTTATATGGGCACCCACACTCCGCAGGGCTACGAGAATCTGGAGGCCAAGCGAGTGATGGATCTCGACAACCCCGTGCCGACGGTTCTCGCCGAGGTCGACTTCTCTAAGCAGGAGGCTACGGGCAAGTACGTCTGCTCAGTCTGCGGCTACGTCTACGACCCTGCTGAGCACGATGGCGTGGCCTTCGAAGACCTGCCCGCCGACTGGCGATGCCCTCGCTGTAAGCAACCCAAGGAGAAATTCAATAAGGCGTAGTTGTCAATTAGAATGAAGTTGGCGGTGCGCTCGTAGGCAAGGTGAGCACGAAGGTTACGTGGCACGGCCCGTGCGGTTTCTCGGCCAGCTCGAGCATTCCCCCTTGCAGAATCATCATACGGCGGCATAGGTACAGGCCTATGCCGCTGCCGTTTTGTTTGGTGGTGAAGAATGGCACGAATACCGACGAGCGGTCGATAGCTGGTATGGGCTTGCCGTCGTTGCCCACGTAGAGGCGTTGGCCGTCGGCAGTGATCGTCACGGTCTTTGCGCCCGCCTCCTCGGCATTCTTCAGCAGGTTGATGAGCACCTGCCGCATCATACCGGGATCGGCCTGGACCACGGGCGTGGCCTCACGGAGGCTGATGTCTTTCTCCAGTCGTGGGAAGAGCCCGCCGACATCGCTCAGCAGCGATGCCAGGTCGATGGTCGCTGGCACGGGATTCTGCAGCTGCGAGAGCTTGCGATAGCTGTCGACAAAGGTTATGAGATGGTCGGAGGCGGTATGGATGGCCTGGACGGCCTCTTCAAGCGGCGTGCCCTTCACGTCTTGGCGCCCCAGCAGCGACTGACTGATGCTGGCAATGGGTGCCGTGGCGTTCATAATCTCGTGGGTCAGCACGCGCGTCAGCCGTTCCCAGGCCTCGACCTCGTGACGGTTCACCTGCTCGCGGATGATGTCGCCCAGCTGGTTCAGCGTGTCTTGAATGGCGCGTTCGCCCTTCAGCAGCCCGTGCGTAGGCAGCCGGAAGGTGAAGTCGCGATTGCGTATGGCCTCCTTCATCAGCTCGGCCCGCAGGCATAGGGCTCGCTGATGGCGCACGAACAGAGCGGCTCCCGCTACCACCACGACGGCGATGATGACATACAGACCGCCGCTGCTCATAGCCGCTTCATTTTGTTATACAGGGTCTGACGGGTGATGCCCAGCATCTCGGCAGCCTTCGACAGGTTGCCGTGGCAGTGGTCTATGGCGCGGCGTATGTGCCCGGCCTCCATCTCGTCGAGCGTCACCAGCTCGGCACTCTGGTCGAGCACGTCTTTAAGTTTGCGTACCAGCTCGCCGTTGTCCCAGGGCTTCACGATAAAGTCGGCAGCGCCGTTCTTCAGCCCCCGCACGGCCAGGCTCACATCGGCATAGGCCGTGAGCAGTACCACGGGCACCTGCGGGTGGTGCTTCCTGATGGTGCGGAGCCAGAAGAGACCCTCCTGCCCGCTGTTCACGCCCAGGGTGAAGTTCATATCGAGCAGCACCAGGTCGATCTCCTCCTGGGCCATCGTCTTCAGCACGCTGTCGGGCTGCTCGGTGGTAATGACTCGCTCGAACGTGCCTTCCAGACAGAAGCGCAAGGCCGTGAGCACGGCGGCATTGTCGTCTACAATCAGTATGGTTCCGTAGTTGTTCACCATAATTAAATGCTTTGTTTCTTGATGGCTGCAAAGGTACAAAACTTTTCGGTAACGCACCGATGCGGGCGCGGTTTTGTTGCCTCCCGATGGCGAGACTGTCAAAAAATTAGACACTTTTCTGTATGTTTTTCATACATTTGCCATTTTGCATCGCCCCTTGTGAGTGAAGAACGAAGAATAATCCGTACTTTTGCAGAGACAAATAAATGAGACGAATATGGATCGACCCATAGAGAAGAAACAGGGATTCCAATGGAAAAAGCACGGGCCGTGGGTGGCTGGTGCAGCCTTCTTGATGTTTATTGTTTACTGGTTATTGTTCGCCGACCACGCCGCCACGCTGCGCGTCGACAGCGCCGACGTGACGCTGGGCGAGGTGAGGCGTGCCGAGTTCAAGGACTACGTGCGCACCAACGGCCAGGTGGTGCCCTTCCAGGTGGTGCAGATAGCACCCGAAGAAGGCGGCATCGTGCGCGAGAAGGTGGTCGAGGAGGGCGCGAAGGTGCGGCAGGGCGACGTCATCGTACGCCTGAGCAACTCGAACCTCGACCTGCAGATTCTGAATGCCGAGGCCGAGCTGGCCGAGAAGCAGAACCTGCTGCGCAACACGCAGGTGGCTATGCAGCAAGACCGGCTGAACAACCAAACCGAGCTGGCACAGGTTGAGATGGACACCCAGCGTAAGCGCAGGGCCTACGAGCAAGACCGGCGGCTCTATGACCAGGGCCTCATCAGTCGCGAAGCCTACCTTCAGTCGCAGGAAGACTACCAGTTGTCGCAGAAGAAGCGCGCACTGATAGGCAACCGCCTGAAGCAGGACAGCCTGTACCGCACGGTGCAGATGGACCAGATGGAAGACAACCTGCAGGCTATGCGGCAGAACGTGCTGATGGTGCGGCAGCGCAAAGACAAGCTCGAGGTGCGGTCGGCCATCGACGGCCAGCTGGGACTGCTCGACGTAGAGCTGGGCCAGAGCATACAGCCGGGGCAGAAGATTGGGCAGATCAACGACCTGACGAACTACAAGGTAGAGGCGCAGATCGACGAGCACTACATAGACCGTGTAAGACCGGGGCTCACGGCCACCTTCAGCCGCAACGGCAAGACCTATCATCTCAGCGTGCGCAAGGTCTACCCCGAGGTGCGCAGCGGAAAGTTCCGCACCGACTTCGTCTTCACCGGCGAGCGCCCCGACCAGATACGCACGGGCCAGACCTACTACATCGACCTGGAGCTGGGCCAGCCCGAGCAGGCCGTCATCATTCCGCGAGGCACGTTCTTCCAGACCACGGGCGGCCAGTGGATCTTTGTGCTCTCCACCGACGGCAGCAAGGCATATCGCCGTAACATTCGCATAGGCCGCCAGAACCCTCAGCACTACGAGGTGCTTGAAGGCCTGGAGCCAGGCGAGCGCGTGGTAACCAGTGGCTACGAGTCGTTCCGCGATAACGAAATACTGATTCTGAAATAAAAGCAGCGCTTAATGCTTAGGATTGAAGCGAGTTGCAGTACCACTGGAACAGGCGACTGACACCCTCCTCAATCTCGACTCGGTGGGTCCACCCCAGACGGTGCAGTTTCTCTACATCGATGAGCTTGCGGGGCGTGCCGTCGGGCTTCGAAGCATCGAACTCGATCGTGCCCTGGAAGCCTACAGCCTTTGCCACCAGTTGCGACAGCTGGCGAATGGTGAGTTCGCGGCCCGTGCCCACGTTGATGTGGCAGTTGCGGATCTCGCCCAGCTGGGGTAAGGCACCACCACGCCCGGCAGTGTGGTCACGGTCAACGGCTCCGTTGGTCGTGGCACCGTAGTGCACGCTGCTGTATTTCTCAATGCCGATGATGTCGCTGAAGTCTACGTTCAGCAGTACGTGGACGGAGGCATCGGCCATATCCTCGCTCCAGAGGAACTCGCGTAGAGGCGTGCCCGTACCCCATAGTACAACACGATTGTCGAAAATGCCGTACTTGGCCAGCATCTGGGTGATGGCCTGCCGAGGCGAGGCACCCGAAATTCCCTCAACGGGTCGCTTGTCAAGGTCGCGGCCAATGGACAGCCAGTCGCCGTCGTGCATCAGGCGGGCCAGATACACCTTGCGCATCATGGCGGGCATGACATGAGAATTTTCTAAGTGGAAGTTATCATTGGGGCCGTAGAGGTTGGTGGGCATCACGGCAATGTAGTTGGTGCCGTACTGCAGGTTGTAGCTCTCGCACATCTTCAGACCCGCAATCTTGGCAATGGCATATTCCTCGTTGGTGTACTCGAGCGGCGAGGTGAGCAGACAGTCCTCGCGCATAGGCTGTGGCGCATTCTTAGGGTAGATGCAAGTGGAGCCCAGGAACAGCAGCTTCTGCACGCCGTGGGTATATGCCTCGCTGATCACGTTGCATTGTATCTTCATGTTCTGCATGATGAAGTCGGCGCGATAGAGCGAGTTGGCCATGATACCGCCCACGAAGGCGGCGGCCAGCACCACAGCATCGGGGCGCTCCTCGTCGAAAAAGCGGTGCACGGCCTGCTGGTCTGTAAGGTCAAGCTCACTGTGGGTGCGGCCCACCAGTCGGGTATAGCCCCGCTCTAAAAGATTGTTCCAAATGGCCGAGCCTACCAGTCCGCGGTGGCCAGCAACATAGATTTTAGAATCCTTGTTCAGTGTCATATTCTCTCGGTGTCTTTTTACAATGATAGTTCACAAAACTACATTAGATTGCATGCCCATATTTGGGCTACCCCCACTCACAGACCATTCTTCAGAAATTCACGAAGTCCCAAGTGGGTGATGCCCTCATAGTCGCGGGACTTGACAAGCGGGGTCATGGAAATGACATACTTGGGATAGTTGTCCTTGATGTCGGCCAACCTGCCGAACTCCCTCTTACGTGTCTCATCATTGTCAATGATATATGCTGCCTGGACGTACTTCGTCTGATTGGGCTTCTTGCAGACAAAATCAATCTCGCCTACACGCATCTCTACTAAATAGACCTGTTACCCAAGACGCACAAGGTGCTGGTATATGACATTCTCCATGACTTTCTCTATGTCGGCCTCCCTGTCGCCTCCGGCAATCAAGTTTCGCAGGCCTACATCACCGAAGTACACCTTCTGGTTGGTCTCGAACAGTTTCTTGCCGTGAATGTCGTACCGTTTGACCTCATTAACCAGAAACGCCTCAAAGTAGTATCTTGTATAGTCGAGTATCACATTGGCCGACACATCAAGGTTCTGCGACTTCATGAACTTGCTGATGCTCGTTGCCGAGTTGATTTTGCCGGTGGTGTCGGCCAGGAATGCAATCAGGTTGTTCAGGAAGGGGATGTTGCGTATCTTGTGACGCTCAATGACATCCTTTAGCATGACCGTGTTAAATACACCCTGCAGGTATTCCCAGACGTGTTCCTCATGTTCCAGTCCGACCACCCTCAAACCTGGCAGACCGCCATAGTTCAGGTAGGATTGCAGTGAGTCATCATTGGCGGGCAAGTTGTGGAACTCCAGGAACTCCAGATAACTTAGGCTTTGGACGTAGATCTCCTGATATCGTCCACCGAGCAGTGTACTCAGTTCGCCGGACAGCATCTTAGAGTTACTGCCGGTGATGATAATGTCTGTGTTCTCTTCAGTCCTGAAGCTGCGTATTGGCTTTTCCCACTGGTCTATATCTTGAATCTCATCAACAAGGATATAGTTATGACGGGAACTGTCAAAATGTTCTTCAATATAATCACCCAACTGGTCGCCATTGGTCAGGAAACCAAATTCCCGCTTTTCCTTATCTATGTAGATGATGTTGGTATCAGGGTCACTGTCATGACGCTGAATGAAGTCCTTCAGGACATAGCTTTTGCCGACACGTCGCTGTCCCACGATGACAATAATGTGGCTCTTGCCTAACCATGAGTCCACCTTCTCCGCATACTGTTTTCTTGTGATAATATCCATTGAGCATAGCTTTAAGCGATGCAAAGATAGTAAATTTGTTGTTTATAAGCAATAAAACGATAAACTAATTAACTTTTATTGTCTATAAGTTTGAAAGCAATAGCGCAGCTCAGGATACATCTGAACGGCTTGCCTATATGGCGGGCATCCTCTACGAACAGAATCTTGTCTGTATCTGACTTCAAATAGTCCTTCGATATACGATGCAATCTTCCTGTATAGTATGCAATCGACACTTTTCAATCAATTTCTGCGGTTCAAAACTACACTTTTCAATATAATTTGCAGCTACATATTTACACTTTTCAATTGGAACGGCCAGAAGAATGAAAAATGAATGAAGAGAAAAGTGACTTCTAAAATATTGTAAAATCCTTGGTCATATGCAAAATAGTTTGTATTTTTGCATACACGTTGCATCAAATATTGTTCAACCCCTTTACCACTAATCAAATTACGCCACATCCTCAAGTAAACTCATATATAAATAACTACAATAATTGTCAGCAGCTATGGAAATAGAATTAACACATATCGTATCAATTAAGTCTAGTGCCGCCTTTGGCTTAACAGTTGACGGTTGCGTTAACCGTACTTGTCATGTTAAATGGCGACCAGATAATTTACTGCAGTTTGTGGAAGATACTACAGTTTACCCCTCTAATTTGATACTCCCAAATAATTATACCACTGCCGAATTAGAAGCATTTAGAGAAGCTGTAGAGAAAAGAATAAGTGACGGTGATTTAAAGGTATATGGATATGAGTTTCCCGTTTCAGTTGTTTCCGAAGGTAAAGCAATAGCATATAAAAATCTTTTAAATCCAAATAGCGCACCTCTCTTTACTATTCGAAGGGCGTGGCCGCATAAAAATGCAGACAGAGAAATACTAACGATGATACGCTTGCAGGTCGCAAAAGCCATTGAAAATGGGAAAATTGAACCAATTTACTAATATTCAAGATTGTTACATCACCTACTTTTCTATGGCTCTTTACATTTTTTGATTACCCAACTCCAGTACGATTTTGTCTACAAGGTAGATATCACTTATGTTGGGGATACGGTATAGTCGCTGGTTCTGGTATTGGTAGGTATCTGAGTTGTAGAAAATGTCAAAGGCGCGTTGCTGGCTTACCAGGAGCGTGTCAGCATTCGTGCATACTTCAACATCAGAAAAGACACATTGCCATACAAATTCAATATCTATACCTTACTGATTCTGAACAATATATGAACAGTACTTGTTGAGCAGATTGGATAAGGGAAGATTTCCTTTCAGGTAACGTTCAGCATCCAGCTTAAGAATCCTTTCGCTTACAGGCTTACGGCCCTTGTACATGGCTTTGATATACGGAATGCCGTTCTCTTCAGCAATGCTTACTTCAGTGAAGAACTGCGAAAGGTCTTCTGCGTCATATACGATGGAATAACTCGGACGCTTTGCTCCTGGGATGTCCTCTATCAGTATATTCTTATCGACAAGATATTGTATGTCGCGTATGGCTGTGTCCTTCGAGCATTTAGCTAACGAAGCCCATGTCTTGGATGTTATCTTTGCCTCATAACCGTCAAGAAAGATATTCAACATCTGTGTCTGCCGCTCTGTCATTGGTACAGATGATGCTTTCTGCCAGAAGATACTCTTATTCAGGATTGTGCTGATAATGGTTTCTGCCTCGTCGAGTGCGTCCAACAATTTCTGCATATACCATACCAACCACTCCGTGATGTCTCCATCGCTATGCTGCATCTGCTCCAGAATGTCATAGTAGTGGTTTTTGTCCTTGTTTATCTGAGACGAGACATTGTAGAAGCGGAACTCACTTTTCTCTCCACGTGCCAGAAGTATGTCGGACAGAATGCGAGCCAACCGGCCATTGCCATCCTCAAAGGGATGAATACTCACAAACCAGAAATGAGCAATGGCAGAACGAATCACGCTGCTTACAGATTCTTCCTTGTCGAACCATGTGAGGAACTTCTGCATCTCCTCTTCTACACGGTCTGGAGGCGGTGCAATATAATGGATTTTCTCACGTCCGAACATTCCACTGACAATATGCTCCTCGTTTGTGCGGTACTGCCCTATCTCAATCTGGCTTCCTTCACTATACCCAGTTGGGAAGAAGGCGGCTTGCCAAGCACAAAGTTTTTCTTTACTGAGAGATTGATCATAATGCTGTACTGCATCAAGCATTACGTTGACCACTGAGTCAACATAGTGCGATGGTGCTGTATATCTCACATTCTCAATTCCCAGCCTTCTGGCAATGGAAGAACGAACCTGGTCCACGTTTAGCTTGATTCCCTCTATCTCCGAAGAATACACTACATCGTGAGTCAGGTTCTCAGCCATAGCTCTAAGTTTGCTGTCAAAGCCAAGCGACCCCAACCTTCCATAAAGCAGTCCTTGCTTACGGAATACGACTTCCTGAAGAAGGGAAAATTGAGAGGTGTCCCAACGGAAGTTTGTCCAATCGTCTCTTTCGTGTATATACATAATCTGGTTCTTTATGCAACATTACGCAGCTTATAACGTCGCAATTCCTGCGGCAAAGTTACGGAAATAATGTCGAATAACCAAATGAATTTCAAAAATAACGCATTTTGTGACGTTTTTCATTGTAAATTCCCGAAAACTACAAAAACTCTGTCACTATAATCATAGTTTTTGAATGTGCAGAATATGGACAAATCAAGTAAGGGCAAGTACCTGTTCTTCAGACACTTGCCCTTTTGTGTACGCTCGGCATGAGCAATGTCTAACGGGTGTAAGTCCCGAGTGAACCCTAATAGCGGGAATCACATAGCCAAGAGCAAGGGTGTCCGTCGCGAGGCGGAATCTGAAGGAAGCTGGCGGCAAACATCTGGCCTGACGGACAGAAACTCCATATAAGGCATACGACTGTGGATGAGGTTGCACAACAAACCAAAGTCCTATAGCTATTCGGAACAGTCGGTGTAAATGAAGCAGGCAT
>JAFTGB010000050.1 GCA_017458125.1 Prevotella sp.
CGGGCGATGTCTATTTCGCAGGCACGTTTACGGACAATCCACTATTCAAGGAAGCATCGGAGCGTGGCGATGACTATAAGTTTCTGATGTATATTGACCGCTACATCGTCTATCGACACCAACTCAACATGACGATGTATCTTTCCAAAGCCTATTTAGAGCGGATACTGACCGACGAGTTCAAGCGGGCATTGGCCGAGGAGAGTGCTGAGCGCATCGTGGAACGCTTCGGCACCCACGTGCTGAAGAAGGCCTCAATGGGACTGAGCATCCTCTCGCTCTACCGCTCTGGCCTGAAAGCCAACACCCGTGATGAAGACCGCTTCACAGCAAGTATGTTCCGCCGTATGATGGAAGTCTATTACCCCATCTTCTGGGGCATCACCGACAGCAAGGCCACCAAGGGCGGTGCGCTGGCCGTTCAGTGTCATGGAGGCAACACTCAGCGGCTCGCGGCAGCCTTGGCTCGTTTCCCTCTGACGTTTGAGGTATCATCGGCAGGCATCGCCGATTGGTGGAATCAGTCAAGCGAAGAGAAGAGCGACCTTTCGCTGGCCCACCTACAAGACGACGACCTGATTCCCATCTACAAACTGATACCCGACGAGACCAAAAGGGCCGAGGTACAGCGTGCCGTAAAGGCGTATATCCACAGCCACCAGTTGAATTAACCAGAGCAGGAACTCATGAATACGATTTTGAGACTCGCCTTTGCGATGCTTGCTGCCTTCTCCCTCGCCTCTTGCAGCAGCGACGATGATGAAGAATTTCTGATGGACCAACTCGCGGGCACTTGGGAGCAAGTGTATGATGAAGGTGTTGTGGCTGAGGGGTATGTGCAGTACACGTTTACGCCTGGCAAGCCGGCTACAGGGGGTGAATGTACCATTCATGTGTATGATGTCTTTGCAGGCGACACGACATTTGTGCGTGACTATGCACTGACCGAGGACCGCCATCTGGCTATATACATCGGACAGTATGGCGGTACGCCCCCGGAAATCCAAGAGTATGATGTCCAAAAGCTTTCGGCAAAAACGATGACTTGGCATCTCACAAACTCGGATGTAGTTTTGAATTTCAAGAAAGTAAAATAAAAGGGACATGAAACATTTATTTACATTGCTATTGATAGCCTGTTCACTAACGGCGACGGCACAAGAAGAAAGAATCGACACGGTTATTCCTAAGTTTCTTTCCAACGGCTATTTCTTCCGTGAAATGCCTAAATTGCCCGACGGTGAGAAGTCCATCATGCGACTGAAAGACAAGGAGGGCAATAGTCTCGTCGTCATCAACGTCGATGCCACGCTGCCCAAGTCTCTTATCCGTCAGGCCATCCCGCGTGAGCAAGTCCACAATGCCGACCAGTTCCTGAACGGTCTGAACATGATGCACGAGATGGGCGAACTGACAAGGGCAAACGTGAAAGCCGACGGCACATTCTACTCGCCCAAGGCCGGTGAGCCGTTCCCGCAGTTCAATGAGAAGGATATGGACGGGCGCACATGGACGAACGACAGCATTCGAGGCCGCGTGATGGTGCTCAACCTGTGGTACTCCGGCTGCGGCCCCTGCCGTGCCGAGATGCCCGAACTCTCCACGTGGAAGGAGCAGTTGCCCAATGTGATGTTCTTCTCTGCCACCTACCACGATGCGGAGCTGGCCAAGCGTATTACCGACAAGCACCACTTCACGTGGACGCATCTCGTTGAGGCCAAGGACATGATGTCGTGGATTGGCACCGAGGGTTTCCCCTTCACCGTTGTGGTCGATAAGCAGGGCATCGTCCGCTATGCCGTCCACGGCACGAGCGAGGATAAACGTGCTGAGTTGCTGGCAAAGATTAAGGAGGCTGATGCAGAATAAGCCGCACACGCTGTCGGGCAAGTCGTGGATAAGGACCAGCACGGCAGGTTTCGAGGGCGACTGCAAAGGAGAAATAGAATGGGGGCCTATCTTTAAGAACCGGAAAGACTATCTGCTGACCGACATTATGGTCGCCATCGACAAGTGCGAGTACGAGGAATGCCTATTGAGTTTCAACTGTTACGAGGTTCGGGACAAGAAGTTTGTCAATGTACTGAACAAGCCCATCTACCTGCGAGTCACGCCAGCCGACAATGGCAAACAACTCAGCGTCACCCCTGTGGAGTCTGTCGTTCTGAAAGGCAAGAAGAAATACTGCGTCACTATCAGCGTCGTTGACATCAAGGGCAAAGGCAGGCTGTCTTTCCCCGCCAACTTCAAGAGCAGTTATGCCCGTCACAAAGTGAAAGGAAAAATGAAGAAAATTCCTGGCTGCCCGATGATTATCGTGAAGGGCCACGAGGTGGAATTGTAGATACTATATTTATCGGACTGCTATCATATAGCAGCTGCTTATCTCGAAATTCCTTGCTGGTACTTCTGTATTCGTCCATCGTATCTGCCATCAGCAATGTCGTGGACTTCATGGTCGGCACGTCTCAGTTCGTTAGCGTTGAACCTGCCCAAAGTGCTTGCCAGCCAGACAAACCAGTCTGCCACCTGCTTCAAGGTGGCACTGGCAAGGTCGGCAAACATCTTCAGGTATTGCTTGATGGCGTATGACTCGTTGTCCCAGAAAATGTCACCATGCTTGCCGCCTCGACCGCCGAAGCCTGAATAGGCAAAGTCCTGAATGGCTTTGATGCAAAACTGCAAGCCCTCGTCAATGCGGTAGATATATGCAGACATGGCAAAGAACATCGGGTCTTGCCAGTCGCCACGCTCCTTGATGGTGTAGAAGTCCCGCAGCTTCTTGTCGGCTTTCGCTGATAGTCCAGCAACTTCCTGTTTCTTGGCATCAATGGCATCATCAAGTGCCTGGGAGCGGTTCGTCTTATTCCTGATGTCAAGGTCGAGGCGGTTGCTGCGCTCTGCTTTCGTGCGGTTGGCACTTGTCAGATAGTCGTGCTCTTTCCACAAGTCTGCCATTTCTGTTTTTGCTGCCTCGACCTCTGCTTCCGCCTCCTCCTTCTCTGCAATGGCTTTCTTCGACTCTTCCTGTAGCTGTTTCTTCTTGCTTTCCTGCTTCAGGATGATGAAGTCGTTCCGTTCCAGATGGTCAATCCCTGTCTCAGACTTCTTCTGCCCTCGCTGCATGTCCAATGTCTCAGCTACCAAATCTTGGATGGCAGACATGTCCTCGGCATTCAACTTGAAGGACTTGCCCGTGTCGTGGTCCATCCAGTCCCAGATGATATGAGCATGGTAGTTCGGCTCCCATGATGCAGGGTCTTCGGTGTCTGGCTCCGCCGAGTTCTGTCGCTTTAACTTTGCAGCTGAATACTAAGAGTCTTAATAACTCTTAATCTTAAAACGTTAAATGATACGATTAAAGATGATAAGAATATCAGTTTTTGCTTACCTTTGTTGTAGAAAGGAAGGATTAACTGCCAGAGGTCAACCTGTCTCTGTCGCGAGGCCATGAGCCTATGAGTCGTTGAAGGCCCCCTGGATTAAAGCTGCAAATGCCAAATAGGAAGATAGACTCGAAGTCTAATTAAAGTGATAGCCACTCACAGCTTTCTTATAGTTAATCGCTTCCATAATTTTAAAAACCGGTACAAAGGTATGAAAAAAATTATTATCGGCATCGACATTTCGAAGGAAAAGATCGACGCAAGTGCGATTGATGTGAGAAACAGCCAGTTAGGAGTGCTAAAACTTGACTATCAGGCATTCGAGAATCGCCCTATGGGCTTCCGTCGTATGTTAGTGTGGGCCAGGCATCTTATCAAGGGCATCTCCTTGGAGATGGTTATGTTCTGTTGCGAGACAACTGGAGGTTATGATCGTTGTCTGTGTGACTATCTCTTTGCCAAGGGCCTTGACATCTGGCGGGAGAGCTCTCTGCAGATAAAGAAGAGCTGCGGCCTTCGCAAGGGCAAGGATGACAAAACGGACTCGCTGATTATCGCAGAGTATGCGATGCGCCACATGGACAAGGCGGTCTATTACGTGTCTCCCAGTGAGACTGTACGAGAACTGAAAGCCCTTCTGCTTTACCGTCGCAAGTTGGAACAGGAGAAGACCTCGAAGAAGGTGCGTGTCGCAGAACTAAAGGCTACTGCAGCCAAGAGCAAGTCCATCAGCTTCATTCTCCGCGACGCTCAGAAAAGCATCCGTGTTCTGGAGAAAAGCATCAAAGACTGTGAGAAGCAGATACTGGCCTTGTATGACAGCGATGAGGAGCTGAAGAAGAGCTATGACCACCTGACCTCCATCAGAGGAATCGGTATCGTCAATGCATCGGCTATGATTGCCTATACGAACAACTTCAAGAACATCACCACATCCAGGAAACTGTCCTCCTACTATGGTATCGCCCCTTTCAGGGAACAGTCTGGAACTAGTGTCAACAAGAAGGCGATGGTGAAATGCTACTCGAGTTCTATGCTCAGGGCCTATCTTACTCAAGCAGCCGAGAATACCATCAGGGAACATGGAATCTATCATGACTACTATAGAAGGCTTAGCGAGAGAGGCAAATGTCATGGCATAGTCCTCAATAATGTCAAGAATAAGCTGCTTCATCTCTCAGTATCGCTAATAGCAAACGACATGGACTATGAGGAAAATCATGAGTTCCTAAGGACGATAAGAAAGGTGCAATCTACATAATATTCAATATATACAATTTTTAACTTAATTTATTTGGTAAATATCATAGGAAGCGACTCGGCAATGTTCAAGTTTGCTTGACATTGCTCTCGCTGCTCCATCACTTCATAATGCCCTTCGTCCTTATGGATGTGTATCTGCAAGGCTCTGATGCCCCACCTCTCATGCACTCTTTCGGCATAGCGCAAAAGGTCTTCCATCGTCGTATCGGGCTTGATGTTCACCACACCTTCACGGATTGGGCTGCACCCCTGACGGACACGCTGCTTGCCTTTCTTGTCCGTAA
>JAFTGB010000084.1 GCA_017458125.1 Prevotella sp.
CAGTCCGTTTCGCGGGCGAACATAGTTTGCAAATGCAGGCTGTACGGCAGATACACGGAATATCAACATAACATCAAAATACAAAACAACAATGAAAAAGTATTTACTTTTAATCTTAACAATGCTCAGCGTCTCCATTGGGGCGTGGGCGGATGTTCCCACTGGCGCGACAGCCTTTGGCGAGAACGGCAGCTACTATATTATAAATAGTGATGCCAAGACGATTACTGTGCATATCGCCACACAGGGCGATATGAGTTCATATCCTAACAACCCTGCACCTGACTTGACAGGATTGACAAGAGCTGTCATTACAGGTGAGGTACATAGTTTTAAAACAGGAGCAAGCAATGGCTACGGGTCTGACGGAGCACTTATATGCAGCACTTTCAAAAATTTGGTCGTCGACTTTTCTAATGCAACATTGATACCTATTGAGGCTGACTGGACTGAGAATAATTATAGCAATTACACTGGCTACTGTTTTGGTGGAGATGCCAAAAACATCATTGTTCCTAATGGTGCTAACCCTGCTACATTCCAAATAATGAGTTTGTATACAGCTGGTTCGCCAGAAGGTGGCATCAACTTTTATTCCGTCAGCGGCACAACCATCAATGCCGCATATAACAGCAACGACAATAAGGCGAACTTGGGAGATGTCTCTGCTTCAGCTACGACTACGACGCTGAAAGTAGTCAAGGACTTTTCTGCTTCGCTTGACCTCAGCACGGTGGCCAACACCACAAACTCTGCTATTACGACGATTGACCTGACAGGAATAACCACTACAGGTACTACTGAGACTAACGCCATCACGGTGCCTGCTACGGCAACGACAGTGATTTGCTCCAGTGCAGGCGTGGCAGCACGTATAACGCCCAGCACAAACGTGTTGAGCACGGAAATCTCGTGTGCCGCGTCGGAGCTTGCCACCAAGGTGAGCGCACTGACAACGAAGGGTTACAAGCCCATCTCCATTACGCTGACTGGTACGCTGACCGATGCCATCTTGGCTACGCTTGGCGGTACGGACATGAGCGAGGTGACACGCATCGACCTGTCGGCAGCTACCGTTGCCACAGGTTCAGACATTGCGAACCTGACGGTGCCGGCTTCGCTGAAGCAGTTAGTGCTGCCGACGGCTGTTAACAGCGCCAGTCCTGCCATTCCCGCTGCGCTGACGCTGCGCCTGAGCGGTCTGAGCGCACTGGACTACGTGTATATTCCGACCAACGACGACGGTGCCACCACACCCGACTACGTGTATGTGATGAAGACGGGCGGACTGGCTCAGGCCTTCGAGAACGAGTCGACACTGTGCAGCGGCAAGTATATCAAGGTGGCCAGCAACGTGGCTTTGGGCACGGCCGATGTCGACTTCTCGGCACTGACCAACAAGCCCTCGCAGTACATCATCCTGGACTTCAGCGGTGCCAACATGTCGACAGAGACGGTGCAGAGCTACCGCACGCCCACGTCGAGCTACAGCCCGACTTACCGCATGATACTGCCTGACGGATGGTCGGGCGACGACTTGGCCAACTTTGCCGCCGTGCCTGTAACATGGCGTGGTGATAACTGTGCAGCCGTCTACTCGTACACAGGAACGACGCTGAGAATTTTAGGTATCAGCAACAGCTACTCGGTGACCGCCCTGAAGGCTCCGCGCATTGTGCGCACCACTACAACGACGGTTGAGTTTGTGTCGGGAACTTACAACAACACGCTTTACGGCCGCTTCAGCCCCAACATGCTGGCTGCCGTCAACAATGCCGGTAAGACATCAGACTTCAAGAACGCAGACGGTACGGCAGCGACTGTCACGGGCAATGAAACGGTCGGTAACAGCATCACGACCGTCCGCATTCTGACGGAGAAGCTGTGGAGCGCAGACGGTAATACCACCTCATACTTTACCGCACTGACCTTTGAGAACCCGACGATAACAACACTGAACCTGACGGGTATCAAGAACGACAGCTACGGTGCCAATAAGGCCGTCATCAACCTGAACGGCTGTACCAGCCTGCAAGGTCTGAACTTAGACGGCGTACATGCTGCCAGCGTGACGGCCAACGTCAGCACGCTGCAGACCATCGGCATGAGCAACGTAGCCATCGAGGGCGACGTGTCGTTCCAGGGTGCCATTCAGACCGCCTTTGTGGCTTCGGGCCGCATAGCCGGCAACATCGACCTGACGAACAACAACAAGTTAGGCTCTATCGACATTGTGAATGTGGAGTTCAAGGACGCTTCAAGCGTCTCCACCCTGCAGGGCAGTAGCTCGGACACCAGTCTGACGACGGGTGACCTGATTATTACACGTAACAATGTAACTGACGGCACGAATGGAGTCTACACTGGCGTAACTGAAGGCTACACCAAGATAACGGACAACATCAAGACCTCCGTTACATTCGGCACGGGTCTCATCAACACGACGACGAATGGCCGCATCTATCCGCAGATTAGTGCCGTTGCCACGCCTCCCTATAGTGCTGACGCTGCCGGTTACAAGAAGGACGGCTGCGCCATTACGCTGACGCTGGACGGTACGACGACGAACTACACTTCTCTGTTAGATGCACTTACTTTCATTGCAAATGGTGAGACCTTGGAGCCTTGCAACCTGACCATCAACACGACCAGCGGATACACACTGACCTCGGCAGACATCACCACCATCAACGGCGTGTCGTTCTCGGCTGTTGAAGAGGCTGGCGACAATGCCAACATGTACCGCGACGCTACACTGAACCTGCACGGTGCCACGCTGGCCAGCGGTGTCAGCGGTGCCATTACCAACACGTCGGTTCACAACATCATCATGCCGAAGGGCTTGGACAAGGACGTCATCAAGGAGAGCAACTTCAGCGGCTGCACCAACCTGAACGGCGTCATCTCGCTGAACGACCAGCGCACTGCTCTGGTGGCCTATGTCAATAAGCCCGGCACGCTGCGCAAGGTGCTGCAGCAGGTGGCCGCCTTCCGTCCGAACGTCTACAACTACATGCAGAATGTCAACCTGCCCAGCGTGACGCTGAGCGGCAAGCTGCTGGCCAGCGACATCGCCACCAACTACGACCATCTGGAAGGTAAAGACGGGGAGATTGGAAACTTTGCAGAAACTCCTGAGGAGAGTGCAAGTTCACAGTACATTGCCGCCTTTGAAAACCTTGCCACGCTGCGCAATCTGGACATCAGCAACGCCGTCTTCGTGGATGCTGCTGACCATAATAAGGCAAAGTGCGACAACATGACGCTGAGCACATTAGGCTGGTCTGGCATCGTCAGCCTGAAGATGCCGACAGATGATAGCATGAACGAGGTGCCCAAGAACTTCCTGCGCAACTGTCAGCAGATACCCTATCTGTGTATCCCGTACAACTATGAGTACATTGGCGACGAGGCCTTCTATCTGGCCGGAACCTACTGGATTACCACGACGGACAAGAATGGTGCCGAGATAGACAACGGCATTGACACGTACACGTTCTCGAAGAACCTGAAGCAGATAGGCAGCACGGACGGCGAGACGACGCCCGGCACGACGAACGGCTGGCCTAACACACCCACAAACCCCGTATTCGGTGCTGTCACCTCCGGACGTGTTCATGATGTGTACGTGCTGGCCAACGAGGCTCCGCTGTGTTATCGCGGTGCTTTCGCCTCGGGTATGACCTACGGCTGGGGCGGTTTCGACGGTGGTAACATCTACTGTCGCGAGAAGTACATGAACGGTTCGACGCTCTACACCGTGCTGCACTTCCCGCAGGGACTGACCGACGAGCAGACCAAAAAGTACACCGACATCACGAAAGTCTACACGAAGAAAGACCAGACGGGCGCCGTCGACGCTGACGGTGACGTACCCACATGGCCAACCTTCTCGGAGCTTGGCCGCTCGTACAACCAGGCCATCCGCGGACTGGTGTGGGACGACTGGAACGAGAACGAAGACCACCTGACGAAGGGTGATGTCAACGGCGGTGCCATCAACTTCGATCCGTCGGCATATCCTGCAGAGACTACGCTGAAAGACGAAACTAAGCCCACAGACATCAGCTCCAAAGAAGGTCTTACGCGCTTCGACCTGAGCTACGTTGGCTGGCATGAGTTCGTACTGTCGAAGGCTACCTACGTGGCTCCCGACGAGACGGTGGTGAACGAGAAAATTGTCCGTAACTACGAGCTTGACAACAACTGGTACACGTTCTGCATTCCGTTCAACATGACCGAAGAGGAGGTCATCCAGCTGTTAGGCGTTCCTGCCAGTACCGACGATGCCACTGCCCGTATACAGTATGAGAACCAGCTTGATGGCGTCAAGCAGACCGAAGCCTTGATGCCTGAGATACGCACCATCAGCCGTGTAGTACGCAATAGCAATGATAATTCTGTAAACATCAGCACCAGCGAGTCGCTGAGCTCAGTTATAAAGACAGGTACTTCGAAATCTCACCCCAAGACTTACTATATGCCATCAGGGACTTACCAACCCAACACGGAGGCTGGTTACGGTTCTGATGTCTATCTGCGTGCAGGCTATCCCTACCTGATTAAGCCATATAAGATTAAAGGTTCAACAATAGCAGGCAACAACCTGGGTAAGCAGGTGGTGACGCGCTATACCTTTACGCTCGCTTCATCGGCTGTGAACTACGAAGCTACGAAGGAAGACATTACGGCAATTACGTCTTTTGCCCGCCCCTATGAGGGTCATAAGATCCAGGCTATAGACCAAACCGGTGCTGCATTGACTCACGAGGGCAGTACCAAACCCTACAACTACACCTTCGTCGGCCAGTTCTGGAAGCAGGAACTTCCCTTGTACTGCTTCTACCAGAGCAACCACAAGTGGTATCACTATACGACGGAGCAACCCGACTGGTACTGGAATCCGTACATCTGCATCATCGCCGTGACTAACGAGAGTGACAACGCAGAAGCCAAGGGTGAAGGGTATCGCAACGAGACTGAAACCATATACCCGGATAAGAAAGGTGAAGATGAAAAGGGTGGCGAGGTGTTTGACAAGAATCTGCAGATTGTCTACAGCGACGGTTTGTCCGACGATTTCAGCAACAATGCCCGTGAGTACCACTTCGTTTTCGACGGCGACATCATGGAGGTTGGCGAAGGCAGTGAGGCAACAGCTATCGAGGTGCTTGACGGTGTAAGGCTGACTCCCGTCAGCGGCAAGGTCTACAACATGGCCGGTCAGCACGTAGGCAACACACTGAACGGACTGCCCAAGGGTATGTATATCGTGAACGGTAAGAAGTATGTCATTAAATAATACTGAAAAGATATGAAACGTACATATATCAAACCCGAAATGGAGCTGTTGGACAGCGAGCTGCAAGTCATACTTTGTGTGTCAGGGACTACTCATGGAATTGATGGAGAGGATATCACCCCGAACACTCCATCTAATCCTCCTGACGGTCCTACTGCCCGCGAGTTTGACGGTGACTTCGACTTTGACGAGTAATGCTGCCGACGGACTGAAGCGTCCGTAAGCAGACGACAACCCACCGGCGGGGAGGCACAAGCCGAAAAGCATGCTGCCTTCCCGCCGGTTAGTCTCTTAAAAAGCGGTGGAAGAAACTGCGTTGAAAATTTGGTGTATTCTGGGAGATTACGTAACTTTGCAGACGTGATTATAGAAAACGTGTTAGTGATATGACAGCAATACAACTGCGTGCGGAACTGTTCCGCGAGATGAGTCCACTGCTCGACAGCGAGCCGGCAATGGAGAAGATGCTGACATTCGTCAGAACACTATTGCCAACCAAGCAGCTGAAGCGAAAGACAGAGCAGGAGAAACCCTACAAGACCATACCTGTATCAGAGCAAATCAGGAAATGGAATGGCTGCGTTGCGTTTACTGAGGAGGAGTTAGAGAGTGATCCACGCCTGAAAGCACTGTTAAGCCGATGATGCGCGTATTTGTTGACACGAACATTCTGATTGACTATGCTTTGGGGCGCGAGCGTGGTGACGATGCAGCTCAACTGCTGCAATACGGCAAGTGTGGTTTCGTTGACCTGACAGCGTCTTATCTCACGTTTGCAAACATGGCCTACATCCTAAAGGGTAAGACCGATGTTTACGGACTGCTGCAAGAATTGCATAGCTTTATAGAGGTTCTGCCGGCAGATGACATGCAGTTGCAGGCGGCGTTGGCGCAAAGAGTGCGCGACTTTGAGGATATGCTGCAATATCAGTGCGCAAAAGCTGCAGGGTGTGATGTCATTGTGACGAACAACGGGCGCGACTTCACAACATTTTCTCTTCTTCCAGTGATGACCGCTGCGGAACTCCTTAGCAGTGTGTCCGACACGATGGACTTGGAAGAAGCGCGCAAGCTCTTGCATGACATGACAGACAAAGAAATTGAGGAATGAAGAGAATAGGCTTTGCGCTGCTGACGGCAGCAATGGCAGTGGCTACGGCCAAGGCCGACAACATCACGTTTGCCGACGCTAACGTGAAGGCACTGTGCGTAACTAACTGGGACACGAACAACGACGGTGAGCTGAGCACCGACGAGGCGGCGGCAGTGACGTCGTTCGGACAGGTGTTTAAAGGCAAAAAGGATATCACCACGTTCGACGAGATGCGCTATTTTACGGGCGTGACAGAAATTGGCGAAAGTGCATTCAGTGGAAGCAGCATAGGTCCGACGCTGACGATACCCGGCACGGTGAAAACTATTGGCAACTATGCCTTCTACAACTGCCAGAGCCTGACACGCGTCAGACTGGAGGAAGGAGTAGAGACCGTTGGAAACAACTCGTTTTCCGGCCCTGTCAGCTACCTGTCGCTACCGTCAACCATCACCTATATCAAAGGTTTAGCTATTAACCCATATATTAACGGTGACCCTGGTTCCGGTATGTTTGTTCCAGAAGGCGACTTGTGGGCTTACTCTTACGCCAAGGCACCAGCAGCCATCCATTATAACGCATTTTACTATACGTCAGGCACAGCTCATCTCATCGTGCCTCCCGGCACCATCAGTGCTTATAGCACAGCGACAGGATGGTTAAGGTTTGGCGAATACTACGAATTAGGCGACGTGAACCGCGACGAGACGTTGGACGAAACAGACTTAGAGGACATCATCAGCTATCTCGACGGCACGGAGCCGGAGGACTTCTATGCGGACATGGCTGACATCAACGGCGACGGCGACGTCGACGACACGGACGTGAGCCTGCTGCGCAACTACCTCTATCCCCCGACGTACCTGTTGGGCGACACCAACGACGACGGCGTGGTCAACGTGCAGGACCAGATTAACCTCATCACCTACCTGCTGGGCCGCACCACCGAGGTCTTCATCCAGGAGGCCGCC
>JAFTGB010000002.1 GCA_017458125.1 Prevotella sp.
TCGTTCAACTTAGCAGTATGTTGGTTAACACCCTCTATCTTTCTTGTCTTGTCTGATATGCCAATTGCCAACATACCACCATCGGCATTAGCCATCGCCACGATAGGGATAGCCAATGCCTTTGGATCTATCTGTATGCTTTTCAGGTCAAACGTCTGACCTTCTTTCCCTGCCCTTATTTCTTCTATTGTCATCATTTGCGTGCAAAGTTACAACAAATACTTCAAATTACTATACCTTATTGTATAATAGTTAACGCTTAAATCTACTTATCCAATCATGTCAATAACATTTTTCAGTGTCTCGTCCTCAATTTTACGATAACGTTTGAATGCCTTGGAACCATCAACATGACCGGACATCTTACCAATCAAGTTGGGGTCGGAAACTTTAAAGTATGCATTGCCAACGAATGTGCGGCGAGCAAGGTGGCTTGCTGCAATTTCGTTAATAGGGCGGATTTCGTTCTCTCCTGTCAATGTGTTGCGTACTTCCACATTGCGTGTAATTCCTGACATGGTGAATATTGCCTTAATTGCGTCGTTATACTTTTGAGCAGAAATAAACGGGAACAGCCTTCCTTTTTTATCCATGCCTTTATATTTCTCTATCAGTTCTTTAGCTTTGTCGTGCAATGGAACACGAGCCTGAATGGGTTCGTCGCCCTCGTCTTTTGTCTTATGTGGGGTGTATACAAGAATTCCATTGTTGATATGCTGGGGAGTTAACTTAACAAGGTCACTAACTCGACATCCTATGAAACAGTGGAATACGAATATATCCCTACACATTACGATTGTCTGGATGGGCATCTTGCATTTCTTCTTGAAATCCTTATCCATAGTCTCCCATATTGCTTCAAGATTCGTATCTGCAATCTTATTACGTTCTTCTATTGTGATGTAAATCGGAGTTCCCACCTTAGCCGTACCTATCTTTACGCCGTCAAATGGCCTGTTGGTTGTTAATCCCTCTTCGTAGAAGAACAAGAAAAGAGATTTTAAGCGGGTTCGCATCTTGATAATGGTATTATCACCTCTTTCTTCAAGATAGTTGTGTCCCTTTTTGATGGCAGCAGGATACTCGTTAATGAGCTTCTTAAACAGTTCTGGATATTCGTCGGACAGTTTTTTCTCGTTACGAAGATAGTAGGTAAGATCTTCTATATCCTCTTTAGTAACTTTATCTATATCAAATTCATAATTACTCCTGTCAATATCCGTCGCCTTGACAAAGCCTTGATAACGCGCAATGGCTCTCGACAATACACGATAGACACGTGCATGCGACTCGGCAAGCTGTCGTTTTTCGATATACTCTTCTACAAGTTCAAAGAAGGAGCCTTTGTGTTGTGGCTTGATCTCATATTTCACTGGATTATGAAATTTGTCTATCACTAATTGAAGCCAATCACTCGTCATTTGAATATCTCTGTTTGCCTCGTATTTCTCGATAATAAATTTCTTCAATTCATCCAATTTGGCAGACTGCTCACGGTGATATCTGACTTCAGGTGTTTCAAGTCGTTGTTTTACAACAATAACACCGCTCTGTCGTAAGACGTAATGATGTTTGTCGGCTTTTTTTGTAGTGGAAGTAGTCAGGTTGCCAGGTATCTTCACTCCTAATTTTTCGGTTTTATCTCTGTCAATGTAATATTCGAAGAACTCTGGAGAGACAAAAATACCGCTTTTTGCCCTTGTATTAAACTTCGTACCTTGGAAGAAGCGGATGAGTACTTCGCACATCCCAGTTTCCTTTTGTACCTTGCTTGATATTCTTAGCTCTATCTGTGCCATAACAATTTGTTTTTTTAACTCGTTTGCAAAGGTACAAAATAGATAGAACCGAACCAAACTTTTTGGCGTGTTTTTGGCGTGATAATTTAAAATTGGCGTGATTAGTTCGATAATTGTTAAAATTATATAATTATATAATGCGTTTATTTTCAGAGATTTACAAACATTTGAATTAGACAGAAATCGATAGGATTTAACGCTTTGTTGTCCGGGTACCCCAACTAACAACAACAAAAAAAAGGCTTCCATTCGGAAGCCTTTTTCATTTCTTATCTTGCTTTACTTAGCGGCGTTCTCAGCATCAATGGCTTTGATCTTGTCGCGTACAAGCTGCACTTCGTCCTTCAGTTTCTGTACTTTGCGGTTCATCTCGTCAATGAGTGAGTTACCTTTCTTAGACGAGGCATTCAGGAAACCAAGATTGTTCTCGTAGGTCTGCACTTCCTGCTTCAACTGCTCATACTGGCGCATCAGGCGTGAACGCTCATTGTCCAGGGCGTTCTCACCGCGTTCGGCCACCTGCTTCAGGTTATCCTTGAACTTGCTGAGACGACGCTTGGCAACAGAGATGTTCAGGTCTTTGTAGAGCTTGTCCAAAACAGCGTGGTACTCCTCGTACAACTTGTCTTTCTCCTTGAAGGGCACATGGCCAATCTGCTGGTACTCCTCAACCAGCTTCTGCACCTTTTCCTGCAGGTTATCGCCAGCCTCTTCGGCAGTGGCTTTCAGGCGCTGGATGACGTCACGCTTCTTCTCCAAGTTCTCGCGCTCCTCATTGCGGGTGCCGGCACCGGCAGCGTTGCGTGCCTCGAAGAACTTGTTGCAGGCTCCAAGGAACTCGTCCCACAGCTGGTCGCCCAGTTTCTTGGGCACCATGCCAATGGTCTTCCACTCCTTTTGCAGGTTGATGAGTTTATCGCTGGTAGACTTCCATTCGGTGCTGTCTTGCAGCGCTTTAGCTTTCTCAATGAGGGCACGCTTCTTGTCGGCGTTCGCTTTGAACGAGTCCTTCAGTCCTCTGAAATACTCGGCCTTGCGTCCGAAGAAGTCGTCGCAGGCAGCACGGAAGCGTTCAAAGATTTTGACGTTCATCTTCTGCGGTGCAAAGCCGATAGTCTTCCATTCAGCCTGAAGTTCGATAATCTGCTTGGTGTGGCGTTCCCAGTCGCCGCTGCCTTTGTTCTCCTCGGCGGCTATGGCCTCCACTTTCTCGCAGAGAGCGGTCTTCTTCTGCAGGTTCTCCTCCTCCTTGGCACGCAGTCCTTCAAAGTGCTGCTGGTGGCGCTTGTTGATGACGGTGCTGGCAGCCTTGAAGCGGTTCCATATCTCTTCTCGCAGTTCTTTGCTTACGGGGCCGGTCTCGCGGTACTCCTGATGCAGCTTCTGCAACTGGTGGAAGGCACTGATGACGTCAGGCTCTTCAGCCAGCTTCTCGGCAGCCTCGCAGAGTTTGGTCTTCATTTCAAGGTTCTTCTTGAAGTCGTACTCGCGGGCCTCGCTGTTGAGCTTCAGCAGGTCGTAGAACTGTTCGACGTACAGCTGGTAGTTGCGCCACAGCTCGTTGGCACGCTCTGCGGGCACGTTCTTTATTTCGCGCCACTCGTCCTGTAGGGCCTTGAAGTCTTTATACGACTTGTTGGCCTCTTCGGGCGACGTGATCATGTTCTTGATTTTCTCGATGATGTCGAGCTTCTTCTGCAGGTTGTCCTGCTTCTCCTGCTCTTGCTCTTTGAACAGTTTCTGCCGTTTCTCCTTGATAATACCCATCTCGGCTTTGAAGGCTTCCTCCACTTCGTCGGGTCTTATCTGGTACTGCTCCGGGTCGCCGCCACCGTCAATGTATTCTTTCAGCATGGCTTCGCGCTCGGCAATGTGCAGCTTGTAGAAGACGGTCTTCAGATAGTCTACTTCGTCTTTCTGAGGGGCTTCCTCGCTGTGTGCTATCTCACGCACACGCTCCAGCACCTCTTGCTTGGTTTGATACTGCTTGCGCTCGGAGTCCTTGGCTGTGGCTTCGCCCTCTACAGGCTGTTCTGCCTCTGCGGGCTGTTCCTCTTCGGCGGGTTGGTCGACTGGGGTTTCCACTACGTTTTCCACCTGTTCAGTGGCAGACGTCGCAATCTGTTCTACGTTCTGCTCCTCGACGGGAGCTTTTTCTTGAGAGTCCATCATCTTGATTTTAATTAATGATATGGGTTAGTTCATACAAAATCAGGCTTCAAAATTAGTCATTATTTCCGACATAACCTAATTTTTTGTCAGAAAAATGCATTAAATGAGTCGTTTCCGCCTGAAAATGAACCATGAGATGACCGAAATGACCACCGAAAGGATAATGGCGATGATGAAACCTGCGGGGCTTGACTCCATGCCGTTGACCAAGTTCATGCCGAAGAATGAGGCTACCAGCGTAGGCAGCATGAGGATGATGGTCACCGAGGTGAGCGTTCGCATGATGGTGTTCATGTTGTTGTTGATGATGCTCTGGTAGGTATCCATGGTCGACTCCAGAATGTTCGAGTAGATGTTGGTGGTTTCGCGGGCCTGCGTCATCTCGATGGTAACGTCTTCGATGAGGTCGGCGTCCAGTTCGTCAATCTGTAGCTTGAACTTCAGTTTCGACAGTAGCGTCTCGTTGCCACGTATGGAGGTGTTGAAGTAGGTCAGCGAGTCTTGCAGTCGCGACAGGCCTATCAGACTCTCGTTGTTCACCTCGCGGTCCAGGTTGCGCTTGGCTTTCTCGATGAGCATTGATATCTGCTTCAGGCGCTTCAGGTACCATACGGCGCTGCTGAGGAAGAGTCTGAATATCATGTCCACGTAGTCCGTGAAGCCCACGCCGCGTTTCTGCTGATACGACACAAAGTCAATCATCATGTTGGTCTCGTAGTAGCACACGGTAATGGTGATGTCGCGCTTGTGGATGATACCGAGCGGTACGGTGGTGTATGGTGTGCGCGAGCGTACCTCTTTGACGTAGGGTATGCGCAGGATGATGAGCATCCATCCGTCGTCGTACTCATAGCGTGCGCGCTCGTCGGTATCACTGATGTCGGAGAGGAAGTAGTCGGGTATTTTGTACTCCTCCTCCAGCATCTGCCGGTCTTCTTCTGTCGGACACGTCATCTGTATCCAACAATTAGGCTGCCACTCACTGAGCTGGCTCAGCCCACCTTGGGTGTTCCAGAAAGTCTTCATCGTGCTAATCCGTTTTTAAGTGCATGATTCGTCATGCATGATGCATAATACTTGGGGCAAAGGGATTAGCAGCCTTGCCACCTCAATCCCTCGGCCTACGAATTGTAATTATCCGCTGGGTAGTCGTCCATTGTTTGTCTATTATTTGGTTACACGGCTGCAAAGGTACGAAAAAGCCGCCAAACGGCCAAACGTTTTCCGCGATTTTTCTGTTCCGGGTCATTTCAGGGGGCTTATAGTTTGCGCGCTCATGATAAGCTTTCCATGGAGGATTTTGAACGTGCCTGAAGCAAGCCCCCTTTTACTTCAGGCAAAGGGGGGCTTGCTTCAGGCACTGATTATTTGTGCAGGATGGCCGAACTGCCCGTACTGCCGGCTTCGATGTCCTGGCGGCTGCTCTTTCGGCCGAAGTCGAACGAGTAGGAGAGGCGCAGGTATAGCCAGGGGCCGTAGGCATCGCGCTGCACCTGCTGGTTGAACTGGTAGTGCGTGTAGTCAAAGTATAACCGCCGGCTCTTGTCGTTCAGCAGCATCCGCCGGGTCCCGACTTCGGCATAGAAGCCTTTGTGGCCGTAGGTAGCACTGATGCCGTAGTCGGCTGCTGACTTGCTGAAGGTGTTGCTGTACAGTCTGGTCTGCGGGGTCTGGTAGTAGGCACTCAGCGCGAAGTTGCCGATGTGGTAGAGAGCCTTCAGGTTGCAGTCGATGTGGTTTAGGGTGGCTCCTTCGTGTGCGGTCAGTATGTTGCGTTCTATGGCGATACCGCCCTTCAGCTGCAAGTTTCTATTCAGGAGGAATAGGGTCTGCTGGATGTTCAGGCTCAGGTTGTGCAGACTGCCGTCGTTGCCGTAGGAGTGAACCAGCCGTTCGCCCTCTGGGGTATAGGTGTCTACCGTCATGTTGCCCAGCCGTTCGTACTCCAAATGCGCCATCAGTCGCCAGTTCTTCAGCATCAGGCTGTAGTCCAGGTAGACGGTACCGAAGATGGTTTTCTTCAGGTCGGGATTGCCCCTGATGATTTCGTAGCGGTTGACTATTTGCTCCACCTCGCTACGGCTGGCCGCATTCGGAGTGCTGTTGCCTAAGTAGATGGCCGATTCCAGACTGTTCTGCTTGTTCACACGATACTTCACGGTTATGGCACCTCTGGAGGAGAAGTAGGTCTCGCTGTTGGTCTGTGTCTTCCAATAGGCCACGCTGAAGCCTAATGGGCGGAAGTTGAACAGCCATCTTTGGTTGGGCTTCAAGGTATAGACAGGCCATACGATGGTTTCCGACTCGCTGGTGTTCCGGTCAGCAGGCAGTGTGCCCCGATACTCGTCGTCGTAGTGCTCGTAGTACTCTATGACCCGCAGGGAGAGACTGTTCTTCGGATTCAGGTTGTTTACATAGCCTATGGTGCCAAACACGCCAAAAGTCTTCTCCTTGGTATGCGAGGCGATGTCGTAGCCGTCGCTTTCCAGATAGGTGTTGTCATAGCTGTTGCGCCCGAAGGAAAAACTGGCATCGTAGAACAGCCGCTGTCTGTCGGTGATGTCCCAGTCGGCAGCTGTTTTGACGTATGTCGTCGTGCTTTGTTTGCCCGTGGTGCTCTGGGCCGTGTTCTTGGCTGTGATGTCGCCGCTGTAGGTCAGGTCTTCCGTGTAGCCGTATTCGGGTGTCCTGTCCTGCGTGATGCCGACCTCGCCCGTCAGTGCCAGCTTCTTCGCATGGTAGCGGGCACGGAACACGCCGTAGTTGCGCCATTCTTTCAGGTGGTCATACAGGCTGACTGTCGATTTGTGGAAACGCTTGCTGGTCAGCAGGTCTTCGTCCTTCGTGTCGGTGGCTCCGCGCTCGTTCTTGTAGCCGTTGCCCACGAGCAGCGTGTAGTTCGTCTTCTTGTGGTCGAGGCTGGCCTGGATGTTGTTCTCGCCTATCACGTGCAGGAAACGGCTGTGGCTCTTGGCTTCCACGTAGCCGCCGTAGTCGTAGTGGCGCATGACGAAGTTGATGACCACTTCCTTGTCGGCAAACTTGCCCGTAGGCATGTCGATGTATTCCACGCGGAGCACATCCTTGGGGCGTATGTGGTCTATCTCGTCCTTGTCAACGATGCGCTCGTCGATGGCGAAGGTGATGCCCCTGTTGGTCTGGCTCTTCACGTCGCCGCTGATGCGGTTGACGTCCAGTTGCGGAATCATCAGGTTGTCCAGCAGGCTGATGCCTCCGTTGGCGGCATTGCGCTGGCGCTGGTTGGGAATATACACATCCTTATCCTGTTTGGCGGTGTGCAGGTTGCCCTCTACAACGACTTCATGGATGTGCTCGGTGGTCTCGTGCAGGATAATGGTTCCTATGTCACCTGTTTCACAATTCAATATTTGTGTCTCGTAGCCCACGCAGCTGATGCGGATGCGCAGCAGCCGTTCTGTTGTAGGGATTACGAAGTCGCCGTTCTCGTTGCTGACACCACTGCTGACAATGGCAGAGTCGCCTACGTTCAGCAATGCGACGTTGGCATAGACAACGGGTTGCTTCCTGCTGTTGACAAGGCGTCCGATGAGCTTGCCGTCCGTCTTCAGCATGGCCTCAACAAAGAGGAGGCTGTCGCCCATGCTCTTCATCGTGATGGGGTAGTAGCCGATGCACGCTTGGATGGCTTCGGGGATGGTCAGTCCGCTGAACTGCTTTGTCACCGTATAGTCCTCCAGTTCGTTGTGGATGAAGGCAATCTTGTAGCGGTTGGTGCTGCGGCGCAGGTCCATGAGTACCTTCGACATCGACTTGTCTTTGTAGTTGCGGGACACGTGCTGGGCGCTTGCTGCCTGCACCATCGTGCAGAACAGCAATAGCATCATCATCTGTTTCATGGCTTGTAGTCCTCCCTTTTTTATTCTATGATGATGCTGTCGCCCTTCAGACTGATGCTGACGTGGTCGAAGTTGCTAATCTGGCTGGCTATGTCGCCGATGCTGTTGTGCTGGTCCCACTCGTAGTAGAGCCGCAGATGGCGCACAGAGGCATTACGGTAGGCTGGCTTTACCTGATAATAATAGGTGAGGCTGTCTACAATCTCCTGCAGTTCGGCATCCTCGAAGACCACCGTGTGAGGTGTCGCTGCGGCTGTTTCTCTTTTTTCCTTGGCTGCTTGGGGTATGGTGACAGTGTTTGTTGCCTCCACTGCGTTGCCGTGAGAATCGTCATGGCTGCCTATGATTTGTACTGCCGCCCATGCGATGCCTGAGAGCATCAGTATGCCGATGAACGAGGCTGCCATCTTCAGCCACTGGCGGTTGTGCCGGGGGAAGTGCTGTTGCTCAAAACGTTTCCACTCCGTCTCTACCTGTTCGTCGCTGACGGTCTCACCACCGAATATCTCCTGCCACTCCTCGTCGCTGTACTGCTCGGGGTGCTCTGTCATCTGGGTCAGTTTTCTTAGCTTTTCCATACAAAATGCTTTTTGAGTTTCGTTAATGCCTGGGCAATGTGCTTATAGACAGCGATGCGACTGATGCCGAGGTCGGCGGCTATCTCGTTGTACTTCTGCTGGCTGCTGTATCGGCGGAGCATCACTTCACGGCTGCGTGGTGTCAGGTCGTGCTCTATGTAGTGCAGAATGTCATCCAGCGGTAGCTCCGTATAACCTTCGTCGATGGTGTCGCGGGGCATCTGTTCGCGCGTGCGTTCCTCTATCATTCGGTGCTTCACCAGATTCAGACACTTGTTGCGCACGCTGACCAGCAGATAGCTCTCCGTCCGTTCCGAATCCAGACGGCGGTCGCTCTCTAACAGCTCAGCAAACACGTCGCTCACCACGTCGCGGGCCTCCTCCGGGTTGCGGAGCAGCGTCCGGGCTGTCAGCAGCATCCGCCCGTAGTGCCGGCGGAAGAGTGTCTCTATCGTTTGCCTGTCTTGCATTGCCTGTTTTATGAATAGTACAACTGAGAAGCGGAAAAGCTAACCCTTCATCAAAGAAAAATCCGCATGTTCTGCGGATTTTCCTTTGGTGGAGGCTTTTACTTCGTCGGAATGTTCTCAAGGGTCTTTTTCAGCAGTTCCCAGAAGGGAGCGACGGTCTCGATGAGGGCGCGCTCGGAAGTGGTATGCGGCGACTTCATCGTCGGTCCGAACGAGACAACGTCAAGGTGTGGGTACTTTTCCAGAATGACCGAGCACTCCAGTCCGGCGTGGTCGACCTGTATGATGCCCTCCCTGCCGAACAGGCTCTTGTATTCCTTTAGCAGCAGGTGCAGGATGGGTGACTCGGGATTGGGGTCCCAGCCGCCATAGGAGCCGGAGGTCTCTACCTTCATGCCGACCATGTTGAAGCAGCTCTCCAGCATCTTCACCACGTAGTCTTTCATGTCCTCGCGGCTGGAGCGTGCCAGTATCTTGATGCTGGCGTGTCCGCCCTCAATGTCGACGATGGCCAGGTTCGACGATGTCTCCACCACGTCGGGGTAGCTCGGTATCATGCGCACCACACCGTCGTGGCAGGCATAGATGGCATTGACCAAGTTATCTTGGATTTCTACGGGCACCTGCTTGGCCGGCGTCTCAACGCGCTCTACGTTGAGCTTGATGCCGTTCTCTATGCCTTTGAACTGTGCGTTCAGGTCGTCTAACCAGTCGCTGACAAGCTCTTCCATAGCCTTCACGTTCTCCTTCGGCAGGGTGAGCACCACTTCGGCCTTGTAGGGTATGACGTTGCGCACGTTGCCGCCATACCACGACACTAAGCGGGCGTCCAGCTCCTCGATGGCCTCGCGCACGATGCGCACCATCTGCTTGTTGGCGTTGGCGCGCCCTTCGTTGATTTCCAGTCCGCTGTGTCCGCTGCGCAGTCCTTTCAGGGTGACGAGAACGGCCACGTCGTCCATGTCGGTGTCAGCCTCCTGATAGTCCATGGTGGCGGTGATGTCGATGCCTCCGGCGGAGCCGATGACGAACTTGCCCCAGTGCTCAGAGTCCAGGTTCAGCAGGATGTCGCCCTGAAGCTCGCCCTCGGGCAGCTCGTTGGCACCGAACATGCCCGTCTCTTCGTCGCGGGTGATGAGTGCTTCGATGGGGCCGTGCTTGAGCGTCTTGTCCTCCATGACGGCCATGATGGCAGCCACGCCTATACCGTTGTCGGCACCTAAGGTGGTGCCCTTGGCCTTCACCCAGCCGCCGTCAATCCATGGACGAATGGGGTCGGTCTCGAAGTTGTGCGTCGACTCAGTATCGCGCTGTGGTACCATGTCCATGTGGGCTTGCAGAATGACGCCCTTGCGCTGCTCCATGCCAGCAGAAGCTGGCTTGCGGTAGACGATGTTGCCTGCAGGGTCCAGGAATGCTTCAACGCCGGCCTGCTTGCCGAAGTCAAGCAGAAACTGCTGGACTTTCTCCACGTGTCCGCTGGGGCGCGGCACCTGTGTTAGTGCGTAGAAGTTTTTCCAGATGCAGGTAGGGTTCAGTTTCGTAATTTCATTCATAGCTTATGTGTTTTTAGGGTTAATACGTTTCGTAAACAGGAGAGCCGTCCAGGCGTAGATGCCTAAGGCCACGACCAGCAGTGTCTGTATGGTGTGGACGATGAGCACGAAGTAGAGTGCTTTCTCATCGGCCACGCCATAGAGGATGAGCATGGTCTTGACGGCGAAATGCCACGGTCCGGCACCATTGGGCGTAGGCACGATGACGGCGATGCTGCCCACGATGAAGGTTACCAGTGCGCATCCTATTCCCAGCCCGGCCGTGAAGTCGAAGCAGAAGAACGTCAGGTAGTAGTGCAGGAAGTAGCTGCCCCAGATGGCCAGGGTGAAGACCACGAACAGCGGGATGTTGCGCACGTCCTTCAGCGAGATGACACCTTGCCAGATGCCGCTCAGCGTCGCGCGTACCTTATTATATATTGACAACTTGCGCAGCAGGAAGTGTAGCATGACGAGTATGGCCACCAGACTGATGGCCACCACCAGGTAGCCCGCCCACGAGAAGTGGTGCAGTATGTTGTCAAGGCTGGTGCCCGTCTTGCGGAAGAAGGTGCCGAAGGTGCTCATCTCTAACAGCAGCACGACGGTGGTGATGCCCATGACCAGCAGCGAGTCGATGGCTCGCTCGGTCACCACGGTGCCCAAGGCTTTGGGAAACGACACGCCGTCGTAGCGGCTCAGCACGCCGCAGCGCGTGAACTCGCCCACGCGCGGGATGACTAACGAGGCGGCATAGCTCAGGAAGATGGCGTGGATGCTGGTGGCGTTGCGTGGACGTTCGCCCACGGGCTCCAGCGTCTGTCGCCAGCGCCAGCCCCGGAACATCTGTGCCAGTATGCCGAAGGGGAAGCTGAGCAGCATCCATGTCCAGTCCATCTCGTCCGTCATCAGACGGCTGATGGTCTGCCAGTCTTCGCCGCGGTACATCCAGTAGAGGATGCCCGCCCCGAGAATCAGCGGCATGAGAACCTTGATGACGACGTTGTTTTTCTTCATACAGAATGCAAAGATATTACTTTTTTTTGATACGGCAAAAATTCTGATGCTGATTATAAGAATTCTGATGGTCATAAAATAAATTTTGAACATCAGAATTTTGCTGCTGAACGTAGTAAGGATAGTGAATGACTTTTTAACCCTACACCCACGACACCCACAACACTGGGCTTCAGTGTTGTGGGTGTCGTGGGTGTAGGGTGTTTTTCGTTACACAAATAGCCTGTTCTCTGTCTTCTACGGCAGGGCGGGCACGGTGTATGTGCTGCCGTCGGTCATGATGAAGGTGATGTACTTGCCGTCGGGCGACTGCACGATGCTGAAGAACATGTCGTCGACACCGTTCGTTCCATTGGTGCCGTCACGGCCGTCGGCGTTCACGCCGGTGTCAGTCCATGTGATGCCTCCGTCGGTGGAAATCTCCCAGTGGCGCGTCCTGTCGTTGATGCGCACCACGGGCGGCGTGGCCGGGTGCTGCGGGTCGTTGATGCCGTCACGGCCGTCACGGCCGTCCTCGGCACCGGCACGCATCCTGTTGCCGTTCTCGTCCACTATCCAGTCGCCGTTCATCGTCCAGTACCACTTGCCGTCGCTGTCCTGTGCCACGCCGATGTGGAAGTCAATCTCCCTGCCGTCCTTGCCGTCCTCGCCCTTTTTGCCGTCGCGCAGGGTGATGGTCTCGCCGTTGTTGAACGTGATGAGGTAAGTGCCGTCTTGGTTTTCCACGACCTTGGTGACGTAGCCGTTGGTTTCGATGGTGGCTATAATCAGGTTCAGGGCCTCTATGTCAAGGTTCATGTTGCGCAGCGTCTCTTCCAGTATCTCCACGCGCTTGCCCAGTGCCTGCAGGTCCTCCGTGTAGTTGTACTTGTTGCAGGAACATATCAGCATGCAGAGCAGCAGGGCCAGAAGTGCTGTCGCGGTATTCTTTGCCGTTTTCATAAGCGTGGGGTGTTAGGTGTGCTGGTAGATGGGTATTCTGAATATCTGTCCGGAGTAGGTCTCGATGACCATGAACTCACCGTCGCTGTTGATGTCGTAGTAGACGCGCTTGATGAACTGGTTGCCGTTCTTGCCGTCGGTGCCGTCGGTGCCGTCACGGCCGGTGGCCTTGGTGCCCGTGCTGGACCAGGTGATGCCGCCGTCCACGGAGATTTCCCACTCTCCCGTCTCGTCGTTGATGCGCACCTGGGGCGACACGGCATCCTTGCCGTCACGGCCGTCCTTGCCGTCGGCGCGCACCTTGGTGCCGTCGGGGGCGGTAATCCAATCGCCGTTCAGCGTCCAGTACCACTGGCCGTCAGTGTCCTGCTTGAGTCCGATGTCGGGTATTTCGGCATCCTTGCCGTCCTTGCCGTCCACACCGTCGGTGATGACGATGGAGCCGGCATCGTTGAAGGTGATGATGTAGCCCAGACTGTTCTTCGTGACATTCGTAATGTAGTCGCCGTTCTCCATGGCACCTACGATGACGGTCATGGACTCCAGGTCGAGGTTCATCTTCTTCACGAGGTTCTCCAGCACGGTGACGCGGTAGTCCAGCGCATCAATCTCGTCCTGATAGTCGGTGCACGACGTTTGCGTTCCTGCCATCAGCAGGGTGATGGCCATCAACAGTAATTTCTGTATCGTTTTCATATCGGTCTTGGTTTGTTTAGTATTCAAATTTCTGGGGAAGGGGGTTGTCAGGGTCGTAGACAAAGCAGATGCAGACACGGTTGTCGGCCGGTATGTCGAAGGGCTGCACGCGGTCGCCCTTGGCGAAACGGCGGATGCGCCATTCGGCAATGCCGTGTTCCTGTAGGTATTGCGACACGGCCTCGGAACGCTCAGCCGACAGTCGCATGTTGATTTCGTGTGTGCCGGTGTCCTTGTCGGCATAGCCCGAAAGGCGTACGAAGGCCTTCGGGTGTTCGTTCAGGTACTGTATCAGGCGTGTCAGCTTCTGTAGCTGGTTGGCCCGGATGATGCTCTGGTTGATGACAAAGTAGACATTGACGTTGAACGAAATTTTTTCAATGGGTACGTCCACGAACTCATGCGTTCTGGGGGGCAGTGGCTGCTCCACCTCGTATGTAGGTTCCGTGCGCCCGTGGTCCTTGCCTATGGTGAACTTCACACCCACGAGTGCGTTGAAGTGCCAGTCGCGGTTATCGTTTCTGCCTATCTTCGAGTTGAAGTGGTCGGGCAGCATGTTGGCGTTCACCTCGGCTCCGATGGCTATGTTGTCCGTGATACGGAAGTCGGCACCAATGCCCGCCCGCACTACGGGGTTCCAGCGGCTGTCGTGCCATAGTTTCTGGAAGTCGATGCCGTAGCGCTTGTCGGCTTCTATGGCTTCGTCGTTGTTGAACGACAGGGCAACGCCCAGGCCGGCCATGGTATAGAGATGGAAGAAACGCTCTGGTTTCCATCCGTCGATGAGTGTGGTGACATCGAGCATGGCATCGACGGCGGGCTGCACGAAGTTCCATTTGTATTCGGCGTACGGATAGGCATAGTTGTTTCTGGCTTGCCATCCGCTGAGTGAGAACCGGGCTGCGAGGAGTGGGTTGAACTGGTAGCCCAGTGCCCCTTGCAGGGCAGGCGACACGAGTTTCGAGAATTTGGCTTCTCCTACATCGTAGGAGGCACCTGCCTGCAAAGTGACAAACCAATGCGGCACGAAGAAGTCCGTTCCGGGCGAAACCATGCGCCTGTTAGTCTCTTGTTGGGCTAAGGAACTGGTGGACGTCCCTAACATGATACACAGAATGAGAAGTAATTTTAACATATAGTGGTTGGTTGGTTATTTGCTTATAATTCTAATCCAAGCGCAAATATAGTAAAAATTTTTAAAAAGTCGTGTGCTTAGAGCAATAATTATTACATATCGGTTACGGTTTTAATACACTTTAACAGTTTTAATAATAGAATGCGTGCTTATTGTCACACAGGCGTACGGCTTTTGTTTGGCAGGCTCACTTTTTTGTTGTAATTTTGCAGCCATGAAGCAAGTAAGGCCGAAGAAACATTTGGGTCAGCACTTCCTGACCGACTTGAACATAGCCAAGCGCATAGCCGACACGGTGGATGCCTGTCCCGGACTGCCCGTCTTAGAGGTAGGGCCGGGTATGGGTGTGATGACGCAGTACTTAGTGGAGAAGCCGCGTCCGCTGAAGGTTGTCGAGATAGACCGTGAGAGCGTGGCCTATCTCAACGAGCACTTTCCACGGTTGCGCGAGAACATCATGGGCGAGGACTTTCTGCGTATGGACCTCAGTAAGGTGTTCGACGGTGGGCAGTTTGTGCTCACGGGCAACTACCCGTACGACATCTCGTCGCAGATTTTCTTCAAGATGATAGACAACCGCGAGCTGATACCCTGTTGTACGGGTATGATACAGCACGAGGTGGCTCTTCGCATGGCCTCTCAGCCTGGTACGAAGTCGTATGGCATCCTGTCGGTGCTCATCCAGGCATGGTACGACGTGGAATATCTGTTCATGGTCGACGAGACCGTTTTCAATCCGCCTCCCAAGGTGAAGAGTGCCGTCATCAGGATGACGCGCAACGCTACGCGCCATTTAGGATGCGACGAGCAGCTGTTCAAACGTGTGGTGAAGACGGTGTTCAACCAGCGTCGCAAGATGCTGCGTGTGTCGCTCAGGCAACTGCTTGCCGACGATGCTGTGGCTGTGCTCAACGCCCGCTTGTCGGCTGCCGGTACGCGCCTGTCGCTGACCCTGCGCCCCGAGCAGCTGTCTATCCCCGAGTTTGTGGCACTGACCAACGAGGTCGAAAAGTTGCTGTGTGCGACAATAAAATAGGTGTGTTCGCGCACAAAGCTCTTGATTTGCATCAAGAATACGTCGGTTTTTCATCCTTTTTATGCCAAAAGTTATACAAGGAAGCCAAAAACTTCCTACCTTTGCATCGTCTTCAAGAGAGAATTGGTTTTTTAAGGTTAAAGATTGGATAACAGACATTAAGTATAAGGTATTAGTAGTTAAGGAAAAAGAAATCAGGAATAAATCGACAATAGGTCGTTAGAACGAGTAAAGGTAAGAAAAGAAAGATTGTAGTAAGGATAACACCGACGTCGGGAGACGCACTTTTTTCATAAGAATTAGGTTTTTAGTTATTTATAGTAGTGAAGTGCAGCACGCAGGATGAGACCTGAGTGCTGCACTTTTTTTGTTTAGAGTTAATTCTTAACTCCTAACTCTTCATGCGTGAAAGTCTTGCTAAGAACATCAGGCCGCGGAAGGTCAGTTCGATGGCCATGGCCGTCCAAACGCCAGGCAGACCGTAGGTTGTGGCCAGCAGGGCGGCCAGCGTCAGGCGTACGCCCCACATGGAGAGCAGACTCATGATGGCAGGTTTCAGGGTGTCGCCGGCACCTATGAAGACACCGTTGCAGACGATGGCGGCGGCGAACATGGGTTCGGCAAAGGCCTCGATGCGCAGACATTCGGCACCCAGGCTGATGATGTCGCCGACGGGCGTCAGCACCGACATCAGTTCCGGGGCAAACACAAACATCAGCACGCCCATCAGCGTCATCACGCCGATGCCTAAGCCCGTCGACATGTAGGCAAAGGAGCGCGTCAGCTTCCGCTGACCGGCGCCAAAACTCTGTCCCACCAGTGTCGTGGCGGCCTCGGCAATGCCGTAGCCGGGCATGTAGCACAGGCTCTCCACCGTGATGGCTAACGAGTGGGCGGCAATAGCTATGGTGCCTAACGGTGCTACAATCAGCGTGCTCACCACCTGTGCCGACCCCATCAGCATGTGCTGTAGTCCCATGGGAGCCCCTATCTTGACGGCAGTGACGACGACGGGCTTCGTCGGGCGGAACGACCCCGGGCGCCCTTTCAGGTGCAGCAGGTCGGAGCGCACCACTAAGAAGTAGAACATCAGCACTGCCGTTATCAGCATGGCCAGTCCCGTGCCGATGGCCGCTCCGGCCACCCCCATGTCTAATATATATATAAATAGGTAGTTGAACAGCACGTCCATCACGCACATCAGGATGTTGAGGGCCGAGGGCACCTTCATGTTGCCCGAACACTTCAGCATGGAACCCGTCAGTCCTTCCATCTGGAAGAAGATGCCGCAGCCGCAGAAGATGGCAAAATAGAGTGTGGCATCGTGCGCTATCTCTTCCGAGCCGCCTAACCAGTAGGGCAGGAAAGGACTGATGGTCAGCGCAATGGCCGTAACGGACAGTGCCCATATCAGACAGCACACCATCGACTGGCGCAGCACCGTCCGTGCCCGTTCAAAGTCGTTGGCGCCGATGGCGTGTGCCACCTGTACCGAGAAGCCTAAGTTGGCGGCCGAGGCCAGTCCGCCTAAGAGCCACCCGGTGGTCTCCACCAGTCCGATGGCAGCCGAGGCCTTGGCTCCAAGATGTCCCACCATCGACGCGTCGATGAAGAACATGACGGTGGCCGAGATTTGTGCCAGAATAGACGGGATGCTCAGGCTGACTATCAGCCTGAGCTTCTCTTTAGTGGTCATTTCCCGCCCTTCGCGGATGTGGGCCAGCAGTTCTTTACTGTTCATTTGTCCCGTCATCAATGGTGTTTTACCAGCCAAAAATGTCAGCGTGGGTTCCCGTCTCAAGGAATAATAGCGTCAGCTCATTGTCGTGCTGCTCCCACGTCATCAGCCAGTTGGGCTGAATATGGCATTCCCATTGCCCCTTATGGTCTCCTTTCAGAGGGTGCGGCTGGTATTGGGCTGGTAGCTTGCCTGTTGCTTTGAGCAAGTCCATCGCGTCAGTAATGAGCTTCATGTCAAGCCCGCGTTTGATGCAACGTCGGAAGTCTTTCTTGAATTGGTTCGAGATGATGACGGTGTACTCCATAGCCTATAGTCTATAGTCCCATTTCTTTGTAGAAATCTTCCAGCGACGCGTAGGTAGTCACCCGTCCGTGCTTGACATCATCCATCGCAGCCTTGTAATGAGCAGTCTGGGTGATGTCCTCTGTTTTTGCCGGTGTTTTCTGCACTTTCACCGATGTCACGCCTATCAGCATCTTGCAGGCCTGCTTCACTTTGGCTACGAGGCTTTCATCTTGTACCTGTAACACGATTGTTGCCATATCTTTCCTTGTTTATACGTTTTCCTTTTGCAAAGATACGAATGTTTTCGCAAAGTAGCAAGGATTTCATGGGAATTGTGCCCATTTCACTCTGCCTCCAGCAGCAGCACGCGGCTGGACCAGTCGCTCTTCTTCGACCACTCGGGCTCGTTGCGGTAGGGCATCTCCAGTCCGTGCTTCATGAGGTAGGCACCGCTGAACGACTGGCCCTCGCAGTCCAAGGGCTTCAGGTCGATGCGGTTCAGCTCGTGCACCTTATACATGCGGGTGGGGTTGAGGCCTGCCATTTTTACGCGGGGCAGGTGCTCGTTCTGGAACGACTCCGTCTTCCACCAGTACCAGACAGCTTTCTGCTGCTGGTCGTCGACGTACATCAGCGAGGCCAGGCCTTTCTTGTCGTAGGGCGAAACGAGGCGATAGATGTTGCCAAACTGCACGATGGGGCGTATCTGCTTGTACTCGGCGATGGCCTTCCGGCAGAGTTCCTTCTCGTCGTCGGTCATGTTTTTGGGCTGTATCTCCATGCCTAAGCGCCCGCTCATGGCCACGTCGATGCGGTACTTCAGCGCCGTGGTGCGGAACACGGTGTGGTTGGGTGTTGCCGAGATGTGGCTGGCCATGGCAATAGCAGGGAAGAAGTAGCTGGTTCCCCACTGCATGTAGATGCGTTGCAGGGCGTCGGTGTTGTCAGAGACCCAGAACTCGTCGAACCACGGCAGCACGCCCCAGTTGGCACGTCCGCCACCCGATGCGCAGGCCTGTATGGTCAGGTCGGGATACTTTTCGCGGATGCGCTGGCATGTCTTCTCGAAGCCCCGGTGATACTCGATGTAGAGGTGGCTCTGGTTGTTCATGGTCAGGTACTGCGAGCCGTGGTTCAGTATAGGCATGTTGGCGTCCCATTTGATGTAGTCTATCTCCGGGTACTTCGTCATGAGGTTGTCCACCACGCCGAACACGAAGTCCTGTACCTTGGGGTTGCTCAGGTCGAGCACCACCTGCGTGCCGCCGCGGCCTAAGACGGCGTCGCGCTTCGGGGCCTTGACTATCCACTCGGGGTGCTGCTCGTACAGTTCTGAGGTGGTGTTGGCCATCTCGGGCTCTATCCAGATGCCGAACTTCACGCCCCGCTTCTTGGCGTCGCGCAGCAGTCCCTCTATGCCTTCGGGCAGCTTTTGCCTGTCGACCACCCAGTCGCCCAGCGAGGAGTTGTCGGTCTTGCGCGGGTACTTGTCGCCGAACCATCCGTCGTCCATGACGAAGAGCTCGCCGCCCATCGAGGCAATGTCGGCCATCATCTGGTCCATGCCCTGCTGGTTGATGTCGAAGTACACGCCCTCCCACGAGTTGAGCAGTATCTTGCGCTCGCGGTCGCCGTGCATCAGCCGGTACTTGCGGCCCCATTTGTGGAAGTTTCTGGATGCGCCGCTCAGTCCCTGCTCCGAGTAGGTCAGCGCCAGTGCAGGCGTGCGGAATGTCTCGCCGCGCTTCAGGTGGTAGGCAGAGTTGTCCTCGTTGATGCCGGCAAAGAAGTAGTGGTAGTCGGTGTCGTCGGTCACCACCTTCAGCCGGTAGTTGCCCGAGTAGCAGATGGCTGCTCCGATGACGGCGCCGGCGTTCTCCTGTCCTTTGCCGTCGAGCGAGAACATCACCTCGCCGTGGTCGGTGTGTGCGTTGCGCGTGCCGTCTTTGTTGACGATGACCTTCTGGCCCGGCGTCAGCGGTTCTTCACACAGCCGTCCCTCGTTGGCCCACGAGCCGTAGAGGTGGCTCAGCCACACGTTGCCGCGGCGTATGGGCAGCATGGCCGAGGCAAAGGCGGTCAGCGTCACCGGCTGCTTCTCGCCGTTGGTGATTTCCGTCCAGGCCTCTATCATGTCCGTCTCGGCGTAGGTCTTGTAGCACAGGTTGACGTGCAGCGGGTACACCGTGTCCTTGAGTCTGACGACGGTGACGTCACCCTTCTGCTCCACACCCTCGGCCACGAGGGCTGTCGACAGGTTGCCGTCGCCGTGGGTGACGGCCAGCGCGGCCTCGGCGGGCGTGTTCATGCCGTAGGCGGGATAGGCGTCCATGCGCCCGAAGGCTGCGGGTGCTTTCAGCGTGCTCAGCTCCTGTGCGCTGAGTTTTGCGCCGTAGTAGACGTACTTGGGCTGTTGTCCTTTGGTTACTTCCAGTACCAGTGCGGTGTTCTTGGTCAGCACCGTCACCTGTTCGGCCCATGCCGTCATGGCAGTCAGGCAGAGGGCCATTGCAATGGTTAGTCTTTGTTTCATATCTCAGAATAAGATTAGGTTTAGTCAGTCTTTTCATTGATTTAGGCTCCAAAGGTACAAAATCCCTCGGAATTTTGTAATCTTTTTGCCATTGTTTTAGGATTGTTTAGGAGTCCGACAACCTTGTCAAACGGTGGTCGCTGTTATGTCAAATGGTGCTGGCAGACTTGACAAACAGCGCCAGGGCTGTTGCAATTTAAATTAAATTGGTGAGCAATTTAAATTAAATTGGTGAGCAAATTAAATTAAATTGCTGTGCAAATTAAATTAAATTGCAATGCCGTCGCTGATGAATGGCAAGGCTGCGCGCCCTTTCTGGCAAGGCTGCGCGCCATGATTGACAAGGCTGCGGGGCTAAATCAGCAGGTAGGCGATGACACAGCAGATGACGGCCACGGGGAACAGACCCAGACGGAACCAGGCGGCAACGATGCCGACAAGCAGGGCGACGATGCCGGGCAGTGGCGTCGGCGTGGCCAGCACCATGTCCGGGAAGGTCATCACGGCCAGCGTGACATAAGGGACGTAGTAGAGAAAGCTGCGCACGAAGCGGTTCTTGATGGGGCCGTGTATCAGCACCATGGGCAGCACGCGGATAAGGTTGGTGACCAGAATGGCGATGAGGATGTAGAGGAAGATGCTATGCTGGTTCATCCGTTTCAGGGTTTATGGGTTTGAGCCAGGCTACAACGGCAGCGATGACGATGGTGAGCACAACGGTACGCGTGCCGCTGCTCCACGTCCCCACGACGGGAGCCATGACGCTCAGGCCGCTGAGCAGGAAGCTGGCCGCAAGGGCATAGAGCACGTTGCGGTCGTCGCGGGCGGGGGGAATGATGATGGCCAGGAACATGCCGTAGAGTGACATGCTCAGCGCGGTGACGATGTTGGCAGGCAGCAGACTGCCGGCCGTAATGCCTATGGCACAGCCTGAGGCCCAGAAGAGCGTGGAAATGAGTGCCGCCGAGTAGGTGTAGGCGGGCGGGGTATAGCCCGGATGAGCAATGGAGACGCCAAACACCTCGTCGGTGATGCAGCAGGCCATCAGCAGCCGGTGAGGCCACGACGTGCCGGGGGCTATCTTCTGCGAGAGGGCGGCGCTCATCAGCATGTAGCGCAGGTTGGCCACCATGCACATGGCCACGACCTCGGCGTAGGCGGCCTGGGCTGCTACCAGCGTGTAGACGCCGTACTCGCCGGCAGAGGCGCGGACAAAGAAACTGCTCAGGAAGCCCATTGGGGCCGTCAGCCCCGCCTTCGCGGCGATGATGCCTAACGAGAAAGCCACGGCGAAATAGCCCAAAGCTATGGGAAATCCGATGTGCAGCCCATGGATGATGTCGGTGCTTCTTGTTTTCACGACGTGCAGTTTCTTTGACTTATGTTGTAACGACTGGCAGTAAGGTACGAAAGAAGGGAACCTGAAGGGTCCCCTTTTACCGTTTCTGCGGAGAGAACAGGATTCGAACCTGCGAACCGGTTTTGCCGGTTACACGCTTTCCAGGCGTGCCTCTTCAACCACTCGAGCACCTCTCCTTGCGTGCTTTGCAGCTAAGCGGATGCAAAGGTACTATTTTTAGTCGAGAGTTGAGCGTTGAGCGTTGAGCGTTTTTCCTGTTTTAACAATCTTTATCTTTTGGGCATGCCAAAGACCCTTGCCACGTTTTCGTTGGTCTGAAGGCAGACTTCTGCCTCACTAACTCCGTAAGCGGCGGCCAGCCGGCTGATGACATGGCGGATGTAGGCAGACTCGTTGCGCTGGCCCCGGCAGGGGACGGGAGCCATGTAAGGGGCGTCGGTCTCCAAGACAATGCGTTCCAGCGGGACGCAGGCGGGCAGGACTTCAGGCAGGTGGCTCTTCTTGAACGTCAGTACACCGCCTATGCCCAGCACAAACTGTGGGAAGTCCAGCAGCTGCCGTGCCTCCTGTTCGTTGCCGGTAAAGCAGTGGAACACACCGCCGGGCAGGTCGTGCGCGTACCTTTTTAATATATTGACCAGCTCGTTCTGTGCCTTGCGGCAGTGTATCATCAGGGGCAGGCGGGTTTCTGCTGACCACTGGACTTGCCGCTCAAAAGCCAGCAACTGCTGCTGTTCGTACTCACGGCTCCAGTAGAAATCAAGCCCTACCTCGCCGATGGCGAGGAGGGGGGCGGTGAGTGGTGAGGGGTGAGTGGTGAGGGTATGGTCAATGCACTGCCTGATGGCAGACAGCTGGTCGCACCAGTCAGGACGCACCTCTTCGGGGTGCAGGCCCAGCATGGGGTAGCAGAATGCGGGATATTGTGCGCAGGTGCTGAGGACGCTATGGCACGTCTTCAGGTCGATGGCTGGCAGAAAGATGGCCTGGCAGCCGGCCTCGCGGGCTCTGCTGACCACTTCGTCGCGGTCGGCATCGAACTCCTCGCCGTCCAGGTGGCAATGCGTGTCGACAAAACTCATCATAACTGCAGGGACTATTTGTTGCGGTGCAGCATCTCGTCCATATAGGTACGCAGGGCCTGTTTGCGCTCGTCAGCCACGCTGACCTCGTCAAGCGTACGGCGGGCCAGGTCGAAGTAGTGGTTGATTTTCTGTTCGCAGAGCTGGCGGATGCCGATTTCGTCATAAAGGCGCGTCACCTCGCTGACCTTCACTTCGCGGTTGAAGGTCTTGGCACTTATCCATCGTTTCAGTTCGGCCTGCTGTTTGCTGTTGGCACGGTTTATGGCATTGATGAGCATGTAGGTCTTCTTGTTCGACGTGATGTCGCCGCCAATGGCCTTGCCGAACACCTTCGGGTCGCCATAGACGTCAAGCAGGTCGTCTTGCAGTTGGAAAGCCAGGCCCAACTGCTCGCCCACGCGGTAGAGCCGCTCTATGTCCTCTTGTGGAGCGTCGGCCAGTATGGCACCCATCTTCATGGCACAGGCCAGCAGTACGGAAGTCTTCAGACGTATCATCTCGATATACTCGTCCTCGGTCACGTCGTTGCGTGTTTCAAAGTCCATGTCGTACTCCTGGCCTTCGCCTATCTCAAGTGCTGTGACGGTGAAGAGGTCCAAAACCTGACGGAGCTTGTCTGCCGGCACCTGTGCCACACGCTGGTAAGCCAGCACGAGCATGGAGTCTCCGGAGAGTATGGCTTTGTTGGCGTCCCAGCGGCGGTGTACGGTCTCGTGTCCGCGGCGCATGTCGGCATTGTCCATCAGGTCGTCATGCAGCAGCGTGTAGTTGTGGTATGTCTCCAGACCGATGGCAGGCATGAGAATGTCCTCTGGCCGTTCGTGCCACAGGTTGTAACTCATCAGCATGAGCACGGGCCTTATGCGCTTGCCGCCCATGGAGAGCACGTATTTCACGGGCTCATAAAGCGATGCCGGTTTGCGGTCGTACGGCAGGTTGGCCAGACAGTCGTTGATTTTCTGTAGGATTTCGTTCGATGTGTTCATTATATATTGTTTTTTTATTTCTTTACAGTTTAAAGACGATGGGAATGCACACCTTCGTGCGGCAGGGCTTGTCGTTCTGTATGCCGGGCTGCCAGTCGGGCATCATGCGGAGCACGCGCAGGGCTTCACGGTCGCATTCCGGCGACAGCGACTTCGTGACCTTGATGCCGGTCACCTTGCCGTCCTTCTCGACATAGAAGACGGCAATCACCTTGCCTTGGATGTTCTTCTTGCGGGCGCTGTTAGGGTAATGCAGGTGCTTGGTCAGCCACTTCATGAATTCAACGGCTCCACCGGGAAACTGAGGCAAGTCTTCGACAATGTGGAAGTTCAGCGGGTTGTTGGGGTCCACGCCCATGGCGTCCAGGGCCTTGTCCTGTTCTTCTGCCAGTTCCTGCAGCAGTGTCTCGTCATCGTTGCCGTCGGTTTCACCTTCCAGCTGTTCCTCAGGGCTTTGCAGTTCCACGTCGTCGTCAACCACGCGCAGCTGTTCGGTCTTTTCCACGGTCTTCTTTTCCTCGGGCATGGCCATGGTTTCTTCGTTCGACATCGGCACCAGTTCGCTCTCGTGCGTCAGTTCGCTCAGGTCCAGTTCCTCCACAGACTCCGTGCCGGCCATGCTGTTCCACTCCAGAACGACGTACAGCAGCGACAGCACCAGCACTAAGCCTAAGAGAAATCCTGTGGCTCTGCGCTGTTCCATGTCGGCTTTCGGTGTCTTCTTCTGTTCCATTGTGTTGCAAAGGTAGTGATTATTTTGGAAATACGCAATAAAATGACTACCTTTGCCGTTGATTTAGTAACAAATAACAATGAAGCAAGGTGTTCTGACACTAATAGCATTTGTGCTCGCATTCAGTGCGCAGGCTCAGGAAAGCCAGGAAGTCTACAGCTTCCTGCGGCTTCCTGTCAGTGCGCATGTGGCTGCACTTGGTGGAGAGAACATCACGCTGACTGATGACGACCCCACCGTGATATTCCACAATCCGTCGCTTATCAGCAATGTCTCAGACAAAAGCATCAACCTCAACTTCATGACCTATATGGAGGGTGCCAAGACGGCTTCGGCATCGTTCGTCAAAGGTTACAAGGAGCGTGCCACGTGGGGTGTTGCAGCCCAGTATATGGACTATGGCTCTGTGAAGGAAACTACGGCGGAGAACATCCAGACGGGTTCGTTCTCTGTCAAAGACATCGCTGTGGCCGGTTCTTTTGCCTATCTGCTGAGCAACAGGTTTAGCGGAGGCATCACCGCCCGCTTTGTCTCCTCACACATCGCGTCATATTCGTCGGCAGCCGTGGCCGTAGACTTAGGCATCAACTACTACGACGAGGAACACCAGTGGTCGCTGTCGGCAGTGGCCAAGAATTTAGGCGGACAAATCAGCGCTTACGATGACGATTTTGAGCGCATACCCCTTGACCTGCAGTTGGGCGTCAGCAAGCGGCTCATAGGTTCTCCGTTGCGCCTGACGGCCACGCTGTCACGGCTGAACAACTGGGACCAGGGCTTCATCAAGCATGTAGCCATAGGTGCCGACCTGCTGTTGGGCGAAAAGATTTACGTGGCGGCGGGTTACAATTTTCGGCGTTCAAGCGAGATGAAAGTCAGCGACGGTGATGGCGACAGCAATCACGGGGCCGGATTCTCGATAGGTGCAGGCTTGCAGTTGGAGCGTTTCAAACTGCAAGCCGCCTATGCCAAGTACCACGTCTCGGCAAGTTCTGTATTAATTAATGTCAGTTATGCTCTATGAAAAAGATTACCATAGCTATCGACGGCCATAGTTCGTGCGGCAAGAGCACCATGGCCAAAGACCTGGCCCGCGAGGTGGGCTATGTCTATGTGGACACAGGTGCCATGTACCGTTCAGTCACACTCTATGCTTTGCGCCATGGACTGTTCCACGGCGACGACATCGACCAGGAAGCCCTGCGCCGTCAGTTGGCAGACATTCACATCTCTTTCCGCTTCAACTCCGAGACGGGGCGGCCTGACACCTACCTCAACGGAGAACTGGTTGAGCATGACATCCGCACCATGGAGGTCAGCAGTCATGTCAGCCCCATTGCCACGCTGGGCTTTGTTCGCGAAGCCATGGTAGCGCAGCAGCAGCAGATGGGTAAGGACAAAGGCGTGGTGATGGACGGACGTGACATCGGTACCGTCGTCTTTCCCGATGCCGAACTGAAGGTTTTTGTTACTGCATCGGCAGAAGTTCGTGCCCAACGCCGTTATGACGAGCTGAAGCAGAAAGGCATGGAGGCCGACTATGCCGACATTCTAAAAAATGTTCAGGAACGCGACTACATAGACTCCCATCGTGAGGTGTCACCGTTGAAGAAAGCTGATGATGCACTTTTGCTCGACAACAGCCAAATGACCATTGCCGAGCAAAAGGAGTGGTTGTTAGCGCGCTTCCGTGAACGCACCGAGTAGTTCCTATAGCGTGACCTTCTGTCCCAGTGCGCTGTAGCACTGACCGTCCTTGACGATGACCAGTCTTCCGTCAAGGATGACTTTTTGTGTCTCTTGCCTTGCGCTGGTCGTGACGGTGCTGATGCCGTCCGTTGCCTTGTAGGGAACGCGGACATACATGTCGTAGACGCGGGCACCGCCGCTGCCTGACGTGTTCAGCAGCGTGAGGGTGCGCGTCTGCTTTGCCGTCTGCTCGCTGAGTCCTGCCGCCTCAACGAGGTCCCAGCCCAGGAGTGTCTGCTTCTTCAGCTTGTCGGTAGTGAACGAGCCTGACGTGCCGTCCTCCAGTGTCCATAGTATTTTGTAGGTACGGTCGCCCGTGAAGTGCAGGTTGACTTTCAGCTGTAGCACACCGTCATCGAGGTTCCACCTGATGCCGCCGTTGTTCTTGCCCATGTCGATGCCGCCCGCGGTGCAGCCGCTCGGTACGCCGCCGTCGCTCTCCGTCTTGTCAGGGGCAAAGGTCGTGGCGTTGCTGCTTCCGGCTATCAGTTCTACAACCCCCTGCAGATCGGTGGGCAGGTTCTCCCATGTGTCTTGGAAATGGTACCAGTCGCCCGTCAGCACACGGAAGGGAGTGACCACCGAAATGATGCCTGTCGTGGTGCAGGGCTTGACACCCTGCTGTTCGTTGCCTGTGGCGGTGAGCTTGTATGTGCAGCTGGCCTTTGGCGTTCCGCTGATGGTCACGCTGTTGTTCTTCACGGTAAAGGTAAGTCCGTCAGCCAGTCCCTCGACAACGGCAGCCGTAGCCACGTCGTTCATTTCATAGACGATGTCTTGTATGGGCTGGCCTTCTGTGACCTCCTGCACACTGTTGGCCGTTGTGCATTTGACTTCGATTTTCTCAGGCACTGTGTATTCTGCCGGCGTACCCTTCAGCTCGTATGCGCCGAAGTCTGGAGCCGCGTCGTTGTAGGGAATGTAGATATCGTCGGCGGTGATGAGTTCCAGTCCGTGGGTGGTGGCCTCGGCCTGGGTCATGAAGCGGGTAGGAGTGAAGCCGATGATGGGTGTGCCTTTGTCCTTGAAGATGCTTCCTTCCTTCAGGCGTGCAAAGTTGTTGGCGGGCAGCGAGCCGTCGGCTTCACGCTCGGCAAGGAAGTCGTTGACGGACAACGATAGAAACTCGCCCGCATGGTTTTGGGTGACAATCTGCGTCTTACCATCCTTATAGCCCTCCTTGATGGGGCTGCATCCGTCAATGGTTGTCCATGAGTTGAAGTCGGTGTCGGGCTCTTGGTAGCCTTCCTTGTCAGGCGAAAGAAACTCATGGTTGCCTACGGCAACGCCGCTTTTCTCTGCCTTTGCGCCCCAGCCGATGCAGTTGCGTATGACCATTCCACCATATTTAAATAAGGTGGGAAAGCGGTAGTTGTACTCGTTGCCCCATGCCGTGCAGTTGAGGATATACATGCCTTCGTAGGCGTTGTTCTGGTCAAATCCCTTATGCAGGTTCTCGAATGCCACACAGTTGGTCACCACATGGGCACCCACTGACTGGTCGAAGGCTGCACCACCTGCTGACCCTCCGCCTCCGAGCTTGAAGCCGTTGCCGTTCTTTCCTTCGCTGCCGTCCTTCAGGTAGCCTGCGTGCCAAGCCCAGCAGTGGTCGATGACCACGGGGTGATAGACCATATACAGGTCCCAGTTGTCATCGCTGTTGGTCCATGCACGGCATCCGTGGAACTCCGTTCCCGGTCCGGGGAACAGCTTGCAGGCAAATCCGTCGGCATCGCCGCCGTCGTCGTTGCCGCTGAAACTCTTCAGGTCTGCATTCTCGTATGCGTCGCAGTTGATGACTTTGTTGTATCGGCAGTAGGTGTATCCTGGGTTGTACTGCGGCTGTCCCGTGATGGGAAACGATTTGGTTTCCTCAATACTGAAGTCCTTGAACATGCCTATCTGCAGTCCTGTGTCGTTGTTCCAGCGGAAGGTGCAGCGTTCCACGACGTTGAACGACCCTTCTATCTTCATCCCGTTGTCTTTGGCGTGCTGAAGCACCAGCCCGTAGAAGGTCCAGTAGTTGGCCAGATGGTTGACGTAGATGCATCGTGCCATTTTGAAATCGTTCTCCGTGGCGGGTTGCATGTCCTTACCGTCAATGATGACTTTACCCACAGCGTCTTCCGGCCATGCACGCAATTGGCAGCGCATGTCCGCGCTGGTGGGCAGTTCGGGTATCTTGATGCGCTGCGTGATGTAGTACGTGCCTTCATGCACCAGTATGCGGTCGCCGGCTTTTACGCGCTCCATGGCTTTGTGGATGGTGAGCAGCGGCGCCTGTTCGGTTCCGTTGTTGCTGTCGTTACCGTCAGTGGCTACATGAATGTCTTCGGCCAGAGTGGGCATGTAACCCATGACTGCGAGGCACAGCAGTGTGGTGAGTCGTAGAATTTGTTTCATTTTTGTGCTGTTGTTTTCTGTGTTTAATGAAATGCGTTGATGGCGTCACGGCATTGTTCCATGAGCCATTTGGGGGTGCTGGTGGCACCGCAGATGCCAACGGTCTCCATGCCTTTGAGCCACGCGGGCTCTATCTCGTCAGGACCTTCTATGAGGTGTGTGTTGGCGTTGACGCGCAGACACTCGTTGAAAAGCACTTTCCCGTTAGAACTCTTTCGTCCGCAGACAAAGAGTATCAGGTCGTGGCGGGTGGCAAACTGCGAGATGTTGGGCATGCGGTTGGCCACTGAGCGGCAAATGGTGTCGAAGCTTTTGAAGGTAGCTTCCGGCAATATGTGCGACTGTATGTAGTCGATGATGCGGTGGAACTCGTCAAGCGACTTGGTTGTCTGGGAGTAGAGATAGATGTCGCGTGAGAAGTCGAGCTTCTTAACCTCCTCAAAGCTCTCGATGACGATGGCCGTCGTCTGCGTCTGTCCTACCAGTCCTAAGACCTCGGCATGGCCTTTCTTGCCGAAAATGACAATCTGGCCGTCACCGCTCTCATACTGTTTCTTGATGCGTCGTTGCAGTTGGAGCACCACGGGACATGTCGCATCAATGATTTCGATGTTGTTCTGACGGGCCAGGGCATAGGTGGCTGGCGGCTCGCCGTGGGCGCGCAGCAGCACTTTGACGTTGTGCAGCTGGCGCATGTCGTCGTGGTTGATGGTGATGAGGCCCATCTGCCGCAGCCGTTCGCACTCCATACCGTTGTGGACGATGTCGCCCAGACAGTATAGTGTGTTGCCTTTGGCCAGCTCTTCCTCAGCCTTCTGGATGGCCGTGGTCACACCGAAGCAGAACCCGCTGCCGTTGTCAATCTCTATCTGTAACATGTCTCAGCTGGGCGTAGTAGGTATCCAGCAGTTGCTGGGCGGCAGCAAATGACGTCTGCTGTCCTGCCAGCACCGAGCGTTCGGCATCCTGCAACTGCTGCTGGATGGTGGCGTTGTTGTAGAAACTAAGGCGCAGGTGCTCATTGATGCTCTCATACATCCAGTATTTAGCCTGCTCGTTGCGCCGATAGTCGAAGTAGCCGTTCTTTTTGACGAAGCCGATGTATTCGTAGATCATGTCCCACACCTCTTTGATGCCGTAGCCGTAGAAGCCACTGTAGCAGAGCACCTTCGGCAACCAGCCGCTCTCGGGTTTGGGGAAGAAGTGCAGTGCATTGCGGAAGTTGGTGGCAGCCATGTGGCATTTGTCGACGTTGTCACCATCGCACTTGTTAATGACGATGCCGTCGCATATCTCCATGATGCCACGCTTGATGCCCTGCAGGTCGTCGCCCGTGCCTGCCAGCTGTATGAGCAGGAAGAAGTCTACCATGGAGTGACAGGCCGTCTCGCTCTGTCCCACGCCGACGGTCTCGACGAAAATCTTGTCGAAGCCCGCAGCCTCACACAGTATGATGGTCTCACGCGTCTTGCGGGCCACGCCGCCTAACGACCCTGCTGTAGGGCTGGGACGGATAAAAGAGTCGGGATGAGTCGAGAGCTTTTCCATGCGTGTCTTGTCGCCAAGGATGCTGCCCTTGGAGCGCTCTGACGAGGGGTCGATGGCCAGAACGGCCAGCTTTCCGCCTTTCTCCTTCAGCACATGTATGCCAAACTCGTCGATGCTGGTCGATTTTCCAGCGCCGGGTACGCCGCTGATGCCCACACGGATGCTGTTTCCACTGTAGGGCAGACATTTGTTGATGACTTCCTGTGCCTTCTGCTGGTGGTTGGGGTTGACACTCTCCACCAAGGTGACGGCCTGCGACAGGATGGTGACATCGCCTTTGACGATGCCTTCCACCATTTCGGCTGCGCTGAGCTCATGACGGCGGAAGCGGTTGCGTTTCAGGTACGGATTGATGATGGCGGGCTGCTCTACGCCACTGTTGACTTGCAGTCCTGCATATTCGGAGCTGTTCTCAGGATGTTCCACTGTGCTTTGATGTTTTAGAGTTTAATCTTTCATGTTTAATGTAATCGTGACTTTAGGCTTAGCCGGGTCGTTGGTAATCATGAGTATTCGCGGACGCGTGCGCACCTTTTGCAGTTCACCGCGGATGGCCGTAATCTTCAGCTTGGCATACTCGCCGGGTTGCAGTCGCCTTTTGTCGAGCGAGATGCGAAGCCCGGGTGTGAACATCTGCAGCGACGAGATGTTGAGCACGGAATGGCCCGTGTTGACGATGTCGATGATTTCCGTCTTCTTGTTTTTCCCCTCAAACAGGATGTCCACCGCCTCGGCCGACAACTGGATGTGTGGGGCAGACGGACTGTCAGCCTCACCGTTGAAGGACGGCAGCAGTACCGCCGATATGCCGATGGCATGGTCGTGGTTGACTTTATCGCCAGGGTTTCCGGCCAGAAATACCGTGGTCTGTGTCAGTCCGTAGTCGTGCAGCTTGGCAGAGTTCAGTGTCACGGTGATGACGCCCTCTGCCCCCGGTGCCAGCTTTTCCGGCATGGCCTGTGCTTTGAGGTACGGCGGCAGATGCATCACGATGGGCTGGTAGCTCTGGGTGATGCTGTTGTTGTAGATGCGCAGTTCCCTTACGAGCATGTCCCCACGGTTGACGTCGTCGTATTCCAGCTCGTTTTGGTCAAGGCGCAAGTCACCCATTTCGACAGGATACAAGCCGGTGACGTCGACGTAGTTCTCCAGCACGATGCCCTTCATGCGTATGTAGACGGGTTTCTTTGACTCATTGGTGTATATGGCAGCCTGTTTGTCGAAATGTCCCAGTTGCTTGGCGTCAAAGGTCATGCGTATCTGGAACCTGTCGCCCAGGTCTCCCTTGGGATATTCCACTACAGTGCAGTTGCAGTCGGGCTGCACCTTTGAAATCCTGACTTTGCGTCCGCCTTTGTTGCGAAAGTCAAAGACGGCGGTCACGGGTGTCTTCCATCCTGTGCGTCCGGCGTCAACGGTAGTTTTCTCTGCTGCTATCTTCTGTGCCAGTGCCGGCATGGCCGCTAACCACAGCAGGGCAGGTATGATGATTCTTCTGTTCATAATGGTCTATTGCTTGATGTTAATAGTCGTCGACGGTGCTGTGGCCCTGAACTCAGGCGAGTAGGCGCACTGCACGGTGCAGGTGCCTGTCTCGTAGCAGCCTGCGCGGTCGATGTAGTATTCTGATTCTATGACGTGACGGCCCTTGGACAGTCCGGAGTAGTAATAGTTGGTGGAGCAGTCCTTGGGCGAAACGTAAGCACCGTTCTGGTAGCCTGACAGCTGGCGCACGGGCTCCATGCACGCAGCCCTGCGGTCGACAACCTGTACGAAGTCCAGGTCACGCGTCGTCTCGATGGTGATGCGTACCCTGACGCGTGAGCCTACGGCCAGTGCAGTAGTGCCGTCAGTGGCTGGCAGCAGTTCGCGCTTCACGGAGATGCCGCTCTGCGATGCCTTCACGTCGGACGTCTTCTGCAGGAACTGTGCGTAGACGGCACCCCACGACGTTCCCTCGCTGGTCTTGGTGGCAGTGAATGTCTTGCCTTCAGGGTGGCTGATGGCCGTCTTGACGTAGCCCAGTCCTGTCGTAGCTTTGGGCATATCGATGGGTCTGCCGTCAATAGCGAGTGCCGTCTCAGCCTTGGCTGCCAGCAGGTTGTTATGTCCGTGCAGGAAGGCGTAGATGGCGTTGACGCTGTTGATGGGCGTGTCCCAAACCTGCGTGCGCTTCTCCTGTAGCAGCCAGCGGCGCATTTCGTCAGCGGTCTGCTTGTCCTGCGGGGTGATGGCCTCTATGGCTTCCATGGCGGCCACCTCGGTAGGTATCTTGTAGTCGTACCACGAGTAGGCGGCCCGCTGTGTGTCGTAGTAGCGCCCCATCTCCTCCGTATAGACGGTGTACTCCTTCAGGCTCTGCACGTATTCGGCGGCGCGTTTGCTGTCGCCCTTCTTTGACAGGACGATGGCCGTCAGCGCTTTCTCGTAGATGGTCTGCCGTTTGATGTCTTTCTTCAGCAGTGTGATCAGGTAGTCGTTGGCCGACTGCACACGGCTTGGCAGCTGGCGGCCGTCCAATGCGCAGAGGTAAAGCCAGCGCAGGGCAGCGAACGATGGGAAGGTGGGCTTCCGTCCCTTCTTCTCCTCCTTTTTCAGTTCGGCTACCAGGTCAGCCATCTCCTGTCCCAAGTAGCTGAAGGCTTTCTCCTGCATCTCGTTGGTGTCGTCCTGTTGGCCTGCCATGTTGTTCAGTCGCACCAGCATCTCCTCTACCGCCACGGTGATGGCCGTGCTGCCCTTCATGCCGGGATACCACGAGAAGGAGCCGTCAGCGTTTTGCAGCTTCTTCAGCTTCTCCAGTGCGGTGGTCAGCCGGTTGCTGATGCCGTTCTCGTCGAAGAAGTCGGCCAGCCGCTGTTTTTGTTCGCTCTCGCGGTCAGCGTCGGCCACCCAGGGCGTTTCAGCCAGCAGGAGGTCCTTCAGGTCTTGGTTTTGGGAGAGGTGAGAGGTTAGGGATGAGCGGTTATCGGTTTCGCGCTTCCACTGCTCGAAGACCGTTTTCACCTGCGGACTCTCGGCCAGCAGTGTCTTGGCCAGCAGGTTGGAGTAGTAAGATGCTGCCTGGTCGATGGCACTGTGTTCCCACGGCTGTCCGACGACGGGCAGGGCCTGCACCATGAGCCATGCGGGGTTGTTGGTGTATTCTATGGTCAGCTTCTGCTGGGTGGTGCCTGCGGGGAACAGCTGTGTGAGGTCGATGCGCTTCACTCCCGCCTCGTGCTGCGTGAAGGGCACTGTGCGGGTGACATGCTCACGGTCGGGCAGCACGGGCAGATAGTGCTGTTCGCCGTCGCTGAAGCCTGCGCCTTGAGCCGTCACCTTGCATACCAGCAGCGATTCGCTGAATGCGGAGCACTGGACTTGGAACGTGGCAACAGCCGTCGTACCAGCCTCGGCAGTGAACGGCTGCTCCTGCGCGCAGACCACCTTGCCAGTCTCCGGGTCTGTCAGTTGCAGTCGCGCCGTGCCGCTGACGGCGTGGTCGCTGGTGTTGAAGATGCGGGCAGCTATTTGTGCTTCGTCTCCCACGCGTACGAAGCGCGGTATGTTGGGTTGCACCATGACGTCCTTCTGCGCTATGGCTTCGCCTTCAATGTTGCCGTAGAGCATGTCGGCCGTGTTGGCAAGTCCCATGAAGCGCCATGTGGTCAGACTCTCGGGCAGTGTGAAGCTGAGCGTCACGCCGCCGTCCTTGTCAGTCAGCAGGGTGGGGTAGAAGAAGGCCGTCTCCTGCATGTTCTCGCGCAGCTGCACCTCCTGCGGTGTCTCCTCCTGCTGCTGCGGTGTCTCGCTCTTGGCCTCGTCAGCGGCTGCTTCGCTGAAGGAGCCTATGGCCTGGTTGCTCTCCTCTGCGGCCATCATCATGGGTGCTGCCGCCTTGGACGCCATCAGCATTCGTCCTGCGCGGCCTCGCACATGGATGAAGTGCTGGTAGTAGGGGTAGATGCTGCTGTCGAAGTGGCTGTACTCAAAGCCGGGAATGTTCAGCAGTTTGTATTTGAAGTGTCTTGACAGGTGTGCGCTGCCCCCTGTGGGCCACTGCCAGGCGGTGGACGGCAGCGACAGGTAGCTTTCGGCAGCGAACGGCCATCCGTGGCCGACTATCTGGTCAAGGCTCTTGTCGTAGAGCACAGCCATGAGCGACGCCTCGGCGGGTTTGCCGTCCGGCGTCTCTATCTTCAGCCGCCACTCCTCCTGCTGGCCCGGCGTCAGCCGGTCGCGGAAGGTCTGCCACGTCAGCCGCAGCTGCTTGTCGGGCATGGGGCGTTTGATGGTTTGCGTGTGGCGGTAGCACTGTCCCTCCTTGACCCACGCGTAGGTCAGCAGCAGTCCGTTGCCGTATTCGTCCCTGTAGGTCAGCTTGCGGTTGAGCAGTTCCTCGCTGAGCTTCAGCGTGCCGCGCTCCACCACCGTGCTGCCGGCGTAGATGCCATAGACGATGTGCAGGTCGGGGTCCGTAGCTCCTACCTGCAGGGTCACGGGACTGCCGTCGTCGGGGAATTGGGTGTGCGACACGTAGAACCAGTCGTGCGTCTGGGTCGCGGGCTTTTTGTCGTCGAGACTGAAGACGACGAACTTCATGTCGATGGTGTCCTGCTGGCAGACGGCCTGCAGGCGGTGTTCGCCGGTTGAGAGTTGAGGGTTGAGGGTTGAGGGTTGGGTGTTGGCGGCGCACTGCTGCCACTGGCCGTCGTCTATGCGGTAGCTCACCGTGCCGGCTATCTCCTTGCCTGCGGCGTTGTAGCGGTGGAAGGCGAACGCCGGCAACTGGTCCTTACGCACCTGCTCAGGCAGGTCGCAGGTCAGGGCCGTGGGCTTTGTGCCTAAGGGCAGCGACATGGTGCCGTGGTGGCTCTCGCCAGCCACGTCGGTCACGTCGGCCTCCACCACGAAGTGGTAGTACATGTTGCGTCCGTCCAGTCCGTCGGGCAGCACGAGCGGCATCACCACCGGGAAGGTGCCGTCGTCGGCCGTGGTCACGTCGCCCTCATACAGCTGTTCCGTCTCTATGCCGTTGCCCATGTCGCCCGTTTGCCAGTAGCGCGAGTAGGACAGCCACCAGAAAGCCACGCGGCGCTTCACCGTGTAGTGCACCTTGGCTCCCTGCACGGGCACGCCGGCATAGCTGACGGCCTTGCCCGTGGTGCGCACGGTGTCGCCCTGCCGGTACTGCTGCTTATACTCCGGAAACTCCACTTGGAATGTGGGGCGCTTGTACTCCTCGACGCGGAAGCTGGTGCTGGTGTCGTTGGCGCGTATGGTGAAGTGGCCGTTCAGCTGCCCCGTGGGCAGGGTGAATGCCGTAGCGCACCGCCCGAAGCGGTCGGTGGTCACCTGTTTCTCAGCTACTACCTTGTAGTTGGCGTCGCGCAACTCCATGGTGACGGCCTTGTCGCCCACGGCTTTGCTGGCGGTGGCGGAGCATGTCTTCCATACGATGGCTGCTACATGTACCGTCTGTCCCGGGCGGTAGATGCTGCGGTCGGTGAACAGGGTGGTGCGCTCGGTGTTGTATTTATGGTCGTAGTAGCCGTAGTGTCCGTAGCTGCTGAACGTCGGACTATAGTTGTCGGTGGCGGTAAAGGCAAATACGGCTGACGGTAGTGTCCTGCCCGTCTTCAGCAGGTATTCGCCCTGCTTGTCGCAAGTGTGCTGTTCGTTGCGCTTTTGTCCCCTGTCGTGGTAGGTCATGCGCAGGGTGGCCCCGCTGAGGGGTTGCCCCGTGCGGGCGTCGACCACGACGTAGCGCATCACGTCGTTGGGCATGGCCTGTGCCAGCACGCGTACAGCCGACACGTAGAGCAGCGTGCGTGAGGCTTTCATCCCCGGGGCGCTGCACTCCACGAGGTAGACACCGGCGGGCAGTCCTTCAAGGCGCACGGAGTCTTCAAACGTTTCCGGCTCGGCGTGCTTGCCTAAGGCGACGGTGCGGGCATGGCTGGCCACTTCCTTCATTCCCGGCGCTATGCGGGCGAAGTCCTTTTCGTTGTCGGGGCTCAGCTCGGTGTCGCCGTTCAAGGTGGTGCGGTAGACGCGTACGGTCAACTGCTCAATATTGCGCAGGTCGTGCAGCCGCAGCGTCTGCCCCTCGCCGGGCATGACCACCTGCCGTGGCAGCTCTGCCTGGAACTTAGGGTAGGTCAGCAGCGTCCACGCGTTCTGTCGTCTCTGTTTGATGATGTCGGCCTCGGGCAGGTCGCCGTACAGCGCGCTCAGCGAGTCTAACTGCTCCACGCTGTCTGCCGTCCTAAGTGCTATGTGGCACAGGGCACGGCGGTTGCCGGCCTTCTCGTAGTATTGCGTCAGCCACGGCCAGGCCTCCAACTCGCTGCCTACAACGCTCAGCAGGTCGTTGTTGAAAGCCTCGCTGTCCTTGCCGCCGACGACGAAGGGCGCATAGGCGCCGGCCTGCACCCGAGCCAGCAGGTCGGGCTGTGCGGTGGCGCGGTCGTAGTAGTGCTTGCTGCGTGCAGCCCAGTCGTCTAACTGGCGGTTGTCGGTGTAGACTTTCGAGAGCACGGTGGCATAGACGGCCCTCAACGCCTCGTCCTTGGCCTGGCGCTCCTCGGCTTCCAGGCGGTCGATGGCCGGGCGAAGCGAGTCGGGGGCTACTTCGCCCTGCAGGCGTGCGTAGAGCAGTGTCGACTTCAGCAGCTGTCCGTAGGCACGTTCCTTCCGGGCCTTGGACTCGATGCGCAGCAGGTGCTGCATGGCAGTGCGGGGCAAGTCTTTCCGCTGTGCCTCCTCCACCTGTTTCCAAATATGCTGATAGGTCTGTCCGAATGTCTCCATTGTCGAAAGCAGCACTGCTGCAAGCAGCAGCCATAGTCCATGTCTCTTCATCGCGTACATATTTTATGTGCGACAAAGGTAGGAAATAATTATGGATTATGGGTGATGAATTATGAAATATTTAGTATCTTTTATATTCGCACATAATTCGTACATACTTGGCGGCGTGCCCTCATTCCAGCATCGTCAGCAATTGCACCGTCCAGTCCTCGTTGTCGTGCGGGCAGAGTGTGCGGATGCCCATCGACTCGGCGGCGGCACAGTTGGCCGGACTGTCGTCCACGAACAGCGTCTCAGCTGCCGTGGCCTGCTGTCCGCGGAGCATGGTCTCGAAGATGTCGCGCGACGGCTTCATTGTTCGGCACTCGTAGCTGAGGTAGAGCGCGTCGAAATAGTCGCCGATGCCGTGCCCCTGACCGTCGAAGTCGCGCTGTGCCCACTGCATCATGAAGGGGTTGGTGTTCGACAGCAGGCACACCTTGTAGCTCCGCTGCCTCAGCAGTTGTATGGTGTCTAAGTTGCGACGCGGCACCGACTCTACGTAGCCGTGCCACGCCTCGTAGCACTCCTGCATGGTCAGCTGGCGCCCCACCATGCGCCCCAGCTCCACGCGGAACTCCTCGGCCGTGATGGTGCCGCTCTCCAAGTCGCCGAAGATGCCCCTCTGGCGGTAGGCGTCCAACTGCTGGCGGGCGTCGCTGAGCCCTAACAGCTCAAAGCGTCTGACGGCTCCTTCGTAGCTCAGTGCCAGCACTACGCCGCCCAGGTCGAACGCGATGTTGTGGTATGGTGTGCGCAAGATGTCTTGGGTTATGGTGTCCGACAATGCTATTCCAGTGGCGCGCTTTTCAGCTGGCGCAGGGCCTCGCTCAGCTGGTCTGGGCACGACGTGCTCTTGTTGCCGCAGCGGATGCCCTGCAGCTTGCTGATGACGTCGTCGATTTTCTGACCCTTCACCAGTTGGCTGACGCCTTGCAGGTTGCCGTGGCAGCCGCCGGTGAAAAACACTTGTTGTATCACGTCGTTCTCGTCGGCCGTCACGTCGATGGCGCGCGAGCATACCCCTGTGGGGCTATACATTATATGTCTTGTCTTCATAGCTGTTGAGTTTACGGCAGCAAAGGTACGCATTTTTTCTTAAAAACAGCAGCCATAACGTTGACAAATAATGCAGACAGTCTTGCCGAATAACGCCGACAGCGTTGACAAGTATCAGCGACGGCGTTGCAATTTAAATTAAATTGCAGAGCAAATTAAATTAAATTGGTCGGCAAATTAAATTAAATTGGTGAGCAATTTAAATTAGATTGCAAAACCGATGGCGATAAATGTCAAGGCTGAAGGGCCTGTATGACACGGTTTCCGGCTGTTTTTGACAGCACCGGCAGACAAGGAAATCCACGACGGGGCATGACACTCAGTGCCGCCGCGGTAATCAGACGGTCAGGAAAGGGAAAATAGACGCTGGCAGGTCTGGCTGATGTTTTGCATGGCTACGGCTTTGCGCAGGGCTTCGGCGCGGGGGAGACGGGGAGGGTTGATGCACAAAACCTGTGAGAAACCGGCAGCTGTCAGCTGTGCGCTGTCGCTGACTTGTCCGGCTATCAAGACCACGGGGACACCGTGGGCGCGACGCAGTATGCCCATGGGCAGCTTGCCCATGAGGGTCTGACGGTCGGCGGCTCCCTCGCCGGTGATGATGAAGGCCGCGTCTTTGACGAGTTCTTTGAAACGGATGGCGTCGAGCAGCAAGTGGATGCCCGACAGGCATTTGGCGTCGAGGTACTGGAGAAAAGCATAGCCCAGACCGCCGGCAGCACCCGCTCCTTCGGACTGCGAGCGGTCATAGCCGAAATGGCGGGCCGAGATGTCGGCAAACTTCCTGGCACGCGCGTCCAGTGGAGCTAACTGCTCAGGAGTGGCCCCCTTTTGCGGGGCAAAGACACGGGCGGCGCCGTGTGCGCCGTACAGCGGGTTCTTCACGTCGGAGGCTATGGTGAAACGCACAGGTTTCAAGGCGCTGACGTCGTCCCACGAGCCGCGCGGGGCAAAGGCGTCAATGAGCGCCCGCAGCATCCCCATGCCCGCATCGCTGGTTGCGCTGCCACCGAGTCCGACAATGACGTGCCGGGCTCCGCGTCTGACGGCATCAGCCACTAACTGCCCTGTGCCGTAACTTGTGGCCACCATCGGGTTGCGCTCCTCCTCCGTCAGCAGGGTAAGGCCGCTGGCCTGGGCTGTCTCTATGACTGCCGTGGCGTCGTGCAGCAGGTATTTCGCTGTTACCGGGCGCATCAGCGGGTCGCGGACGACGGTCTCGACAACCTGGCCGCCAACGACAGTGGTGAAGGCTTCCAAGAAGCCTTCACCACCATCACTTACGGGTAATTGCACGATATCAGCGTCAGGGCAGGCTCTCCGCACGCCTTCTGCGGCCGCCATGTTGGCTTCCGTGGAGGTCAGACAGCCTTTGAACGAATCAATGGCAATTACAACTTTCATTGTCTTTCCATGGACTATGCCTTACCAGCTCGTATTTTCTGACTTAATCCTCCTCAGCCTCAGCAGCCTGGTTAAGCAGGATGAGGTTGGCGAGGCTGCTGATGATGGAGCCGAACGAGGTTACGGTGGCAGACAGCGGCTCAACGGCGTGGTCGGCGATGTTGAGCAGATAGCTCAGCGACTTGATGTCTAACAGTTCGGTGAGGGGGCGGTAGGTGCTCTCGTCGGCGAACTTGACAGCGGGCATGGCCCAGAAGTCGACACCCACCTGGGTGGTAATGAGCTTCATGGGCAGCTCCTGCTGGAGACTCTTGCAGGCACCGCTCAGCTCAATGTTGGAGTTAAGCTGGTCGACATACTGCTGGATAGTCTTCTCGTCGGCACCGGAACGGCGGTATGCTGCCATCTCTTGCTGGGTCTGGATGACGGCAGCTAAGTTCTTGACCTTGGCCGTCAGGCTCAGGTCACCAAACAGGGTGACGGTAGCCTCGTCAATGGCACCGTCCTGCAGCAGGCCGAAGAGGAACGAGTCTACCATCTGTTTGGCCTGGCCGGAACCAACGAGCGAGAGGATGGTGGTCTTGGCAAGATCGGCGATGGAGGTCTCTGCGGGGATGCTCATGATGAGGGGAAGCATGCTCATGAGGGTCTGGATGGTGGTGGGCAGCTGGGGAAGCGTTACCTTGGCCGTGCGCTCAATGATGTCCAGACCGTTCTTCTTGAAACCGAAGGACCTGACAATCTGGCCCGTCGCACCGTCGAAGCTGTTGCTGAAACTGATGGTGTTCTCGTCGTCGGCGAAGCCTAACTCGGCGAAACCCTTAATGTGAGCATTGAGGTTGCCGCTGATAGTCCACTTGTCGGTCAGCAGACTGACATACTGGGACTGGCTCTTCTTCTCGAAGGCCATCTTCAGCTGGCCGTTGAACAGCGTCATGCCCGGCATGCCGATGGTAATGTCGAACTGCTCGGGGAGCGTCAGCACCATAGCGCGCTTGCGCTCTCTGATTTTAGGCAGATAGGGAAGGGCCATCTTCACGGTGTTGCCGGTGCCCTTGATGACGGTCTCGAGCATGACGGGCTCCTGACCCTCGAAACGGACGGGGAAGACAATCTCCAGCTGGTTGGCATCGGTCTTCACGAAACTGCCGTCCTCGTTGAAGGTGAAGCGGCCGTCGAAATCCTTGGGGTCGACTTCCACATAGTCCAGGAACCCGTACATAGCAAGCTCTGAGTTGGCGTCGACCTGCTTCAGGCGCTCCTGTACTTTCTTGGTGGCGTCCTCCTTCATCTTCTCAATGGTCTCTGCCGTCAGCAGGGAAGCGCACTGGGCTATGACGCTGTTGCCGAGCGTGAGTGCTGAGAAGTTGATGTTTTTCTGGGCAAACTGCTGCAGGGCTGTGCGCAGGTAGGTGGTGAGCATGGTGCGCTGTGACAGCTGGCCTTTGTCAAAAGACACGCTCAGCACCTCGTCGGCACTGAACTCCGTTACCTGACCGTTGGTTTGTGTAACCTTCATGACATACTGAGCATTGGCACTGAGAGTTAAGGCCAACGCGGCGACAAATGTTATAATAGTCTTTTTCATAATGCGTAATTTTTAATGCATAATTCATCATGCATCATGCATAATTTTAACTTTTTAACCTTTTAACTTTTTAACTCTTATTTGTTGATGACTTTAAGGGAGGTGGCGGGCGACTTTACAATGTAGACACCCTTGGGCAGTGTGGTCAGGTCGATGTCGACGTGACCGTCGGCAGTGACTACTTGTGAGTTGACCTGACGGCCGTCAGCACCAAACACCACGATGGTCTGGCCAGCTTTGACGCTGGTCATGTAAACATGACCTTCGGACAGACGGTTGCCTTCGCCGGCTATGTTGCGGATGGCCGTAGCGTCGTCTTCCATAAACTGATAGGACAGCACATTGTCAAGGCTTGTGCTCACCTTCTCAACGCCCCCGACGCTGACCTTCAGCACGCCTTCGGTGACGGTCATGACCGGTTGGTCAGCCAGTGCAACCACTTGCTGGCCGTCTGTGGTGCTGAGTACCAGATAGTTCACCACGCCGGCATGAACATTCAGGGAAGATGCGCCAAGTAGCATGAGAGCTGCGAGTAGCATTTTCGTAAATTTCATAATTGATTCGGTTAAATGTTAATTAAAATGTTAATTCAAGATAATAATCGGTTACAAAGGTAGTTGTTTTTTTTCTATTATTTCACTAATTTGTATTTTTTTTGTAATTTTGCACGCTCAAAACGTAAACGATAATGAAAAGAAATGCTGTTTGGACGATGTGCATGCTGCTTGTGGGAGCGGCTGTTCTGACATCGTGTATCAAAGATGAAGCCAAAAACAAAGAGTGCGACATCACAAGCGCCTGGGTGCAGGGCGACGAGTATGCGGCCTATTTTCAAGACAAGAATCAAATGCGCAAGGCTGACATCAGCTCTACCGAGAAGGAGATTGTCTTTACGGTGAATAGCCTGCTGTCGCTGCCGAAGCAGTTGCCGCTGTTCTTTGAACTGACGCCGGGGGCTACGGTAGAACCGGCTAATGGTTCAATGCAGGACTTCACGGCAGGACCGGTGACCTACACCGTTACGTCGGAGGACGGTCAATGGAAACGGCAGTACAAGGTGACGTTCAAAGAGCCGGTGCTGCCTTCGTTCATGTTCAGTTTCGAGAACGTGGAGGTAATCGACTATAAAACCACAAAGAGCACCTATCACGGATTTTATGAACTGGATGCCAACGGACAGCGACTGAACGTGTGGGACTCCGGCAACAGCGGAGCGGCCTTGACGCTTGGGGTTAACCAGAAACCTGACGCGTTCCCCACCAGCTCTGTCGACGATGGTTATAAGGGAAAGGCGGTCTGCCTGAAGACCATCTCGACGGGTAGTCTGGGACAGTTTATGAAGAAACCAATAGCCGCCGGCAACCTGTTCTTAGGCAAATTCTTAGTGGAGAAGGTGTTTACGCCGCTGAAGGCCACACAGTTTGGCACACCCATCGAAAGAATACCGGTACGCGTGACAGGCTACTATAAGTTTCGTCCGGGAGAGCAGTTCACCGACCTGGATATGAAAGAGGTGGCAGGGCGTACGGACGAGGCTCATATCTATGCCATATTCTATAAAAACAAGGACGCTCAGGGCAACGACTACTTCCTGTATGGCGACGACTTGGACGACTTTGCTAAACTGAAGACCAATCCCAACGTCTACAAGGTGGCCGAGGTGAAACAGCTGCCGGCCACAGACCAGTGGACGCGCTTCGAGATGTTCTTTGAGGGTAAGGATGCCGACAGCCAGGAGGTGGCCGACAAGAAGTTCAACCTGGCACTGGTGTTCTCGTCAAGCAAGGACGGTGCCTTGTTTGAGGGTGCCATAGGCAGTACCTTATATATAGATGAGGTGGAAATATCGTTTGAGAAACATTAAACATTAAAAATTATGCATTATGCATTATAAATCATGCATTAAAAAAAACTTGATGGCCACGGCACTCCTGCTGTTTGTCAGCGTGCAGGCCATGGCTGGCACATGGGGAGAGAGTCTGCATCTGAAAGCACGTGCAGCATGGAGCATAGGTGCCACGGCACCCATAGGACTGCCTGAAACCATACGCAGCATTGACGGCTACAAGCTGACACCCTCGTTCCTCATAGGTGCCGACGTCCAGATGACGCTGAGCGGAAAGTGGGGCGTGGCAGCAGGACTGCATTTCGAGAACAAGGCCATGAATGGCGACGTCACCACCAAGGCCTATCGCATGGACGTGCGCAAGGGCGACTCGGAGCTGGACGGTCTCTTCACCGGTAGCATTCATCAGAAGGTGACACAGTGGATGTTTACCCTGCCCGTGCAGGCCACCTACACCTTTAACGACAGGCTGCAGCTGAAGGCAGGCCCTTACTTCTCGCTGCTTACCGCTAAGAGCTTCGACGGCATCGCCTCGGACGGATACCTGCGACAGGGCGACCCCACGGGACCGAAGATACTCATGGGTACCAAGGAGGGCGAGTGGGCTACCTACGACTTCAGCGACGACATGCGCCGCTTTCATGTGGGAGTGGCCGTAGGACTCGACTGGCGCTTCTACAGGAGCCTCGGCCTGTCCGTAGACCTCAGCTGGGGGCTGAATGGCATCTTCAAGAGCGACTTCAAAACTGTTGAGCAGCCCCTCTTCCCCGTCTACGGAACCGTCGGAGTCTTCTACAGCATCTTCTGAAAAAGTGTAACCTTTGCAGCCGCCTTCGGGCAAGGGGTGCTTGAGGCCTTAACAGTAAGGCCTGGCTACAGGGAAGGACCATGGTGGCTAAACCCCCTTTAACAAAACAAGAAATTATGGAACAAGAAAAAAGTAAGGTCAGTGTGCTTTTTATGCTTTTCGGCACACTGTTCTGCGTCTGCCTCATTACGGCAAACGTGTTGGAGACAAAGCAACTGTCGTTCGGACCGGTTAACCTGACTGCAGGAGTCATCGTCTTTCCCGTCAGCTACATCATCAACGACGTGGTAAGCGAGGTGTGGGGCTACCAGCGCACGCGCATGCTCATCTGGATGGGCTTTGCCATGAACTTTATCTTCGTCATCTTCGGAGCCATTGCCGACTGGATTCCCGGTGCCGACTACTGGCACGGCGAAGAGGGTTTCCACGTCATCTTCGGACTGGCACCGCGCATCACGCTGGCCTCGTTTGTGGCCTTCCTGCTGGGCTCGTTCATCAATGCCTACGTCATGTCGCGCATGAAGCTGTCGTCCGACGGGCGTAACTTCTCGGCGCGCGCCGTACTGAGCACGGTGGCCGGCGAAAGCATCGACTCCGTCATTTTCTTCCCGCTGGCTCTTGGCGGCGTCATTCCCTGGGAGGAAATGCCGTCGCTGATGATTTCACAGGTGACGCTGAAGACGCTCTACGAAATTATCGTACTGCCCATCACCATCCGTGTGGTGGCTTATACAAAGAAGCACGACAATGAGGATGTCTACGACAAAGACATCAACTACAACATCTTTAACGTACTGAAGATATAGAATTACGAATGTTGAATGACGAATGACGAAGTGTCGGCTTTGCCGATTATGAATGACGAATGATGAATTATGCATTGAAATTATGGATAGAAAAGAAGACAACCTGAAAAGCCTCGGACGGCATACGGAATACAAGATGACGTATGCCCCAGAGGTGCTGGAGACGTTTGAAAACAAACACCCGGACAACGACTACTGGGTGCAGTTCAACTGTCCGGAGTTTACTTCATTATGTCCCATTACCGGACAGCCAGACTTTGCCGAAATAAAAATCATGTATATCCCCGGCGAGCGTATGGTGGAGTCGAAGAGCCTGAAGCTCTACCTCTTCTCGTTCCGCAACCACGGCGACTTCCACGAGGACTGCGTCAACATCATCATGAAGGATCTGGTGGCGCTGATGGACCCGAAGTATATCGAGGTCGTGGGACTGTTTACGCCTCGTGGCGGCATCAGCATATACCCCTATGCCAACTACGGGCGTCCCGGTACAAAATACGCTGCTCTTGCGGAGCAGCGTATGATGTCGAGGGAAATCATTTAGACTTGGTCCGAGTCTATTCTCCCAGGGGAATCTTGTAGCCCAGGGTGAACTGCCACAGGCGGTGCTTGCTGCTCTCGGGGTCGTCCTTCATCACTGTGATGAGTCCGAGGTTGTAGCGAGCCTCGACGACGAAGTTGTAGAACTCGTAGCTGAGTGCCAGGGGAATAGATACATCGACTTTGTTGAACTGACGTGATAATTCGTTCTCGCGGGGTATAGGGATAATCTTGCCCCAGATGTTGCGGAAGGCTACGATGTCGAAATCGGCATTATACTCCACACCGTCGATTTTCATTCTTTTGCGTGCGGCAAAGTCAATCTGCACGCCAGCCTTCATTGCCAGGCCGAAATTGGGGATAGGATAATACTCAAGGACGATGGGAATCTTGAAGTAGTCCATTGAAACCTTGAACAATTCATCGTCGGTCTTACTGCCTTGATGGGCATACCCTGCACCAAAGGCAATGCCGAACTGGTCGGTGAAGCCGTACTCCCACTCGATACCGGCGGTGAAGGAGGTGATGGGGTGGAGGGTGGAATTGTAAGTGCCCTCTTCCTTTGTGAGGTCGAACAGCTTGCCGGTCATGTCGGCAACGCTGACACCGACTTTAGGAGTGACATACCAGTTGCCCTCTTCGATTTGGGCATTCATGTTCAATGATGCCATCATGGCAATGGCTAAAAGGAACAGTTTTTTCATCTTCAATTGTTTGTATTGTTAATAATTCAGGTTTACGCTCTCGTTGCTCACTTCTCACTTCTCGCTGCTTCTTTCTGTCGGTAGTAAGCCTGCTCGTGGTCGCTGAAGCGCAACACCAGTGAGTCGCGGCGCAGCAGCACGATGTCGGCCGTGTCGGGAGCCTGCTGGCTGGTGCTGTCGGTGACCGTCAGCAGCAGTCGTCCGTTGAACAGCCGCCAACCCGTGTACCGCTTCTGCTGCGGATATTCCACTGGCGACATGGTGTCGCTGCTGGAGTGTCGGCCACCCATGGTGAACGCCGTGCCGCCTCGCATGAGGCGCAGGGTGTATTCGCGCGGTGTCATGAGTTCCCGCATGACGCTGTCGGGCAGCGGTCGTGGAGGCTGGTGGCGCAGCACGGGCTGAGCCATGTAGCACCACTTCTGCTGCAGCGTGCTGACGTTGACGACCAGGGCAGCCTGTCGCGTGCTGTCGTTCCGCAGGATGACGGCCAGTTCGTCGCCGATGTGCGGACGTCCCATGATGTGGCGTTGCTCGCGTGCCTCAATGATGTCGAAGGTGTCGAGCCCCTCGCACGAGTAAGGCAGCATAATGAGTATGGAGTCCGTGGTGCCGTCGCCGGCCAGCCCGTAGAGCGTGGAGTCGCCGGGCAGGGTGTCGTAGTGGAAGGGAACGGCCGCTTCGGGAGCCTTTTGGGTGTCGGCACAGGCACAGGCCATGAGGGCGGCTATGACGAGCGGAAGAAGTGTTCTTTTCATTGTTGTCAGAAATATTTTTGCAAAAGTACAAAGAATATTTAATTTTTCATCTTTAATATTTAATTTATTTTGTACCTTTGCAAAAATATTCGATAAACAAGCAACCTTATTTTCGCACTTATGAAAAAGAAGATTAAGTTTAGTCTCGTCTACCGCGACATGTGGCAGTCGTCAGGTAAGTTCCAGCCTCGTAAGGACCAGTTGGAGCGTATAGCACCCGTCATCATCGACATGGGCTGTTTCAGCCGCGTGGAAACCAACGGCGGTGCCTTCGAGCAGGTGAACTTGCTGGCTGGTGAGAACCCTAACGGAGCAGTGCGCGCCTTCTGCAAGCCCTTCAACGAGGCCGGCATACAGACCCACATGCTGGACCGCGGTCTGAACGCCCTGCGCATGTACCCCGTGCCCGACGACGTCCGCCAGCTTATGTATAAGGTGAAGAAGGCACAGGGTGTCGACATCCCGCGCATCTTCTGCGGATTGAACGACACACGCAACATCATACCCAGCATTCGCTGGGCCAAGGAGGCCGGCATGATTCCGCAGGCCACGCTGTGCATCACCACCAGTCCAGTCCATACCGTGGACTACTACTCGGCCATTGCCGACGAGGTCATCGCCGCCGGAGCTGCGGAAATCTGCCTGAAGGACATGGCCGGCATCGGACAGCCCGCCCTCTTAGGCGCACTGACCAAGAGCATCAAGGAGAAGCACCCCGACATCATCATACAGTACCACGGCCACTCAGGCCCCGGCCTCTCCATGGCCAGCATCTTAGAGGTGTGCAACAACGGAGCCGACATCATCGACACAGCCATCGAACCCCTGTCGTGGGGCAAGGTGCACCCCGACATCATCTCGGTGCAGTCGATGCTCAAGAACGAGGGCTTCGAAGTGGCTGACATCAACATGAACGCCTACATGCAGGCACGCTCGCTGACGCAGGAGTTCATTGACGACTGGCTGGGTTACTTCATCAATCCCGCCAACAAGCACATGTCGAGCCTGCTGTTAGGCTGCGGACTGCCCGGCGGCATGATGGGCTCGATGATGGCCGACCTGGGCGGCATACACTCCAGCATCAACAAACTGCGCGCCAAGAAGGGCGAGCCGGAGCTGAGCATCGACGACATGCTGGTCAACCTGTTCCAGGAAGTGGAGTACGTATGGCCCCGCGTGGGCTATCCCCCACTGGTGACACCGTTCTCGCAGTATGTTAAGAACATAGCCCTGATGAACCTGCTGACCATAGAGCAGGGCAAGGGCCGCTACGTGATGATGGACGATGCCATGTGGGGCATGATACTGGGCAAGAGCGGAAAGATACCCGGCGAGATAGCCCCCGAACTCATCGAGATAGCCAAGAAGCAGGGACGCGAGTTTACGGACGTAGACCCTCACACCTTATTAGATAATGCGCTGCCCGCCTTCCGCAAGGAGATGGAGGACAACGGCTGGGACTGCGGACAGGACGACGAGGAACTCTTCGAGCTGGCCATGCACCCCGAACAGTACCGCGTCTACAAGAGCGGCATGGCCAAGAAGAACTTCCTGGCCGACCTGCAGAAACAGAAGGATGCCAAGTTGGGCAGCAAGCTGAGCGTTGCCGAGCTGTCGGCCTTCAAGCACGCCAAGGCCGACGCCCTGACGGCTCCCGTAGCCGGGCAGGTGTACTACGAGTTCTCGGGCGAGGGGGCCTGCGAACCGTGCCTCGAACCCTACATTGGCCAGCAGTACAAGGAGGGCGACACCTTCTGCTACATCCAGACGCCGTGGAACGAGATAGTGCCTATTCCCGCTGCCCTGGGCGGAAAGCTGGTCGAGGTCAGCGCCAAGCAGGGAGCCAAAGTACGCCGTGGCGACAACTTGGCGTGGATTGAGAGAAGTTAGAAAGACGAATGTTGAATGACGAATGTTGAGTTGTCGGCGTTGCCGATGATGAATTACGAATTATGCATTATGCATTATGAATTATGCATTAATAGAAAGTATAATCAATAAGTATTACCCTGCGGACGACGAACTCCGCAGGGTATTATTAAAGCATAGTCGGCAAGTGGCTGACCGCTGCTTGGCTATCGTCAGGAAACACCGCGAACTGCCGGTCGACGTACAGTTCCTGGAAGAGGCTGCCATGTTGCACGACATCGGCATACTGCGCTGCAATGCACCCTCCATACACTGCCACGGCACCGAGCCCTACATCAAGCACGGTCCCATAGGTGCCGACATGCTGCGGCAGGAGGGCTATCCCCGCCATGCGCGTGTGGCCGAACGCCATACAGGCACAGGACTTCCGGGCTATGAACCCGAGACGCTGGAGGAGCAGATTGTCTGCTATGCCGACAAGTTCTACTCCAAGTCGCACCCTGACCGCGTGCTCACCGTGGCTGAGGCCGCCCGACAGTTGGAACGCTTTGGTGCCGACGGCGTGCGCAAGTTTCTGGACTGGGCGGCACGCTTTGAGTGAGCCTTGCCGCAAGCTCTGGCGGAAATGAAAATAAAATATAATTTATTTTGCGTTTCCCCCAAATTGCACTACCTTTGCAGCCGTGAGAAGAAAAACGCTCATATTCATGCTCCTTTTTGTCATCGTTTTCGTGGTGGCAGAAGTTCCCCGGCTACGCTTTCCACACATGGAGAACGCAGGCAGTGGCGCATCTTCAGACACGCTGATGCCTGCCGCCGAGACACGTGTCGAGACAACGCGAAAGGCTGTTGACGGCGACACCGTGACTACGGACACGCTGGCGGTGGACTCGCTGTTGCGTGACTCGCTGCTGAAGAACGACACCACGCTGATGGACTCATTGCAGAAGGCCATCTGGAAGCATAACAAGCTGATAGATGACTCGCTGCGTGCCGACTCGCTGAACCGCCAGCGCAAGAACGGCATTGACGCTCCTGTGGAGTACACTGCCGACGACTCGATGGTCTATGAGGGTGACACCAAGCGTGCCTACCTGTACGGCAAGTCGCACGTCAAGTACGAGAACATGGACTTGGAGAGCGACAAGATCTACATGTCCATGGACTCCAGCCTCGTGCACGCCACGGGTTCCGTGGATACGACGGGCCAGAAGTTCGGCACGCCGGTGTTCAAGATGGGGTCCAGCACGTACGAGAACGACACCATGGCCTTCAATTTCAAGACCAAGAAGGGACTCATTACTAACGTTTACACCGAGCAGGAGGACGGCTTCATGACTTCGGAGATATCGAAGCGCGACGCCGACGGCAACATGTACCTGTACCACGGACGCTACACGACGTGCGACCAACCGCACCCCGACTTCTACTTCGCCCTGTCAAGGGCTAAGGTGCGCCCGGGCAAGGACGTTGTCTTCGGTCCGGCTTACCTCGTAGTGGCCGACGTGCCGCTGCCTTTTGCCATACCCTACGGCTTTTTCCCGTTTACGAAGAGCTACTCCAGCGGTTTCATCATGCCTACCTACGGCGACGAGACGTCACGCGGTTTCTACCTGCGTGACGGTGGCTACTACTGGGCCATCAGCGATAAGATGGACCTGAAACTGTTGGGCGAGATATACACCAAGGGCTCGTGGGGCGTCTCGGCGGCCTCCAACTACCGCAAGCGCTACAAGTACAACGGCTCGTTCTTCGCCAGCTACCAGAGCACGGTGACCGGCGAGAAGAACATGAAGGACTACCTGAAGACGACGAGTTTCAAAATACAGTGGCAGCACACGCAGGATGCCAAGGCCAACCCCTTCAGCACGTTCTCGGCGCGTGTCAACTATGCCTCCACGGGCTACGAGCGGAACAACCTGTCGTCACTCTACAACCCGCAGGCGCTGACGCAGTCGACCAGAACGTCGTCCGTGTCGTATAGCACCAAGTTCTCCAGCATCGGCATGGACCTCAGTACGACGTTCAACATCGCGCAGAACATGCGCGACTCCACCATCGGACTCACGCTGCCCTCGCTGACGGTCAATGTGTCGCGCTTCTACCCTTTCCGCCGCAAGAAAATGGTGGGCAAGGAGCGGTGGTACGAGAAGATATCGATGAGCTACACGGGAAACATGGAGAACTCCATCAACACCAAGGAGGACCGCATTCTGAAGTCGAGCCTGAGCAAGGACTGGCAGAACGGCATGCAGCACAAGATACCCATCGAGGGCAATTTCATGCTCTTCAACTACGTGAATGTCTCGCCACGCTTCACGCTGACCGACCGCATGTACCTGAATCGCCAGCGTAAGTCGTGGGACGAGGACAATCAGAAGGAGGTGACCGACACATTGCAGGGCTTCCACAATGTGTACGACTGGGATTTGAGTATGTCGATGAACACGACGCTGTACGGCTTCTTCGTGCCCAACCGCAAACTGTTTGGCGATAAGATACAGGCTATCCGCCATGTGTTCAAGCCCAGCATCAGTTTCTCGTACCACCCGGACTTCAGCTCTGACCGCTACGGTTTCTGGGACACCTACACGAAGACCGATGCCGAGGGCAACGTGTCGACGGTGAAGTATAACCCTTATAGCGGCTACCTTTACGGTGGTGGCGTCAGTCAGGGCGAACGCGGAAGCATTGGGTTCAGCATATCGAACAATGTGGAGATGAAACTGAAGTCCGATGACGACTCCATAGGTTTCAAAAAGGTTAGCCTTATTGATGAGTTAGGTGCGTCAATGTCGTACAACATGGCCGACAAGGAGCGCCCGTGGAGCAACCTGAGCACCAGCCTGCGCCTGAAGCTGACCAAGAGCTACACGTTCACGCTGAACGCCGAGTTTGCCACCTATGCATACGAGGCCGACTCGGTGGGTGCCAAGCCCTACATTGGCACCCGCACGGAGTACAGCAAGGGGCGTTTCGGACGCTTTCAGGGCATGTCGCAGAATCTGCACTACACGCTGAACAACGAGAAGGTGGCCAACTTCTTTAAGTGGCTGCGCGGCGAGAAGCGTGACAAGAAGAAGGACAAGAAAAACAAGAAAAACGCTGGCGAGGAGTACGACCCAGGTGTGGAGGCCAACATAGACACCGACATGGAGGCCGCCAAGCATGGAGCCAAGAAGTCGCAGGACATGGCCGAGACGGACGAGGACGGATACATGGCTTTCTCCATGCCTTGGTCGCTGACCATCAGCTATGGTGTCACCATGCGCGAGAACACCAGTGGCCGCTTCAACTACGACACCATGCGTTATCCTTATAAGTTCACACAGAACCTGAACATTGCGGGAAACATACGACTGTCAGACGGATGGGATATCAACTTCTCGTCGGGCTACGACTTTGAGAACAAGAAGATATCGGTCACCACAGCCTCTCTCTCACGTGACCTGCACTGTTTCAACATGTCGTGTCAGGTGACGCTGGCTCCTTATACCAGCTATAACTTCTCGTTCCGATGCAACGCCGCTACGCTTACCGACGCCTTGAAGTACGATAAGCGCAGCAGCTATACCAATGCCGTGCAGTGGTATTGAAAGTTTAGCGTTTAAGCCTGCAACAGGGTGTCTAACGACTCCTGCTCACCGACAATCCAAATGATGTCTCCTTCTTGGAAGCGACGCGTGGGAGGGAACGGCGACAAGTTCTCTTTACCTTCTTCCAAACCCACCACCATGCAGCTGTAGATGTCGCGGATGCCGCTTTCTATCAGTGTCTTACCCACAAAGGGACTATTGCTGCCGATGATGAGCTGCTGAAGTTTCATCTCGCGTTTCTCCAAGTACAAGTCCTCGCCTATTACCTCGTCGTTGATGGCTTTTCCGAACTTGCTCAGCTGCTCGTCACTGCCAATGACCTGTAGCTTGTCGCCGGGGAAGATGATGTAGTCGCCGTCGGGAATGTTCAGGCGGTTGTTGGCGCGCAGGATGCTGCTGATATGTACGCCGTACTTGTGGCCTAAGTTCAGTTGCTTGAGCGTGGAACCCATCCACTGCGAGTTCATGGGGATGTCGAAGTCGGCAATGTGGACGTCACGATCCAGCAGCTTACCCTCGTAGAGCGGTCGCTTCTTGCCGTGTATCTGGGCTTGGATGTCGCGCGAGCGCAGGTTCAGGATGAAGAGCCGCTCTAACCGGATGCTGCGCGACTTGACGGTGCGCGAGAGCACGATGAGCACGACGGCCACGATGCCGATGGTAATCATGATGGCATTGGTGAAGTGGCTCAGTGAGTTGCAGATGTAGAAGATGAAGGTCACGGCAATGATGGCACGCACCAGAATGGTGAACAGCAGTGGCAGACGGTTGACGTTGCTCTCGTTCCATAGTGTCTTGAACTCCTCACTATGGTTCTTCTTCATCACCATGGCGCGCAGGAAAGGCGAGATGATAAGTACCGTCAGCACGCCTGTGATAGCGTTGGCATACCAGTGCAGGCTCCAGCCCGGTAGCAGTTTGAGCATGAAGGGCAGCACGAAGGTGAACATGACGGCGATGGTGGCCGACGTGAGAATGGAGTAGACCATGGTGTTGATGGCCATCTGCGTGAGCAGTTTCTTCCACAGGCTCTGTTCTGACGAGTTGGGGTGACTCATAGTCAGGCGGTTGAGTACCATGATGAGCTTGCGGGGCAGATGGCGCTCTAAGACGTTGTAGGCCGGCGTGGCCAGTCGTATCATGTAGGGTGTGAGGAAGGTGGTGATGACCGACACAGCCACGACCACAGGATAGAGGAAGTTGCTGATGACACCTAACGACAGACCTAACGAGGCGATGATGAAAGAAAACTCACCAATCTGAGCCATGGAGAAACCGCAGCGCATGGCCGACTTGAGCGACTCGCCACCTAACATGAACGAAATGGTGCCGAAGACGCACTGGCCTAACAGGATGGTCAGCACTAAGGCGATGATGGGCAGGGCATAGTCGACCAGTATCTTGGGGTCGACGAGCATGCCGACGGACACGAAGAAGATGGCACCGAAGAGGTTCTTCACCGGTTCCACCAGCTTTTCTATGCGCTCAGCTTCGACAGTTTCTGCCAGGATGCTGCCCATGATGAATGCACCGAAAGCCGACGAGAAGCCCACCTTGGTGGAGAATACGGCCATGGCGCAGCACAGACCTAACGACACGATGAGCAGCACCTCAGCGTTGATGAGTTTGCGCACCGAACGCAGGAACTGCGGAATAGCAAAGATGCCCACCACTAACCACAGCACTAAGAAGAAGGCTATCTTGACCACGCTACCCAGCATCTGCCCGCCGTCGGCCCCATTGCCGCTGGCTACGGCACTCAGCATCACCATCATCACAATGGCCAGAATGTCCTCCAGGATGAGCACCGACATGACCAGTCCGGCAAATTGCTGTTGGCGCAGCCCTAAGTCGTCGAAAGCCTTGTAGATGATGGTGGTGGAACTCATAGCCAGCATGCCGCCGAGGAAGATGCAGTCCTCCTTGTCCCACTCGAAGAGGTGCCCCACGACGACACCTAACATGGACATGGAGAAGATGATGGTGATGGCCGATATGATGGGCGATGCCCCCATCTTCAGTATCTTCTTGAACGAGAAGTCCAGTCCTAACGAGAACAGCAGGAACATCACGCCGATGTCGGCCCACAGGTGTACGCTCTCGGTCTCGGTGACCGACACGGTATAAGGCATGTGGGGACTGACCAGAAATCCGGCCACGATGTAGCCGAGCACTAAGGGCTGCTTCAGCCGTTTGAATATCAGGGTGACGATGCCTGCCGAGATAAGGATGATGGCAAGGTCGTTGATAAGGGCGGGTAGTTCTGCCATGGTTGCTTGTCCTTTTTTTATTCTGCTTGTTGTTTGAATTTTAAAGTGAATTGTATGTTCGTCGCCTTATGGATGACTACGATGGCAATGGCTTCTATCAGGTAGGCTATCAGGTAGCTGTACCATAACCCTTCGGGTGCCAGACGGGACATCGCCCAAAGCACGGGGATGACGGTCAGTGAGAGTGCAAACGAGATGAACAGTGCCATGCGATGATGGCCGAAGAGCTTGTAGACAATCATAATGACATAGATGTAACAGAAGGGAATGAAACTCAGCGAGAAGATGCGTAGCGCATGCCTTCCTTCTGATATCATGCCGTCATCGGAAGCCCCGAAGAACTGCGTGATAGCTTCGGGGTCTATCCATACAAGCGCACAGGTTGCCATCATGGCTATGGTGATAAAGTTGAACGACTTGCGCAGCACCAAACGGAACGACTCGCTGTCGCCCTTGCCCACCTGAATAGCACCCAACGACTGGATGGTGCGACAGACACCGGCCAGAAAGAGATTGTAGACCTGTAACAGGTTCATACATACGGCAAATGCAAAGATGCCGGTACGTCCCACCGTTGACAGCACAATTGTGTTGGCACTATACAGCAGCAGCGTCAGACAGATAGAGGCTACAGCCAGAGGAGCGCCCTGGGATATGATGCCACCTAAGGCAGGATGGTTGTGAGTCCATGTAAAGTGAAGATGTTGATCTTTGTAGTGGTAGTGCCAGCACATGATTGCGATGCCGACAAGATGGCCCACCACTGTTGCGGTAGACGAGCCTTCGATGCCCCATCCAAACCACTTGATGAACACGATGTCGAGGCAGAGGTTTACTACATTGTCGACCATGATGGCCAGGCTGACAAGTCGTGGACTGCCGTCAACTCCCACCATTGTCCCCATGGCCCACACCATCATATAGGCTGGTGCACCGATAAGCATGGGTATGAGGTAGTCAAGGGTGGGTTGGATGAGCAACTCATTCTTACAAAGCCAGCCTGCAACAGTGCCGGGAATAGTAAGCCCGGTGAGGGTAAGCATCAACCCCACTGCCAGACATGAAGCCATCGAGACCGTGTAGATGTAAGCGGCACGAGCCATGTCTTTCTTGCCCAGTTCGATACCCACCAGCATGCCTGCACCTGTGGATAGAAGCATGCTGAGGGTAAACATAAACTGGATGACCGTTCGTGAGATGTTGATGGCACTTACACCGTCCTCGCCTACCAGGTTACCTACGATGATACCGTCAACAACATTACCAAGACAGCCAGAGAGGGCAATAAGTATTGATGACCATAGAAATCGCCAATATTCTTTGTTGAACGAAACTTTGTCTTCTTGATTCATCATATTACTTATTAGTCAAAGAAACCAAAACCACCAATGGCTGTAAGCATGCGCTCAACGTAATCCCACGAAGTGGGTGTCCATGCGAAGCCCAAGCGATAGAGCACCTGGGTCGTATAGTCGTTGTCGCGCTGTACGTCGGTGGTCTTCTGACCGTGAGCCATGTCCTTATAGGCAAGCAGGGCCGCCATTTGCTTTGCTTTCTGCGGATCCTGACCAGCCTCGTCCATGACCTGCTGGAATTCCTCCTGTTCCACGAAACGTATACCGTTAGTCACAGAAGACAAACCGGAAAGAACGTCTCCCAAGAACTGACCGTGGATGTTGTAAGGATGGAACACGGTACATTCCTTTGGTGTAGTGGTCAACAATACGATGGCTTGAGCAACCTCGTTGATAGGGGAGAACTCGACACGCTTATTACGCATAGTGTGTGGACAGCAGCCCAGCATATTGTAGATGCGTATGCGGCCCATGAACGAATTGGTAGAGAAGTTAGCCTGGAACTCACCGTCAGTCGAACGGGCAGCCAGATTGCCGACACGCATAATCTTCGCATTCAGTCCATGCAGGGCTACTGCATCGAGAATCAGCCGTTCGGCCATGAATTTAGAGTAGATGTACTGATTGCCTAAATACTGGCCCATGTAGAGACGCTGTTCGGTATAGACGTCTTCCTTGATTTCGCCTGCCCACAGTCCACGGGTGCTGGCCGTAGAGATGTGTATGAGCTTGGCTCCGGTCTTGATGCAGAATTCCACACAACGCTGGGCTCCGCCGATGTTTACGTCTTCTATCTCCGTGCCTTCACTGAAATGCTTCACTACGGCAGCACAGTTGAAGACGGTGTCAACCTTCAAATCGGAGTCTATATCTTGTGTCACGTCACCAAGTATTACATGTAAACGCTCGCCGAACAGGTCTTTGTAGGACTTGGCGAAGTAATAGAACAGCAGGGTGCGCAGACGGCTCTCGGCAGCCTCCGGTGTCTTTCCACGCACGAGGCAGTAGATGTTCTGAGCGTCGCTGTTTATCAGTTCATGCAAGATGTGGATGCCCAAGTAGCCTGTAGCACCGGTCACCAGCACATTGCCCAGTGGCTGGCGCTCACCGCTACGGAAGAATCCGAGGTTGTTGCGCTGCAGCAGATTGTTGATGGCCGTGTAGTCGAAATTGGCTACGGGGTCATTGGCGTTGGCACTGTCATCTGCTGTCTCGCCGGTAATCAGACGAGCCAACTTGCGTGGTGTCGGGTTGGCAAAAACTTCACCATACGACACATGGAGTCCGGCTTTGTCGGCCTCGATAATGACACGCGTGACAACCAGTGAGGTTCCACCAAGTTCAAAGAAGTTGTCAGTCGCACCAACTTTGTCCAACTGAAGGATGCCGGCAAAGATGTCGCAGAAGGCCCGCTCGGTGTCGTTGGCGGGTGCCTCATATTCGCCGCTGACGGCAATCTCCGGCTCGGGCAGTGCCTTCAGGTCGGTCTTGCCGTTGGGTGTCATCGGCATCTTCTCCAGCTGCAGGTAAGCCGTGGGCACCATATACTGTGTGAGGCTCTTGCTGATTTCTGACTTCATCTTGCCAATATCGATGGGGCGGTCGGCGGTGAAGTAGGCGCAGAGATGTTCCTTGCCGCCTATCTGCCGTATCATGATGACCACGTTCTTCACGCCTTCCACGCGGGCGATGACACTCTCCACCTCGCCCAGCTCGATGCGCAGTCCGCGCAGTTTAATCTGGTGGTCCTTACGTCCCAGGATAAAGACATCGCCGTCGGAGGCCCATTTGGCGTAGTCGCCCGACTTGTAGACGCGTGTGCCGTGATAGTCGATGAAGCGCTCTCGCGTCATGTCGTCCAGGTTGTTGTAGCCCCGGCCTACGCCTCGTCCGCCGATATACAGTTCGCCCACCACGCCCACAGGCAGCTCGTTGCCGTCGCTGTCGACAACAAACTCCTTGACATTGAGCTGTGGACGGCCTACGGTGACGCGCTCGGCATGGGTTAGCTCCTGGATGTTCGACGATACGGTAGTCTCTGTCGGCCCGTAGGTGTTCAGTATGCGCGACGGTGTGAGCTGTTGCATCTGGTGGAGCAGGCTCTCGGGAAGTTTTTCACCGCCGAAGCGTATGATGGGTACGGTGCGGATGGCCTCGATGAAATCGTCGCTGTATATCCACGTCTGCCACTGTGAAGGTGTTGCCGACACATAGCCGATGTGGTGCTGCCGGATGAGCGCAGCCATATCGAGCGGGTTCTTGGTCTGGTCCTCGTTGGCCAGCACCAGGGTGAGTCCGTTGAACAGCGAGATGGCTATCTCGTGCAGCGAGGCGTCAAACGAGATGGTGGTGACAGCCAGGATGCTCTCTGCGGCATTGGCTACGGCGTAAGCCTCCACGTTGGGCGGCAGTGGCGTGCTGTAGTTGCACATGCCCTCGTGACGCAGCATGACACCCTTTGGGCGTCCTGTGGAGCCGCTGGTATATATCAGGTACGCGAGGTTGTCGGGCGTCAGTGTCGTCTGCGGCAGAGTCGTCTCTTCGCAGGCGAGCAGCTCCTCGGCCACCTCCGGGGTGATGATCAGTTTGGCGCCGCTGTCCTCCAGAATCAGTTTCACACGGTCTGCGGGATATTCCGGGTCGCAAGGGATATAGGCTGCCCCGGCTTTCTGAATGCCGAACATCGAGAGGATGAGGCGGCTGGTGCGCGGCAGCAGCATAGCCACGCGGTCGCCCTCGTGCACTCCACGCTGGCGCAGCGCATTGGCTATGCGGTTGGTGGCCTGGTCAAACTCGCGGTAGGTGAACTGTGCATCACATGCTATGAGGGCCATGCGGTCGGGGTGCACCTGTGCGTGATGCACGATGCTTTCGAAGAAGAGCTTGAAAGGCGCCTCGCCCGTGCCGGTGGTACGTATCTGGTCCAGATGCTCCGCCTGCCGCTGGCTGACGATAGACAGCTGGCGCACTTTGCCGTCGGGCTGTGCCATGATATGCTCCACCGTGGCGGCAATGCTCTCTGCCAGCCCTTGCGCCGTTTCTGCGGTATACAGGGTGTCGTCATATTGCACCAGAATGCCACGCGTCTCAATCTTGATATTGATTTTGAACTTGGGCACATTCAGTTCGAGCAGTTCCTGGCCCACGGCCTTGCCTCCTACGGTATATTCCGACAGCACCCCTACCTGGTAGGCGTAGGAGATGGCGGAGTGGAATCCATAGTCGGCGGCAATGCGTGCGTAGGGGTAGTCCTCGTGGCGCAGCGTCTCGTCGAAGGTTTCGCTGACTTGTCGCAGGTATTCACCCACCGTCACGTCGTCAATTTTCAAGCCGAGAGCCAGTGTGTTGACAAACATACCCACCGTGTCTACTATCTTCAGGTTGGAGCGGCCATTGCTGATGGTGCTGATGTAGACATCGCGGTTGTTGGTGTATCGGGACACCACATAGCCCACGGCGGCGAGATACAGATGGGCCGGCGTAATGTCGTGCTGCCGGCAGAAAGCGGCGGCTTTGTCGAGGTCGGTGGGACAAAGTGCCTCGCCGATAAATCCTTGCTGGTCGGTCTTGGGCAGGTCGGCAGGAATCTCGCTCGCCCCTTCTGAGGTGCCCAGCTTCTCGGCAAAGAACTGCTGAGCCGACTTGAATGTCTCGCTGTCCTCCGCTTTCTGCTGGTCGCTGACGAAATCGAGATAGGTGTAGCGTTCCTGCTCGATGGCATGGCCGTCAAGCACACCGTTGAGCTGACGGATGAACAAATCGGCAGAACCACCGTCGAACACCAAGTGGTGAACATCCATCAGCAGGTGGGTGCCGCTCTCGCTCTTCACCACCTCGAAGCGGTAGAGCGGTGCCTTCTGCAGGTTGAACGGCCGGACGAAGTCCTGCTTATAGGCAGCGAGCTCGTCGTCCGTCATTTCACTGACGGCAACCTCTACGGGTACACTGCCCTCGGTGGTCTGCACAATCTGGTCGCCCTCAGTGGCAAAGTGGACACTCAGCTCCGGATGTGCCTCCACAACCTGCTTGACAGCTTGTGCCAGCTGCCCGGCATCTATATCTGCCGGATAGCTGAGCAAGTAAGGAATGTTATAGATGGTCGAAGTGGGATTCTTCAGGCATTCAAAGTAGACGCCTGTCTGGGCGTAGCTCAGTGGAGCCACCGACGGTGTTTCTCTCTTGGGGGCATCTGTTGGCGTAACAGCTGCACCCGACATCATCTGCTTCAGTATCTCGTTCTCGATACCTTGCAGCGTACCGCTCTTGACCAGCGACTTAGAGTCGAGGGTGACACCAAAGCGCTTGTTCACCTGTACAGCCAGTTTTATTGACGATATAGAGGTCAGACCGGCATAGCCAAGAATGGTGGTGATGCCGAACTCGGTATTATTCACAATACCGGCAATCATATCGTGAAGCTCCTGTTCCAGGATGTTCATCGGTACGTTCGACTCCTCTACGGCAGCATCCTTTTTCTCTGGCTTAGGCAGTGCCTTCTTGTTCACCTTCTGGTTCTGGTTCAGTGGTATCTTGTCAATCTGCATCGTCACGGCAGGCACCATGTAGGGGGGCTTTTGGTCAAGGATAAAGTTGTTCAGTGCCTCAATGTCTATTTGTTCATCGCTGACGATGTAGGCTGCGATGAACTTTCCGCCACCGGCCTCGTCAAAGGCCTGTACGGTGGCGTCCTTGATGCCGGGGAACTCGCGGATGACACCTTCCACCTCTTTCAACTCGATGCGGAAACCACGAATCTTCACCTGTCCGTCGCGACGGCCTACGAAGGCGATGTTGCCGTCGGGCAGATAGCGTACGATGTCGCCCGTACGATAGACGCGAGCATACTTTTTGTCGTCAGAGACGAACGGGTTCGCAATGTAAACCTCGGCCGTCTTCTCGGGGCGGTTCAGATAGCCGCGGCTCACCTGCGGACCGCTGACCCATAGCTCACCGGCAGCACCAATGGGCAATCGGCGTCCCTGAGAGTCTACAATGTAGAGCCGCATGTTGTCCAGCGGTTTGCCAATGGGGATGTCCTTCTGTTTCTTGTCCACCCGATAGGTGGTGGTATAAATGGTACACTCCGTGGGGCCATAGGCATTATAGAACTGATAGTCTTTCGGAGGAGTGATGCTGGCCAACTTTTCGCCACCGGTAGAGAGATACATGAGCGAGTGGTTCTCGATGTTCGAGGCAAACTGGAAGCCCACTTGGGTGGTCATAAACGAGTGGGTGATGTGCTCACGCTCGAAGTAGTCGTTCAGGGCAATGAGATCCAGACGAATTTCCTCCGGGATAATGTGAACGGTGGCACCGCATGTCAGCGCGGGATACATATCCATCATGCAGGCATCGAAGCCGTAGCTGGCGTAGGCCGCCACGTTGTGCTCAGCCGTCAGACCATAGAAACGCTGGTACCAATGGATGAAGGCCACCATGTTGCTGTGAACGAGCTGGCAGCCTTTAGGCACGCCCGTCGAGCCGGACGTATAGAGCATGATATACATGTTGGAGGGTTTGGGACCTTCGGGCAGTTCAGCCACAGCAGGCATACTGCTCAATTCTTTGGTCAGGATGACGTCTCCCTGATATTCGTCTACGATGGGGCGCAGTTCCTCGTCGGCTATCAACAGTTTCGCGCTGGCGTCCTGCATCATGAAGTTCAGACGCTCCTTCGGGTAGGTGGAGTCCAGCGGCTGATAGGCACAGCCAGCCTTCATCACACCCAGTGAGGCGATGGCCATCCACTCGCAGCGGGGAATGAGTACCGACACGACATCTTCTTCGCCCAATCCCTTCGACGCGATGTAGCCTGCGATGCGGTCGCTCAATTCGTCTACCTCTTTGTAGGTGTAGCGCTTGTTTTGATAGACGACGGCAATGTTGTCAGGAGTCTCCTTGGCCTGTTGGCGGAACAGCGAGACGATGGTCTGGGTGTCATCGTAGTCTACGTCGGTGTGGTTGAACGAGTCAAGCAGTGCCACCTGCGAGGCGGTGGCAATGTTGATATCGGTCAGTTTCTCTTCCGTGAGGAACCCCTCCACTACGGCCTCATAACTCTCCAGGAACTGTGAGATGAGTGCTTCTGAATACTCGTTGGCACGATACTCTGCCTCCACCAGATAGCGGCCGTCGAGGATATAAGCCTTCACATATACGGATACCCCTCCGGAGTTGTTGTTCAGTCGCTGTGCTGCCACCGGCGTTCCACAGAACTGAAGACTGTCGAATAGTTGTCCGTGCCATGCAAACGAGGTGGCTGTTTGCAGACCTAAGTCGTTTACGGCGTCGCTGAAGGCATAGACCTCATGCTGACGGCAACCCGTCATTTGGTCTTGTCCTGCCTTCAGGAAGTCGAGCACCGTGGTGTCATTGTCGAACTTGGCATACACCGGAAGCGTTCTGACCAGCATGGCCACCGAGTGAGCCAGTCGTTTGTCGCTGCGTCCATTGTGTACCGTATAGAATAACACCTCTTGCTCGTTGTTGTACTTTGCCAGCAGATAGCTGTAGGCTGCCGTGAAGAAGGTGCTCTTGTAGATACCGTGCTCCTTGCAGAAAGTCTCGACTCGTTTGGTATCTATACCCATGGTGCGGGTCAGCAGGCCCTCCTTGGCCTCGGCCTCCTCAAGGTCAGGAAGAATGGGTGAGTAGCAGTCGCCGCAGTCAAAATGCTCTGCATACCATTTCTTGTCTTCCTCGAAAGCCGGGCTCTCGCGCTGCTCAGCCTCCGTCTTGGCAATGTCGGCCATCGACAAAGTCTCCGGCTCCAGTTGCTTACCGCTGTAAGCATTTTCTATGTCTGCCAACAGCACTTTTCTTGACGAGCCGTCGCTGATGATGTGGTGGATGTCCTGAAGCAGATAGTAATGCTTGGCATCCTTCAACAGCCGGATGCGGAACAGTCTGTCTTTATACAGGTCGAAGGGCTGGACGAACCGGGCCTTTTCTGCCTCGATGTCTGTCGTGTTCTCTATCTCTAAGGAGAAGGTTTCCGCATCGTCGACGGTCTGCACAGTGTCGCCCTGCTCAGTCAGTTCTATACGCGTGAACAGTGTCGGGTGTGCAGCTACGGCGGTCTCAATGGCCTCTTTCAGCTTCTGCCCGTCCAGACTGCCGTCGAACGTATCCAGATAAGGCATGTTATAACAAACCTCTCCCTGGTGTTCAAAACATTCCACATAGAGGCCATACTGTACTTTTGTTAATGGTGCTGTTGCTTTCATAATGTTTATAGTTTTTAGTGTAGTTACCATTTGGTGCTGAATAGGCGTGGCGAAACGATGAGTGAAAACCATCCCCATCGCACAGCTTTGTCACCCGCCTCTTGCTTTAGTCTGTCCATGGTCTTGGTGCCGTACATGAACGAGTATCCTGCCGACAGTGCCACGTCTTTCGAGAACTGGTAGGAGGCCTCCAGCTCAATGTCGTGCCCCAGAGTCATGTCCAGTCCTTCCAGACTGGTGGCAACGGCCATGTAGTGGTAGGCGCCTTTGATGGCCAGCGGTGTCACCGGCTTGCACTGTACGCCGATATATGCGTTCTGCAGTCCTGGTGTGAAACCGCAGGAGTAGGCACTCTCGTAGAAGTAGTCCATGACGCCGAAGAATTTATGGTGCGAGCCGTAGACCGTGTTGAACCCTTTATACACCTCGTGGTATGGCATTCCCATGGAACCGGGTTTGGGAACGGGTACGTAGTCGTCGCCACTTAGGTAGTCGTATCCCATTTCCAGTTTCACCTTGTCTGTGGGGTAGTAAGCCACCTTGCCGCTGGCCATCCAGGCATTAATCCTCTTCTCGTATTCATTGTGTCCCGTCTGGCGGTAGTATGAGCCCTCCACTTTCCACTGTCGGGGCGTGTAAGTCAGGTATCCGCCTAACAGCTGTTGGTATTCAGTGTGGGCGTCTTTGCCTTTCGTGCCGGCCTGCATACCGATGTTCATAAACAGTAGGGAGGCTCCGATGGGAATTTTGGGCACATCATAATGATACCACAATATATGCATGGTCTTATACGCCTGAGCACCGTCTTTGTAGTAGGTTCCAGTGGTCATGTTCTCCTGGTTTTGGTTATAAGCCAGCAGTATGTGGGCCTGATGGCCGTACCCCTGATAGCCTACACGAACTATGTCGTGAGTCTTGGAGGCCATTGCCCAGTCGTTAGGTCCTATGATGCGCTCGTCGTCGTACGACAAGGCGATACGGCCTATCTGTCCGAACAGTCCGAAAGGTGCTGTCAGCTTGGCCCATCCTTCATACAGGTTGACGGTAGCATTGTTCTTCTGCCCCCAGACGGCCTGGTTCTGCAACACAGCCTTTGCTTCTAAGACCCCTCGCTGGTACTCTACTGCCAGTCGGGTGCGCCCCAGCAGGAAATTGGCACGTTTCTCCACTGCTTCTTCGGAATCTATGATTCCGGGCAATCCTCCCCCTCGCACTTCTCCGTGGGTTATGAAGTTCAATCCGATGCTCAGTTTGTTCTCTTTCCGCTGCGTGCTGACACTGTCCGTCTGAGCCCAGCCACTGACGTGGGTCGTCAATAGTGCGGCCAATAGCCATCCGTGGTGCATGGATTGCTTTGTGCTCATAGGGCTTGTCAGTCTTATTCGAAGTCGAAGATGTTGATGAAGCCCGTCAGTTTGAAGACATCCTTGATGTCGCTGTTGACGTTCCTAAGCACTACTTTGCTGCCGTTGGCCTTGGCACCCTTCAGTATGCCCAGCAGGATGCGCAGTCCGCTGGATGCGATATATTCCAGTTTCTCGCAGTCAATGATAACGTCACGTCCGCCGCTCTCATAGAGGGGTTTCAGTGCTGTTTGGGCTTCCATTGCTGCTGCAGTGTCCATTTCTCCTTCCAGTGTGGCAACATACTTGCCATCCAGTTCTTCTACTTTTGTATTCATATAGCTATATTTTTAATAAGTGTTAAAATGTTCTTTCCGTTCGTGCGCTCGTAGTTGATAGTGTCCATCAGTTCGCGTACCAGTAGTATTCCCAGTCCGCCAATGGGCCTGTCCTCTGCCGAGAGGGTGGTGTCAGCCTTCGTTTTCTCTGTGGGGTCGAAGGGTATGCCGCTGTCGGTCATCACGAAGCGCAGGTGTTGCCTGTCGGCGGTAATGGTCAGCGTGATGGTACCTTCTGTACCGGGTGCGTATGCATATTCCATGATGTTCACCACGGCTTCCTCGACGGCCAGACGCAGCTTCTTGGCCAGCGTGTTGTCAATGTGAATCCGCTCCAGGACCGTCTTGACAAACTGGTTCATCTCGGTCACCTGGTGCACGTCGTTCTTGATGACCAGCTGTTCCTGCAGCAGGTCGTCATGGTGTTGGGGAGTATAGTGGATGGCCAGCATGGTGAGGTCATCGCTCTGTTCTGCGTCACCCACAAAGTCTTGCACAGCCTGCTTCATGTTCTTCACCATCTGTGTGGTGTCAGCATTCGGCTGTCCGCCATATTCTGCAAGTCGTTCTTTGATGCGTTTCAGCTTAAACTGCTGCCTGCCGCTGTTCTTCGCCTCTGTCAGTCCGTCGGTGTATAGGAATAAGGTGCAGCCTGCGGGCACGATGTATTCTTCCACGTCATATCTGGTCTCGCTGAACACGCCTAAGGGCAGGTTCGCCTTGGCCTCCAAGCTGCTGATGCTGTTCTGCCTCACCATCAGGGGCTTGTCGTGGCCGGCGTTGCAATAGCGCAGTCGGCCAGACGGCAAGTTCAGTACGCCGATGAACAGCGTGACGAACATGTTGGTGTCGTTGCCCTGACAGAGCGTCTCGTTCAGGTTGTGCATGACGCGCGAGGGATTGTTCTCGTGAACGGTGGCTGAGCGGAACAGCGAGTGCGTCACGGCCATCACCATGGCAGCGGGTATGCCCTTGCCGCTGACATCGCCAATACAGAAGAACAGCTTCTCGTCGCGGATGAAGAAGTCGAACAGGTCGCCACCCACTTCGCGAGCCGGTACCAGCAGTCCGAAGATGTCCAGATCCGAGCGGTCGGGGTAGGGGGGCCACGTCATGGGCAGCATCTTTGACTGAATGTCGCGAGCCACCTGCAGCTCGCTGCTTATGCGCGTCTGTTTGAGCAGGCTTTCCTGTAGTCTCTGGTTGTTGCGGATAAACCGCCAGACGATGATGCCCAGCACAACAAAGGTCGCCATCATCATCAGCAGCGTGTTGCTGCGCAGTTGCCGCAGGGCTCCGTACACCTCGTCGTCGTAGTACACCGTGGCTATCTGCCAGTGGGGTTGCCCCTTGAAGAAGGCGTAGAACACGTAGCCCTTGTCGCCGTCCGTGAGGTCGTTGAATTCGGCTATCGTCGTACGTCCGTTGTCGCTCAGCTTCTTGGTCACCGTGCTGTCGTTGATGATTTTCACCACATGCTCCATGTTTCTTTTCATTGCAGGGTTCTTCGGTCCGGCTATCAGTTCTCCGTCTTCTGTCAGCAATACCGTGAAAGACGATGGATACAGGTGGTGGGTGTTCAGCGCTTCTGCCAGATAACGCGTGTCGATGTCTATGCCAAAGACGGCCGCCGTGTCGCCCGTGTTCTCCTCTGTGATGGGGGCGGCAAAGGAGACGATACGCTGGTACAGGTACTTGTCGTCGTACGGGCCCACCCAGGCGGCTTCCCCTTCCTGCATGATGTCCTTGTAGAACCCGTCGCGCGTGTAGTCAAAGCCCTTGCCGCCTATCTGCAAGGTCTTGATGTCATTCGTGGAAGTGCGCAGGGCGTATGGTTCAAACAGGTGGCCTTTCTGCGGGTAGTAGTTAGGCTTGAAGGCCACACCGGCTCCGCGTCTCGACGGGTCGAACTTGATTATCCAGGCCATGATGTCTGCCAGCGAGTCGGGAGTGCTCAGGTTGCTTTTTACCTCGCGGATATGGCTTTTCAGCGACCGCTCGGTGTTTTCTATTGCACGCTTGGTGATGACGGTCTTCAGCGTCAGTTCTGTCTGGGCACGCCCTTGCAGTTGCTTGAACAGCAGGTCGCGCACGGTGTAATATCGGAAAGCTGATAACAGCTCCAGTACAATAGCCGCAGCAATAAGAATAAGCAGTCCGCCCCACTTTCTCATACCTGTAACCTCCCGTTCCTCATTTCTTCATTATTGGTTATATCCTGCCGTCAGCTCGCAGATTTTGACGATGACCTGCATGGCTTTCTCCATCGACTGGATAGACACAAACTCGTATGGGCCGTGGAAATTGATGCCGCCTGCAAAGATGTTAGGGCAGGGAAGACCCTTGAACGACAGCTGGGCACCGTCCGTACCGCCACGGATGGGACTTACCTTGGGCGAGACACCCACCGCCTGCATGGCTTTCAGCACCAGGTCGATGACGTGCATGTTCTCGGGTTCTATCTTCTCCTTCATGTTATGGTACTGGACGTCTATGACACCGACAACAGTGTCCTCGCCGTACTTCTGGTTCATCTGCTCGGCACAGCGCAGGATACAGCGCTTGCGCTCCTCGAAGCGGTCGCGGTCGTGGTCGCGGATGAGGTATGTCATCTTGGCCTGGTCAACCGTCGACTGGATGGACGTCAAGTGGTAGAAGCCCTGATAGCCTTCGGTATGCTCCGGCGTCTCGTCGCGCGGCAGCATGGCTGCAAACTCGGCAGCCAACAGGTTGGCATTGACCATCTTGTCCTTGGCATAGCCAGGATGTATGTTGATGCCCCGGATGGTAATCTTGGCCGAGGCGGCATTGAAGTTGTCGTACTCCAGTTCGCCCACGTCGCTGCCGTCCATGGTGTAGGCCCACTCGCAACCGAACTTGTCCACATCGAAGTGGTGAGCACCCCTGCCAATCTCCTCGTCGGGGTTGAAGGCTATCCTTATCTTGCCGTGCCTCACCTCCTTATGCTGCTGCAACCACACCATGGCCTGCACAATCTCGGCAATGCCGGCCTTGTCGTCGGCACCTAACAGAGTGTGCCCGTCAGTGACGATGAGGTCTTCACCCACATGCTGCAGCAGTTCGGGAAACATGGCGGGACTGCTGACGATGCCTTCGCTGAGCAGGATGTCGCTGCCGTCGTAGTTTCGGACAATCTGGGGCTTGACACCGGCACCGCTACAGTCGGGGCTCGTGTCGTAGTGTGAAATGAAGCCGATGGTGGGCACCGACTCCTTGATGTTCGACCGCAGCGTGGCATAGACATATCCCTGCCCGTCCATCTCGACATCGTCCAGACCTTCGCGCTCCAGTTCTTTCTTCAGGTATTCGGCAAAAACCAGCTGCCCAGCCGTGCTTGGCACCGTCTGGCTTTCTTCGCTCGACTGCGTGTCGAACTTCGTGTAGTTCAGAAATCTTTCTGTCAGAGTCATCCTTTGTATAATCACTATTGGTAAGACGATGCAAAGGTAACATCTTTTGCGCAAAACTCCAAACGTTTTTTTGACCTTTATATAAACAAAACGCCCCACCTTGTCTGCCGGAAGACTGCGGCAGCATGTGGGGCTCATTGTAAGCAAGAAGGTGTGTTCAGAATGACACACCCTCAAGCCTTTTACTCCAATTCTTCGTAGTTGTCTATTGTTTCTTCCTTGACTTTGAACGAGTCCGGGCTGGTTGCCAGCATTTGGTGTATCTGGACCTTTACCACCAGCATTTTAGGCTCCATATATTGCTTTTTCATATATTCTGTACCTTTCCACTATTTAACAATGATTTTCTTTCCATTCACAATATAGATACCCCGCTGTGGCTGAGCAACTTGCTGGCCGTTGAGGTTGTAGTAGCAGTTGTCGGTGGCATCCTCGCTCTTCACGTCGGCAATACCAGTGACAACATTCTCCTCAAAGAAGATAACCTGACGGGCAGAAGCCTCGGAAGCGGGCAGATAGACACGGCCAGCACCGAGCAGTCCGCCGTCCCACTTGTAGAAAGCTGTCTCGCCGTTGCGGGTGGCTAACACGTAGGCGCCATTGCCTGTTTTGTCATCGCTCACAGCCAGCTTATTGCCCTCTGGAGCAGTAGCGTCGGTTGTGGTGGTCAGGGTGTAGGTCTCCTTGGCTGTACCCTTCAGAATATAGGGGGTATTGGCCTTGATACTCTGAGTGGTCACATCGGTCAGCTTGGCTATTTTCTCATCACCTTTGGGCGCAATCTCAGTCACGATAAATGCTTGCAGGCCCTCGGGCACCCCGAAGTCCTCACCGGCCACAAATGTCTTATAGCCGCTGGCATTGATGGTGACGTCGTAGGTGGTGGTCTTAACATATTTGTAAATCATGGGCAGCGTGCCTTTCGAGGTTGAGCCTGTGCTTGAGCTTGAGCCTGTTCCTGCACTGCTGCTGCTACTTTCCTCAAAGCAGGTGAAGGTGGCTGAATAGAGGTTGTCTTCAGCCATGATGGACTTGAACTTCAGGATGTTATGGGTGTTTGCTCCGTCAGAACCATCACCGAACTTGATGGTGGCCTCACTCGTGGACGGGTCAATCGTTATCGCCACCTCTGCATTCGGGTTTGCCTCAAACAACGCGCCTGTCTTCAACTCATCCTCCTCAGAAGACGACGCATAGAGATAGTATTCAAGCGGCTCATCGGGGTCGGAATTATCCGTACCCACGTTGAGGTAACTCTTACCGTTATCCTTCACCTTGTATGTCACTACCTGAACATCGCTGGGGACGTTCTTAATCGTGGTGCCATCAACAACCACTTCGACTCCGCCACGGTCGGCTTCGTTCTGTGTGTTGCTCATCGCAACGTCTTTGGTGTCGGAGTCGCCAATCATGTTGGTCGCGGTACCTACGATAATCAGCTTGTCACCATCGGCCAGCGTCGAGGCGTCGGTCACCAGCTCGTACATGTCGGCAGTGGCGGGATACACGTTCCGGTCAACGACAGTGAGCTTGAACTTGCCCACCAGGTCATAGTCATTGCCGTTTACGGTGGCGGGAACAGTCACGGTGATGAGGGTCGTACCAACTTCATTAGAGACAAACTTGCCGTTCTTTCCTACCTTGGCAACACTTTCGTTGCTTGACTCGATTTTGACGTCTTTAGACGTATTCAATGAACCCGACAGGGCATCGCTAATGGTATAGAGACCTTTCTCTGTAGCAAAGTCTGCGGCTTCGATTTCCTGATTGACTATCATCTGCATATTCTTCTTCACCAGCACGGGTGTGTGGACGTGGATGTAGTTCGTAGCGTCCATGCGGAACTCTTTCTTCTCCTCGGTGCCGGTGCTGCTGCCAGAAGTGGAGCTGCTACTGGAACTGCCGATGCTAAACGATGAAGAGGCAGGGGTGGTAGAAGCATAGACCAGCGGGCCGACAACCTTCACCTTGTCGCCAACAGAGATGACACGGTCGTTCAGGTCCGTAAGGTCGGTGTAGTAGCCTAACGTAATTTTCAGGGTGTTCTTCGTCACGTCACCAAACACGCCGTCGTTTGATATGTAATAAGTCAGCGTGCTGTCGTTTACACTAAACAAAGACATGAAATCAAAATCACTGTCATCACTGCTTTCGTCATCGTCTTCCACCTCTCCAATCTTGGCCACATAGCCCTCCACGAAATAGTTGGCTCCCGTTTCAGCCGACTCATCAACATTCTGGTTCTTCAAGGCATTGATGGCACCTGTCGGTGTGTAAGGATTGTCCTCCGACCCCCTCTTCGTGCTGTCGTCGATGCGCAGGGTGTAGGATGTAGACGCAGCCTCGACAGTAATCGTCTTATCGCCGTCATCATCCGGGTCGTCAATGGTCTGCTCAGCAGCAGAAGCCGTAATCTTGGCCGTGCCGCGCTTCTTCATGGTGACAGCACCCGTGGTGGCATCGACGGTGGCCACGTTCTCATTGCTGGATGAGTATGTCACTTCAACGGGAAGCGATGTCGTCAGCTCAGGAGCCGTGAATGAGCCGGCCCCGCCTTGATAGTCTGCCTGATAGTCTGTTTCGGGGAATGTCATGGTCACATCGGCCAGGGCAGACTCCTTCTTGACGAAGAAGGCTATCTTGGTGTTCTTGATGTCATCGTCGATGCTGGCCTTGGTCTGCCAGCTGTTGATGATGCCTATAACAGACTTCACACCCACGTAGCGATAGCCGCTGCCGATGGTGACCGACAGGAAGTCGGCCTGATTGTTGCCCTCATCCCTGGCCAGGCCGAAGGCCTTGACATCTGCCTCTGCGGGAGTACCCATGCGCAGGCCGTCGTCGGCATCGGTGACAAAGAGGTATTTCGTCGTCGTTGTCTGGCTGTCACCCTCACCTTCGGTGGTCGTGACATAGAAGTTACAGAAGTCGCCGTCTGCCTGGACATGCCACTCCAACTTGCTGAAATCAGTGGTGCTGTTGTAGCTTGAGCTGCCGCTACTGCCGCTATTGTCGTCAACCACCAGTTGGTCCTTGTTGTCGTTCAGCTTTACTTTCCCTGCTGTGGGAGCCTTGCCCTCTGCGGCGTCGTTCTGGATAGCCACCAGTGCGGCAGTGTCGGCAATCACCACGACATCAGTCGGCTTAATGTCCTTAGGAGCCGTCAGAATGTACTTAGTCTTGGTTGCCGGCTCTTCATTTTGCTGTTCCTGTGCCCCTGCGCTTCCCACTCCTGTTATCAGGGCGCACAACAGGAGCATTGATTTCAAAGAAACCGTTTTCATTTTTCTTGTTTAAACATTTATTTAATTATACATTTTTATATTCATGTCGTGAGAACCATCACTATCAGGTTAATCATGCAAATCACGACGGCCACGAAGAGCACGTAGATGACCACCATGAGCCAGTTGTCGCCCAACCAGTCGTAGGCACGGGATAGGCACTCGTGGCGGTAGATGAAGCGGAGCATCCGGGAGTCGCTGGGCTCTTTCATGTCAAAAAAACTTGTGATGGTCATACATGATTTTTGGCCTGCAAAGGTACATGTTTCCCCGCACATGTATGATAGTCAAGACAAATAGTCAAGGGCTTTCAGACAAATGGTCAAGTGGTCAAAAAGGAAAATGGGGCAGCAGAGGTCTACTGTTGCGTGCTGTTGGCGCGGCGGTATTGCGTCGGTGAGATTTGGTATTTGCGACTGAAATAGCGGCTGAACACCGAGGCGTTGCTGAAGCCCGCCTTGGCCATAATGTCGCTGATGGAGAGGTCGGTGGTGACGAGCAGTCTGCTGGCATACTCCAGACGCAGGTCAGTGACGAACTGGGGCAGAGACTTGTATTTGCTGCCCTGGGCGAAGGCTGCTCCGACGCTTTCTTTCGATAGATGAAACTCGTCCATAATCATCTGGCGGTCGAACAGGGGGTTGAGGAACAGCAGCCTGCGGCTCACCTCATGCTCTATGTAGCGGAAGAGTTCTTCGGGCTGCATTTTGTGAAGTGCGGAATTAGGCACTCCCATATCGTCAGCAGCCGACTTTGCGCGCTCACTCTCCTCATACATTTCTTTATAGAGTATGGCATCCTTTATCTGCCGGGCCAGCACACGGTTCTTCATTTGTGTCCTGCGCCATTGGCGGACAGCATACCAGGCGAAGAACAGTCCCAGCATAGCGAGGAGTCCGATAAGGCTGGCCACCATAACGGCATATTGTTTATAGGCTCGCTGGCGGTCTATCTCCTGCTGCTGCTCCTGTGCATGGTAACGGGCGGCGTAGAGATGGGCCTTGCCTCGCAGCAGACGTTCGTTAAGTGTCTTGCTGAGTGTCTCGTATTGTCCGTAGAGACCTGCGCTTTCAGCATAGCGTCCCTGTGTCTTGGCTGCCAGGGCACGTTCGTACAGGGTTGCAGCCATTCGTGTGTTCACGGTGTCGCCCTGCTGGCGAAGTATGGCTTCAAGGTCAGCGCAGGCAGCCTCCATCTTGTCGTACTGCCCCAGCATGCGCCACGTCGGCACAGTTTCCTCACGGCCATTCATGGTTTTGGCGAAGTCGGTCTGCTCATAAAGGGCAAGATACTGGCCGGCTTTTCTCGCGGCGGCGGCCGATTCCTCACTTTTCGCTCCTCGTTCTTCACTTATTTGGGCATAGGCGTGTGCCATGTATAGGTAAGCCTTGGCTCGGTAGAACTCGATATAGCCGGGTCGCTGTTCCTCGGTAACCTCACGGTAGGAGTCATCGTGAAACTCGTCGGGGTGCTGCTCATAGTCAGCCAAGAGGTCAAGCATCATTTGTGCCACTGGGGGAATGTCGCTATACCGTCGCTCCAAGTCGAGCACACTCACCTTGCGCTTCAGGGCAATGATGCTGGCATCCATCTCGGCCCACTTTCGGCGGCCGCTGAGTTGGCGGATGACATTGTCAATCTTGCCCATTCCATCGTCGGCCTTGCCTATCTGGGAAAGCACCATGCCTATCTCCGCCTCGGTGCGCAGGGCTTCGGTTTCCAGCCCCTGCTGCCTGACGAGGTCTAACAGCTTCGTTGACCAGCGGATGGTCTGTTCGTCATCGCCGTGCAGCCGGCAAGCATTCACCAGCATCTCCAGTATATCCTGCCGATAGCCCAAGTCCTTCTTCGCCACATCAAGCGTTATCAGGCGCTCACCGATGATGATGGCCGAGTCGAGCCATAAATAGTCAAGCGACTGCGCATATATTTTGGCACGCATCAGGTCGGTGTGGTAGTCAGACACCGTGCCTGTCTGCCTGAGTGAGTCAATCATCAGCAACGCGCTGTCGGGCGATGCATTGGCCGCCGTCAGCACCTGCTGATAAAGAGATATGATTTCATGCTGCTTCAGTGACGGATCCCATGCCGACCGTTTGCAACTCACGACGGTTAGCATCGCGAGTACACCTACAATATATAATATGTACTTAACAGTTCTCATATAGCTTAACCCATGTAAGGCACGCTCACCCATCTCCATGCCGATGTGTCGGATTACTGCCATGCATGAGGAGGAATCGGCTGCAAAGGTACAAATAATTTGTGAAATTCGTACTGCTTGCAAGTTAAATTGCTAACATTCTCTGACAGACTCCATGTCCATTTCTCGGATTGTTTTTGCCCGTCGTTCTGCATTTCATAGGGCGCGAGAGGGGAAAATGATGCCCGTTGTTTTTGGTTTTCCCGAGAAACGTTTTCGTTTTTCCCGAGATTGCCATCCTTTTTTCCCGAGATTGTTGGGTGTAATCTCGGGAAAAACGAAAACGTTTCTCGGGAAAACATGAAACCAACGACAATAAAATGATGCTTCGTCCGGCATCGGTTGTACTGATGCCGCCAGAGGAACTGACAAGCCGCGAAGTTACTTTGCCTCGGAAAAGCTCAAATAAATTTGGCTTTTCTCTCGACTTTTCGTAATTTTGCGCACTGAAAATGCGAACTAAAAAAGGAAAAACAATGGACGCAAAGCGAATACTTCAGTTTCTGAGAGATGTGGCTGCCAACAATAACCGACCGTGGTTCCAGAACCATAAGGATGAGTACGAGGCTGTCAGGGCCGACTTCGAGTCGGCTGTGGCACAGCTGATAGGACGTATTGCAGAGTTTGACGAAACGGTGGCTCACCTGACCGTGAAAGACTGCACCTACCGCTTCTATCGCGACACACGGTTCTCGGCCGACAAGTCACCCTACAAGCGACATCTGGGGGCCTACATATCGGCCAGAGGCAAGAAGTCGCTGCATGGCGGCTACTACATCCACTTAGAGCCGGAGGGCTGCCTGCTGGCCTGCGGCAGTTACTGGCTGCCCACCAACATCCTGACCTCGTGCCGCCGTGAAATCATGGTAAACGATGAGGCGTGGCTGCAGTGCGTGGAGAGCGACGAGTTCCTGAAATACTATGCCGACACCTTCGAACCGTGCACATACGCCGAGACGTGGCAGCGCAAGCAGGGCTTCGGCATGGAGAAACTCAAGACGTGTCCGACGGGATTTCCTCGCGACTACGAGCACGTCAAGTACCTGCGCTTGAAAGACTACTGCTGCTGGCACCACGTCAAGGACGACTTCTTCGACACAGACCGTTGGATGGGCAAGGCTGTCAAGATGTTCCAGGCCGCCAAGCCCATGGTGGACTTCACCAATTCCGTCATCGACGACTATGAGTAATCCCTCATCGGTTGGTGACGCTCCTTCCCAAATCTCAAATGACCGATTGGGAAAAAAAGAGGGTTCTTCATAGGAATGGCGTGATACCGGCATCGTGCAGGGCCAGCAGACGAAGTTTGAAGTAGCGGTCGTCTGTGAAGCCCAAGCCTCACGCTTCATCACCTTGATCTTGTTTCGAAAAATGACATGGAAAAGCTGACA
>JAFTGB010000051.1 GCA_017458125.1 Prevotella sp.
CAGCGAGTCCATGAACTTGACAGCCGTCTCGCGCGTACCCTTCAGACCGAAGGCGATGACACCACACGAACCGTTGGGCAGATACTTCTGTGCCAGCTCGTGGCTCTCGTCGCCGGGCAGTCCGCTGTAGTGTACCCAGGCCACACGGTCGTTGGCCTGCAGGAATTCCGCCACGCGCTGCGCGTTCTCGCAGTGGCGCGCCACACGCAGGTGCAGCGTCTCCAGCCCTAAGTTCAGCAGGAACGAGTTCTGCGGTGCCGGTATGGAACCTAAGTCGCGCATCAGCTGGGCCACCAGCTTGGTGCAGTAGGCCATCTTGCCGAAGCGCTCGGTGTAGACGATGCCATGGTACGACTCGTCGGGAGTCGTCAACCCGGGGTACTTGGCATCCCACTGGAAGTTGCCGCTATCCACGACGCAGCCGCCCACCTGCGTGGCATGACCGTCCATGTACTTCGTCGTGGAGTGCGTCACGATGTCGGCTCCCCACTCAAAGGGGCGGCAGTTGATGGGTGTGGGGAACGTGTTGTCGACTATCAGGGGCACACCGTGACGGTGGGCGATGCGTGCGAACTTCTCGATGTCGAGCACTTTGCAGCCCGGGTTCGAGATGGTCTCGCCGAACAGTGCCTTCGTGTTGGGACGGAAGGCAGCGTCTATCTCCTCCTCGGTAGCCTCCTGCGACACGAAGGTGCAGTCAATGCCTAACTTCTTCAGCGTCACCCCAAACAGGTTATACGTGCCGCCATATATCTCGTTCGACGTAATGAAGTGGTCGCCGGCCTCACAGATGTTGAAGATGGCATAGAAGTTGGCGGCCTGACCGCTGCTGGTCAGCACGGCACCCACGCCACCTTCCAGGGCAGCAATCTTCTGGGCCACGGCATCGTTGGTGGGGTTCTGCAGACGAGTGTAGAAGTAGCCCTCCTTCTTCAGGTCGAAGAGGTCGGCCATCTCTTCCGTGTTGTCATACTTAAACGTGGTGCTCTGTATGATGGGGAGCACGCGGGGGTCGCCATTCTTTGGCTTCCATCCTGCCTGCACGCACAGCGTGGCAGGCTTCAGTTTCTTTTGACTCATGTTCTTGTTTATTTTTTTATTTTGGTTTTCGTTGACACTAAAAAACGATGCGGCCTTCCTCGCTTTTACAGCAAGGAAAGCCGTATATTCATACGCCCACGCGGGCAGTACTTAATTATCTCCTTCTTAGTCGCGACGTTCACGCCGCAAAGTTACAATGTTTTTTTCAATTAACGATAAAATTTGTTGAGTTTAACGTGAATATGTAACCATTGGGGCACATTTCCGACAATATGACGAAACGTCACCCGCAGGGGGAAAGCCACAGGCTAACCGGGGAGAACTGCCGCTCGGAAAGGGACTGGAAGCCGTTCCGACAATCGCTTGCGTCTACGCAAACGATTGTGCGAGCCCGCGCAAACAGTCGTGCGCGCCTACGCAAACAGTCATACGCGCCTACGCAAAAACAAACGCCTTTTTTTATTTACGATACGGTAAGGGTGTAAGATGGGGCACGGTTTTCCCTGTTTTAAATCTCAGTATATATATCCTCCTTGCCGCGGCGCGTCTTCAGCAGCTTAGGCTTTTCGCCCTCCGTCCAGCGGTTCAGCTGCTTGCGAGCCGAGTACATGGTCAACCCCGAGCGGTGCGAGAAGATACCCACAGTGACGAAGCCGTGGAAACTTTCCAAGGTTTGCCGCAACACATTCTCCAGAAACTCCTGGTTAGCCAGCAGTTCCTGACTGTTGGGCTTGTCGACACGGCGGAAGCCTCTGTTCCACTTGCGCATCTGGCGGTTCCACTGCTGCCCCGGGTTATAGTCTACATTGTCCAACCGCACATGCTTCGCCTCCACGGCGTCAGGGTCAGTGAACACGCCGTCCAACGCCAACCGCGCCACAAAGGAGCCTATGGGTGTCTCCACACGGTACCCCTCAGCCAAGAAGTAGCCCATAGCCTCCAAGAAGGCATGGAAGGCCCGCTCCAGTTCAAACTGGCGCAACCCGTAGTGCTCGGCACAATAGGCATCCAACTGCGCAAACGTTATTTTCCTGCCGCTGGCCGGCCGTGCATACACAATATTGCGCCCGTCACGTCCTTTGGCCGGCGTAGGGTGCACCTCAAACAGCATTCCGTCTTTCTTTCTTGGCATAGTCGTCGTTGTCTTTTGATGCTTAAAAACCGCGTTGATTTTTTCTCATTCGCATCATTCGCTCAGAGAAGCCTCCCTGAGTGATGAAGTCATGCTCCAAGCGTTTGAGCTGTCTGAAGAGCAGATAATCGGTCTGGTGTATCAGGATGATGGCCATGTTAGCTATAGTCTCTGACAGACTGGCTTTAGCTACATTTATCAGTTTGATTTCTGTTTTTGCAGAAGTGTTTGATGCCGCACAACCCTCAATGATGTTCTGCTTACCGGAACGGGCGGCCTGCACCATCTGGTCGATGGTGCGGTCGCCCTTTTGCAGAAAATGCTGACAGAAGAAGAACGTCATCTCGTAAATGACCTCAGCTTTCTGATAGGAGAGTAGTTTCCTGTAGTTGCCGGGGTGGCGGATGAGTTGTTCGGGCATGGTGATGGTTTTTTGAGGTTTGACTTTTTTTGAAAGGACTTTAAGGTCGTTAAGGTCTTTAAGGACTTTAACGACCTTAAAGTCCTTATTTCACTGTTCTATCACTTGCAGGTGCTTGTCGCCGGGCTTGAAGAGGAGGCCGGTGCAGCGGGTGGCGGCGGCTTTGTAGGCTTTCAGCTCTAACTGGTCCCAACGGATTTGGTCGGTACGCTGAGCCAAGGGGGCATGGGGGATGAGAGAGCCGTCGCGCACGAGGATGACGGCGGGGATGGGGCCGGCTTCGATGTGCTGCCAACCGCCGTCGTAGACCTGGCCGGTCTGGTAGTCAATCCATTTGCCACGGGGCAGGTAGACGTCGCGGCCGGTGCCGGACTCCATGAGAGGAGCTACCAGCATCTGCGCGCCAAACATGTATTCGTCTTCCACCAGCCAGGCACCCTTGTCTTCAGGGAACTCGACGAGCAGGGCACGCACCATGGGCAGGCCACGCTCCGTGCAGTCCTTGGCTTGAGCGTAGACGTATGGCATGAGGCGGTACTTCATCTCAGCGCACTGGCGGAAGACCTGGGTGAACGACTCGCTGATGAGCCACGGCTCGGTGGGCGGTGCACCGTGGGCACGGGTGTGACTGCTGAGGAAGCCGAAGGGCAGCCAACGGCGGTAGATATCCTCGGGCGAGGCGGTGACGAAGCCGCCCATGTCGTGGCTCCAGAACGAGAAGCCGCTAAGACCGAACGACAGGCCGCCGCGCAGGTCGCCTAACAGTCCGATGTTGGTGGTGGCAGCGTCGCCGCCCCAGTGCAGGGCGTAGCGCTGTGAACCGGCCCATGCGGAGCGTGCCCAGATGATGCCCTCGCCGGGATACTGCTGTTCGACGGCTTCCCACAGGGCTTTGTTGTAACGCAGCGGGTAGAGGTTGTGCTCATAGAGTCCGCCGCGCCCGTTGTGGTAGAAGCCATTATAGGGTGCTGCCTCGCCGAAGTCGCACTTGATGGTGGAGACACCTTGGCGCAGCAAGCCTAAGATTTTCTGCTGGTACCACGCGACGGTCTCCGGATTGGTAAAGTCGAGCACGGCATCTTCGTAAGGCATGGAGCCGTCGGCATTGCGCACATGCAGGTTACGGCTGACCAGCTCGTGGAAGAAGCGGTTCTTGGGTGTGAAGTATGGCAACTGCCAGAGACAGGTGTGGAAACCGTCTTTCTGGAGTTGCTTGAGCATGCCCACGGGATCTGGGAAGCGGTCGCGTGCAAACTGGTAGTCGCACTGCCAGTCGACACCGAACCAGCCCGTGTCGAAGTGGATGACGTCGGACGGTATCTTGTGTTTACGCAGCTGGCGCGCGATGTTGAGGCCTTCGTCCTGCGAGAAGTAGGTGATGCGGCTCATCCACGTGCCAAACGACCACAGGGGCAGCATGGGGGAGCGGCCAGTGATGGCGGTGTACTCGTAGAGGATATCCTTGGGTGAGCCGAAGAAGACGAAGAGGTCGAGCTGCTCGTCAGCCATGAACAGGCGGTCGGCACCGATGTAGGAGGCTCCGAAGTCGCAGGTGACGGGTGCCGAGGTGTGCATGAAGATGCCGTAGCCCCGGTTGGAGAAGAAGAAAGGCACGGGCTTGTACTGGCCGTCGGTCTCAGGTCCCTGGGGGTCGGTAACACTCAGCTGTACCTTCTGCCCCACCTTATTTAAAGAGGTGAACGACTCGCCACAGCCGTAGATACGTTCGCCGGGAGCCAGCGTGAAGACGGGGTTGACGGCCCGCGAGTTGTCAGCACCGCGCTTGATGAACGAGAAAGGCAGCAGCTTGACCTGCGAGGAGTCGTTGTCGATGATGTGGCGCGTCTGCGTCAGCACACGGCCGTCCTTATCCTTGAGCACTAAGCGGAAGGGGAAGCGCTGCAGCTCTAACTGTCCGTAGTCGGTGCGGTATGTGACGCGCTTACCGTCACTCGCAGCCCGCCACGCCTGTCCCTGCGGCACGGGGCCGCAGAGCATGGGGCTGTCACCGTCCTTGCGCGGTGCGGCAATGGGTGAGGTGAGCATGCGGATGCGCACGCAGCGGGGACTGACGAAGTCGACCTTCAGTTGCAGGTTGGGGTCGTTGTCGTAGGCAGCGTCGGGGAAGTCGAGCATCTGCATGCGCACAGGCCAGTAGCCGTTGAGGTTGAAAGCCTGACGCGGCGACAGCCGGTAGCGTTTCCAGTTGACCATGCCCTCGCCCTTCGTCACGTCGAAGGCAGCCAGCGAGTCGGCCAGAAAGTAGGTGTTACTCAGGTCGGAGAAGTCGGCCGACATGTCTTTAGGCATGCACTGCAGGTACTGTATGCCTGCATTGGTCTGCAACTGTGCTGACGCAGAGAGTGCGAAACAGCCCAGTGCTATGGTGGTTATCAGTTTTTTCATCTCTCTCTAAGCATGCAGTTCCAGTACGAAGCGGGTGCCACGGGTGAAAGCAGGGTCGACGGTGAGGTCGCCATTCATGTTTATCGCCATCTGTTTGCAGATGGGCAGTCCCAAGCCGTCGCCCTCAGTGAGGTCGCGCACCTTGAGGAAGGGTTTGAAGATGTCGTCGCGCTCTTCCTCGGCAATACCTGCGCCGGTGTCGGACACTAAGAACTGGTGGGTATGGGCACCGCGCTTCTTGAACTCAAGGGTGATGCTGCCGCCTTCCGGTGTGTACTCGGCGGCGTTGCTCAACAGGTGCAGCAGGATGTGCGACACATAGTCCTTATTGATGCGGGCACTCATTCTGGGAGCCTTGACCGACAGGTTGACGCCGCTCTTCACCTTGCCGCGGATCTGGTCCATCAGCCCCTCGCAGAACTCAGTGACCTGAGTGTCTTCCATCTCTACGTCCTCGCCTGCCGAGCACTCCAACTTGGAGAGCGTCTCTATGTGGTCCGAGAAAGTCTGCAAAGCCTTGACCTCGGGTACCTTGCTATCGAGTTTCTTCAAGGTAGGCCTGAGCTGTGCCGAGATGTTGCTGATGAACTTAGCCTTCAGGGCATTGTTCTCGTTGACCTGGTTGATGGTGTTCTTCTGCTTGCGCGTCAGCACGATGAAGCGCAGCAGGATGATGGCACCCACCACAAGGGCGGCAGCAAGGGCTGCAGCCAGAACGGCCAGACCAATGATGACGGCATAGCGCGTGGTCAGCGAACTGTCCTGGTCGCTGATGGTAGCTTCGTTGTCGGCTATCTGCTTCTTCAGTGCGCCTATCTCGTCGGCAGCCTTCAGCGCATTCACCGAGTCCTTCCATGCCATGTAGCTCTTGTACGACTCAGCCACCAGGCTGGCACTGTTGCTACGCCGGCCGTTGGCTATCAGCGTCTGGTAGACCTCGTCCACCTTGTCATACTCTTTCGTAGCCGTCAGCTTGTCCGCCATCTCCTTGAAGGTGGCGTTGCCCTTGGCCGTCTGTCCCGTAGTGTAGAGATAGAGCGTGCGGTTGTAGAGCAGGTCGTTCTTGATGTCTTCATCCGGCGATATGGCGGCATAGTTGGCCATGGCACTGAGCTGGTCCATAGCGCTGACCGGTTTGTGCAGCTTCATATACATCTGGAAGCGCTCCTTGGTGGTCAGGTAGTGCAGTGTGGCCTTGGCGCTACCGGCGGCACCCTTCTGCGCCTCGATGTTCTGGTCGACACGGCGCAGCAGGTCGAAGGCTTCCTTATACAGGTTCTCCCTGTAGTAGAGTGCCGTGGCGCGTGCCGCACTCTCCACGCCCTGCCGCATCTGCCCCTTGTTGACGTAGTCCTCGTAGGCCCGGATGAAGAGGAAGCGTGCACTGGTTGAGTTACCGTTCTTGAGTTCTGTCTCTGCCTTCTGCTGCATCTCGCTCTTCTTTGCCTCCTGACCGAAGGTCACGATGCTGCCGAGGAGCAAGGCAGCCAATAAGATTAATCCTTTTTTCTTCATAGGTTTATTCTGTGTGTGATTTCGTTTTGTGATGCAAAAGTAAACATTTCTTTGCTTCTTTCCAAACATTTTGGCAGGTTTTATAGACTAAAAACAGACCGTAAACTAACGCATTCCAGCCATCAGCGTACCAGACTTCAGACCGATGGAGCGCGCGGAGACGGCACCCTTGCCCTTGACGACGGCGATGCAACGGCCAAAGAAAGCCTTGCGCTGCGGGGCGGTGAACCGCTCCATGGACGTCTGGCAGCCATTGTCGGTAGCAATGACCTTCGCTCCGCCGGTGGCAGAGAAGACAATCTGGTTCTCGGCCCACGGACAGCGGTTGCCGTCTTTGTCGACGACTACGGCCTGGACAAATGTCAGGTCGCGGCCCTGATAGTCGACGGTAAGCTGCACATGGTCGGGCTGGCCAGCCGTGCGGATGACCTGCTCGCGCACCACCTTGCCTCCCTTGCGGGCCACCACCTTCACCTCGCCGGGCTCAAAGACGACGCGCCAGACGACATGATACTGGTGGGTGTTGGCCTTGCGGCGCACACCCTGGCTCTTGCCGTTGACAAAGAGTTCCACGTCGTCGGCATTGTTGTAGTAGCACCACAGGTCAATCTGCTGTCCCTCTAACCAGTTCCAGTGCGGAAACAGGTGCAGCACGGGCTTGTCGGTCCACTCGCTCTGGTACATATAGTAGACATCCTTTGGCTGACCGGCCAGGTCGATGATGCCGAAATAGCTGGAACGGGCAGGGAACGAGTACGGCGTAGGCTCGCCTAAGTAGTCGAAGCCCGTCCAGATGAACTGTCCGCCACAGTAGGGTGTGTGCTTCACCACGTCCCAGTTGCGCTCATGCGTCGTCGACCACGAGGCGTGCATGTTGTCGTAAGCCGAGCACATGAACGTGGGGTCGCTGTAGGGCAGCCACCACTCCTTGGGTGCCTTGTAGATGCTGTCTGACGGCATCATGTAGTAGCCGTTGGTCTGTAGGGCCGAGACGCTCTCCGTCATGATGAAGGGGCGGCCGGGGAAGTTCTTGGGCACATCCTTGACGTAGTCGTGGTGGTAGTTGAAACCGATGATGTCGAGGGCGTTACCCTTGAACAGGTGGTTACCCGGCGACGGTTCGTTGCAGCCTGCCGTAATGGGGCGCGTGGTGTCATAGCGGCGCACTATCTCGGCCAGGTGTTCGGCCAGCAGCGTGTTCACCGACTTCGTGCCGTCCTTGGCCAGCTCCTTGGCGCTGTGACCGGCGTTGAGTATCAGGTTGGCCTGTTCCAAGGTCAACGTGTCGGCCTGCACGTCAGACCACTGCTCCAGCACCTCGTTGCCTATCGACCACATCAGTATGCACGGGTGGTTGCGGTCGCGGAGCACCAGGTCGGTGAGGTCGCGCTCGTGCCACTGGTCGAAGTAGCGGGCATAGTCGTTCTGCGTCTTGCGGCGGCGCCACATGTCGAAGGACTCGTCCATGACGATGAATCCCATGGTATCGCAGATGTTCAGCAACTCGGGAGCCGGTGGGTTATGGCTGCAACGGATAGCGTTGACACCCATCTGTTTCAGCTTCAGCAGCTTGCGGTGCAGGGCATCTTCATGGATGGCAGCACCGAGACAGCCCAGGTCGTGGTGCTCGCAGACACCGTTCAGCTTCATGTTCTTGCCGTTGAGCCAGAAACCCGTCTTGGCATCGAAGCGGAAATCGCGGAAGGCCGTCGTGGTCCATACCTCGTCCACCACACGACCCTTGGCAATGACCTGCGTGCGCACCTTATATATATAGGGGTGGTCAGGCGACCACAGGTGCGGCGTCTTGACCCGCATGCCCACGTCACGGCCTGCGGCGTCAAACACGGTGTTGCGCACATGGTAGCCCTTGCCAGCCACCTCGGTCTTCACCTTCACCTTGCCCGTCTTGGCATCGGCCACAACGTGGACACCCCACGGCTTCACATGGTTGAAGTCGGTCTTGGTCAGCCACACATGACGGTAGATGCCACACCCCGAGTACCAGCGCGAATTGGGCTGGTCGCTGTTGTCGACACGCACGGCAATGACGTTGTCGCCACTGCGCAGATAGCGGGTGATGTCGTACTGGAACGAGCTGTAGCCGTAGGGACGGGTGCCCAACTTCGTACCATTGATATAGACGGTGGCGTTCATATAGACCCCGTCGAACTCGATGAAGTACAAGCGCGGCTCACCCACACGGAAGTGCTTGCGATACCAGCCTACCCCGCCCGGCAGCGCACCGCCGCCGGCTCCGCTGGGGTTAGAGGCCATGAAGTCGCCCTCGATGGCCCAGTCGTGGGGCAGGTTCAGGTGCCGCCAGTGGCTGTCGTTATAGTTTATTGACGACATGCTGGCAGAGTCAGCCAGTATGAAGCGCCAGTCGGCATCAAAGCACTCACGCTCGCGGGCCTGCAGGACAGCCACCGCACAAAGGGCGCCAATGACGGCAAGTAGTCTTCTCATAGCTTCCGATAATCGTTTTCGTTATTTCGTTTTCGTCTTCGTTCCCGTTCTTTCCTACAGTTTCACCTTAACCGTCTTGCCCTTGTAGGCCACGACAGTACCCTGCTGGCCGTCGAAGCTCAGCGGCTGGGCATTCTCCTTGGTGACATAGACAATGCGGAAGGTGCGGTTCTTCAGCATGCCGTTGAACTGTCCCTTGCGCTCGCCAAAGGTGACCGTGCGCGAGGCGTCGTCGTAGCTGATGTCGATGGTGGCATACTTGCCCTTCTCGTAGTTGTAGTTCGTGCCCTCGTCCTCGTAGAGCTGGAACTGTCCGTCCTTGCCGCCGTAGACGTAGAGCGTGATGTTGTCGGCAGGTTTCTCGTCGCAATACTGCATCTCGGGACCGTAGGGGATGATGCTGCCCTCGCGGACGAAGACGGGGATGCACTCGTAGGGAGCGTCGACCACCAGCGACTGGCCGCCGTCGATGTGCTCACCCGTATACAGGTCGTACCAACCCGTCTGCTTGGGGAAGTAGACCGAGCGGTTGCGGGCTTTGTAGTAGCCTACGGGACAAGCCATCAGGGCCGGTCCGAACATCCACTGGTCCTTGATGTTCTCCACCTTGCGGTCGCCGTTGAAGTCCATGATGAGTCCGCGCATCATGGTGTAGTCCTTCAGGTGTACCCACCCGGCCATGGAGTAGAGGTAGGGCATCAGGCGGTAGCGCAGCTTGTCGTAGTAGACAAACGACTTATAGGCGGGGTGATCCTCGGGGGCAATGTTCCAGATTTCACGCGTAGGCCACTGGCCGTGGACGCGGAACAGGGGAATGAAAGCGCCGAACTGGCTCCAGCGTGCCTGCAGCTCGCGCCACTCCTTCAGGTCTTCGTTCTCCTGACCCGTCTTGTTGAAGAGCTGCTGGGCAGCCACATAGCGGTTTTCCACACAGAAGCCACCCTGGTCCATACCCCAGAAGGGCAGTCCCGACATGGAGTAGTTGAGTCCGGCAGTCATCTGGGCACGCATGTCCTCCCAGCGCGTACCGATGTCGCCCGACCATGTGGCGGTGGAGTAACGCTGTTCGCCGGCGAAGCCGCTACGCGTCAGCAGGAACACGCGCTGGTTGGGGTTGACGCTGCGCTGTCCGTTGTATATGGCGTCGGCGTTGACAATGCTGTAGGCGTTGAAATACTCCGTCGTGGTGCCGAGAGCCGTGGGGCCGCTGAGTGCCTTGCGATACCACATGGGCGTGCAGTCGCGCACGTTAGGCTCCGAGGCGTCCATCCACCACGCGTCAATGCCACACTTGTACTTAGAGAAAAGGTTCTCGTCCATCTGGCGCCAGAACATCTTGCGGGCTCCGGCGTCGTAGGCATCGTAGAACGAGCCGACATAGCCCGGACCCACCCAGTCGTGGATGTCGTCAACAACGGCCTGGTGGTACATCCAGCCCTTCTGGTCGAGCTCCTTGTAGTTGTCGGTGTTGGCGTAGAACTTCGGCCACACGCTGATCATGAAACGGCCACCCATGGCGTGTACGCTGTCGAGCATGGCCTGCGGGTTGGGATAGCGCGAGACCTCGAACTGGTGAGAACCCCACTGGTCCTCCTTCCAGTAGTTCCAGTCCTGCACGATGTTGTCGACAGGAATCTGACGACGGCGGAACTCGGAAAGCGTCTCCTCAATCTCGCCCGACGTCTTATAGCGCTCACGGCTCTGCCAGAAGCCCAACACCCACTTGGGATAGACGGGAGCCTTGCCCGTCAGCGTGCGGTAGCCCGAAATCACCTCGTCGGCATTGCGGCCAGCAATGAAGTAGTAGTCCATGTCCTTGGCCATCTCGCTCCAGATGCTGAGCTTGCGCTGATCCTTGTTTTCCTTGGCCACACGCAGTCCGCAGTAGCTGACGTCGCCGTCGGGCTGCCACTCTATGCGCAACTGGTAGCGGCGCGCTTTCTGCAGCACCTTGCGGAACTTATAGGTGTTGGGGTTCCAGGCCGTGCGCCACCGCTCGGGCACCACCTCGTCGCCACCGATGTATATCTTGACATAGCCGGCATAGTAGAGGATGAAGTGGTACTGGGCGTCGCGGGGAGCTTCGATGAAACCTTCATACACCACCTTCGAGCCGTTCAGCTTGAAACCCTTAGGCAGATTCTTGATGCCGCCGGGTTCCGTCTGGTTAGCTAACTGCGAGGTTGCCGGACAGTCGAACTCATAGTAGATGGAGTCCTCGTCGCGCACGATGCGCTTACCCTGCTTGTCGGTATAGGTACCAGTCAAGTGGCCTTCCCTACCCTTTCGGTCGTAGATTTTGAAGGCGCGTCCTAACTGCAGGTACTCCTCCGGATTGCCAAAGCGGCAGTAGGAGTAGGAGTCCCACAACAGTCCGTAGTTCTTGTTGCTGAGCACGAAGGGAACACTGACCTTCGTGTTATACTGGAAGAGGTCTTCGTTCAGCCCCTTCATGTTCAGCTCCTCTGACTGGTGCTGACCCAGACCGTAGAAGGCTTCGTCCTTGGGACTTTCAAAGAGCATGCGCCACGTCAGACCGTTGCGCTGCGACTCGGGCACCTTGGCCACGTCGACACCAATCTCGCGGTCGGGCACGCGGAAGGGCTTGAAGGTCTTGCCGTCCTCGGCTTCCTTCAGCAGCTCCTTGCCCTGGGCGTCGTAGAAGGTGACGGCACCCGTCTGCTTGTTGACGCGGGCCTCCACGCCGGCAGCCTTCACGCTGACCTCCTTGCCGTCGGTCACGTTGAACTTGGGCTTGGCTTTCTGGTCGACGATGATGAGGCTCGTCTTCTCAGGCAGCCGGGCCTCCGACGTAGCCTGCACCCGGATAATGTTGTCGTTCACCACTTGCAGGCGCACCACCTGTGCTCCTCCTGCCTTCACACTCTTCACGGGGATGGTCACATACTGGCCGCTCACGGTGTAGTCGGCAGCCGACAGCATGGTCGCAGCAAGCGACAGCATCCCCACTGTCAATGTCCTTAGAATAGTCATCTGTTTTATATTTATAGTTTTATTGTTCTGCAAAAGTACATAAAAAAGGGCTAAACGAACGGGCGTGAATGTTGCCATTCCATGCATATTTCGTTATTCGCGCTTGTTTTTGTACTCTGACGGCATCATTCCGTACATCTCCTTGAAGTATTTCGAGAAGTAGCGCGGATTGTTGAAACCCACCTTGTAGGCCACCTCGGCCACCGTCAGCTGGCTCTTGCGGAGCAGCTGCTCGGCGTGGCGGAGCCTGATTTGGCGGATAAACTCGGAGGGTGTCAGACCTGTGACGGCGGTCAGCCGTTTATACAGGTGGACGCGCGACATGCTCAACACCTGGGCCATGGTCTCGACGCTGATGTCGGAATTGTCCAAGTTGTTCTCCACATAGTGCGTGGCGTCGTCCACCAGCTTCTCGTCTAAGCTCGTTATCTCCATCTCGCGGATCTGGGGCTGCAGCTTGCCCTGTGCCTGCCCCGACTCCGACAGGCGGTTCACCTGTTCCAGCAGGTTCTCCAAGTGGCCGAACACCTGCTGCTCCTCCTCGTAGCGCTGCTCGTCGTTCTCGCGCTGCATCAGACCGTTCAGACTCTCGAAGATGTTCTGGAAGGGCTGCCGCAGCTCGTCGTTCACGCTGTCGTAGAAGCGCTGCTTCTGCTCGTTCAGCCGGTAGCTGCTCTCCTGCTCCACCTTCAGCTGCTGCAGGCGCAGCTGCTCCTTGTAGCGGCGGTAGAGCCAGCGCACCGCCAACAGGGCTATGAGCATATAGACCAGCCACATCCACCACGTGCGGTACCACGGGGCATCGATGACGATGGGCAGTCTGATTTCCTCGTCGCCCATAGTGCCGTCGCCGTTCAGCATGCGCACAAACAGGGTATAGCTGCCGGGGCGCAAGCCCATGTAGGTGATGTCGGGGTGCGACTCTTCACTGTAGAGCCACTGCTTGTTGAAGTTGTCTAACTTATAGGCGAAGCGGGCGCGGTTGTGCACCTCGCCATTGTCGGAGGCCAACTGCACCGTGAACTGGTTCTCCGACGACCTCAGGTGCAGTCTGCTGCCTACGCGCTCCACGGGCCGGTCCATGACCTTGACGCCGCTGAACAGCGGCCGCTCCTCGCTGCGGGTGGCCGTGGCCATGGTCCGCAGGTTGATGATGTCGAGCCCTTCATGGCCGCCAACGAGCAGCTGTCCTGCTGCTGTCACCGTCGCCGACCGCTGGTTGAAGGGACCATCCTGCAGGCCGTCGCGGTTGTTGTAGCTGCGCACGATGAATGTCCAGCGGCCGTCCTCCTGCTGCTGGGGTATGACGTTGGAGAGTCCGTGCTCGGTGACTACCCACATCGTGTGGCGGCTGTCCTCCACGATGCCGTTGACCGTGGAGCCTATGAGGCCGGACTTCATGTCGAGAAATGCGCAGGCGTTGCCTTTGACGTCGCACACGGTGACTCCCGCTGACGCTCCCTGCCAGATGAGTCCGCGGCTGTCCTGCACCACGATGGTGGTGGCCTCGCTGACGGGGATGTCGGCCTGTGGCGCGCTGATGCTGCGGTTTTCCAGCTTCAGCGTCTTCGCGTCGATGAGTGAATAGAAGTCTGAGTGGCCTACTAACAGACGGCCGTCGCTGTCGGTATGTATGGACGATATGTAGTTGCTGGGCAGCGGCGAGTTGTCGGTGTTCAGCGTGGTGAAGCGGCCTGTCTGGCAGTCCAGTCGCTGCAGACCGCCGCCCAGGGTGCCTATCCACACGTTGCCCTCGCGGTCTTCGGCCAAGGCCCAGATGCTGTTGTGGACGAGTCCGTCGCCCTGCCCTGCCCGGTAGGCCGTGAAGCGGCCGTCGCGCCAAGAGACCAGCCCGCCCTCGTAGGAGCCGAACCACAGCGTGCCGTCGCGGGCTGCCAGACTGCTGACGATGACGTCGGAACCCAGCCCACTGGCCTGCTTGTCGAAGACAGTCTGTTCGCCCGTGGCCGGGTTATAGCGTATGATGCCGTTGTCGTTGGTGCCCACCCAGTAGCGCCCGTCGCCGTCCACGCAGACGGTGTTGACGTTGCCTAAGTCCAGGTGACGGAAGTTGAACAGGTTCTCGGCGTAGTAGTTGACACCGTTCCTGTAGGTGGCCACCCACATGCGGCCCCGCTGGTCGCGGTACAGCTGGCGCAGCGTGTTGTCGCTGATGGTGGTCTCGTCGTTCTTCACCGGCATGAACTGGCGCAGCTGCCGCCCTTGCAGGTCGGCGACGCACAAGCCCTCATGGTCGGTCGACATCCACAGCTGGCCGTGCTTGTCGACGGCCATGTCCCATATCTTGGTCTCGGCCGACAGGCCGCTGACGCCACGCCACCGCAGGGCGGCGGCAGCGGTGTCGAACCACCGTCCGGCCTGCCGCATGTAGCACCAGGCACGACCGTTGACCATCACCCACAGGTTGCGCTCGCCGTCGATGCACAGCGAGTAGCCGGCATTGCGCGGCGCACCCATGCGGCGCAGTCGGCTGCTCTTCCAGCTGATGCGCACGTCGCCGGTATGGAAGCACACCAGGTCGCCGTTGCTCGACGCCATGAGCAGGCTGCGCCCGTATTCGGCGAAGTCGCTGACACCCAGGTCGGGCCTCAGCTGCTGTGCCCCGTGGCCGAAGGTGAACACGCGCTGGCGACCGTTACTGATGTTGAGGTGCCACAGTCCCTGGTCGTAGGTCTTCACCCAGAAATTCTTGTGGCGGTCTATGTAGAGGCGCTCCACGCCGCCCTTCAGACCGCGCTCGTGCAGCCAGCGCTCGGGGTGGCGGTCGCAGCGCTCAGTGGCGGGGTCGAAGACGGAGTATTCCGGTCCGTGGCGCAGCCACAGCCGTCCGTCGGCATCCTCCTGGATGTCGTCGATGTAGCTCTTCAGTATGGTAGTGGTATCGTTGGTCTGCGAGTAGTAGACGCGCACGCGGTAGCCGTCGTAGCGGTTCAGTCCGTAGGGCGTGCCTATCCACACCAGTCCGCGGGAGTCGCGCAGTATGCAGCTGACCTGCGTGTTGGACAGCCCGTCGCGGGTGTCCAGACGCCGGAACTTCATGTCGGGGACGATGGCGTGTGCCACCGCTGCCATCGTCACCAGCCCTAAGGCTAACAGGGTTCTAACTACACTACGCATTATCGTCCAGCATAACGGCCTCCTCCACCTGAATGTCAGGTTCAGCAGGCAGGGTGATGGTAAAGACTGTGCCTCCGCCGGGATTGTCGGCCAGACGGATGGTGCCGCCATGGGCAACGACGATGTCGTGGACATGGTCAAGCCCGATGCCGTCACCGACCAGCACGGGAGCAAAGGCGGTGGCCTTGTACTCGTCGCGGATGCCTATGCCGTTGTCGGCCACTTGGATGACGGCCTGGCCGTCGCCGCCGCGTCCCACGTTGACGGTGATGCGGCAGTTGCCGGGCGAGAACTTGACGCTGTTGACCAGCAGGATGTTCAAGGCTTCGGCCAGCTGGCCGCGGTCGATGGAGACGGGCAGCTCCTTGACCAGTGACACAAACGACACTTTGGCTTTCAGTCCCTCGGGGGTCACCGAGAACTCCTTGCAGATGTTGCCGACGGTGGTCACCAGGTCTCTGGACTCACAATGCAGCACGATGACCTTGTGCTCGGCGACAGGCTCCGGCTCGGCCTGCCGGCCTCCGCCCTGCTGTGCGGCGGCGCGCTCGGCAGCCAACTGCATGCGTATCTCGTTCATCCACTGCTTCTTCTCGGTCTCACGGCGCAGCGTCTCGGCGGCCATGCGATGCTCGTGGTGCCGGATGTACCACTGACGCGAGCGCCACACGGCGAAGGCGAATAGCATGAGGTAGATGAGCAGCATCCACCAGCGGCGCCACAGGGGCGGCAGTATGGTGATGTCGAGCAGGCTCTCTTCCTCGCCGAAGGTGCCATCGTCGTTCAGCATTCTGACGTGCAGCACGTAGTCGCCGGGACTCAGCGAGTTGTACGTGATGTTGGGGTTCTGCTCCGACGTGCGCACCCAGTGCTCGTTGAAGCCCTCCAAGCGGTAGACGAAGCGCGAGCGGTTGTGTATCTCGCCGCTGCTGCTGCCCAACTGGATGGTGAACTGGTCGTTGTAGCGCAGCGTGACGGAGCGGCAGTCGTCCAGCGACTCGTCCAAGAACACGCGGCCGTCCACTTCCTGGCCTACGTAGACATCCTGGTCGAAAATCTGCAGTCCGCTGAACAGCGGTCGCTCGTTGTTGCGGCCCTTGTTGATGTTGTCAGGATTGATGATGTCCAAGCCGCCCTGACCGCCCACCAGTATCAGACCGTCGTGCGTGTAGCACATGGAACGCTGGTTGTAGGGGCCGTCCTGCAGTCCGTCGCGGTTGTTGTAGCTGCGCACCACGAAGTGCCATAAGCCGTCGTCCTGCTTCTGCGGAATGATGTTGGTGACGCCGTGGTCGGTGGCTAACCAGATGGTGTGCTTGTTGTCCTCTATGAGTCCGTTGACGGTAGAGCCGAAGAATCCCGACTTCATGTCTATCAGGTAGGCATGGCGGTGCTTCATGTCCCAGATGGTGGCACCTGACGACGAGCCCTGCCAGATGAGTCCGCGGCTGTCCTCCATGCCGCAGATGGAGATTTCGGTGATGGGTATGCCCTCGGGGTTGTTGGCGGCGTTGATGTTCTTCACCTCGAAAGTCTTGGGGTTGACGAGCGTGAAATACTTGGAGTGGGCAGCAAGGAGCCACCCTTTCCGTGTGCGAGTGATGGCGTTGATGTAGTCGCTGGGGATGACGCTGTTGCTCATGCGCACGCTGCGCATGCGCCCCGTGCGCTTGTCGACACGCTGTATGCCGCCGCCGAGTTCGCCGAGCCACATGTTGCCCCACTGGTCCTCGCAGATGGTCCAGATGTTGTTGCTGTTGAGTCCGAGGGTGTCGCCCGTGGCCGTGATGTTGGTCACGTGGCCGTCCTTGATGTGGATGAGTCCGCCCTCGTAGGTGCCGAACCACACCGACCCGTCGCGGGCCACCATGGAGCCTACCATGGTGTTGGAGCGGAAGCCGCTGTTCTCGCGTGTGTAGCTGACCTGCTCCTCGGTGCGGGGGTTGTAGCGGATGATGCCTTTGTCGTTGGTGCCTAACCACCAGTAGCCCTGCCGGTCGGCGCAGACGGTATTGATGTTGCCCAACTCTAAGTTGTTGAAGCTCTGCACCGAACCGGTGTAGAGGTTGACGCCGTTCATGTAGGTGCCTATCCACATGCGGTCCAGCTGGTCGCGGTAGACGACGCGCAGCGTGTTGTCCGAGATGGTGCTCTCGTCCAACTTGTTGTTCAGGAACTGCCGCAGATTCTTGTCCTTGGGGTCGGCAACGAACAGTCCGCCATGGTCGGTGGCCAACCAGTAGCGGCCCTCCTTGTCCTGGTTCATGTCCCACAGCGAAATCTCGTCGGGCACGTCCTCATAGCCCCAGGCGCGCAGCGCGTCCAGGACGGAGTAGAACCAGTGGCCGGTGCGGTGGTTGTAGATGTAGGTGGACTCGGTGGTGATGAGCCACAGATTGCCCTGCTTGTCTAAGCGGGGTTTGCAGTCCTGGTCGCTCACGCGCTGCTGCTGGCGCAGGTGACCGTTCTTCCAGACTATGCGGTCTTTCTTCTTGTCGAAGCACAACACTTCGCCATTGGTTGAACTGACATACAGGTATTGTGCGTCCTCGACGAAGTCCGACACGGCCACGTCGGCATTGAAGTCCTGGGCACCGAAGCCGAACCTGAAGCAGCGGGCCTGCTTGGTCTTAGGGTTGATGTGCCAGAAGCCCTCGTCGTAGGTCTTCACCCAGAAGTGGCGGTCGCGGTCGATATACATGCGCTCGATGCCGCCCCTCATGCCCATCTGATGCAGGATGTGCTCAGGGTGGCGGTAGCCGCGCTCGGTCACGGGGTCGAACATGGAGTAGTTCATGCCCTGGCGCAGCCACAGCTTGCCGTCGTAGGCTTCCATGATTTCGTCCACGTAGTTGTTGCGCAGCGTCATCGTGTCCTTGGCGTCGGAGTAGAACGTGCGGAAACGATAGCCGTCATAGCGGTTCAGACCGTAGGGTGTGCCTATCCACACGAAGCCTTTCGTGTCGCGCATCAGCGTCTTGATGTTCGAGTTCGACAGACCGTCGCGGGTGTCCAACCGCAGGAACTTCATATCGGGAACGCCGCACAGGGCCAGCAACGGCCACAGCATGACGGCGCATAGCACCAATGTCTTACTTTTCATCATAACAGGTTTCTGTCTGCTATTTGGAGTTTATACAGTCTGCCCGCAAAGATACGCAATTCTTTCTGAAACGCCAAATATTTCTGATAAAAAACTGACACGCAGCTTCACCTGCAAATGACTTACCGGGGTTTGACAGCACCCTCCCCCTATTGTTTTTTGACGAAAAAATGCCATTTTGCAAAACTTACTGATTGTCAACATGTTACCTATGGCATTTTATATGGCATTAGTGGCATTATCTGAGCTGACGGCTCGGCTGTCAACAGAAGCATCACAAAAAATATTCCCACCGTGGGAAAAAATTTTTCCAACGGTGGGAATATTACACTGATGCCACACATAATGCCATACACAACTAACTGACAGTCAGCAAGTTTTGCAAAATGGCATTTTTTGCATCAAAAAAATTTTTTTTGTTTACCATTCAAAACAGGTGTCAAAAGGCAGCTGTCAGTACGGCCAGCTGGCGGCGGCAACACCCTCGGTGATGCCGTCCATGGCGGGCTGGCAGAAGACAGACAACGTGGCGCGGTTGAGGATGGTCATGACACCGGCCTTGCCGCCCTGGTTGGGCGAGTTGATGTCCCACGCCATGGGCACACAGCCGTTGTTGATGGCCTGCGTAGTCACATCCTTGAACCACTGCTTGATGCTGGCGTCGTGCTGGGCCTGATTGCTGCTGAGCTGACGCCAGTTGGCACCGTACTCGCCGATGAAGACGGGGTAGCCCTTGCTGGCGAACTTCTTGCTCATCTTCTCCATCTGCCCTTTCAGGTAGGCCTCTTCGCCCCATGTGCTGTTGTAGTCGGCATCAGCGCCGCTGACATGGTTGGCGCTGCCCCAGAAGTAGAGGGGCCAGTTCCAGTCGCCCTTCTTGGCCTTGTCCTCGCCCATGGTGCCGCCGAAGTGGCAGTGGGTGAAGCCGAAGGGGTCGTAGTAGTGCACCTCGACACCCAGATAGCCTGCACCGGCGGGGTCGTTGAGTTTGCTGACGTCGAACCACTTGTCGGTGTTGTCGATGTTGGTCGACGGTCCCTGCACCACCAGCGTGCGCTTGGCGTTGTTGCCGCCCGTGGCGCGCACGGCGTCGATGAAGGCCTGCTCGTACTTCTGCAGGGCGTTGGTCTTGTTCTGGTTGTCGCAGGCGGGCTCGTTGAGTCCGGCAAAGAGCAGGTGCTCGTCGTAGTCGCGGAAGCGCGTGGCTATCTGCGTCCACAGCTTCTTCATCTTGTCACAGTTCTTCTGCACCGTGGCGTCGGTGATGTCGCCGAACGAGTTCTCCACCCATCCGCCGTCCCAGTGGTCGTTGACCATGACGTAGAGTCCGGCATTGATGCAGTAGTCGACAATCTCCTGCACGCGGTCCAGCCATGCCTTGTCGATGGTCATGTCAGTCTCGTTGCTCACATGCCCCATCACCCACGCCGTGGGAATGCGTACCGACTTGAAGCCCTTGCTCTTGACATAGTCGATGACGGCCTGCGTGGTCTTGGTGCGCTGCCAGCTGGTCTCCGCGCCCACACCGCCGTTGATGGTGTAGTTGTTGGCGTTGCTGCCGCCCTCCATGGTGTTTCCTAAGTTCCAGCCGGGGTTCATCTGCCGGGCTATCTGCATGGCCGTGGCCGTGATGGTGCCAGCCTGTCCGGCAGCCTGCGTCACGGTGACGGTGGCCGTCTCCTTGTTCAGGGTGAACGTGAGGGTGGCGGTGCGCTGGCTCGACGTATTGGCGGCAGCGGTGAAGCTGTGCTCGCCGGTGCCCTTGGCACCCACCGCCAGCCAAGCGGCATCGGAGGCCACCTGATAGTCGCCGTTGGTGGTGACCTTGACGCTGAACGTGCCACCCTCGGCAGCCACGGCATACTCCGACGGCGTGACCGTCAGAATGTCGCCGGCCTTCTGCGTCACGGTGACGGTGGCCGACTCGGAGCCGGCCTTCAGGGTGATGGTGGCGGTGCGGTCGGCGGTCTCAGTGGTCATGGCGGCCACCTTGACAGTGACGGGCGTCACCTTCAGGTTGGGCGACATGGTGCCCGTAGTGACGGTGCACCAGCTCTGGTCGCTCGTGGCCGAAGCCTGCGACGGAGCCTGCACGCTGACCGTCTGCTCGCCGCCGTCCTTGGTGAAGGTGAGGCTGGAGGGCTGCACATTCATACCCGTGACGGTGGTGCCGCCACCCGAACCGCTGCCACTGTCGTCGTCACCGCCACAGGCAGCAAAAGCTGTGGTGGCCACGAGGGCCACCAGCAGCATAAAGATTTTCTTAGTCATGAGTCTCATCGCTTAGAACAAGTTGTCAAGGGTGAAGGTCACCGTGATGTTACTGTTAAATCCTAAGCTGGGCACGATACCGTCGGCCGTCTCGTCAGCAAACGGGCTGTTGCCGCGCGTACCACCGTAGGTATTGTAGATTTCAATACGGTAGTTGCCGTTGTTCTCCAGGTCGCCGGACAGTATCTTCGTGGGGTCGTAGCTCACGGCAGCACCGTCAATGCTGATGCTGCGCAGCGTCATGCGGGCTGCGGGGAAGGCGGCCTTCAGACCCTTGGCCTCAACGAGGTAGATCATACCGTTGGCGCGCGACGAGTCGTAGCTGATGGTGTACTCCTTGTTGCTGACGGGCTTGAAGTTCTCGAAGGGGTCGAAGCCGATGGTAGTGTCAGGCCAAGCCGAGTTCCAGTTGCTGTCGCAGGTGGTGAGACCGATGACGTTCTCGGGCTTCGGCACGATGGTGAAGAGCACCTCTATCTTCTCCGAGCAGGCCAGGGCGTCCACCTTGTCGTGGTCGTCGGTGCCGAAGGGGTTGTCGTTGGCCGTACCGGCACCGTAGATGTTGAACATCTCGACGCGGTAGTTGCCCTTGTTCTCAATGTCGCCATAATAGAACTTCGAGGCATCGAAGTTGATGTGCTGACCGTCCACGAGGATGTCGTCCACACGAATCATGAGCTGCGGGAACTTAGCAGCCATATTGATGGCGTCAAGCAGCACAATCATACCGTTGGCACGGCTGCCCTCGAAGGTCACCGTCTGCTGCTGGCCGATGTCGGTCATGGCCACGCGGGCAATGGCATCGGGCCAGCCGCTGGTCCAGTTGGTGTCGCAGATGGTGAACTGCACCTCAATACCAGAGTAGAGGATGTCGGGCACATAGTTGAACGACAGCAGGCAGGGTCCCTCGCCACTCAGCTCGGGGTCGCGGAGGATGGCAATCTGCAGCGTCTCGTCAGTCAGCGAGAGCACCTTCAGGTTGGTGCGGGCGTCGCGGGTCAAGCCTATCTTGCTGGGCAGACCTAACAGGTCTACGCCGTCCAGGGTGATGGTCTTGGCAGCCTCGTCGACGGTGTAGGTGCCCTCAACCGTCGTGGCAGTGCCGTCGGCGGCAATGGTGGTCACGGTGACCTTGCCGTCCTCGGTGAAGGTCATCGAGCCGAAGTCGCGCGGGTTTTCACCCACAATCCAGCTGTTGCCTGCATAGTCGGCCTCCCAGCTCCAGCTGTCGCCTAAAACGGGTTCGCCGTTGGTGACGGAAGCCCACGAGTCGTCAGTACCGTAGAAGTACATCGGGCCGGCGAAGTGGGCATGGCTGCCGTCGGCACGCAGGTCGATGTGCCACGTGTTGCAGAGCAATGCCTTCTGGAAGGCTACGTTCTTGGCCGACGAGATGGGACGGATGCTGAGAGCGGTGTAGACAGCCGACGAGGCACGGTCGCCACCGTTCTGCGAGAAGCGGTAGGACAGGGCTGCGTTGTTGGCATTGTAGCTGCCAGTCAGGTAGGCACCGATGACGCCCTCGCCGCTGACGTCGTTGCCGTTGCGCTCACCGGCAGCCGGCAGGAAGAGCTTGTTGCCGTTGGGGCCGGTGAACTCCAGACCGCTAACCTCGCCCTTCGTCGTCCACTCATAAGAGCAGCGCTGGAAGAGCTCCTCGAAGTCCTGAGCCGTGGGCAGCGTGGTCTGCTGATAGGTGGCGTGGGCCACGTCGCGGCCGGTCTTATAGATGTCAGCATCGGCATAGTCGTCAACCTCTATCGAGTTGTTGACACCGGTCAGGTCGCCGAAGCCGAAGAGTCCGCCGAGGGCAGTCTCGGCCTTGGCACCGAGGTTGAACTTGCACCACTTGGTGCTCAGGCCGAGGTCAACGAAGTCATCGTTGACGTCAACGGCGTGCGACGCGGTGGTGAACGACTTGACATCGCCGTACACCACACCGGCTCCTAAGTTCAGGAAACCGGCATAGTAGTAGGTCTTGCCAGGCAGCAGACCGGCCTTGGTCACCGAGAAGCTGGCGGCAGCCTCGGCAGAAGCGAGGACGAGTCCGCTGCGTACGGTCTCCACGTCGCTCTCGGCGGCGATGACGATACCCGTCATCAGGTCGCCGGTGGCGGGCATATTGGTCACCGAACCGCCAAGCGTGGCGCCGAAGGTGTCGCCGCTGAGCAACTGGGCGTCAGCCGTCGTCACCTTGGCATCGGTAGTGACGAGGGTCTTCACCTCGCCGACATAGGTCACCTTGCCCTGCAGCGTGAGCTGGGCCTGATAGTAGTAGGTCTTGTTCTCGGTCAGACCGTCAACGGTCAGCGAGAACTCCGTACCGTTGAGCACAGTAGCCGTCGCACTCATGGCCTCGGCGGAAGTGCCGAAGCGGAAAGCCACCTGATAGGTGGAGGAAGCTACGCGGGAGAGGTCGCCCTCCACGGTAGCGTGGAGGGTGGCCGTATTGGCAGTGACGTCGGACGAACCGGTGGTTACGCCGCTGACGAGTGCATCCTTGGCGACAGAGTAGCTGTCGTCTTCGGAGCAAGCGGTGACGAAGAACACTGCGAGCATGGCCAGCAGGCCTGATAATATCTTATTCTTCATATCTTCAGTCGTTTAAAGGGTTATTTACTCTACCGTCATCTCCTTCACAGTCACGGTGACATTGGGGCACTTGCCGGTCACACCGTCGGCTTCAAGGTAGTCTTCAGCCTTGCCGTCGAGCTTGGAAGCCACGCCAAGGATGTCGACCGTCAGCACGTTGAGGTTAGCGCTGTTGAACTTGGTGCCGTCGCTCTTGAGCTTGACGGTGTAGGTACCGTCGCCAGTCACCTGGGCGTTCTCGTGGGTGACGTGCGAGTCAGCGACGTCGCTGCCGTCGAAGCTCCAGTCGATGGACGTGCCGAAGGCTGCCGTAGCGGGAGCCGTCAGGGTGCCTAAGCCACTGATGGTGAAGGTGATGGTCATCTCCTTGCTGAACTTCAGCTTGCTGGCGTTGAAGGGAGGATCGTTGTAGGTCTGACCGCCGTTGAAGCCGTACTGGTTGCAAAGCTCTAAGCGGAAGTTGCCGTTGCCCTCGATGTCGCCATAGAAGAACTTTTCGTTGTCGAAGAGCAGCTTCGTGGGGCCGCTCTGACCACCGCCGATGGGCTGTGCCACGAGGTTGAGCACGACGTACTGGTTGACCTGTCCGTTGGCGTTCTTGCCGTCGGGCACACCGAGCTTCAGCACGCCCTCCTCACGGTCGATGGCCATGACATAGAACGTGGTGCCCTTGATTTCGAGCGGCTTCACGCGGTTGGTCGCTGCCGAGAGGAAGTTGATTTCCTTGTCGAAGACGATGGTGTTGCCCGACAGGGTGTACTTACCGGCCAACTCGGTGCCGTCGTACTGCGTGGCCGTGTACTCACCGCCGTTGTCGCTGGTCTTCTCCAGTTTCAGGGCTATCTCGTCATAGCCTTCGGGGACGGGAGCCCATGAGGGATACTCGCTGACAGCCTTGAAGTCGTTGCTGACCCAAGCACCGGTAGCACCGTTCCACCATACCCAGTCGTAGGGGGCGTCCTCATTGATCTTATAGCTAAGAGCATTGAAGGTGGTGACGGCCAACTGGTCGTTGAGTCCGCTGAAGGTAGGATCGGTGACGGGCTGCTCCTGGAAGGTGTCGCTACCACCCTCGGTGGGCAGCAGTGACGGGTCGTCGTAGGCTTCCTTGCTGATGAAGTTGAACACCAGACGGCAGGCGCCCTCGCCCGAAAGCACGGGGTCGCGCAGGGCGGCAATCTGCATGGTGTGCTCGGTGAGCGAGAACAGGCGCAGGTCGCCGCTCCAGTTCACCACAAGGCCGTCGTAGGTGGCCAGGTGCAGCATCTTGGCGTCGCTGAACGAGATGGTATAGTTCTCAGTGTCCAACAGATAGGTACCGTTATAGGTGGCACCGTTGGCGCGGTCGTCAATCTGCACGTTGGCACCGTTGTTCAGGTCGAAGGTCATCGTACCGAAGTTCATGGCCGGGGTAATCCAGCTGTTGCCGGCCCAGTCGGCGTTCCAACTCCAGGAGTCAGCACCCTCGGGAGCCGGGGCACCGTGGTTGGTGGCCCAGTTGTCGTCGGTACCGGCAAAGTACATCGGGCCGGCGAAATACTTGCTCACACCGTTCTCGTCGAGGTCGAGCACCCAAGTCTTCGACTTGCCCACACCGCCGGAGATGAGCGTCCACAGTTCACCGGTCAGCAGGTCGGGGTTGGTATTGTTGATGGTGAAGTTGAAAGGCTCGCCATAGACGATGCCACCACGGGTCTCTACGCCGAAGGTCACCGTATAGTCACCGCCAAAGGGAATGCGGATGCTCAGCTCCTTGGCCTGACTGCGGCCCTGCGGGTGCTGCCACTGAACAGAATACTTGCTGTCGAGCAGGCTCTTCAGCTGAACCGTGTTCGTGGCCTGGTCAACAGTGACGGTATAGGCGATGCCCTGCGCCAGGTCGGCAGCGGTGATGTCCTTGCTGCCTAAGCTGTGGTCATCGGGGGCACAGCCCACTAACAGCAGTGCTGCCATGGCCACCATCGAATAGATATGTTTTCTGATATTCATAATCTTTAATATTTAATCTTTAATATTTAATCTTCACTCCTACCAGCCGGCATTCTGCTTCAGCACGTTGTTGGAAAGCACTATCTGGTTGTAGGGAATCTGGCACAGACCCTTGGTGGCACGCACCTTGTCGGCCGTGATGGTGATGTTGTCGGGCGTACCGCCGCTGACCACGTCGAGATTGATGGACAGCTGCTGGGCGGCCTTGTCAACACCCTGACGGAGCAGGTCCCAATAGTTGATGCTCTCGAAGGCAAACTCCCAACGGCGCTCCTGCATGATGACGTCCTGCGTGAGGGCGGTCACACGGTGGTTGCTGTCGCCAAAGGCGCGGTCGCGCACCTGGTTGAAGTAGTCGAGGGCTTTGGGCGAACCCAGCTCTGCGGCCATCAGCAGCACGTCAGCATAGCGCATGATGACGTAGTCCTGATACTGGCCTTCCTGGAAGCCCTGCGTATGCTCTAACGAGCTGTTCGAGCAAGTACCGTCGGTATAGCACATCGGCGTGTACTTCTTCACGGCATAACCGGTCTGTTCACGCTGGTCCTTAGCCTGCTCGGCCACATCGTAGCCGTCAGCAGCCAGGTTGATGATGCTGGCATCGCGACGGGTGTCGCCCGAGAGGTACGACTTGTAGAAGGCGGGATTGACAGTGCAGCTGCCCCAGCCGTAGCCGAAGGGTTTCGTCGAGCTGTTCAGCGTGCGCACGCCCATCATGACGAGCCAGCGGTTACCGTCGTTGTTGCCGTTGTAGTCCTGGGTCGAAGTGAACTTCATAGAGAGCAGCACCTCGGGGTTGTCGTCACCGGCGTAGGTACCAGTCAGCTTGATGAAGTCGTCTGCTGTAGCCACGTCGGCACTCTTCTCGGTAGCCACGCCGGCAGCCGGACGCCACAGGTTCTTGAACTCCTTCACTAAGCTGAAGTTGCCCGAAGCAATGACGTCCTCAACGGCGGCCAGAGCCTCGGCTTTGGTCACGCCCTCAGGCTCTGAGCCGTAGTAGCCAGTATAATAAAGGTACACGCGTGCGAGCATGGCCTCGGCAGCATACTTGGTGATGTGGCCGTCGAAGGCGCCGCTGGTGGCGGGGATGTTCTCAATGGCGTACTTCAGGTCGCTCACGATGGTGGCGAAGACCTCGGAAGGCTCCGACTGGGGCACGTTGTCGCTCGTCGGAGCGGTAAGCAGGGGAATGCTGCCCCACAGGCGCACCATGTCGAAGTAAAGCAGGGCACGCAGGGCGTAGGCCTGACCTAAGTATTCACCGCGCTTGCTGTCGGTCTCCTTCCAGTTGATTTGCTCCTGGCGCGAGATGAGTTCGTTGCAGCGGTAGACACCGGCATAGTAGCGTATCCAGTCGTTCTCAAAAAGGTTCAGGTCGGCCGGCGACTGCGAGATGTCGAAACGGTCGATGGCCTGATAGCCGCGTCCGTCGCCGATACCCGTTGCACCGAAACACTCGGCACTCATCACCTCGGAGGCTACAAAGAAGCTCACGCCGGGGTTCGAGTTGGTCTGGCGCCAGCCGTCATAGCAGCCTATCAGGGCACGGTAGGCGTCGCCCTCGGTGGAGTAGAACGTTCCAGTGTTGGAGTCGGTCTTCGACGACGTGTCTAAGAAGCTCTCTGTGCAGGAAGCCATTCCAAGTCCCATGACCAGGGTTCCTGCTAACAATATCTTATTCTTCATAATTATATGCTGTTTTGTTTTCGTTATCGTTCCCGTTATCGTTATACATCAGAACTTCAGGTTGACACCAAACAGGACGGTGCGGGGACGGGGATAGTAACCTACGTCGACACCCGACACCCAGTTGTCGGTACCGAAACCGATTTCAGGATCCATGCCGTCATACTTGGTAAACGTGAAGGCATTCTGCACCTGCACATAGAGGCGGGCCTGCGAGATGGCCTTGAAGTTGATGAGCTTGGCAAAGTCGTAGCCTAACGTGATGTTCGAGATGCGCAGGTAGTCGCCGTCCTGAACGAAGAGGTCGGAGAACTGCCAGTTGATGTTCTGCTCGGTCACGCGGGGTATGGTGTTCGACGTACCCTCACCCGTCCAGCGGTCCAAGATGCGGGTGGTGTAGTTGGCCTTGGTGTTGGTGAAGCCACGGTAGGACTGCACAATCTGCTGTCCGAAGGCACCGCTGGCCACTAACGAGAAGTCGAAGTTCTTGTAGTTGAAGCCTAAGTTGAAGCCTAACGTCACGTCGGGCACACCGTTGCCCAGGTTCACCTTATCGTCGTCGTTGATGACACCGTCGTGGTTGACGTCGTAGTATTTCACGTCACCGGGCTGCACGTCGCTCTGGAACACACCGTTGCCGGCGGCTATCCAGTCGTTGATTTCCTGCTGGTTCTGGAAGATACCGGCGGTCTTGAAGCCCCAGAAGTAACCGATGGGCTTGCCGTTCTGTGCACGGTAGATTTCAGGAGCATTGTCGTAGAGCACGTAGCTTGAGCCGTGGATGATGCCGTCCTCGGTGGGGATGTTGCCCACCTTATTCTTATTATAGGCCAGGTTGGCTCCGATGTTGTAGTTGAAGTCCTTGCCGATGCGGTCGTTCCAGTTCAGGGCCAGCTCAATACCGGTGTTCTTCACGTCACCGCCGTTGATGTAGGCAGCACCGGTACCAGCAGTGGCCAGGATGGGAGGCTGCACGAGCCAGTCCTTGGTGGTCTTGATGTAGAAGTCGAAGTTCATGTTCAGGCGACCGTTCAGGAAGCGGGCGTCCAAACCGACGTTGAACTGCTCAGAGGTCTCCCACGTCACGTCGGGGTTAGCCAGACGCGAGGGGAACGCTCCCCAGTAGTTGGCCAGCGTAGCCGATGCCGTGGTGATGTCGTTGCCGAAGAAGTAGTGCGTGTTGGTGTTCTGGATGGGTGCCAGATACTGGTAGGCCGAGATGTTGGCGTTACCCACCTGACCCCAGCTGACGCGGATCTTCAGGTAGTCCATGAAGTTGCTGATCTTCTGCATGAACTTCTCGTTGGTGATGACCCAACCGGCAGACACTGAGGGGAACCAGCCGAAGCGGTGGCCCGGAGCAAAGTTCGAGCTGCCGTCGCGGCGCAGCGTGGCGTTGACCATGTAGGTCTCCTTCCAGTTCCAGCCTAAACGTCCGAAGTAGGACACCATGCGGCTGTCGCCGTGGGGATTGCCGCTGGCCGTCAGGCCGTCACCCGAGGTGGCTGCCGTACCGTTGGTCACCCAAGCGTACTTCCAGGTGTTGAAGCCTTCCTTCAGGTCGCGCTGTCCGGCGCCGAGGTAGGTACCCTCGTAGCGGTAAGCCTCCATACCAATCAGTGCGTTGAAGGCGTGCTCCTTGATGGAGAAGTCATACTGCGCCGTGTTGGTCCATGTCATGCCTAACGAGCGGTTCATGTTCTGGCTGACATTAGTGTGCTCGTTATAGCTATAGATAGAATAGCGGTAGAGGGGCGAGAAGGCGCGGTACTCGCTGCTGCCCACCACGGCACCGAAGACGGTGCGCAGCTTCAGACCCTTCAGCGGGGTCAGCTCGGCATAGACGTTGGCGTTCAGCGTCGAGGCCTTGTTCTCGTTGTTGGTGTTGGTCATCATGCTGCCGTAAGGGTTGCCGTCACCGTTGTACCAGCCAGAGTTGCTGGTGTCGTAGTACTTGTCGCCCTCAATGCTGTTCTCGCCATAGACGGGATGGATGGGTGCCGTGTTGAAGGCACCGCGCAGCGTGTTGTTATACTGGTTGCCCACGCCGATACCGACGGTCTTGGTGTAGATGAAGCTCACCTGCTCACCCACCTTCAGCAGGTCCTTGATGACCTTATGCTCGGAGTTGATGCGGAAATTGTAGCGCGAATAGTCGGACACCTCGGCACCGCCGACGATACCCTCCTGGTTCAGGTAGCCTAACGTCATGGCATAGGTAGACGTGGCCGAGCCGCCCGTCACACCGAGGTTGTAGCTCTGGGTGATGGCGTTGCTCTTGAACATGCGGTCAATCCAGTCGGTGTTGTAGACGTTGCCGTCGGCATCGTGGATGCCGCTCATGTTGGCCCAGTCGAAAGGAGCATTGCCCGAGTTGACAGCCTGCTCGTCCATGATGGTCATGTACTGCTCGGCGTTCAGCATCTTGGCCTTGCGCGCCACGTTCTGGAAGCCGATGTAGCCGTCGAACGACAGCGTGGCCTTGCCTTCCTTACCGCTCTTGGTCGTGATAAGCACCACACCGTTGGCAGCCTGGGCACCGTAGATGGCGGCGGAGGCAGCGTCCTTCAGCACGTCAATGCTCTCGATGTCGGCAGGGTTCACCGTCGAAATGTCACCGCCGATACCGTCGATAAGGTACAGAGGGCTGGCGTTGCCGATGGTACCCAAGCCACGGATGCGCACCTTCATGTCGCTGCCAGGCTGGCCGGAGTTCGACGTGATGTTGATACCCGGCATCTGGCCCTGCATGGCCTGCAGCGGGTTGGTGGTGTTCAGTTTGGCGATTTCCTCACCCTTCACCTGGGCCGTGGCACCGGTCACCAGCTTCTTCTTCTGAACACCGTAACCGATGACAACGACCTCGTCTAACGAAGCCTTGTCCTCGTCGAGGCTGATAGCGTAGTGGCTCTGCCCCCCTACCCTCACCTTCTGGGTGATGTAGCCGATGTAGGAAACTACTAAGGTCTGCCCCTCGTTGGCCTCGATGGTGAAGTTACCGTCAAGGTCGGTGATGGCACCAGACTGTGCGCCCTCCACCTGAATGGAGGCACCGATGAGCGGTTCGTTGTCGACAGCCGACACGACCGTACCGGTCACGGTCTTGGCACTAAGAGCAGCTCCCATTCCCATTGCCTGCATCATGAACATAGCCATGATGAGCGCAACAAACTTCAGAGAATTTTTACTCATAGATACACGTTTTTAGTTAGTAATATTTAATAAATAAATTTAGTCCGTCCACCGCCGCCCATGACATGGACCGCGTTTTTCGTTTGCAAAGATAAAGAATATTTTTGACTTATTTGTTCTTGACGCGTGTAGTTTTATGGCAGGAAATGTTACCAAACGGGGTATCAAATGTTCCCTGCACCGTGTCAAGTGGCTTTTTTGGCCGATGTTTCGCGTATCACCAACTGCTGAGGCACTATCTCGTGGCACACCTTCGTGTCGCCGTTGATGTTCTTGAGCAAAAGTTGACATGCGCGCACACCCATCAAGTGCGACTGGTCCTCAATGGCCGACATGCGGGGGGTGACATAGGCGGCATGCTGGTCGTCGGTGAAACCGATGAGCGCCACGTCCTCAGGGATGCGCAGCCCGGAATTCTTGATGGCCGTGAAGGCGGCAAAACAGATGATGTCGTTGAAAGCCACGATGGCATCCGGACGGTGGGCACTCTTCAGCAGCCGCTCCGTAGTGGCCAGCGCCTCGCGGTAGTCTATCTTGCCACATATCACTAAGCTGCGGTCTATCGTCAGGCGGTTATCGCGCAAAGCCTCCAAATAGCCGTGCTTGCGGCGGCGCACCATGTCCAAGTGGTTGGGGCCGCCAAGGAAGGCAATACGACGGCTCCCCGTGTCTATCAGGTGCTGCGTAGCCATCTGCGCAGCCTCGTCGCCATTGGCCGTCACACTGGAGAAGCGGTCCGACAGGCATGTACGACCGAAGAACACTAACGGAATACCCATGTCGGCAATCTCCTCGTAGTGGCTGTAGTCGGTGGTGGTCTGCGCCAGGCACGCTATGATGCCCTCCACATGCAGACTCACAAAGTTGTCCACAGCCTGCGCCTCGTCCTCAAAGTGCTCGTGACTGTTGGCACTGATGACGCTATAGCCCGCACGGCGAGCCTCGTCCTCGATGCCGTCTAACACGGCAGCATAGTAGTGCGTCACCAGGTTTGGCACCACAACACCTATCATCTTCGGGGCATCCTTGCGCAAACCCTGAGCAAACGGGTTCGGACGGTAGTTCAGCTTCTTGGCCAGCTCCTTTACGCGGGCCTGCATCTCCTTGCCTATCTCCGGCGAGCTGCGCAGCGCTCGGCTGACGGTGGCTATGCTGACATTCAGTTCACGGGCTATGTCCTTCAGCGATGTTCGGTGTTGTTTCATATATATAGTAATAGGTGTACTGTTACGGGTAGTTTCGTCTAATTGCGGACAAAGATAAATAAAAAAGCGTAAATCCGCAAACGTTTACGTGAGATTTTTCATCATTTTTGTTACACTTTGCTCAAAAAGTCCGTATCTTTGCACCGAAGAAATTCAGAATGAGTAATGAATAGTTGATAATAAGTTAGTTAGAAAAGGGTTAGGAATGTCGTGAGACATTCCTAATTTTTTTGTACCATCCACCATATAAAGAAGCAAGAAGCAAGAGGCAAGAAGCAAGTTTTTTTAAAAAGAGGCAAGAAGCAAGAAGCAAGAGGATACACTATTGGGAACCCCACAGGGAGGGTTTACCAACATTTCTCTTGCTTCTTGCCTCTCAAAAGTTGTTGCGCTGCCGCGCAATGATGAATGAGGAAAATGGTAATCAGTCCCCCTCCTTGGATTGCAACGCCACACTCTGTACCTTTAGGTCAGAGAAAGGAGGGGTTAGGGGTGGTTGATTATGCCAGTTGACAGTGTCAAATTCGCTGTAGTCTTCAACCACCCCCGGCCCCTCCTTTCTCTGACCTAAAGGTACAGAGTGTGGCGTTGCAATCCAAGGAGGGGAGCTATAACGGCTCCGTGCTTCTTGTTTCTTGCCTCTTGCTTCTTGCTTCTAAAAAACCTTCGTGTCTTTGTGTCTTTGTGTTCCATAAATAATTTCGTCCCAAGTTATTTTTTAATCATTACTAAATAAGACACATGCTGGACACGCAGAGCCCGGACTGGTATTTCTCATCGTATAAAAATCCCCGCCACTCTTTTGCGGAGTAGCGGGGAATTATGCGGGTAGCTTTTTATTTTTTTAGTCTATATGCTCTATCTCTCTAACCGAGATGCCTGTCATCTCGGCAATCTCCTCCGCAGACATTCCTCTGGCTTTCATCTTCCGTGCTATGTTCAGCTTCTCTTCC
>JAFTGB010000052.1 GCA_017458125.1 Prevotella sp.
AACTCCCCTCCTTGGAAAGGAGGGGCTGGGGGTGGTTGATAATTCGCAGGTAAATATAATATATTCGTCGATGAAATCAACCCCTCCTAACCTCCCCTTTCCAAGGGGAGGAATTAATTAGCCCATTTTGACACACCCTCGTTTACTTTCCACTCCCTACAAAAATTTTTCGCCAAAAAAATGCCATTTTGCAAGACTTACTGATATTCAGCAAGATACGTATGGCATTATCGGTGGCAACACATTCGTTGATTACACTGCAACATGTACGGCAGATTTTCCCATGGTTGGAAAAAATTTTTCCCGCCATGGGAATTTTCATGGTGATGACTAACGGCCAACGCCTCATCGGAAAATACCATATTGCCATACATTTTGCCACACGTATCTCATTGAATATCAGCAAGTCTTGCAAAATGGAATTTTAAAACGCAAAAAAATCACCGGGTGATGGCTGCACGCGAAGGGAAAAAAGTAAGAAGGAAATTTGGCTGAACGGAAAAAAGTTCGTACCTTTGCAGCCCGTAATGTGAAAATACATCAAGTAACAATTAATAATAAAAAGTAAAATGAAAAAAGGTATTCATCCTGAAAACTATCGCCCCGTCGTGTTCAAGGACATGTCCAACGGCGATATGTTCCTTTCGCGTTCCACCGCAAAGACTAACGACACCGTGGAATTCGAGGGCGAGACTTACCCCGTGGTAAAGATTGAAATTTCGAGCACTTCTCACCCGTTCTACACTGGTAAGAGCAAGCTCGTCGACACCGCCGGTCGCGTCGACAAGTTCATGAGCCGCTACGGTAAGGCTGCGAAAAAGTGAGAATAAACGAAATCTTGATTTCAGTTTATCGAGCGTAAGCAGGCTCGACTGAAAGTCAAGGCTGCGAAGAAATAAGATATTCTAAGCCTAAGAAAAATTTTGAAGGCGCGTCCAAGGTAGTTGCATATGCCTGTGGGCGCGCCTTTATCGTCTAAAATCCTAAACCACAACACAATGAAGAAAACAACCGTCGTACTGCTCACACTGGTTTCCCTGCTGGCCTTCGCCGCATGTGGCGGCGATGGCGACGACATCGTCATCGAACGGAAACCGCAGCCCGTCACCCCCGACGCGTCCGCCGGCAACAGCAACCGCAACACCACCGGCGGCACGGAGGCGCAGACACGCCTGGAGTTCCCGCGCCTGAAGAACAACGGCAGTGTGGTCGTTGTCCACCGGGCACAGCTGAACAAGACGCAGGAGGGCGTCAACTACTGCGTGGAGTGGGACCCCGCCATCAACGCCCAGCGGTGGAGTTGCTACCAGATGTATAGCACCGTCAACTACCACTCCAGCTACAATGTGGCCCGTTACAAAGCAAACAACGACGGCTCGCTGTCGCCGCAATGCCAGTATCCGAACGACGCCGACCTGCCCGTGGCGTACCAGATGACCGCTGACCCCTACAAATACAACGGCTACGACCACGGCCACATCTGTCCGTCGGCAGACCGCCTGCGCTCCTCGGAGTCGAACTACCAGACTTTCTACATCACCAACATGCAGCCGCAGCTGAAAGTCTTCAATTCCGGCATCTGGGATAGTATAGAAAACCAAGTGCGCACATGGGCCTCGCTGTGCGACACGCTCTTCGTGTGCAAAGGCGGCACCATCGACAAAGACGAGCACATCATCAAGTACATCACCGACCATGTCACGGGTACAAACAGAATTCCCGTGCCCCGCTATTTCTTCACGGCCATGCTCGCCAAGAAAGGAACCACCTACAAGGCTCTGGGCTTATGGGTGGAGCAGTTGAACGAGGACCACAGGAGGGACGCGCTGAAAGACTATGTGGTGAGCATCGACCAACTGGAAGAGCTGACGGGCATCGACTTTTTCTGCAACCTGCCTGACGAGACGGAGGTCATCGTAGAAGCCACGTTGACACTGAACGACTGGAATTTGAAATAAATCCTAAAACTTTTGGCCGTCACGAGGTTTTTTCGTATCTTTGCCATAGTAACTTCTAACACAACAAATAAAAAAAACAAAATGAAGACTGTTTATGATTTCTCTGTCAAGGACAGAAAAGGAAAGGACGTATCGCTCAAGGAGTATGCCAACGAGGTACTGCTGATTGTCAACACAGCCACCAAGTGCGGCTTCACACCACAGTACGACGAGCTGGAGAAACTCTACAAAGACTACCACAGCGAGGGCTTTGAAATCCTCGACTTCCCCTGCAACCAGTTCGGACAGCAGGCTCCCGGCACTGACGAGAGCATCCACGAGTTCTGCAAGATGAACTTCGGCACGGAGTTCCCGCGGTTCAAGAAGGTGAAGGTCAACGGCGAAGACGCCGACCCGCTGTTCAAGTTCCTGCAGGAGCAGAAGGGCTTTGCCGGATGGGACCCCGACCACCAGCTCAGTGCCCTGTTGGACGACATGCTGTCGAAGGCCGACCCTGACTACAAGCAGAAGCCCGACATCAAGTGGAACTTCACCAAATTCCTCATCAACAAGAAGGGACAGGTGGTCGCCCGCTTCGAGCCTACCACCAAGGCTGAGGTCATTGAGGAAGCTGTAAAGACTGAACTTAGTAAATGAGAAATGAGAAATGAGTAATGAGTAATGTAAATGAAAAATGAAAAATGACTGTGTATTGAGATAACGTATATAAGAGATGACAGTAACACCATCTCTTCATTATTCACTTTTCATTTACATTACTCATTTCTCATTACTCATTACTCACTTAATAAAAGAATATGGAACACGTAAAATGCTTAATCATAGGCAGCGGCCCCGCAGGGTACACCGCTGCCATTTATGCTTCAAGAGCCAACTTGCAGCCCGTGGAATACTGCGGACTGCAGCCCGGCGGTCAGCTGACGCAGACCACGGAGGTGGAGAACTTCCCCGGTTATCCGCAAGGCGTGGACGGCAACCAGATGATGATGGACCTGCGCGAACAGGCCGAGCGCTTCGGCACGGACATCCGCGACGGCAGCATCACGAAGGTGGACTTCTCGCAGCGTCCCTACAGGCTCTGGGCTGAGGACGGCACGGAATTGGAAGCCGACACCGTCATCATTGCCACCGGTGCCAGCGCCAAATACTTAGGCTTGGACGACGAGCGCAAATACAACGGACAGGGCGTATCGGCCTGCGCCACGTGCGACGGCTTCTTCTACCGCAAGAAGACGGTGGCCGTCGTCGGAGGAGGCGACACGGCCTGCGAGGACGCCCTCTATCTGGCCGGTCTGGCCAAGAAGGTCTACATGATAGTGCGCAAGCCCTTCCTGCGCGCCTCCAAGGTGATGCAGCAGCGCGTCATGGAGCGCGAGAACATCGAGATACTGTTTGAGCACAACACATTAGGACTGTTCGGCGAAAACGGCGTCGAGGGTGCCCACCTCGTCAAGCGCAAGGGCGAAGCCGACGAACAGCTGGTCGACATCCAGATTGACGGCTTCTTCCTCGCCATAGGCCATAAGCCCAACACCGACATCTTCCGCGAGTGGCTCGACACTGACGAGGTAGGCTACCTCAAGAAGACGGACGGCACACCGCGCACCAAGCTCCCCGGCATCTTCGTCGCCGGCGACTGCGCCGACCCCGTCTACCGTCAGGCTATCTCTGCTGCCGGCACGGGATGCCAGGCCGCCATCGAGGCCGAACGCTTCCTGCTGAACCAGTAATGCTGCATGAACACCATCAAAAAAGGCCTCGCTTCCCAGCGCGGCCTTTTTCTAAAAACTAAATTAATCAACCATAAACCTTAACCATTAAAAATCATTGCTTAAATCTTATGAAGTATCACACCTCTTACATTTAAGTAAAGGAAACAAATTCTTCCTATTTTAAGACACTGCAAAATTATCATATTCCGTACACTTCTTGGTTCACGATAGGTTATTAAAGGTTTAAAATGCATGATTTTGGCGATTAGCAAACTCTTAATAACGAAAATCAAACTATTTTTTGCCTTTTTGCATACTTTCACTATGAAAATTAGCGATATTTGGAAGAAAATATTTATCTTTGCCGCATGTTTGTACCGAATCTTAACCACATCGACATTGCTTTATTAAGCATCATCGCACTGCTCATTGCCATCATTCCTGTGGTGAGATGGCTCTACGTGCGCAGCCTGCGCATCAGGAACAGGCTACAAATGAGCTACATCTACACCAACATCACCCACGAACTGCTGACACCGCTCACCATCCTGGCGGCGTCGGTTGAGCACCTGCGCATGACGAGGCCCGAAGGAAAACGGGAATACGACCTGATGGACCTGAACATTCAGCGTGCCGTCAGGCTGCTGCAACAGATTTTAGAGACCAGCAAGCAGCAAGAGGGCGGACTGAAGCTGCGCGTCAGCCACGGCGACGTCATGAAGTACATTATGGACACGGCCCGCTGCATGGAGCCGCTGATGGACAGCAAGAAGCTGCGGTTTGAGGCGGTCTGCAGGCCGGAGAGCATGATGGGCTGGATAGACACGGACAAGTTAGACAAGATTATCTTCAACCTGCTGTCCAACGCCGCCAAGTATACGCCCGAGGGCGGTCATGTGATTATTGACGTGACCACCAGCGCCCACTACGATAAAATCATCATACGAGTGGGCGACACGGGAAAGGGCATCCCCAAAGAGCACATGAAACAGTTGTTCAGCCGTTTCCACGACGGCGAGTACCGCAGCAGCCAGACCTTCGGCACGGGCTTGGGCCTGTCGCTGACGCGCGACTTGGTGTACCTGCACAAGGGCACCATCAAGTGCAAGAGCATGGAGGGACAAGGCACCACGTTCTTCGTCACCCTGCCCATCAACAAGGAGGCCTTCGCCGCCTCGCAGCGTGACGAGAACAACAAGGTACGCATCGACACGGCCAGCAGCGTAATTGCCGACATCCCGCAGGAGACGTTAGACATGCTGACAGGCTTCCCCACGGCTGAGACATTAGACGACAACGCCTACACGCTGCTCATCGTGGAGGACAACAAGGAGCTGCTCATGCTGATGACGCAGCTGCTCCGTCCCCGATACCACATCCTGACGGCATCCAACGGCGTGGAAGCCTTGAATGCCGTCCGCAGCAACGATGTCGACCTGATTGTCTCCGACGTGATGATGCCCGAGATGGACGGCTACGAACTGACGGCCAAGCTCAAGCAAGACCCGGAATACAGCCACCTGCCCATCATCCTGCTGACGGCCAAGACGCAGGAGGAAGACCACGAGCGCGCCCTCACCGTCGGTGCCGACAGCTACATCACCAAGCCGTTCAGGTTAGGCGACCTGCAGCTGAACATCGACAACATTGTGGCCAACCGGCAACGCATACGCAGCACGGCGCAGGCGAAAGAGGAAGAGCTGACGGACGTGACGGCCAGCAAACAGTTCAAGTCGATGGACCAGGAGTTTCTGGAGCGCGCCATGCAGTGCATCAACGAGCACATCGACGACTCCGACTACAACCGCGACACCTTTGCCGCCGACATGGGAGCCAGTGCCAGCACGCTCTACAACAAGCTGCGCCTGCTGACGGGCATGAACGTCACGGCCTTCATCCGCGACGTACGCATCAAGACGGCCTGCCGCATGGCTAAGGAAAACCCTGACCTGCGCGTCAGCGACATTGCCTACCGCGTGGGTTTCAAAGACCCGAAATACTTCGCCACAACGTTCAAGAAGCAGATGGGCATCCAGCCCAAGGAATACTTTGACCGCATCAGGAGCGACAACGCCCAGACAGCCAAAGTCCAGCAAACGTAAGCAGCCCGTTCAGCATCAGCAGCTCGTAGCCGAAGCGGTAGCCAAACTGTCCGACCGTCCAGTCCAGCGCATAGCACAGCAGTGGCGACGCAACGGCCACGCAGGGCACCCAGCGGTCGTTGACGCCCCGGCGCGTCAGCAGGCCGTAAGCGAACAGGCCGAGCAGCGGACCGTAGGTATAGGAAGCTATGATGTAGACGGCATCAATCAGACTGGTCGAGTTCACCGCACGGAACAGCAGGATAACCTGCACAAAAATCACACAGATGGCCAGATGCACGCGCTTGCGCAGCTGTTCGTCGGCAGGCTTCTCGCAGATGTCGACACAGTAGATGGTGGTCAGCGAGGTCAGCGCCGAGTCGGCACTGGAGAACGAGGCGGCCACGATGCCTAACACAAACAGTACGGTGGTCAGCGGCGAGAGGTCTGCCGTCTGCAAGACATACTGCGGCAACAGTTCGTCACCCGTCGCCGGCACCGCCGCCCCCTGCTGCTGATACCACAGCGTGAGCAGCACGCCTAACGAGAGGAACAGCAGGTTGGCGGGCAGGAACGCCACGCCGTAGGTGCACATGTCCTTCTGCGCGTCGCGCAGCGTCTTGCACGTCAGGTTTTTCTGCATCATGTCCTGGTCGACGCCCGTCATGACGATGACGATGAACACACCGCTCAGAAACTGTTTCCAGAAATTCTGCTTCGACACCCAGTCGTCCATGACGAACACCCGCGAGAGGTCGCTGCCGCTGACGGCCGTCACGGCCTCCGGAACGGTCAGCCCTAAGTCCGTCACCACCTTATATATAATAAGGAGCAGGGCCGTGAACAGGCAGACGGTCTGCAGCGAGTCCGTCCACACCAGCGTCTTGATGCCGCCCCGCCGCGTGTAGAGCCATATCAGGGCCACCATGGCCGTCACCGTGACGGTAAAAGGCACGCCTACCGGGTCGCACACAAAGCGCTGCAGTATCATGCACACCACGTAGAACCTGACGGCGGCACCCATCATCTTCGACAACAGGAAGAACGACGCTCCCGTCTTGTACGAGCTGCGCCCGAAGCGCTGGTTCAGATAGCCGTATATGCTGGTCAGGTTCAGCCGGTAATAGAGTGGCAGCATGACGAAAGCCACGACGACATAGCCCAGGATGAAGCCCATGCACGTCTGCAGGTATGTCATCTGCGTCTTCAGCACCATGCCCGGAACAGAGACGAAGGTGACGCCCGAGATGCTTGCACCCACCATGCCGAAGGCCACCATATACCACGGCGAGCGTCGCTCAGCACGGTAGAAAGCCTCGTTCGTCGCCCCTCTGCCCGTCCAGCGACTGACGGCCAGCAACATTCCAAAATACGCAATAATAAGAATAACTATCAGCATAACGGCGTGCAAAGTTACTATTTTCCGGCGGCGAAAGCAAATTTTTCACTTTTCACTTTTCACTTTATTTATTACCTTTGCAAGCGGTAATTATTCACCAACAACTAAACAACAATGGCAAAACAAAAGAAATTCATCCTCCAGGAGAGTGAGATTCCCACACAATGGTACAACATTCAGGCCGACATGAAGACCAAGCCCATGCCGCCCATCCACCCGGCCACCAAGCAGCCCCTCGGCGTTGACGACCTGGCGCACATCTTCCCCCGCGAATGCTGCGTTCAGGAGTTAGACACCGAGCACCGCTGGATAGACATCCCCGAGGAGGTGCTTGACAAGTACAAGTTCTACCGCTCTACCCCACTCGTCCGCGCCTACGGACTGGAGGAGGCACTGGGCACACCCGCCCATATCTACTTCAAAAACGAGTCGACCAACCCGTTAGGTTCACATAAGATTAACTCTGCCCTGCCCCAGTGCTACTACGCCAAGCAGGAGGGTACCACCAACGTGACCACCGAGACGGGCGCCGGCCAGTGGGGCGCCGCCCTGTCGTACGCCGCCAAGATTTACGGACTGGACTGCGCCGTCTATCAGGTGAAGATCACCATGCAGCAGAAGCCCTACCGCTCCAGCATCATGCGCACCTTCGGCGCCGTCGTCACCGGTTCGCCCTCCATGTCGACACGTGCCGGAAAGAACATCCTGACCAAGGACCCCACACACAGCGGCTCACTCGGCACCGCCATCAGCGAGGCCGTCGAACTGGCCACCACCACACCCCACTGTAAGTACACCCTCGGCTCCGTACTCAACCACGTCGCCCTGCACCAGAGCATCATCGGCTTGGAGGCCGAGAAGCAGATGGAGATGGCTGGCGAATACCCTGACATGGTGATTGCCTGCTTCGGCGGCGGCTCCAACTTCGGCGGCATAGCCTTCCCCTTCATGCGCCACAACCTGCTTGACGGCAAGACGACGGAGTTCATCGCCGCCGAGCCCGACAGCTGTCCTAAGCTGACGCGCGGCCAGTTCCGCTACGACTTCGGCGACGAGGCTGGCTACACGCCGCTGCTGCCCATGTATACACTGGGCCATAACTTCAAGCCCTCCAACATCCACGCCGGAGGTCTGCGCTACCACGGCGCCGGCATGATTGTGTCGCAGCTCATCAAGGACGGCCTCATGCACGGCGTGGACATCCCGCAGTTAGAGACCTTCGAGGCTGGTCTGCTGTTTGCCCGCACCGAGGGCATCATCCCCGCTCCTGAAAGCACGCACGCCATCGCCGCCACCATCCGCGAGGCCAAGAAGTGCATTGAGACGGGCGAGGAGAAGGTCATCCTCTTCAACCTCTCGGGTCATGGACTCATCGACATGCCCAGCTACGAGTCGTACATCAAGGGCGACCTGCAGAACTACACCGTCACCGACGAGATGATAGCCCAGAACCTGGCCGAGCTGGACAAGTAACAAGCCACCATCCGACCATTTACCAACAAAAAACGGGCACCGGCTAATGCGCCGATGCCCGTTTTTTGCTGCGGTCATTAGAATTTGATGCCCCGCGGCACCGAATTTGATGCCCCGCGCTACCAAAAAGTATCACCCGTTTTGGTAAATCGGCTAATCAAATTTGGTAGCGCGGGCAATCAAATTCGCTACCGCCGCTGATGCTTTTTACCACCGCCGCTGATACTTTTTGATTGCAACGCTGATACAAACAACGAAAGAGGGTGCACGGATGCACCCTCTTTCGTTGTTTGTCGGCATGGTTTCCGCCGCTTAACCTATCTCAATCTGGCGCGACAGCTTGACCTTCTCCTCCACCAGCTTCGGCAGCTCCACGGTCAGCACACCATGCTCCACCTTGGCCGAAATAGCATCCTTCTTGACGTCGTCGGGCAGAATGAGCGTCTGCTCAAACTTGGAGTAGCTGAACTCGCGGCGCAGGTAGCGTGTCGACTTGTCCTCCTCCTTGTGCTCCTGCTTCTGCTCCATCTTGATGATGAGGTTGCCGTCGTCGTTGATATGCACGTTGAAGTCCTCCTTCTTCATACCCGGTGCAGCCAGTTCTACGGTGTAAGCCTTGTCCGATTCTTTCACATTGATAGCGGGAGCCGTGCAGTTAGCTTTCGGCATGAAGTCCGTATCAAACAAATCGTTGAACACAGCGGGAATCCAGTTGTTACTTCTCATCATTGGCATCATAATTGTTACCTCCTAATTCTATTTTAAGTTATACATGTTGTTGATTTCTTTCGATTGCCTTTCGGCTTTCACCAAAGAATAAGCAACAACGATGCCAAAGCAAAACATGCTGTCAATTTGTCTGAAACAGCTGCCAATCTGTCAACCTGCACCCGAAAATCAGTGCTTCCGCCACTCGCTGATGCGCAACGCTATGTTGCGTTTCAGACAGTCGCTGTATAGCCACGGTTCGCAGCTGTGTATGTCGCCCACGTTCAGGAAACCCTTGTAGGGCGGATACTCCGAGGCACTGTAACCTTTGACCACCAGCACATGCTCGGTGGTGTCGACGGCCACGGTGATGGTGTCGTGCAACATGGCAGGCGTGGCGTCGGTGCGCCAGTTGACGGGATTGATGCACAGGACGGTGCCCTTGATGAACTGCGGCACATACCGGACGGCCTTGACGGTGTTGTAGCAGATGGTGACACCCACGTCTGCCGAGTCCTTGGCCGCACGTATGCGGCAGCAGTCCAGCGTGTCCTGCGCCGTCACCCTGTAGCCCAGCACGTAGCAGGCCACCAGCTGGCGGTAGTCGTCGTCGGTCATGTGCTTCAGCAGCTCCACCATGGCCATGCCGCCTTGGCTGAAACCAGCCATCACGAAGGGGCGCCGACGGTCGCGATGCTGCTGGAAGTGGTCGTAGGCGCGCTTCACGTCGTCCATCGACAGGCGCACGCGGTGGCTGATGGTATCGCTGTTGCGCGTCATCCAGCCGTCAATGGTCATGTGGCGGTAGAAGGGTGCATAGAAGTTGTTACCCTCGCCCATATAGGCTGCCACGCGGTTTATCTCTATGCCCATGTGCTCACGGTGGGCGGCATTCCACACGTCGGCATAGTGGCAGAGGCGTCCGTCCTCCGTCTGCCAGTCCTTCTCCCACGTCGACACCACATAGAACACGTCAGCCCCGGTGCCGGCGCTGTCGTTTTCGGCGGTTATCCACATCGTCGGGTTGGCATAGTCAGGAGCCTCAGGGACGTATGCCGACCGGACGTCACTTCTGCCCATACGGTAACCAGCCACCATTACGAGACACAATACGCTGGCAACGCCAACAAAAACTTCTTGCTTCTTCATCATATTACACCTTATTTATATATCAGACAACAGTTGAAAGGCGGCTTCCACCGTTGGCACGTCGGCAATCACCATGGAGCGTTTGCCGTTTTGCTCGCGGAAGTTGCATCGTCGCGGGTTTCGCGCCACATAGGAGAGTATGCGGTCGAAGGCTTCGCTCTGGTAGTAGGGACTGTCGGCCTGGGTGACGAAGAAGAGCGACATGCGTCCCTGCTTGAGCATGATTTTCTCGCACCCTAACTGCTTAGCTACACGCCGCAGGGGCACCACCCGCATCAGTTCCTCGCCCATTTGGGGCACGGGGCCGAAGCGGTCGATGAGTCGCGCACGGTAGGCAGCCAGCTGCTCGTCGGTCTGCAGCCCGTCCAGCTCGCGGTAGAGCAGCATGCGCTCCGAGTCGGAGGGCACGTACTGGTCGGGGAAGTACATCTCCAGGTCGCTCTCTAACGAACAGTCGGAGACGTACTCTAAATGAGAGGTGAGAGATGAGAGATGAGAGGTATGATTACCTTTCTTCTGAGCATTCGCGCCTTGAGCGTTATCATATCTCTCATCTTTCATCTCTAATCTTTCATCTCCCTCATTTCGCAGTTCCACCACTGCCTGCTGCAAAATCTTGACGTAGGTCTCGTAGCCCAGGTCGGCAATAAAGCCAGACTGCTCGGCACCCAGCAGGTTGCCGGCACCACGGATGTCGAGGTCCTGCATGGCGATGTGGATGCCCGACCCTAAGTCGCTGAACTGCTCCAGCGCCTCCAGTCGGCGACGGCTCTCGACGGGCAGTGCGGCAAGCGGCGGCGCTAACAGGTAGCAGAACGCCTTGCGGTTGCCACGGCCCACGCGCCCGCGCATCTGGTGCAAGTCGGAGAGTCCGAAGTGGTGCGCCCCGTTGATGATGATGGTGTTGGCATTGGGAATGTCGATGCCGTTCTCAATGATGGTGGTCGAGAGCAGCACGTCGTAGTCGTAGTTCTGAAAGTCGAGGATGATTTGCTCCAGTTCTTCGGGCTTCATCTGTCCGTGTCCCACGGCGATGCGCACGTCGGGCACGTACTTCTGTATGACCTCGCGGATGCGCTGCAGGTCGTTGATGCGCGGACTGACGAAGTAGACCTGTCCGTTGCGCGACATCTCGAAGTTGATGGCATCGGCAATGATTTCGGCACCGAAGGTGTGAATCTCCGTCTGTATGGGGTAGCGGTTGGGCGGCGGCGTCTGGATGATACTCAGGTCGCGGGCACCGACCAGCGAGAACTGCAGCGTGCGCGGGATGGGTGTGGCCGACATGGTCAGCGTGTCGACATTGGTTTTCATCTGGCGCAGCTTCTCCTTTGTAGAGACGCCGAACTTCTGCTCCTCGTCGATGATGAGCAGTCCCAGGTCGCGGAACTTCACCGACTTGCCGATGAGCTTATGAGTTCCGATAATGATGTCCACCTTGCCGTCGGCCAAGTCCTTCAGAATGGCCGTGGTCTGCTTGGCCGAGCGGGCCCGCGAGAGGTATTCCACGCGCACAGGCATGTTCTTCAGACGCGACGTGAACGTCTGGTAGTGCTGGTAGGCCAGCACCGTCGTAGGCACCAACACAGCCACCTGCTTGGAGTCGCAGGCAGCCTTGAAGGCGGCGCGCACGGCCACCTCGGTCTTGCCGAAGCCCACGTCGCCGCACACCAGACGGTCCATGGGCTGCGCCCGCTCCATGTCGGCTTTGACGTCGTTGGTGGCCTTCAGCTGGTCCGGCGTGTCTTCATAGAGGAACGAGGCCTCCAGCTCGTGCTGCATGAAGCTGTCGGCAGAGAAGGCGAAGCCCTTCTGCTGTCGGCGGGCGGCATAGAGTTTGATGAGGTCGCGGGCTATGTCCTTCAGCTTCTGCTTGGTGCGCTCCTTCATGCGCTCCCACTGTCCGGTGCCGAGGTGCGACAGGCGGGGCGGTTCGCCACCGTCCTGGGCCTTGTACTTCGACACCTTATATAAAGAATGTATAGAGACGTAGATGGTGCCGCCACCCTCGTACTGTATCTTTATCATCTCCTGATAGCCCGTGCCCTGCGGCATCCTGACCAGTCCACCGAAGCGACCGATGCCGTGGTCGATGTGTACCACGTAGTCGCCGATTTCAAACTGCTGTATCTCCTTCAGCGTCAGCGCTACCTTGCCGGAACGGGCCTTGTCGGACCGCAGGTTGTACTTGTGGAAACGGTCGAACATCTGGTGGTCGGTAAACACGCAGAGCTTCAGGTCGTGATCCGTGAAACCGGCATGCAACGTGTGCTCAACGCCGTCGAAGACAATATTCTTCTGCTTGCTGTCGTCGCCGTTGAAGATGTCACGCAGGCGTTCCAGCTGCTTGGTGCTGTCGGCCAGGATGCACAGGCGGTAACCGTCCTTCAGGCTCTGTGCCAGCGACTGCTCAAGGAGTTCAAAGTTCTTGTGGAACTGGGGCTGCGGGGCAGTGTGGAAGGTGATGGTGACATCGGGCACCCCCGTGGGATGACTGCCTATCTCCACGCGCTGGAAGCGTTGCAGGTCGGCGGCCAGGTGCTGACCGCTGATAAGCTGCTGCTCTCTGCGCATTTGCTGCATGATATCGTGCTGCTCCTGCTCGGTGGCTCCCTCCAGACGCTCCTGCATGGCTTGCGACGAAAAGCCTTCCTGATAGGTACGGTCGACAGCGTCGCGGACAAACAGGAAGTCGCGCGCCACCAACAGCGACGTGTCGGAAAGAAACGAGAGGAAGGACACCTTCTCCTCGGCTACTGCCAGCTCGGGCACAATCTCCACACGCTCACGCATGTCCTTCGACAACTGGGTTTCCACCTCAAAAGTGCGTATGCTGTCTATGTCGTCGCCAAAGAAGTCGATGCGGAAAGGCAGCTCACTGCTAAACGAATAGATGTCGAGGATGCTGCCGCGCAAGGCAAACTGGCCGGGTTCGTAGACGTAGTCGACCTCATGGAAACCCAACTGGCGCAGCGTCTCCATCACCCCGTCGACCTCAACGCTGTCGCCCCGCTGAAGCACCAGCATGCGCTGGTCCAGCTGCCGCTTGGAGATGACCAATTCGGCCATGGCCTCCGGGTAAGTAACGATATATAATGAGGAATGAGGAATGTGGAGTGTGGAATGGGCTTCACTATTGCTCAGCTCTGACAAGCGGGCCAACACCTCAGTGCGGAGTATCTCGTTTGCGGCGTCGCGCTGCGCATACTTGATGGCGCGGCGGTAGCTGCTGGGAAAGAACAGCACACCACCCTCGCCTAACAGCTGCACCAGGTCGTGGTAGAAGTAGCCCGCATCGTCGGCATCCTGCAGGATGAACACCGTGACAGGCGGCGAAGAGCGGCGATGGGCAAGGGCAGCAAACAACATGGGAGCCGACGAACACATTAGTCCATCGAGGAAAACCGTCTTTACCGAATGTTTTCCCCACGTATCGGCCAGCGCGGCAACCTGCGGCAGCGCGGCATACGATTTCAACAAGTCTTGTATGTTCATAAGAATGAGCATGCAAAGGTACAAATAAATTTAGAATTAAGAATTTAGAATTAAGAATTATTTAGTACCTTTGCAGGCAGAATACAAAAAACATCAGCACTATGCACGCAAGTGACAGCATCGTCATCATTCCGACGTACAACGAAAAGGAAAACATAGAGAAAATCATCCGGGCCATCAGCAGTCTGGACAAGTGTTTCCACATACTGGTCATCGACGACGGCTCGCCCGACGGTACCGCCTCCATTGTCAAGACGCTATCGACACAACCCGAGTTCAGCGACCGCCTGTTCCTCATCGTACGCTCCAGCAAGCTGGGACTGGGCACTGCCTACATCACGGGGTTCAAGTGGGCTTTGGAGCACGACTACGAGTACATCTTCGAGATGGACGCTGACTTCAGCCACGACCCCAACGACCTGCCGCGCCTATACAGCGCCTGTGCCGACGAGGGTTACGACGTGGCCATAGGCTCGCGTTACGTCAGCGGTGTCAACGTGGTCAACTGGCCTATAGGCCGCGTGCTGATGTCGTACTTTGCCTCTAAGTACGTACGGGTAGTGACAGGTTTCCAGGTACACGACACGACGGCCGGCTTCGTATGTTACCGTAGGAGGGTGTTGGAAACCATCGAGTTAGACAAGATACGATTTAAGGGCTATGGTTTCCAGATAGAGATGAAGTACACGGCCTTTAAGATTGGCTTCAAAATCAAGGAAGTGCCTGTCGTCTTCGTCAACCGCCGCGAAGGCACCAGCAAGATGTCTGGCGACATCTTCGGCGAGGCATTCTTCGGTGTCATGCGCCTGCGCTGGGACGGTTGGACGAGACGGTATCCTCAAATTGAGAAGTGAGAGATGAGAAGTGAGAATATTCTCACTTCTCATTTCTCACATAACTATTGATCAGGGTTCTCCACATATCCTTGGTATTCAGGTACTAAAGATGACATGACGCTGTCGTAAGCCTGACGCATGGTGGCCTGCACGTTCTGCGTGCCCTGACCGACAGGATAGATGGGGGCGTGAATAGTCAGACTGAGGGGATGCCAGTTGACGAAATGCCAGTCACGGGTGCGCGGCATCACGTTGAACGAGCCGTTGATGGTCAGCGGTACGACGGGCAGCTGCAACTCGTCGGCAAGGGCAAAGGCACCCTTACGGAAAGTTCCCATGTGGCCCGTGAACGAACGGGCGCCCTCGGGGAACACCACTACCGAGCAGTTGCCGGTCTCCAGGATATGGCGCGCCGTCGTGTAAGTGCGCCGCACGGCACCCACCCCGCGCTTGTCGACCATTATCTGGTGTGACTTACGGCAGGCATAGCCCACAAAGGGTATCTGCTGTATCTGGTATTTCATCATCCACTTGAAGTTACGCCCTAAATGGCCATAGATGAGGAAAATGTCGAAAGCGCCCTGATGGTTGGCCACAAAGACGTAGGACTGGTTTGGCTCCAGATGCTGACGCCCCTCGACTTTGACGGGCAACAGGAATATACGGGTGATGACACGGGCCCACCAGCGGCCGGGATAGTAGCCCCAGTAGTGGCCATTGCCTAACGTACAACCGAGTCCCACAAGAATGGCCGTCCAGATGGTCATCAGCACGGTGATGGGGATGGCAACGAAAATCTGATAGATGCGATAAAGAATCTTCATGGCATTTTATTTTTCTACCTTCTTACTTCTTAACGTTATCACCACAATTTCGCCCGGCATGTTGAGTCGGAAAGGAATGAGACCGCCCACGCCAGTTGATACATACATGGCTCGGGAACCCTCGCGGTCCCAGCCACCCCAGACATCGTAGGTAAACGACGAAGGCGACCAGCCGAAGAGCGAGAACTGTCCGCCATGGGTGTGACCACTGAGCGTCAGCTGGGCGTGACACTCGGGCAGAATCTTCTTGCGCCAAGCCGTGGGGTCGTGCTGCAACATCAGGATGAAAGGCTGACTGAGCGCTGGCGTCGGGTGAGTGACGTGCAGGCCGGCCAACGTCTTCTTGACATCGCCCAGACGCGGCATACGCTTCAACGTGCCCCAGTTCTCCATGCCGGCAATGACAATGGAGTCGGTGTCGCGGCGCAGCACCCGGTGTTCGTTGAGCAAGAGGGTCCATCCCACTTGACGTTCGTACTGTTCGGTCTGCTGGACCATGTGGGCCTTAGTGCGCTCGTCGCAGTCGAGATAGGTGGGGTAGTCGTGGTTGCCCATGATGCTGAAAACGCCGTCAGGGGCATGGAGCTGTCGCAGGATGGACAGCTGGGGGCGCAGCTCGTCAGGGCGCAAGTTCTCCAAGTCGCCGGTGAAGACAATGGCATCGGCCCGCTGGGCGTTGATGCTATCGACAACCCGTTGCAGCAGTCGCTGGCGGCTGCCCTCGTAGCTGCCCACATGAGCGTCGGAGAACTGTACGATGCGGTAGCCGTCGAACGAGGCGGGCAGGTCGGCACTGGCGAACTCGATGTGGCGGACTTCCAACTGTGCGAAGCCCACGAAGTGGCCATAGAGCACGAGGCTCCATATCAGCAACGCGCAGGCACCGGCACAGCGGCGCCAATAGCGTCGCGGAGCAAGCCAGCGGCAAAGGAGTGCGAAGACCAGGGGGACGACGACGAGTCCCATGATGAAGAAAAACGGTATGGCGTAACGAGCTATCATGTTTATTTACGATTTAACGATTTACTATTTACGATTTAAAGGTTAGAGGCCAGAAACTTGCGCACGACTTCAAGAGGCAGTCCGCGACGGCGGGCATAGTCGACGAGCTGGTCCTGTCCTATTCTGCCCAACGTGAAGTAACGGGCAGCGGGGTGAGCCATCAGCAGTCCTGACACACTGGCATGGGGTTTCATGGCACCACTCTCGGTGAGCCGGATACCGATCTGGCGCATACCAATCAGCTCGTCAAGCAGGAAGTTCAGACTGGTGTCAGGCAACGACGGATAACCTACGGCAGGACGGATGCCCTGAAACTTCTCGACGTGCAACTCCTGCATGGACAACTGTTCGTCAGGAGCATAGCCCCAGTAGGTCTTACGCACCTGCTCGTGCATGCGCTCGGCCATGGCCTCAGCTAACCTGTCGGCCAAGAGCTGGACCATCATGCGCTGGTAGTCGTCGCGGTTGAAGTCGGTCTCTAACCCATGGTCAACGCTGGTGGCAAAAACGCCTATTCTGGCGGTAAGGGATTGCAGACGGGCATCGGAATGGCCGTCACGGGGAGCAATGAAGTCGGACAGGCACAGGAAGTCGCTGTCTTCCTGCTGCTGGCGAAGCATGGGTAGCCGATGGGTACCCACCACTATGTCGTCACCCTCGGCGTATGCCTCAAAGAGTTCAAAGAGCGCATAGACATGGTAACGGCCCTGCAACCGAGTGAGCGTCTGTTCGGCTTCCTGACGCAGAGACTGCTTGTCGGCCTCGGACTTGTTGTGCATTCCCCAGGCGTAGAAGAAGTAGTCCCAGTTGATGTAGGGAGCCACATCGCTGATGTCGCAGGTGATGGTCATAGGTCGTGACTGAAACTGATTTCCTCGCCCGTCACGCCTGGCACGACATGGCCGTCGGCATAAACCGTCCGGCCGTTGCAGAGCGTACGCTCCACACGCCACTGGTACTGGTGGTCCTCAACGGGACTCCACTGGCACTTGCTCAGGATGATGTCCTTGGTAACCGTCCAAGGTGCATGGGGACGCACAATAGTCAGGTCGGCCTTGTAGCCCTTACGGATAAAGCCACGCTGGCAAACGCCGAACAGGCGGGCGGGGTTATGGCACATCAGTTCGACAAGACGTTCTAACGACAGCACACCGGCATCCACCAGTTCGAGCATCGTCACTAACGAGAACTGCACCATCGGCATGCCGCTGGCTGCACGGGCACAGCCGCCCTGCTTCTGAGACAAGAGGTGGGGGGCATGGTCGGTAGCAACGACGCTGATGCGCCCGTCGGTAAGTGCCTGACGCAACAGGAACTGGTCGACGGGTGTCTTGATGGCGGGGTTCACCTTGATGCGCGCCCCTAACTGCTCGTGGTCGAGTTGGGTAAAGAACAGATGACCGACACAGGCTTCGGCAGTAACCATAGGAAGCGGGGTGTCTGACGCAGCACTTCCATGGGCAGGCTGAGGGTCAAACAGTTCTAACTCTTCTGCCGTAGAGACATGGGCTACATGCAGGCGCGTATCATACTGACGAGCCAGCTGGACGGCCTTACGGGTAGAAGCCAGACAAGCCTCCTCGCTGCGTATCATGGCGTGGAGACTGACAGGCGGGTCTTCGCCCCAGGCCTCTTGCGCGGCAGCCATGTTGCGGTTGATGATGGCGGTATCTTCGCAGTGTACCATCAGCGGCAGTTTGCAGGTTTTGAAGATGCGCTCCAGCGACTGCTGCCTGTCAACAAGCATATTGCCCGTCGAGGAACCCATGAAAAGTTTCACACCCGGAATGCGGCTGGCATCCAACAGGCGGAAGGTGTCGGCATTGTCGTTGGTGGCTCCATAAAAAAAGGAGTAGTTGACGACACTGTGCTGACGGGCACGCTCGAACTTGTCGGCAAGGGTTTCAAGCGTTGTGGTCTGGGGCACACAGTTGGGCATGTCGAAATAGCAGGTGACACCACCGGCTGCTGCGGCACGGCTCTCAGAGGCTATGTCGGCCTTCTGAGTGAGTCCGGGCTCACGGAAATGCACATGGTCGTCAATGATGCCGGGTAAGACGTAGCAGCCTGAGGCATCAATCGTGTCGTCGAACGATGCTTCAGGCTGTTCTTTCGTGATATCAATGATGTTACCGTCCTGAATGACGATGTTGGCATCCTGCACATGACCGTCACTGACAAGCCGTCCTCCACGGACAAGCGTACGGCAACCTTGAGACTTGGGCACGTCACCTGTCTTCATGGCTGGGGAGCATTCGTCAAGGGCGCAGGCTTTGGCGGTGCCACACTGTCAGCAGGCGCCGCGGCCGTCTCGCTCAGTCCGTTCATGCGGTTCTCGTTCTCCTGCGCGGCACGATAGTATTCGCGGACGTATGGATCGTCCTTGAATTTCTGGGTTGCCTTCGACATGATGTACTCTATCTGCGGCGTCAAGACGGGAAAACGATACTGGCTGGTAATCATCATGAAGACACCCGGGCCCAGAACGTTGTCGAAATTGGCCTCGATGAACTTGGTCACCAGGTCGTCTTCGGCTGCAGTGATTTGTGCGGCCTCGGCATTGAGCTGCTCAGCGATGGACTGTTCGTCAATGCCATCCAGAATCATCTGGTTCTGCTTGTGGCCAAGTTCGTTCATCTGATTGATGAGCTGGTTGTGACGGTCTATGAACTTGTAAAGGCTGTCGTTAAGCGGAGTGCCGCCAACACTGGGGCCGGCAGGACCTATCTTCACCGTGATGTCGCCTTCCTCCAGCACAACAGGCATGATACTCTCGTCGTCCATAAAGAGGTTGGCCATGCGCACGGAGTCCAGCAGACCGGCAAAGTGGAACTCGCCGTGAACGACGTCGCAGGAGTCAATGTTTCTCACCTCTCCCGACTTGACTGCCTTGAGGTAGAGTTTGCTTCCGTCAAGTGCTGTGACCGATGACGAACCGGTCACATTATAGGAGCTTGCACAGGATGTCAAAGCCATCACGATGACAGAAGCACAAAGTATCTTGTTCATAAACCGTATTTGTTTTCTTTAGTTTTTTCTGCCGACAAAAGTACAACGTAATATCGAAATAAGAAAAAATATTTGCGCAATTTAAAACATTTGCGCAAATATTTAGCGTTTTTTTGCCTCTTTTTCCAATTCGTTAGCAATTCGGTGGCTTGTGTAAAGCTGCAAGATGGCTGCGACAAGCAGCACGACAATCCAATTGTTGTGCACATATTTGATGTAGGACAGATAGTCGAGTCCCAGAAAATTGGACTGACCGGCAAGCATCAGCAGGGCGGCTACCAAGAAGAGAACGTCGCTGACAAGCACCATGCGGCGCAAGCGGCGGATGACAAAGTTACGGCCATTGTAGCGCTGCCGCATCTGAACAGCAGCAAACAGCACGGCACCAGGGGCAAAGAGATAGGGTGCCCACGACTGAAGAAACAGGCTGGCACCAGAGCCTGCCACCATCAGCAGCCCGCCTAAAAGCATCAGGAGCGTCTCCCACTTACTCAGCTGTTCCATTGGTCAACGTGTTTCGGGGGTCATCGCTGAGCACGAAGATGTCCTCATCGTCAGCTTTCATGAAATATCGTTCGCGAGCTATCTTCTCCATGGCCTTAGGGTCGCTGTCCAACATGCGGATGCGCTCCAGGTTGCGCTTGTTCTGCTCAACATACTTGTCTATCTCGACCTGAAGCTCGCCAATGCGCTGCTTGTTCTGGAAATGATGCCACACGCTGCTCTCGTCCACGAAACCGATAAGCACCACGGCAAAAAGGGCCACTACAACGTATTTGAGAGCCTTGATGCGGGCTATGCGCCCTAAAAACGACTTTAGTTTTTTCATCTTCAATGTCTTTTCGGTTGCAAAAATACAAAAAGTTTAGAGTTTAACGTAAAGAGTTTAGAGAAATTTAGTACCTTTGTAGGCAAATTCTAAAAAAAACATGGAAGAATATATCGTATCAGCGCGAAAATACCGCCCTACTTCCTTTGACACCGTTGTAGGGCAACAAGCGCTCACCACCACGCTGAAGAATGCCGTCAAGAGCGGTAAGCTGGCTCACGCCTACCTGTTCTGCGGTCCGCGTGGCGTTGGCAAAACCACCTGCGCACGTATCTTCGCCAAAGCTATCAATTGCATGACACCCACCAACGACGGGGAAGCATGCGGCCACTGCGAAAGCTGTCAGGCGTTTAACGAGCAACGGTCGTTCAACATCTTTGAACTTGACGCCGCCTCCAACAATAGCGTTGAGCACATCAAGACGCTGATGGAGCAGACACGCATACCGCCGCAGGTCGGCAAATACAAAGTGTTTATCATCGACGAGGTGCACATGCTGTCTACAGCGGCCTTCAACGCCTTCCTTAAAACACTCGAAGAACCGCCTGCACACGTCATCTTCATTCTCGCCACCACCGAAAAGCACAAAATACTGCCTACCATCCTGAGTCGCTGCCAGATTTACGACTTTGAACGGATGACGGTGCGCAACACCATCGATCACCTGAAGTCTGTGGCCAAACAGGAAGGCATCACCTACGAGGAAGAGGCTCTCGCTGTCATCGCCGAGAAGGCTGACGGCGGCATGCGCGATGCCCTCAGCATCTTTGACCAGGCAGCATCGTTCTGTCAAGGCAACATCACGTATCAAAAGGTGATTGAAGACCTGAACGTGCTGGACTCCGAGAACTACTTCCAAATTATTGACCTTGCCCTGGATAACAAGGTCAGCGACATCATGGTGCTTCTTAACAGCATCATCAACAAGGGATTTGACGGCGGACTGCTCATACAAGGCCTGGCCAAGCACGTCCGTAACGTGATGATGGCCAAGGACGAACAGACATTGCCGCTGCTGGAGGTGAGCGACCAACAGCGTGAACGCTACCGCCTACAAGCAGGCAAGTGCCAACAACCGTTCCTCTACCAGGCACTGAGACTGATGAACCAGTGCGACATTCAGTATCGGCAGTCCTCCAACAAGCGTTTGCTGGTGGAACTGACGCTCATCGAGATTGCTCAGATTACCCAGCCCGAGCAGATGCCCGGAGAGGGTAAATCGCAGGATGTGCCTGGCAGTGGGCGTAGGCCCAGAAGATTGAAATCCCTGTTTAAGCACCTGATGCAACAGCCTCAGCCCAAGAAAGCAGCCCCGCAGGTAGCTGCGGCTGAGCCTGTGCACCAACCCCAAGTGAACGTTCCCCAATCCGCCCCAACTGCTACTCCTCCTACAGCAGCACGCCCAAGACTCAAGAACAGCATCAGTTTCTCATGGAACAACATAAGAAACACTGGAAACAAGAACAGCTCCACCGGCACGGAGGATGCTAAAAGCAACAACACGACCAACAACGAGCAACGCAACTTCGACCAGCAGGAACTGGAACTGGAATGGCTCTCCATGTGCAACCGGATGCCTCATCACCTCAGTGGCATAGCAACGCGCATGAAGAACATGAGCCTCACCATTCTGGACTTTCCAGCCATTGAGGTTGTAGTGGAAAACCAGCTCGCCATGGAACAGATGGAGCAGATTAAAGCCAAAATCGTCAACACGCTGAAGCTGCATCTTCACAATGACGGCATCACCATGACCATGCGCGTTGCCGAACACCAGGAGGCGGAAAAGATTCTTAACCGCAGGGAACAGTATGAGGTGATGGAAAAAGAAAATCCCTCAGTCGCTAAACTGAGGGAACTCCTTGATTTACAGCTGGCATAAGCCCCAGAGGACAGTCCGTACTGCCTCATCCTATTATATAAGCTGCATGCCTAACTTCTTGCACTCGGCACGCATGTCGTCGGGCCAGATAGAGGCCTGTATCTCGCCTATATGCCCTTTATGCAGCAACACCATGCAAAGACGACTCTGCCCAATGCCGCCTCCGATGGTCAGAGGAAGCTCGTCATTCAGCAGCTTCTGATGGAAGTAGAGCGACTTACGCTCCTCCTTTCCCTCAATCTGCAGCTGGCGCAGCAACGACTCCTTGTCGACACGGATACCCATGGACGACAGCTCGAACGAGCGGCCTAACACCGGATACCATATCAGAATATCACCATTCAGCCCGGCAAGTCCATTCTCGCCGACAGTCGACCAGTCGTCGTAGTCAGGCGCACGGCCGTCGTGCTTTTCGCCATTGGCCAATTTGCCACCAATACCTATTATAAATACGGCACCGTATTTCTCGCAGATAGCATCCTCACGCTCCTTGGGCGACTTGTCCGGATACATCTGAAGCAGTTCCTCAGCATGGATGAAGGTAATCTTCTCAGGCAAGAAAGGCTTGATTTGAGGATAGGTCTCACAGGTGAGGTACTCCGTACGCCGAATAGCGGCATAGATGCGCTCTACCACATTCTTCAGATAAGCCACCGTGCGCTGCTCACGCGTAATCACGGCTTCCCAGTCCCACTGGTCGACATACAGCGAATGCAGGTTGTCCAACTCCTCGTCGGCACGGATGGCATTCATGTCAGTGTATATGCCATAACCGGGTTCAATCTTATACTCTGCTAACGTAAGACGCTTCCATTTGGCCAAAGAATGAACCACCTCGGCACGGGCATCACCCAAGTCCTTGATGGGAAAGCTGACAGCACGCTCCACACCGTTCAGGTCGTCGTTGATGCCTAAGCCCTGAAGCACGAAAAGCGGTGCCGTCACCCTGCGCAGGCGCAATTCCGTAGATATGTTCTGTTGAAAGAATTCCTTAATCAGCTTAATGCCCTGCTCTGTCTGCTTTGTATCCAGCAGGGGCTCATAACCCAGAGGTTTAATCAGTTGACTCATCGATACTAATTTCTATTTAACGCATTGTTATTTACTATTTGTGCGTGCAAAGGTACTACTTTTATATTAAAACGCAAGCAGAAAACCCGATTATTTTTGCAAAACGTCACAAACTCGCCCCCTTTCGTATCACTTTGTCCCTTCAGCCCCTCGTTAACAAATCATAATTCTACGCTTCTTCGTTCTCTATTCTCAACTAAATATAGTAACTTTGCACCTGCTTTTTCAAAACAGGTCCCGTAGCTTAGCTGAATAGAGCGTCAGATTCCGGTTCTGAAGGTCTTGGGTTTGAATCCCAACGGGATCACAACCATTTGATTATCGAGAATCCCAGTAAATAAAGGGCTTCTCGATAATTTTCATTCAGGGGTATGGGCTTCCAACTTTTTGGTCTCAGTCCAACTTTTAGGGTGAAAAATCGGCGCAAAATCAGCGCAAAATGCCAAAATCGGCGCAAAATCGGCGCAAATTTTTAGTTAAAATGGCAACGATTACAACTGAGTACGGAAAGCTAAGTAGCAACAAGACGAGAACCGTTTATCTGAGAATCAGAAGCGGCAAGACAGAGAAGCGTATCAACACGCAAGTCAAAGTATTGGAATCCGAGATCTCGCCTCGCACCAAAAAGATTAAAGACTTTAGCAAGGCGAGGCAGATAGAGATGATGCGTCTGGATTGGGAAAACAAAATCAACCAATTAGGAATTGAAGCTTTAGGTGTCAAAGTGGATGCTCAAGACATCACTTCTGCCATCAGCAAGAAAAAAGAGGAAACAGACTTCTTTGCCTTTGCCAAGAACTGGTTGGCACACACCAGCATCAAAGGCAAGAAGAACTACAAATGTATGCTCAACACCTTTTCCTCATTTCTTGGCAAGGAGAATCTTCTCTTTTCTGACCTAACCTACACCCTACTGAAAGAGTTCGAGAATCATCTGTCAAAGAAACCCAGAGCACAATCGCTCTACTTGGGCGAACTACGTCATCTGTTCCGTGAGGCGATGCTTGAATTCAACACAGAAGAAAAGAACATCATCAAAAGCGATCCATTCATCCGCTACAAAGTACCTAAACAAGTAATGAAGAAAGGTGTCCGTGCACTCACCTTGGAAGAGCTGATGAAAGTCTATCACTATCAAGGCAAACCAGGAAGCCGTTCCCAACTTGCGCGTGATACCTTTATACTATCGTTCTGCCTGATGGGAATGAACTCGGTAGATTTGTTCTCAGCAACGAACTACAAGAACGGCTTCATCAAGTACAACAGAACGAAGACCAAAGATCGCAGAAATGATGAAGCTTACATCGAGGTAAAAGTACACCCGTTTATCAAGCCACTTATGAAGAAGTATGCCGGCACGAAAACCGTCTTCAATTTCTGCTCACGTTACAACGACTACGAAGGCTTCAACAAGAACCTGAACATCGGTCTGAAAACTGTTGGCAAAGCTGTCGGCATTAGCGACCTCGAATTTTATCAGGCTCGCCACACTTTTGCCACCCTATCCAGAAACCTGATGAAGTTCAGCAAAGGAGACGTTGATGAAGCGCTCAACCACGTTGGTAGTTTTGAAGTGGCCGATATCTACATCGCCAAGGACTTTTCCATCATCAACGACAACAACTTTAAGCTCATCAAACGAGTCTTCAAAAAAGAGCTTGCTTGAGTGTATCGTTTTTTCGATGGGGCAGCCTAATACCCCTGAAAGTAACATTTCAGGGTTTGGGTGGGCTGTTAAAGAGCAAGCTCTGCCCTGTGTTTATAGGCATTTCCGCCAATCAGTCTGATGTATCATTCCTTTAAAACAAGAAAGTCAGCATTAGACAGAAAAATAATCTGAAAAGACGGCCAATATTTGCCAAATTATTAGTAACTTTGCACTAAAATATAGAGCATATGAAGTATTCAGAATTCGAAGATATCATCTCAAAACAGCGCATGCGCAAGTACCTACAAGCGTGCAACAACGAAAGCAAAAGAGCAATGACGCTCTATCGTTACAACCTGAAATTGTCTCAGGAAATGTTTGCCCTCATTAGCTGTTTTGAGGTCACGTTACGCAATCGTATTGACAAGGAAATGAAGGTTCATTTTGGCAATGACTGGCTACGAGATTTCATCCTTCCCGGAGGCCAATTCCACTATGATCCACGTGTAGAAGGGACACGAAAAATCATCGAAAAAGCATACAATGGGCTCATGAGAACACATACCTATTCCCATTCCAAATTACTTTCCGAATTAGAGTTTGGGGTATGGAAATTTATGTTCAACAATGTGCAATATCGTTTGGGAGGCCGCTGCTTACTTCACATATTTCCTAACAAACCGAGGTCAACCAGGACTAATCGTATCGACAATTCCAGGATCTTTCTTGAACTGGATTACATCAACAATATCCGTAACCGCATAGCCCACCACGAGCCAATTTGCTTTGGCTATCCGATATGCATTGACACCACATACACCCTCAATAACTACACAAGGATGATGACATTATTCCAATGGATGGGTATAGATACCAACGACTTCCTATATGGTATAGACCATGTTGGCAGAGAATGCGGAAAAATCATGTGTATATAGTATCCGAGTGACGAAATTGACAAGAAAAGAGAAAAAATGATGGCATATATGCAAATATATGCGGAATTATTTGCATATTTCAGATTTTATTTCTACCTTTGCATCGTTCAGTCCTGGTAGTCCCTGAAGCGATTCAAACTATCAGGTGTTTTTTTGCCCATAGGTGAACAGAGCCCCCCACTAAACATACAAGAAGGCTCGCTTAAAAAACCGACGTCTATCCATATATCATCAATACTACTTTTTATTATTTACTTCCCACATAATACTTGTTTTTCACTTCGTAAGATGAGGGACTGAAATAAATACCCATCAAATCGAGTGAACTAGCAATAAACCAAACACCTTCAGGCATTAGAGTTATATCTCTTTCGAGTGTTTTATAGACATTCTTCTTTAACTTCTTAGAGTAATTTTTCTCCCTATGAAATACCTTCACATCATAAGCGAAGTTTTTATCTATATTGTGAAACACTATAAATTTAATGCCATTGAGGTTATACTCAGTGAGTACAATGTTATCTTTGGAATCAAATCGGATTACTTTATTGCCATAAAGACCATAATCGGATTCTATGTTCATCCAATAGACTCTATCAAGTGACTCAAAACTTGGACCAAGAAATCCTTGCAATGCTTTGTAAGTAAATGCTATCCTAAAAATAAGGCTATTAAGTTCGTACTCTTCATCCTGCGTAGTTGCTTTTACCCTACTTGCATAGCTTGCGTACTTCTGTTCTGCATCCATAGCTGTCATTCCCAGCCACCTTCCAAGGTAATACATATTCCATAGTGCGGTAACCACATCATCTCTTGTTACGTTTTGCTTATAAACTATACTTCGGCAACTTTGATAGTATGACTTTGCATCCTGAATAGTTTTTATACCGCTGAGATCTGGCTCTTCTGGTAAAGCAAAGACTGATGTAATGAAGAGTGAACATAAAAAAAGTGTTATAAGTCTATAATTGTTCATCGATCTTTTGAATATACTAGTGCTGTGATTTGATTATTAACAATTCTCCCAAAATGTAATCAGAAATCGACATTTTTATTCAAATGCAAAAATTGCCCAGGGCCACTTATAGGACCATCAATATTGTATGACACGTCACTATGAGTTAGTATAACATCGGGGCGATCCATTACTACAAGACATTCTCGTGGGCCACCATAGAATAGAACATTCATATATTTATCCTTTGCCACAAATTGTATAAAAATATAACTATCGTCATCACCATCCTTATATGCTTTCATCGCTAAAGGGGTCATGAATACATCAGCCACAAGCTCTTTCCCAATAGTGAGATTAACCAATGCCCAATCACCATATTTCTCATTATGTCTTTTACTCGCTATTTCTATATTGTCTTCTCTTTTTAAAACACGGGCATAACGAATGGTTCCTATTCCAGTAATAAAGAAGTCCTCATTGCATCCATTAAACAAGCGTATGTCTTCACCATAATTGAAGAAGGAAAATTCACAGCAAAAATTATAACTGATGGAGTTTGTAATAGTATATGGAACTGCAATATTCCCCTTAATGTCATATCTCATATGTTCTCGATATATAATCGATTGTCTCTTTGTATCAAATTCAGGTGTAGTATTATCGAACCACTCAGAATCATAGCCAACAGTTTTCCCATTACTGTCTTTGCACGATATACAGCACAAAATAAATATTGCACATATGATGAATGGTACAAATATCCGTCTCATAAGCCTCTTCATTTATTTGTTTCTCTCTATTGATTTCTTCAATTGAATTGCTTTATCTATGTCCTGACTACGACCAGGCTGTGTATATGTACTACGAATGTAATACAACTTTGAGTAATCATCTAGCTGCTGACGAGAAGCTATACGAATAATGTTATCGTATATCTCACATTCATTAAGGTACTTGTCACGATAATACTCGAAGTTGTATTCATATTTTTTCACCTTCTTTTTCATTGGGAAGTATCCAATGCAATAACCGCCAATTAAACCTATCAGTAAAGATGATATGGCAGTTATAATCAATTTTGTTTTTACATTTTTCATATTTTTGCGCTATAATTACTTTCGTGGAGCATCGTAATAATCGTAAGAAGGCCCGTCATTGTTACTACAACTCTTAAAAGCGCCTAAAATCGTTAAAAGAAAACCTAGAACGAATACTAATGCCATAACAGTACATCCAGTATTTTGCTTAATACTATTACTGGACTCAGACCAATCTGCGGATTTGATGATTAAATAAAAGACAAGGAAGCAAATCCCGAAAAAAAGAAGAATTTTCATACACTTTATTGTTTTTTGTATCCATTAGGAAAGAAACGATTATTCCATTCTGTTATTAAATCATCTGACATACAGGCACTACAAAAGGTGTTGTGATATGGATCTATCTTATAACAATTTCTTTGAACGCCATTATGAATTACCGGGCAATTCAAATTTGAGTGTTGTATGTAAACTTCGTTAATGTATGTACCAGAACTACCCAAGAAGGCAGGCTCTGCATAAAAATTGGCACCAGAGCCTTTAACAACAGATAAATGAGTGCTTGCAGACTTCAATTCAGCAACAATCTCTTCCTTAAGTTCTTCTTTATTTATATTGTCACATGCAGCAAAGCAACAAATAGCAAATAGTAACAGAATCTTCTTCATAGGACACATATTATTTCATAATGATATCAAATAGAGTTTATAAATAGAGTCTCTTTCCATAGGGAGCATTCCAAGTTCTCCCACACTCATTACATTCAAGACCATAATCTATATCATCCGTTATATTGGTGCTTCCGCATGAAGGACAACGATGTCTTGTTATAACAGGCTTGTCTGGGTAATTGTAATATTCAATACACTCTTGTAGGAACACATGGCAATACTTCTTTGTCACCTTTTCCGTTTCCTCAACAATAATCTGCATGTATTTATTCCATAAGCCTTGCTTTTCTGCTTCAGCTTTTAGTTCTGCATTACGCAAATGCTGATACATTATATACATTAGCTCATGTGCTATAGGGGAATCATAGCCGTGACAGAATAATGGAATATTTGCATTGCTTCCTATCTTGTTTATCAATTTATCTCTGTATTCTTTACGAAACTTATCCTCTGGTGATAGTAATCTATCAGCATTGTTTTCTTTGTATTCTTGAATCCATTGTTTAGCGTAATTATACACAGAATTAAACAAGCTCACATTAGCCCTATTATTCTCATCTAATAAGATTGAAGAAATTACTTTCAATGCTTCTTCCTCACCAAGGTTTTCTGAAAAACTAGCATAAGATGACACATAATAGTCCTTTATGTCCATCCAATCTTCCAGATTGTGCTTTTCTGCAACACTACTAAAGGCTTTTATAGTCTGTTTTACGTCCATTGTAGACATTTCATTAAAATCCCTTTCAGTTAATGTTTCCAAAGCTTTTGCCTTTTCCGGATTCTGATTTTTCCATGTCTCCCAATAGCTTTCATCATTTGGTTCATTCTGCTGTCGCTCTTTCAGCCATTCTATCATCAGAGCAGAACAAGTGTTGCCTTCCAATACGTGGAACATGTTAACTTCGTTTACCATTTCCCTTGTTGTCGATTCAATCATTTGCGAAATGAGTCTTGTTGGGTATTGTTCCATTTCTGTCTGAGAGATGGAACAGCCCAAGCTCTTGCTGAATCTATCCAGCATTTGAATTTTCTCTTTTGCGTCTCTGTTTGATAACTTTGACATATCTATCCTGAGCAATTCTTCAATTTCCTTTGCTTTACTGGGATTGGTATCCTTGTAGTTTTCCCAATATGTCTTTTGCCTTATTGGTTCTGTAACCTGAACAGGCTTATTTTCAATAATTGGAGTCAGTTTCGGTTTTGATGTAGATGCTGCTTCATTCTTTTTCTTTTCTTCCTCTTTCTGATTACCAAGGTAAACCAATGCAATACCCAAAGCCAACCAAAAAACTGGACCAAAAACATTATGCCCTGCTGATGCAGCTCCTATAAAACTCAAACCACCTAATACGACGCAAATCCATCCAAATGTTTTCATAAGATTTCCTCCCTCAAGTATTTGATTCTACACTATCTAATTTCTTGGAACATAGCACTACAATCAATCCCACAATAACGTTGAGAAGCGAGATGATAAACGCAAGCCAGAAGCCAATTTTACGTGAACGTCCCATGCATCCAACAGCGTATGCAAGACCAACAGCAATTAACAAGAAAAATAGTTTGTCCATATCAATTTGTTTTTAGTCCGTTTTTAATCCACGTCAAAACATAAAGAAGCGTGAACCTTCCATTATCTGATTCGGAGGCTGTAGGAAATGCCCATAACACAAGATAAGTAAAGCCCACGCTATCGCGCAAGCATTCACTCTATCTATCGTTTGTGTTATGCACAGATTCTTGAACTTCCTACATTCCCGAATCTCGATAAACAGCTGAACGCCAGTTTATGACCAACAATGTAATTGTGTCTCTTACGAAAACACGTTGCAAATATAGCAAATATTTTGCAAATATGTTATCGTTTATCGAAAAAACAACAAAAAAGTATGCAAAAAGTGGCTAAAGGCCAACAGAGAACTACATATTTCGCTCTTGCACTGCAATAGTCAACGCTCGTTCTTCAAGAAATGCCTTGAAACTCCTGATGATGGTCTGAGTATCGAAGTAACTATAGAACCGCTCATAGAAGCCTGCCTTGAAGTTGAAGAAGAACAACATCACTTCACTGGCCTTTAGCCAACGAAATCTGCTGAAGATTGCCATTGCTGTGAACTGAAGTTGATCCCCTGTCACATCTTCCTTTAATCCACAGCTCAGACTGGCATCCGCAATCAATGGAATAAGCCACTTGGCAGAAGTGAACGGACCATACATGATATCAACCTCTGTCAGCGTTGGTGAGGGACCGAAGAAGCAATATGTTGGATCCTGGCAAATAAGCAGTTGCCTTTGTGGACTAAAAATGCCAAAGAAATATTCAACTGTCGGAAATCTCTGTAGCAACCACTGTCTCTGCTGGGATAATTGCGGTTTCTGTGGCAAAGTTGAGACCGGCAATTGCTTTGACTGCGTTTTGATATACGTCCCGTTTTCTTCTTTCCGTTCCGTTAAGAGCTGGGTAAGTGTTTCTGGTTGTTTCATTTTGAATGGTGTTTATGTTTAATGGATGTGTCTCCCAGTATCGCTCTGAGAGGAATTTTTCAAAATTCTTTCTGTATCTGACTTCTGGCGTAGATGCGACATACAAAGGGATGTATGCAAGGATACTATCCCTATTCTTGGCAGACAGGGAATTCCATTTCTCTTTTAGGACTTCAACGTTCCCTACCGGCTTTCCATACATCTCCCAGACTCTTTCAAAAGAATAGTCCGCCCCACTCCCCTCAGTGATGATAAGAGCGTTAGCGTTATCATCATCTGTATCAGTCTTATTATCAGTCTCAGTGTCATTATCACTATTATTATCATTATGGCATGCGTTCGGATGCGGTGGCATGCGATCGCATGCAATCGCAGGTGGTTGCTCTTCCTGATGCTGCTTCTCATACCTTTTCTTGGCATTTGTAACATTACGTTCACAACGTTCTTCATACTTCTTGTGGTCACGATCTATCTGTGCACACATGATTGTAAAGAGTGCTATAAGTGCTGTGTCAGACGATTCGAGCTTTTGGCCTGTTCTCGCATAGCGAAAAACGGCTTTCATCAAAATACCTGTTTGCTCGTTAGTCAGATACTCGATAGCTTCGGCACTGTCGAGATAGAGGATAATACTCTTAATTTCCCTTTTTGTCATCCTGATTAAAATTATAATTGAGGCTGCAAAAGTAAACCAATAAAGCGACGATACAAGTGATTATAGCAAAATCTCAAAAATTTAACATTTCAAGGCGATATTGTTTGCCATAAAATGATTACCTTTGCAACCGACAAGAGAGTATTAACAATGCCGAATCGGCGCAAATGCGTTTTTGAGGAAAGCCGAAGATGCCCATAAACAAAGGGGTACTCAAAGAAATTGAATGATAGATTCCGGTTCTGAAGGTCTTGGGTTTGAATCCCAACGGGATCACTTCTTAAAAATTATCGAGAAACCCAGTAAGCAAAGGGTTTCTCGATATAATGCGACTGGAATTGGAAATCTACATTTTACCACGCTGAATCTACAGTGAGTTCATCATCAGGTCGCAGTGGATAATGGCATTCGTAAAGGCTTCGCGCACAGCCTCGCATTGTGGCGTATTATCATTCCTTTTCCAGCCTTTCTCCAGTTTCATGTTTGTCAGCCAACTGGCGGTGTAGAGGTTGTCAGAAAAAAAAGTTCACCGCGTTATCGCAACGCAGTGAACTGTCAAATCATTTTCAAAAAACTACTAACCTAAACCGAAGAAAAATGAAAAAGAATATCATTTAGAGCGTTCAGAACAGCTCAAGCGGTCCGCGGCCCATGCACGATGTCGTCGTAATGGCCGTAAGGAAAGCGGTGAGCGCGGCTACTATGACCTTCGCCACAATCTCCATGACGTTGCGTCCCTTCATAAGCCGTTAGGGAGTCACCTGATGTTCTGCAACGTAGGTGTCGATAGGCACCAGTTTCTTGTACTTCTCGCCGTCAATGACGACCTCGTCGATGACGTTGCGCAGCTCCAGCGTGCAGCGGTCCTTGAAGGCCGGTCCCGAGAGGTCGCCCAGCTTCGAGGCGTTGGGCAGGAAGCGCAGGTGGACGGCCTTCACCAGCGCGCGGGGGTCAAGACCCGGAGTGACGTTGTTGATGCCCTCGGCCTGGATGCTGGGGTAGAAGATGCCCAGCTCGCCCAGCTGGATGGGGATGCCCTGGGCGACGAGTTCAGGCAGACACTCGGTCACCTTGATAAGGATGGACTCGATGTCGCCGCGGTCGTAGACGCAGCCGTGCGAAATCATGTGTTCTGCGAAGCCGCGGATGTTGAGCGTCTTCTGACGGTCTACCTCGGCGTAGTATTTGCCGAAGGCCAGACTTTTGCTGTTTTGGTTCTTGCGGAGGTTCACTCCGAGAACGGGATTGCTTACTAATGCCATAATGAATAAAAAGTTTCCTTGAGAGTTGATAATGTTGTTTGCTGATGAGCTCCGTGCTCGTTGACGTTTAGCTCCGTGCTCGTGGCCACTTAGCTCCGTGCGGAACGTCTTCGGGTGCAAAGATACGACCTCGCCGTGGGACGGATGCGCCAAAACGCGCTTTTCGGTGCTTTTCGGTGCCAAAAGGTGCCAAATGGTGCTTTTTTGCGCCAAAAGGTGTATATTTTTTCGTATCTCATTGTGTGTCAAAGGGTTCTCCCACTATCTCTACGATTTTCCGTACATCCCTCGGCGTGAAGTAGCCGCCTCGCTTGCGCAGCAGGTAGCGCAGCGTGGGGGCAGCTCTGAGCCATGTGCGCAGCTGTCGGAGTGCCGTCTTTTTGCTGAGGTGTGGCAGGTAGAGCATGGCCAGCTCCGACTTGCCGTAAGCCTTGATGGTGAAAGGTTTGTCGTTCATGTCGTTTTGTCGCTATCCTTGGGGTTTTCCTTCTTCTGACGCTCGCGCTGCAGACGGGCCAGCAGGCCGTCGGGGTTTCGGGTCATCACGTCCTCCAAGCCTCCTTTTTCGCGGCGGCCTTCCTCCACGTTCGTCTCGCGCTCCCGGTTGGCCTGTTCGCGCTCGACGGCGGCTGTCCTGTCACGCTCCTCGGCGGCGGCTTCGTCGGCCAGCCGCTTGCGGGCTTTGCGCAGACGGATGGCAGCAGCGGTGTCGGCGGCGGCGTACTGGTTATTCATCCACCGTGCCATGCGTTTTTCCAAGTTCCAGAAGCGCTGCAGCTCCTTTGAGCATGCCTACAGGGTAATAGAGCGCTACATCCACTTCTACAATTACCGGCGCCCCCACATGAGCATCGGCTACAAGATACCGGCCGTGGTGCATCTGGAGCAGGGAGAGCAGAAAAAGATGTGGAAAAACAAAATTTATCCTAAAAAACAGACCGAGGATGAAAACAAAACCGTATCTTTGCCCAGCCGAACAAACAGTCCGGGCGACGGCGTATGCCTGCGCACCTGACGAAAAACTGAATGCCCCGTCGAGGGGCATCCAGTTTTGCCGAACAAAACTGCCCGGGCTCTGCGTGTCCAGCATGGCCGGAGTGTCAACAAATACAGCACGGCTTTTTCGCTTGTGTCTATCGATTCAGTAAGACTCTAAAACAACTGTCTACTGTTTCAGCTAATGAAGAGAAAAAATGTCTAGTGAAATCAGGAAAAGTCATAAAGCAGCAGGCTGTCTGAATTTCCCGAAATCTTTTGGCGTTTCATCCGACTTTTCGTAACTTTTCCTTCTGAGAAGTTACTATCACTCGGAAATGAAAAGAAAAGCTAGCTTTCCTTTTGCATTTCTCTCGTTTTTTCGTAACTTTGCCGTCAAAACTTAAAACTACATACGACTATGAATATCGGAGACAAAGCTCCTGAGGTGTTAGGACACGACGAACAGGGGCGCGAAATCAGGCTGAGCGACTACCGCGGCCGAAAACTCATTCTCTACTTCTACCCCAAGGACAACACCAGCGGATGTACGTCGGAAGCCTGCTCGCTGCGCGACCACTACGAGGAGCTGCAGGAGGCCGGCTACGAGGTGGTGGGCGTGAGCAGGGACTCGGCTGCGTCGCACGTCAAGTTCAAGGAAAAGCACGAGCTGCCCTTCCCGCTGATTGCCGACGTGGACCACACACTATTAGAGGCCATGGGTGCATGGGGCGAGAAAAACATGTACGGCCGAAAGACGATGGGCACCATACGCACCACCTTCGTCATCGACGAGGAGGGCCGCATAGCCAGCATCATGGCCGGTAAGCAAATCAAGACCAAGGAGCACGCGAAACAAATACTGAACAACGGAAAATAGCATAAAGAGAACCATGGGACTAAGAGACAAAAAGGCAATGCCAAAGTTTGACCTCATGTCAAAGAAATCGGCCTGGGCCGCACTGGCCACGTTAGGAGTGACCGCCATAGCGGCAGGAGCCACGGCCATAGTGAAGATGCGCGAGAAGCGCCGCGCCAGCGAGAAGACGGAGCCGAAGGCCGAGGGAGCCCTGCACCTGAGTGCGGAGCAGATGATGGTCTACAACGAGGCCGTCAGCAACTTCCGCGCGCTGAACAAGCGCATCTTCGAGCTGCGCCGCCAACGCGAGCAGCTGCAGCCGCTCATCCACTGGCTGGCCACTGACGGCGAGAAGCCGCAAACGGAGAGCGACAACGCCGACATCGCCCAGTTGGCGAAAGACATTGAGCACTTCCTGACGACGCAGGTGCCCTTCATCAACGCCAGCCTGAGCACCATCAGCGACGACGGCACCAGCTACGAAGACTACGTGCGCGGAGCTGTCGGCGGCACCTTCGACGACAGTCTGGACGAGGAGCCCACGGGCTCTGAGGTGAAGAACGGCACGCCCATCAAGTACGTACTGAAGCTGGGGTACTATTTCCCTGAGTCGACAGAAGCGCAGTATCCCGTGAAATCCATCGTCATCGTATGATTAACCGCGAACTACTGGAACCCCGCTCCATTGTGGTCATCGGCGGTTCCAACAACGTGCACAAACCGGGTGGCGCCGTGGTGCGCAACATACTGCAGGGCGGCTACAGCGGCACGCTGCGCGTGGTCAACCCCAAGGAGACGGAGGTGCAGGGCATCAAGGTGTTTCGGGACGCACGCGAGCTGCCGCCCACAGAACTGGCCGTGCTGGTGATACCCGCCAAGCTCTGCGCTGACACGGTGGAGCTACTGGCGCGCGACAAGCAGACGCGGGCCTTCATCATCATCTCAGCAGGCTTTGGCGAGGAGACCCACGAGGGCGCACTGATGGAACGGCGCATCGTGGAGCTGTGCGAACAGTACGGCGCGTCGCTCATCGGCCCCAACTGCATCGGACTGCTGAACCGCCACCACCACTCAGTGTTCACCCAGCCCATACCGAAGCTGGACCCCAAGGGTGCCGACTTCATCAGCGGTTCTGGAGCCACGGCGGTCTTCATACTGGAGAGTGCCGTCATCAAGGGACTGCAGTTCAACAGTGTGTGGAGCATTGGCAACGGCAAGCAGATAGGCATTGAGGACGTGCTGCAACACATGGACGAGCACTTCGATGCCGAGCGCGACTCGCGCGTGAAACTGCTCTACATCGAAAACATAGCCAACCCTGACAAACTGCTGTTCCACGCTGCAAGCCTCATCCGCAAAGGCTGCCGCATAGCCGCCATCAAGGCGGGCAGCAGCAAGAGCGGCAGCCGGGCGGCCAGCAGCCACACGGGAGCCATAGCCAGCAGCGACTCCGCCGTCGAGGCCTTGTTCCGCAAGGCCGGCATCGTGCGCTGCCACAGCCGCGAGGAGCTGACCACCGTGGGCTGCATCTTCACGCTGCCCCCGCTGACGGGTCGCCGCTTTGCCATCGTCACCCATGCCGGCGGACCTGGCGTCATGCTGACCGACGCCCTGTCGAAAGGCGGGCTGGAGGTGCCCAAGCTGGAGGGTCCTGCCGCCGAGGAGCTGAAGCAGGAACTGCTGCCGGGAAGCAGCGTGGCCAATCCCATTGACATATTAGCCACCGGCACACCAAAGCTGTTAGGACTCGCCATCGACTACTGCGAGAAACGCTTTGACGACATCGACGCCATAGCCGTCATCTACGGCACACCAGGACTCACCACCCTCTACGAGGCTTACGACGTGCTGCACCAGAAGATGCTGGAGTGCCGCAAGCCCATCTTCCCCATCCTGCCCAGCCTATACACTGCCGGTTCCGAGGTGGCCGACTTTCTGGAGAAGGGACACGTGAACTTCTCGGACGAGGTGACACTGGCCACGGCACTGAGCCAAATCATGCGCACGCCGGCTCCCGCGCCCTTGGAGGTACAGCTATACGGCATCAACATCCCGAGACTGAACAGCATTATCTACGGCATCAAAGAGAACGGCTACGTCGACCCCAAGACGGTGCGCTCGCTGCTGGAATGTGCCGGAATACCCATGGTGCCCGAAATGGTCAGCGACAACAAGGACCAGCTGGCAGACTTCGCCCAGCATGTGGGCTATCCCGTAGTGGCCAAGGTGGTAGGTCCGGTTCACAAGAGCGACGTGGGCGGGGTGACGCTGAACATCCGCACGCCCGAACACCTGGCCTTGGAGTTCGGCCGCATGATGCAAATACCCGGTGCCCAGGGCGTCATGGTGCAGAAGATGCTGAAGGGCACGGAGCTCTTCATCGGCGCCAAATACGAGGAGCGCTTCGGCCACGTGGTGCTCTGCGGACTGGGCGGCATCTTCGTCGAGGTGCTGAAGGATGTGCAGTCGGGACTGGCGCCGCTGAGCTACGGCGAAGCCTACTCCATGATTCACTCGCTGCGCGGCTACAAGATTATCAAAGGCACGCGGGGACAGAAGGGGCTCAACGAGCAGAAGTACGCCGAAATCATAGTCCGGCTGTCAACGCTCCTGCGCTTTGCCACGGAAATCAAGGAGATAGACATCAACCCGCTGCTGGCCGACGACCACAACGTGGTGGCCGTTGACGCCAGAATACTGATAGAAAAATAGAAGTTTACTTATAAGCATAATAACATGGAACAGCAGAAACGCTACGGTCATTTCGATGACCAACACCGCGAGTATGTCATCACAGACCCGCAAACCCCGTGGCCCTGGATAAACTACCTGGGCAACGAGGATTTCTTCTCACTCATCTCCAACACCGCCGGCGGCTACAGCTTCTACAAAGACGCCAAGTTCCGCCGCATCACACGCTACCGCTACAACAACGTGCCCATGGACAATGGCGGACGCTACTTCTACATCAAAGACGGCGACACGGTGTGGAACCCGGGATGGAAACCCTGCAAGACGCCGCTCGACTTCTACGAGTGCCGCCACGGCATGAGCTACACACGCATCACGGGACGCAAACAGGGCGTAGAAGCCTCGGTGCTTTTCTTCGTGCCCCTGAAACGGTGGTGCGAGGTGCAGAAGCTGACACTGAAGAACGACTCGCAGGAGGTGAAAAACCTGAAACTCTTCTCCTTCGAGGAGTGGTGCCTGTGGAACGCTGCCACTGACATGGAGAACTTCCAGCGCAACTTCTCGACCGGCGAGGTGGAGATAGAAGGGGCCACCATCTACCACAAGACGGAGTACCGCGAGCGCCGCAACCACTACGCCTTCTACCACGTCAACACCGAGATACAGGGCTACGACACCGACCGCGAGACCTTCGTGGGACTCTACAACGAGTTTGCCAACCCGCAGGCCGTCATGGAGGGGCACCCGCGCAACTCGCACGCCCACGGATGGAGCCCCATAGCCTCGCACTACATCGAGGTGACTCTGCAGCCTGGCGAACAGAAGGACTTCATATTCCTATTAGGATACGTGGAAAACGAACAGGACCGGAAGTTCAGTGCCCCACAGGTCATCAACAAGGAGAAGGCTCACGCCCTCATTGACGAGCTGAACACCACGGAGAAGGTGGACAAGGCCTTCGCCGAACTCTGCCTGTACTGGGATGCCCTGCTTAATATATATAAGGTACGCACGGGCAACGACAAGCTGGACCGCATGGTCAACATCTGGAACCAGTACCAGTGCATGGTGACGTTCAACTTCTCGCGCTCGGCCAGCTTCTTCGAGAGCGGCATAGGGCGCGGTATGGGTTTCCGCGACAGCAACCAGGACCTGGTGGGCTTCGTGCACCAGATACCGGCGCGAGCCCGCCAGCGCATCATCGACATTGCCTCCACCCAGTTCCCCGACGGCGGCTGCTACCACCAGTACCAGCCGCTGACCAAGCGCGGCAACAACGACATCGGAGGCGGCTTCAACGACGACCCCTGCTGGCTCATCTTCGGCACCGTGGCCTACATCAAGGAGACGGGTGACTTCAGCATACTGGACGAGATGGTGCCCTTCGACAACCAGCCGGGTACGGAGGTGACGCTCTTCGAGCACCTGCGAGTGTCGATGGACCACGTCACGTGCAACCTCGGCCCTCACCTGCTGCCGCTCATAGGCCGTGCCGACTGGAACGACTGCCTGAACCTGAACTGTTTCTCGTGGGACCCCAACGAGTCGTTCCAGACCACGGAGAACAAGAGCGAGGGCTCGAAAGCCGAGTCGCTCATGATTGCCGGACTCTTCGTCGTCACGGGCAAGGACTACGTGGCCCTCTGCCGTAAGATTGGCAAAGATGCCGAAGCCGACCGTATGCAGCAGGCCGTCGACGCCATGACAGAGGCGGTGAAGAAACACGGCTGGGACGGCGAGTGGTACCTGCGCGCCTACGACTTCTACGGCCGTAAGATCGGCTCTAACGAGTGCGACGAGGCCAAGATATTCATCGAGTCGCAGGGCTGGTGCACCATGGCCGGGATTGGTGCCGATGAGGGCATGGTGGCCAAGTCGCTGGACTCCTGCAAGAAGTACCTGGAGTGCGAACACGGCATGGTGCTCAACAACCCCGCCTTCTCGCGCTACGTCTACGAGTACGGCGAAATCTCCAGCTACCCCGAAGGCTACAAGGAGAACGCCGGCATCTTCTGCCACAACAACCCGTGGGTCATCATCGGCGAGTGCATGGCAGGCCGCGGCAACGACGCCTGGAGCCACTACACCAAGATACTGCCGTCATACGTCGAAGATAAATACCAGACACTGCACAAGGTGGAGCCGTACGTCAACTGCCAGATGGTGGCAGGCAAGGACGCCGCGCGCCCCGGCGAAGGCAAGAACTCGTGGCTTACGGGCACGGCGGCATGGATGTGGTACACCGTGTCGGAGTTCATTCTGGGCATCAAGCCCGACTACGACGGCCTGCGCATAGACCCGTGTCTGCCCGAGACCGCTGGCGACTACACCGTGCAGCGCCGTTTCCGCGATGCCGAATACAGCATCACCATCCACCCCAACGGCTCGCAGAAGGGTGTGAAGCAAATCGTGCTCGACGGCACCCCCGTCGAGGGAAGCGTCATCCCCTACACCCCAGGCCAGCACAGCGTGGAAGTGACGATGTGAAACAAAAAAGAATAAAAATAGTAAATCGAAAATAGTAAATCGTAAATAACAATGATGTCAACACTATCAATCTGCATCGTCATCCTCTTCTGCGTCGGCTACCTCTGCATAGCCATTGAGAGCGTGACAAAAATCAACAAGGCAGCCATTGCGCTGCTGATGTTTGTGGGCTGCTGGACACTCTTCATGATTGACCCGGCCAGCTATCTGGCGGCAGCCATCGGCGACATGAAGGCCGCCGTGGTGAGTCAGGAGATAGAACGCCACCTGGGTTCCACCTCCACAACACTGTTCTTCCTCATGGGCGCCATGACCATCGTAGAGCTGGTGGACCAGAACGGGGGCTTCAACTTCGTGCGCGACACGCTGCAGACCAAGTCGAAACGCGGACTGCTATGGCGCATCGCCTTCATGACGTTCATCCTGTCGGCCATCCTCGACAACCTGACCACCAGCATCGTAATGATCATGATACTGCGCAAGCTGGTCAGCGACCAAAAGGACCGCCTCATCTATGCCGCACTGGTGGTCATCGCTGCCAACAGCGGCGGTGCTTTCTCGCCCATCGGCGACGTCACCACCATCATGCTCTGGAACAAGGGCGTCATCACCGCCGCAGGCGTCATCAGCGAAATCTTCATCCCTTCGTTGGTGTCGATGGTCATTCCCGCCTACATCCTGTCGCTGTCGCTGAAGGGCGAGCTCACGTTCACCGCACAGCAGGCACAGACGGTGAGCGCCAGCGAACTGACGACGTCGCAGCGTAAGGTCATCTTCTTCCTCGGCGTCGGCGGACTCATCTTCGTTCCCATCTTCAAAACCATTACCCACCTGCCGCCGTTCGTGGGCATCCTGCTGGTGCTCGGCGTGCTGTGGACCGTCACCGAGGTGTTCTATGCCAACCTGAAGGAGGCGGAGGAGAAAGGTGCCATGCAGAAGCGCGTCACTAACATGCTGACACGCATCGACATGTCAACCATCCTCTTCTTCCTCGGCATCCTCATGGCCGTGGCCTGTCTGGAGACCATCGGCGTGCTGACGCTGTTAGGCAAGTCGCTCGACGTAGTCTTCGAAGGCAACCACTACATGGTGACCGGCATCATCGGCGTACTCTCCAGCATCGTCGACAACGTGCCCCTCGTGGCCGGCTGCATGGGCATGTACCCCGTACAGGCCGCAGGCGACATGGCTGTGGACGGCATCTTCTGGCAGTTGCTGGCTTACTGCGCCGGTGTGGGCGGCTCGATGCTTATCATCGGCTCCGCCGCCGGTGTCGTTGTCATGGGACTGGAGAAGATTACCTTCGGCTGGTACATGAAAAAGATTACGTGGATAGCCTTCGTTGGCTACCTGGCCGGTATCCTGTGCTACTGGCTGGAGAAGACCTTCATCTTCTGAGGTTATGCGGCGTAAGCCCAAAGGGACAGATAAAAAGAGCCGTCCTCGCAATCACTGCGGGGACGGCTCTTTTCAGATTAACAGTCGGTGACGCTTGTGTCAACAGGTTTTGCGACTTTCTCTATAGAAATCATTTGCCCCCAACCTACTTGCAATGACCACTTTTTTACTTAACGAACATTGACTTTGAAATTTTTTGTGTAAATTTGTAGCCAATATAGCATGGAATGGAACGTAAACGAATAAACCGTCTGAAGGTGGTACTTGCAGAGAAAGACAGCACCAGAAAATACATCCCCGTTGCTCATCCTTCCACCGGCTGGACAGGTATCCAGAACCAGAAAGTGGAGCCCTTGCCCTCCTCGCTGTCGACGCTGATGACACCGCCGCACTTCTCGATGATGATCTTGCAGATGGAAAGGCCGAGGCCAGTGCCCTGTACGTAGTCGTTGAGTTTGACGAAGCGCTCGAAGATGCGTTCGCGCTGGTCGGCAGGAATGCCCGTGCCGGTGTCCTCGCAGTAAACGCGAATGCCCTGCCGGGCGTTGCACTCCTCCATGCGATAGCCAACGGTGATGTGTCCCTGCTGGGTGTACTTGACGGCATTGGTGACAAAGTTGGTGAGCACCTGCTGTATGCGCCCGTAGTCGACGTGCAGGCGCAGGCTGGCGTAGGGGTTGTCCTTGCGGAACTCGACGGCTGGCGACTCTATGCGCTTCGCCAGCGACACGCAGCTGTTGTCGAACTCGCGTGCGAAGTCCACCTCGCGGGTGACTATCTGCACGGCGTTGGAGTCTACGTTCGAGAGCACCAGCATGTCGTTGATGAGCCGCAGCAGCATGTCGCAGTTGTTGTGGATGACCCGTATCATCTCGCGACGCTCCTCGGGAGCCTCTATCATCTGCAGCAGGTCCGAGAAACCCACGATGGCATTGAGCGGCGTGCGTATTTCGTGCGTCATGTTGGCCAGGAACACCGACTTCAGGCGTCCAGAGTCGTTGGCGCGCTCGGTCTCGCGCTTCAGCTGCTCCTGCTTGCGCATCATGCCGGTGATGTTGCGCCACACGCCGAAGCTGCCCTTCAACCGTCCGTGTTCGTCGTACTCGGGGATGCTGTTGATTTGTACCCACTGCGCCTCAGCCTTACCCGACACCATGGGGTGCACCTGCCCGATGTAGAACAGGGGATGGTCGATGGCTGCCGAGGGGTGCTCCAAGTCGCGCACAAAGCCGTCGTCCTGATTGACGAAAATCTGCGAGAGCTGCTCTAAGGGGAATGAATGGGTGATGACGCTGAGCCCCTGGTAGAACTCAATGATGTTGCGCTGCAGCGATATGCGCCACGACTGCATGTCGCAACTCTCCATCATGTAGCGCAGCTCCTGCTCCAGACGCTGTATCTGCGCATTGGCCGCTATGATCTGCCGGTCGTTCAGGCGTGCCTGCAGGTACATGTCGCGCTCCTCCGAGATGTTACGCGCGGCAATGGCCAGATAGATGAGCTTACCCTGATCGTCATAAATAGGATGCAGGCGGATTTCCAAAAAGTCGCGCATCTTACGCTCGGGCACCACGCTCTCGGCACATATCCACAGCTCCTCGATGTTAGTTCTGTCCACGCACTCGCGGAAGGGAGACATCTCAAACAGGTTGGCCTGCGAGAAGAAGGCATCGCCGTCGTCGCTGTCGAAATGACATATCTCGCGCATAATCTTGTTGGCGTCCAACAGCCAGCCGTCGGGTGTGTAGAAGGACTGGCCGATGATGGAGTTCTCGAAGATGAGCTTGTACTTGCCGGTCAGCTCGCTCTCCTCCTGTTCCTGACGCCGCATCTCGGTCTCATCGCGCAGCGTACTGATGATGCTGGTAGGACGCCTGACACCCGGCAGACGCTCCACCACGCTGACGTTGTGCATGTAGCCCCAACGGGGCGAGCCACCGCTGAAGTCGAAGTTCCAGCGATAGAAGAATTCGTCGCGCTCCACATTGCCAGCCATCATCTCGCGGAAATGACGGAGCGTGGTTTCCAGGTCGTCGGGGTGGACATGGCGCTTCCATTCCTCCTTCGACACGCCCCCCTCAGGAAACAGTTTCCCGTAGAGTTGGTAGACGTGTGACTCGCGCAGGTCGAAGCGCACCACATTGTTGGTGCTGTCCTTCAGTGCCTGCTGCATCAGGGCACCCGTAGCGTCGGCATCCTGCATGCGCTTTCTGACGCGGCGGTAGACGATGCGGTTGGACACCAGCACCGCGGCAAAGACAACGATGATGAGCAACGTGACTAAAACGGGGAAGACGTCCGGACTGCCGATGGCGTTAAGAAGGGGGATGTATAGGAGTGTTGTCATAAAAATGGATGTACGGGGAATGGTTATTGACTGAGGTTATAGTAGCATGTCGCGACGCTTCTCAATGGTCTGCGCTTCGCACGGGATGATGACCCAGGCCGTGGAGCCTTTGCCCAGCTCGGACTGTATCTCGATAGTGCCGCCCATCTGCTGTACCAGCGTCTGCACAATGGGCAGATCGAGACCAGTACCGCAGAGCTTCTGCTGGCCGTTACGGGCGAAGCGGTCGAAGACGTGGGGCAGCGTGGCTTCGTCGATGCCTGCCCCCGTGTCTTCGATGCTGAACGTCAGCTCGCCGTGCCTGTACTCGTACTTGGCGCGAATGGTACCCTCGTCGGTGTAGCTGACGGCATTGGCACAGAGTTTCTCTATCACCTTGCCCAGCTGCTCCTGGTCGATGTTGACCACCAAGTGCTCGTAAGGGTTCTCAATGATGGTCTTTACCGTCGGCTTGACACCGCTCCACCCCATCTGGCAGTGACTGTCGAAGACCAGTGCAAAGTCGAAGGGCGTCTTGTTGTACTCTATCATGTGAGCGTCTAAGCGCGACAGGAACAGAATGTCGTTGACCAGTTGCAGTAGCGAGTTGGAGTTGCGCTTGATCTCCTCGACAAACAGCGGCTCGTCGGCCTCGTCGTGCTCGGTCTCGAAGAGCTCGGCAAAGCCTACCACCGTGTTCAGCGGCGTGCGTATCTCGTAGCTCATGTTGGTGAGGAACGACTGTTTCAGTTCCTCCGTCTCCTGAGCCTTCTTGGTCTCCACGGCCAGCCGCTGCTCGGTCTCCACCATGTCGGTCATGTTGCGGCACAGTCCGAAGTAGCGTACCACGCGCCCCTGCTCATCCTTCAACGGCACCATGCTGAACAGCAGCCACAGCTGGCGCCCTTTCTTGTCGCGCAGCTCGGTCTCGACGTTCAGCTCTATGGGGCGGGTGGTCAGATGGTCCATACGGTTCAGCGCACTCGATATCTGGCGGTGGAAGCGCGGCGTGCCCAGCCGGATGCAGCGCAGCTGCGACATGCGCAGCTGTGAGCGGTTGATGTCGTTGGACACCTCTAAGGTGTAGGTCGAAGGATTGTAGTTGACCAGCAGCACACCGCTGACCTGCAGCGCGTAGTTGATGTTGTCCACATACTTCTGTATGCTGTTCGTGGCCTCGCGCAGCTGGCGGATAGTCTCCTGTTGGCGGTGGAACGACTCCACCATCTCCGTCACGTTGCGTCCTGCCATGTAGACACCCTCCAGACGGCCATGCTCGTCACGTATGGGGTTGATGGTCGACTCGTAGTATATCTTGCCGCTCAGACGGAAGTCGTCCAACTGGTAGACGTTGTCCTGGAAGTCCCTGAAATTGATAATGGTAGAGGTGCGCGAGTTCTCCAACTTGTCCAACGGGATGCCGTTATACATGGGATTGTTCTCCAACAGGAAGCTGCCATTGAGCACATACTCACGGTTGGGGACGTTGAAGGCCTGGCATGCTCGCTCGTTGATGTCCCTCAGCACGCCCTGTTTGTCGTAGTACAGCATGTCGACCAGCGACGAGTTGAACACAGTATGGTAGCGCATCAGCGTCTGGTTGACGGTCTCCTTGCGCGTCACCTCGCTCGTCACGTCGTGCTGAACGCACAACAGCGTGACCGGACGGCCTTGGGCGCCACGCGCAGCCACGGTGACACTGAACTCATAGTAGTGCACCGGCTCGTCGCCTTCGGCAGCACTGCGCAGGGAGGCCGATGACGACAGGCTGCGCTTATCGCACAGGTCGAAGATGCCCTTGCGTAACGACTCGAAGTCGTCGCGGTTGAAGAAGCGCGCGAAATCGATGGGGTCATACTCGGCTCCCTGTCCCTTCGTCTCAGTCAACTCTATGTAGTGGCGCTTGCCTACGTCGTAGAGCCAGAGCTTCAGATGGCCCGTCTGGAGCACCAGCGACAGGCGGAGGTACTGGCTGCGGTTGCGTGCCGCAGCGTCCTGCTCGCGATAGTGATAGATAAAGCTAAGGAAAAAGAGAATCAAAACACCTATCAGGAACCCCGCCGCGGTGTAGGCCAGCAAGTGGTTGGCATCATAGACGTGGCCGGTATCCGTGGCTTGGGCAAAAATCATTTGCGGGACCAGAAAGGTGCAACCCCACATCAACGCACGGAAAACGTTGTTGCCTTTTGATTTCAGGTTCTTCATTACGGTAAGGTCTTAGTTGTTATTAGCCCTTATTGCCTACAAAGATAGCGAAAATATATCCTTCTGCCAAATATTTCCATCTTTTTCCTCCTTTTTTGAACTAATTTACAACAAATACTTGCACATTCAAATTAAAACCACTATCTTTGTCGGAAGAAACAATCAAACCCATAACAACTATGATAGACGTAAAACAGACATTGGCTGCCGCCGAGGAGCGCATGGAGATGGCAGCACTCTACTTAGAGGAAGAACTGAACCGCATCCGTGCCGGACGTGCCAACGTGGCCATATTGAGTGGTGTACGCGTGGAGTCATACGGACAGAAAGTACCCCTGAACCAGGTGGCCAACGTGTCGACGCCTGACGCCCGCACCATCGCCATCAAGCCCTGGGACCGTAAGCAGATACGCGACATCGAGAAAGCCATCATGGACTCTGACGTAGGCATCACGCCCGAGAACAACGGAGAAATCATCCGCTTAGGCATCCCCCAGCCCACCGAGGAGCGCCGCCGCGACCTGGTGAAGCAGTGCAACAAGATTGCCGAGAAGGCCAAGGTGGAGGTGCGCAACGTTCGTGCCGACATCAAGGACAAGCTGAAGAAAGCCATCAAGGACGGACTTTCGGAGGACAACGAGAAGGATGCCGAGCTGGAGCTTCAGAAGGTTCACGACAAATACATCAAAAAGCTGGACGAGCTGATTGAGGCCAAGAACAAGGAGATTATGACTGTTTAAACGAAAATGAGAAATGAGGAATGTAAATGAAAAAATGAAGAAATCCCTCATTTCTCATTTGTGAAAGCCATGAAAGGACTGGTCATTAAAAATACAGGAAGCTGGTACACCGTCCTCACGGACGAGAACCAGCTTCTTGACTGTAAGGTGAAGGGTAACTTCCGCATCAAGGGAATACGCTCCACCAATCCCGTTGCCGTAGGCGATCGCGTCACCGTTGACGAGGCAGGCTGGATTACCGAGATAGCAGACCGCCGCAACTACATCATCCGCAAGAGCATCAACCTGTCGAAGCAGAGCCACATACTGGCAGCCAACGTCGACCAGGCCATGCTGGTTGTCACCATCGTAAAGCCAGAGACATCCACCACCTTCATCGACCGTTTCTTAGCGTCGGCAGAGGCCTACCGTGTGCCCGTCATCCTCATCTTCAACAAAACCGACATGCTCAGCGACGACGAACTGCGCTACCAGCAGCTGATGATACAGCTCTACGAGACCATCGGCTATGAGTGTCGCGCCATCTCGGCTGTGACGGGTGACGGCGTGGAGGCCCTGCGCCCTCTGTTAGAAGGCAAGATAACCCTGCTGAGCGGCAACAGCGGCGTGGGCAAGTCTACGCTCATCAACCGTCTGGTGCCCACGGCCAACCAGCGCGTGGCAGACATCAGCGATGCTCACCAGACAGGCATACACACCACCACTTTCTCGGAGATGATTCCCCTTCAAATAGTAAATAGTAAATCCGTAAATAGTAAATCCTCCTGGCTTATCGACACCCCGGGCATCAAGGGTTTTGGCACCTTCGACATGGAACGCAGTGAGCTGACCAGCTATTTCAAGGAGATTTTCGAGTTCTCCAAGCAGTGCCGCTTCTCTGACTGCACCCACACCCACGAGCCGGGCTGCGCTGTGCTCAAAGCCATAGAAGACCACTACATCGCCCAAAGCCGATACCAGTCGTACCTCTCCATGCTGGACGACAAAGACGAAAACAAATACCGCGAAGCCTATTAATGCCTCGCGGTATTTGCTTTCATTCTAACAACCACATCGCTACCCTATCGTTATCGTGTATTTCGACATGAAGCTGGAGCCGGGCTGAAGGTGGTTCATCAAGGGTTTGTCTTTGAACTCTCCTGCAAAGCCGCGCGGGTCGCCGATGCCATACCACGGCTCTATGCACACAAAGGGGGCATGCTTGTCGTAGGGACTCCAGAAGGCACAGACGGGAGTCTTGTAGTCCACCGTCACGGCCGGTTCGCCGTCAGTGTCCATCAGCATGGCGCGGTGCGTCTGGCTTTTATGGATTTTCACCGAGTCGTTGCGGAAGAAGTTGTTGTTGATTTCCATGATACCCATGTCAGCCTCCAAAGGCACCTCCGCCATGTCGTGACTGCCGTCGGCATAGCTCTTCAGCGCATCCATCGGTTCCTCGTTGTCTAACTTGATGACACCCTCCAACTTTCCGCCGGGCACGTTGAAGGCCGGATGACCGCCTATCTGGAAGTGTATCTCGCGAGTGTCGGTGTTCTCCACATGCCAGATGACGTTAATCTTGTTTCCTTCCAGCCGGTAGGTAATAGCCAGATTGAAGTGATAGGGATACACCTTTAAAGTCTCCTCAGAGTCATGCAATGCCAAGGTCACCTTCTCCGGCGTATGGCTGATAACGGTAAACTCCTTGTCACGCGCAAAACCGTGACGCGGCAGGTGGTACTCCTTGCCATCCACACGGTAGGTCTCATCGTTGACGCTGCATACCAGCGGGAACAGGATGGGTGAATGGCGCGGCCACTCCGGACCGGCCTGCCACATGTATTCCCTACCCTCACTATCTTTCACACTCTGGAGCTCGGCTCCTTTCTCAGCGACACGGATGGTCAGCTGTTCGTTCTTCAGTTCTATCATGTTACTCATATAAATAAAATATACGCTCCATCAGCTGCCATTTCTGGTCGCTGGTGGCTCCGGGCATACAATCCTGAAACAAGGCGACATATGCCTCCCACTCCTCCTGTCGAGGCAGCGTGGCCAGCCGGGCCATTGCCGTGTCCCAGTCGAAGTCGAGGGCAGTCTCTACTATCATGAACAGGCGGTTGCCCAGGATGTAAATCTCCATCTCCAGAATGCCCACCTCTTGTATGCCGGCCTTGATTTCTGGCCAGAAGTGGAACCGGTCGTGCGCCTCCCTGTACTTTGCTATCAGCGCGGCGTCATTCTTCAGGTCAAGGGTCTGGCAGTAGCGTTTCACCGCCTGCCCATACTTCTTTTGTCTGTATCCTTCCGTTTTCATATATAATAAGGTGGTTATTTCAGCATTGTCAGCCAGTCTGCCATGTCCTGCAGCACCTCTTCCGAGATGGTCTCCTCTATCTCTCCGTACTCCGCCGGCATGCCCGTCCGGCAGTGCTGGAACAGATGATTGAGTCCCGGATACTCTTTAATGACGGTCGAACGGCTGTTCGGTAACCACCGGCGTAAGGCTTCCATGTTCTGCGAAGCCACTACCTGACGGTCCTTGCTTCCGTTCAACGCCATCACGGGACAGCTTATGCGTGCTATGTCTGGTTGCGGGTCGTAGTCCATGAAGAAGCTGTACCATGGGTTCTGCATGGCTGCCACTTGGGCGCGGACGGTTTCAAGGGTCAGGTTCCTGCCCGCATCGCCTAACAGGGCTTTGTTCTGTTCCAGCAGCACACTGTCCCCCTTGACAGCGGGACCTGCCATACAGACTATCAGGTCGACCTTATGCTGCGCCCCCAGCATAAAGGCAATGCTCCCGCCCTCACTATGTCCAAGGACGCCTACCTTCCCGAAGCGGCCGCTATGGCGCAGCCACTCTATGCCCGCCAAGGCATCGTCGGCATAGTCTTTCGTCGTGGCACGCTTCACCTCACCACCCTTTGACTGTCCCGTGGCACGGTCGTCATAGCGCAGCGTGGCAATGCCGCGACGCGCCAGATAGTCAGCAATCACGGCAAAAGGCTTATGCCCGAACAGTTCCTCATCGCGGTTCTGCTGTCCGCTGCCCGTCACCATCAGCAATACCGTCGTTGCTCCTTTGGGCATTGTCAGCGTACCTGCCAAGGCCGCCCCAGCCTGCTCATTGACGAAAGTCACCTCCTCTGTCTGATAAGGGAATGGCGGCTGTGGTGTCTGTGGCCGTTTCCGTGCCAACTTCCCTTGCTTCAGCGTCAGCGGCAGCGCACTCAGCCCTTGCACAAAGGTGCCTCGCAGTTCGCCGTTCACCAGTCGTCCGCCATACAGTGCCACCAACTGTGGCATTCTGACGAGTATCGAGTCAGCCGAGATGTAGGCCACTTGTCCCGCAAGGTCCTCTGCCCCTTGGTCTGGACTGTCCAACCTACACGTGCTGTCGTTATCGACATGCAGCACCAGCGCCAGCTTCATTACGCCCGCATCCAGTTCTCCACTCCACGTCCCGCGTATGTTTTGTGCCGGGGCAGTCATGGCTGTCGCCACAAGCATCAAGGTTACCAGTCCGTTTTTCATGGTCTGAAGTCAGTTTTTTAATCTCATGATAAGGTATATGAATGCCACACAGACCAGCACCATGACCGCTATCATTATCGGTATAAACAGGATGTGGCCACGCAGCATGTCCAGGGCAATGGCTCCGGCCAACAGCAGAAACAGGATGCCTAAGACACGCGCGAGTCTGGTACTCCATGCCGCCTGACGCTCGCTGACCAGATAGACACCGGGCAAGTTGACCGTATGTGGGAAGTAAACCCCCACCATCATGCAGGCACCAATGACCGTTATGATGACGCAAGGGATAAACATACGAGTCTTAGGGCCGAAGGCATCAGCTGCGCCAGTCGGTCCGAAATGTGTGGGTATGATGTCCGGTGCCTGACGGTAGAACATCACAATGGTCGCCCACACGACGACGGCCAACAGCACAAAGGCGAGTTCAAACGCGGTGCCCTCCGTACTCCGCTCCGCTTTAAACTTTTGTTTCTTCATCGACAGTTCCTTTCTTCTTTTTTGGCAGGCGCTTGGCTTTTCGCAATGCCTCGGTGATAATCCACTGCAGCTGGCCGTTGGTGCTGCGGAACTCGTCCGCAGCCCAAGCCTCTATGGCATTCATGGTGTCAGCATCAACGCGCAGGATAAAGCTCTTGGTAGTCTTTTCTGCCATCAGTTATACATTAATCAATGGTTCAGCGTTCCTGTGTTCACCACCGGTTGCGCATTGTCGTCCCCGCAGAGCACGACGAGCAGATTACTGACCATAGCCGCTTTCTTGTCGTCGTCCAGTTCCACGATGTTCTCGTCGGACAGCTTGTCGAGTGCCATCTTCACCATCGACACAGCACCCTCCACTATCTTCTCACGGGCCTGGATGATGGCGTCGGCCTGCTGACGGCGCAGCATGACGGCAGCAATCTCCGGAGCGTATGCCAGATAGTTGATGCGGGCCTCCACGACCTCGATGCCCGCCAAGGCCAGACGTTCGTCCAGTTTCTGCTCCAACTGCTCGTTGATTTCATCCGCACTCGACCGCAGCGTGGGCTCACCGCTCTTGCCGTCCTCGTCGTCGTAGGCATACTGGCCTGCCACCTGACGCAGGGCAGCGTCGCTCTGCACGCGGACAAAGCTCTCCAAGGCCTTCATCAGTCCCTTCGTGTCAGCACCCACAGCGTTAGGCACGGCGGCCATCGTCTGCGTGTCCACCTCAAACAGGGCTTTGTAGGTGTCTTGCAGTTTCCACACCAGCACCAAGCCTATCATCACCGGATTGCCCGTCTTGTCGTTCACCTTGATGGGTTCAGCGTCCAGGTTGCGGGCGCGCAGACTCACCTTCTTGGTTCCGTAGAACGGGTTAATCCAGTAGAAACCCGTCTCGGAGAACGTTCCGCTATACTTGCCGAACCACGTAATGACACGTGCCTCGTTAGGTTCCAACTGCAAGAAACTGCACATGCAGATGATGTCGCAAATAAGCAATACGATGCTGCCGGCCAACAGCCAACCGCCACAACTGCCATCGGTTTCATCCAGCTGGATAATGCCATAGACAATGCCTGCCAGCGAAACTACGCACAAAGCCAAAACGATGAACAGCATGACGAAGCCGTTCACCACTACTCCTTTAAACTTAAACTCCTTTGATTCCATAATGCAATCGTTTATTAGTTGATATCATTTTGATATCGCAAAGATATGCATTCCGTTTGAAATAGCAATGGATTTATTTGTGTATTTAATAATATTTAAGTAATTTTGCAGCCATGGATGATTTAGCAAGCAAGAATATAGCCCTGCTGCTCTCTGGCGGCGTGGACTCCAGTGTAGCCCTCTATGAACTGGTGCGCCAGGGTGTGCGCCCCGACTGCTTTTACATCAAGATAGGCCCGGAGGAAGAAGAGGAGTGGGACTGCTCTTCTGAGGAGGACTTGGAGATGGCAACAGCCGTCAGCCGCAAGTACGGCTGCAAGTTGGAGGTCATAGACTGCCACCGCGAATACTGGGAGCAGGTGACGACCTATACTATGAGTAAGGTACGCGCAGGATTGACGCCCAATCCCGATGTCATGTGCAACCGCCTCATCAAGTTTGGTGCTTTCCACGAGAAGCAAGGCCACGCCTACGACCTCATTGCCACTGGCCACTATGCCCAGACGGAGGAGGAGGAAGAAAAAATAGTAAATAGTAAATCGTCAAATCGTAAATTAACCTGGCTTTGCACCAGCCCTGACCCCGTGAAAGACCAAACGGACTTTCTGGCGCAAATCTACGACTGGCAGTTGGCGAAAGCCCTCTTTCCCATTGGCCACATGATGAAGGAAGAGGTGCGCCTGATAGCCGAGCGTGAGCACTTGGCTCCTGCCCACCGCCGCGACTCGCAGGGCATCTGCTTCTTAGGCAAAATCAACTACAACGACTACCTGCGCCGCTACTTAGGCGAACAGCCCGGCGACATCGTCGAGTTGGAGACGGGACGTAAGATTGGACAGCACCGCGGCCACTGGTTTCACACCATCGGCCAGCGCAAGGGACTCGGACTCGGCGGCGGACCATGGTTCATCGTCAAGAAGGACATCAACGAGAACATCCTCTACGTCTCCCACGGCTACGACCCCGCCACAGCCTACCGGCAGGTGTTTTCCATCCGCGACTTCCACAGCCTCAACGGCCAGCTGCCCCCGGCCAGCGTGACGCTGAAGATACGCCACACGCCCGAGTTCCTGCCTGCACGGTTAGAGGCTTCAGGCAACGGCCAGTACACCGTTCGCGCTGAAGCCCCCATTCATGGTGTCGCCCCGGGCCAGTTCTGTGTCATCTATGACGCCGACCACCACCGCTGCTATGGTTCGGGCGAGATTTCACTATAAGCCGGAACACTACTTTTTGTCCATGGCAATCCTCTCGCCCATAAGCGAACAGAGGTAGACTTCTAAAGCCGTGTAGCCCTCTTTCGACACGACCCTATTGCCATCCTGCGCATCGGCAGGGCTGAAGCCGTGCTTCAGTTCCCAGTCATCAGCCATGCCGTCGTGATCACGGTCTGCGGCAGGCGTAGCTGTTGCATACTGCGGCCACCCCTCGGCATCAGCCTGCGAGTCGATGATGCCCGCCTTGCCTGCACTCTTGCCCTGGTAGCGCGGTCTGCCAGTGCGCACGTCGTCGATGATGCGTTGCTCCACGACGTCACGCCTGATGGTTCCCGCCCGTTTCAGCACCTGCTTGTAAGCCTTCTTCGCCGACTCGGCCGGCGTAAGGTAAGCCTCATAGCCGGCCTTGACGAGAGGCTGCGCGGCCTTCATCTGTTCTTCGGCGAACCCCGTCTTGTTGCTGACGAGCTGCCAGTCGTCGGCACCCTTCTGCCCCTCCATCACGTTGCCGCTGAAGTACCACAGCGAGGGGCCCGTCAGCTGCTTGCCCTTACGGGCTGCGGAAAGTTCGATGAACACGTTGTCCTCGGGATGGGCCGGTCCGGGCTTGTAGTAGTTGCCCACGAAGTTGCACTCATGGCTGCTGCCCTCGCCAGCCTCGTTCTCGCCACCGTAGCATGAGTTGCGGCGCCCCCAGTTGAAGTTGACGTTGTTCTGGTATTCCAGAAACACGTTCTTGTCCACCTTCGGGTTGGTGGCTCCGTTGATGCGTGCCGAACGGCTGTCGTTGCTGCACAGCAGATTGTGGTGGAACGTGGCCGGCGAACCGCCCCACTGCGCACCGTAGCCGCGCACACCCTTGTGATGACCGGCATCGTGCAGTCCCTCGTGCACGATGCACCACTGCACGGTGGTGTAGTGGTTGTCGTACATGGTCATGTTCTCCTCGCCGCTCCAGCCGAAACAGCAGTGGTCGATGATGATGCGCTGCGCATTCTCTATGCCGATGGTTCCACCCTCTATGAAGTTCTCCTTCTTCGTCTTCCCGGGGTCTCCCTTGGTGCCTAAGCGCGCGCGTATGTTGCGGATGATGACATTCTCCGACCCGCCCAAGTTCAGCTTGCCGCCGCGCAGCAGAATGCCCTCGCCGGGAGCCGTCTGGCCCGCTATGGTGACATTCTTCAGCTTGGCGCGGATGCTGCGCTCACCCTTGCGCTGCGGGTTGGGGCCTATGTCGATGATGCCCGAGACGCGGAAGACGATGGTGGCATTCTCTTTGCCTGCCTCGGTCAGTGCCCAGCGCAGCGAGCCCTCACCCGCATCGTTGAGGTTGGTCACCTCCACCACCTTGCCGCCCCGTCCGCCCGAGGCGTATTTGCCGAATCCCTCAGCCGTGGGGAATGCCAGCGTCGGCTGCTCCTGCGCCAATGTGCTCACGACCCATGTCAGGGCCATGAGCAAAAGGGATTGTCTCTTCATTTTGCCACAATTTTAAGGATTTGCACCGTACCGTCAGCCAAGGTTTCGCGCACAATGTTCACACCGTGCTGCAGACGCTGCACCTGCTTGCCGTCGGCAGTGAAATACTGTCGGCTGACCACCTGAACGCCCGTCGTGAGCTGGCTGATGCCAGTGGAAGTGTCCGACGATGCACGCTCGCCCAGCACGCCGTAGGCACTGACGGCCTGCACCGTCACCAGCTTGGCACCACCGGTGCTGATGCTGTTATCGGCGGTGATGACGGCCTTGCCGTCCAGCGTCACCATGTAGCACCGTGCGTAGCCCGTATGGTCGGTCCAAGAGGCCGTGGTGCCGCTCATCGCCAGCTGCGGCGCGGGCAGGATGAAGCCCTGCCAGTCGGCGTCCCACTCATCATCGCCGCGCAACACGTAGTCGAGCTTGTAGCTGTCGGCCTCCACCTTGCCTATGACGGCCTTGCTGCTGCGCGTCGTTCCGGCATCGTTGGTGAACGACGTCTTGCGCTGGCTCAGGTCCACGGCGTTGCCGTTAGCGTCCGTCGTGTTGTATTCGGCCATCTGCGTGGGCAGTCCGTCCATGTCGCGCCATCCCTCGGCGGCTATGGTCACACCCTCGGCCAGCCGGGTGTTGAGGAACGAGGCCTTCGGCGTGTCGCCCCACGGCCGTCCCAAGTGGGTCTGCGCCGTGGCTGCGGCTGCCGTGATGACGCAGTTGCTGAACACATAGCCGTAGTTGGGTCTGACGTGGTCGGGGGCTATGATGACGTTCTTCGGTTGCAGCACGTGCAGGGTGTCGCTGTCGAAGAACACCTCGCCTCGGTTGTAGATGAAGTCGGTGGTTCCCGTCAGCTTGCAGTTGCGCACCAAGTGGCGCTGGCCGTCGTTGCCCGTGCGGTAGGTGTCCTGCCACCCCTCCACATTGCAGCTGGTCAGCACGATGCGGTCGCCACGGGTGTAAAGGGCCAAGGCCTGCCCGGCATTCTGGCGCGTGTTGCGTATGGTCAGGTTGTCGAACGACACGTCGTTGGCCGTCACGTTGACGGTGGCGTTCTTGTCCACGTTGCCGCCATCCTCGTTATACACCTTGTTCCAGGTGACGATGGTGTTCTGCTTCGACTGGCCCGTCAGGTGCACGTTGGGGCGGTTGATCTGCACATGTCCCTCGTAGGTACCGGCTTTTATAAATATATAATAAGGTGTAGCATCGGCGGGGGCTGCGTCGACGGCCTCCTGTATGGTGGCAAAACCGCCCTCGCCCACCGTGGCGTTGAAGCCGTCCATCCGGGTGACGCTCTGGTGGCGGGTGTACTGCTTGGCGTCAATCGCGCCGTCGGCCACGCCGTTGAGGTACTCCTCCAAGTTAGAATATCCGCTCTCGGCCAGCCGCATGCCGTCGCTGCCGTCGGCGGGGTCTAAGCCCACGCTGGCCTCGTAGTCGTCAGGCAGTCCGTCGCTGTCGCTGTCGACGACGGCCATGTCGTAGCCGTCAGCCTGCAACAGGGGGAAGCAGGTGACGTCGATTTCCTTGTTGTCTTCGGCCTTGTCGCCCTCGTAGAGGGCTGCAAACTGGTCGTGCCGTTGCAGGGTGATGTCGTAGGGCGTGTTGATGATGCCCATGCCTCTGGACAGCGACGTGCGCGCTGCATTCTCATAGCCCGCAAACTGCGGGTCAAGGGTGCCGGCGGCCTCAGCCAGTATGCGGGCGTCGACCTCGTCGTAGCGGGGCAGCGAGGCTCCGGCGCGCTGCACGACGGCCTTGAAGGCGTCGTCAGCACTCTCGTACTGCAGTCCGCTCCACTCCACGATGTCCTTCAGGACGTACTGGTTGTAGGTGCTCTGCGAGTTGCCCACGCTCTCCAGGTCAAGGGCGCGCTCGCTGCTGTTGCTCGTGAAACCGTGCAGATTGTCGGCGTTCACCTTGTCGAGCACGCTCTTGTTCCACACGGCGTTGGACGGGCGCCACTTGCCGTCGACCTCGAACTTGTTGCCTTTCAGGTACCACTGGCCCACGCCGTTGCTGTTGGAGGCACCCACGAAGAAGCGCGTGCTGCCCAGGCATTTCTGCGTGGCAGGACCGGGACGGAAGTAGTTGTTAATCATATAGGTGCGGTTGTAGCCGTTGCAGCTCTTGTCGTTCTCGCCGCCATAGATGCTGTTGGGCTTGCCCCAGTTGTAGACGACGTTGTTGACAAACTCGTTGTCCACATGGCGGTCGTTGGTACTGGCACGCACGCCGTTGAAGCGCGGCGAGCGGTTGTTGCAACTGGCAAAGAGGCAGTGGTGCAGCGTGCCGTGCTCGCCACCCCACTGGGCGGCGTAGGAGCGTGCACCCTTGGCGTTGCGCGAGTTGTAGAGTCCCTCGGAGAAGATGCACCACTGCACAGTGGTGTAGTCGGTGTCGTACATAGTGAGGTTCTCCTCCATGGACCACGAGAAGGTGCAGTGGTCCAGAACGATGTGGTCGCAGTTTTCGACGTCGAGCATCGACATGCTGTTTTTGGGCAGGTCGCCGGCGCGGAAGCGCAGGTGGCGCACGATGCTGTTGGAGGCGAGCTTCATCTGGTAGCCTGCCAGACAGATGCCGCCGCCGGGTGCCGTTTGTCCGGCTATGGTGATGTTGGGCTTGCAACTCAGGCGCGACGTCAGGTAGATGGTGCCTGCCACCTTGAAGAGCACCGTGCGCGGCGTGTCGTCGCCCGTAGTGACGGCCCAGCGGAACGAGCCTTCGGCACCTGTGTCGTCAAGCCGCGTGACGTAGTAGACCCGTGCACCGCGGCTGTCCACCATGCGCCCGCCCGTGGTGAGGCGGCCGTAGCCCTCGGCCCCGGGGAAGGCGGGCTGGTCGGCATGGTAGTGCTCGATGGGCTCAAAGACGGCGTAGACGGTCATGTCGGCGTCTATGTTGCTGATGGTCAGCACACTGAGGTCGCTGGTGTTGCCGCCGGGCAGTTCCCAGCGCACAAAGCGGTAGCCCTTGTTGGCCGTGGCCGTCAGCGTGACGTCGGAGTAGGCGTTGATGACGTGGGCATTGCCGCTCACCGTGCCTTCGGGCGACACGCTCACCGTGCCCATGCCCTCGCAACCGGGCTTCACGGCGCAGGTCAGCGTGATGGCGGGGACGGCGCGGAACTGTGCCGTGACCGTCACGTCGGCGGTCAGTTTGAACTTGTGGGGGTTCTCCGTCGACACCAACTCGCCGTTAATGTACCAGCCCTCGAACGTGTAACCGGCATTGGACTTGGCGGTGATGGCCGACGTCTCAGTGCCGGCCAGTGCCTTGGCGGAGGTGGGAGTGACGCTACCGGCGCCCTCGGGAGCCACCACGAACGTGGCCTGATACTGCACGAAAGCCTGAATGCCGGGCAGCGTGGCCAGTGCAATGGCCGTGGTGCACGTCAGCAGTACGGCCAGCAGTAGAGTGAGTTGTCTCTTCATTTCGTTTTCTGTTTCTTTTATGTCTATTAATAATAAGACGGACGACCGCCCGGATTGTCACCTGCAACGGACTGTAAACTATGGCCGCCCGTACCGCACGGGACGGCTGACAACCATGACAAACAGAGGCCGCCGTCATGACAAACTACCCCCCCGGCGTTGACAACTATCGCCCACAGTGTTGCAATTTAAATTAAATTGCGCAGTAATTTAAATTAAATTGGTGAGCAATTTAAATTAAATTGGTCTGCAATTTAAATTAAATTGCAAAGCCGCTGACGGCTAATGTCAAAGCAGGAAGCCTTGTCTGGCACGATTTTCCGCCGTTTCTGTCAAAGCTGTCGGACAAAGAAAAGGGGGCGCGCCCTCATGGCGCACCCCCTAAAGACCATTGTTTAAAGGGAAATATCAAAAGAACTTGCGACCGTTCTGCACCTTCACACCCTTGAAGTCCTTGCTGACCTGCTGACCAGCGAGGTTGAAGATGGGAGCGTCGGCATCAAGTTCGGCCTTCACGTTGGCAATGCCAGTGCCTTCGCCGGGAGCGAAATAGAAACCGTAGATACCAATCTGGCTCTTGGGGTTGAACAGCCAGTAGGTCTTGCCAGCCTCAACGGCAAAGTCAATGAAGCCCAACACGGGACGATTCTGCGTAATGCTGTTGGTGTGCTGCAGAACGTAGTCGGCAGCCATCGGGCCTACGTTGAAGTATTTTGCCGTGCCCTCCTCAGCGTTGCCCTCGTAGGCAAAGCCCGTGTTCTGGTAGTAGATGCTTACCGTAACGGTGGCAGGATCCAGAGGCTGCTTGGTGGTCTCGTCCACTATATAAGTGGGGTTCTGATTCTTGTTGCCATAGATAGCTACACGCAAGTCGCCGCTCTTGGTGACAGCAAACTTATAGTAGGCACCCTTAGCAGGCATAGCCGTTGCGCCCGGCTCCCAGTAGGTGCCATACACGCGGTGCGAGGTACCGTTGTCCGTCTCCTCGTCAAACTCCCAGTGGGTAAACTCGGGGTTGCCCTGAGGCATCAGGTACTTGGCAAACTGCGGCGTGCAGTCAGCGGTAATCAATGCGTCGTTGCCGTCAACACTACCCTTCAGTTCCCAAGCCTTGTCGGCGGTCTCAAGGTTCTTGTCGCCATTGGGTGTCGACTCGCCCGTCATCTCGATGCCGTCTAACGTCACCTTGATGGTCGACGAGTTCAGCGAACCGGGCACACTGGTATCGGGGGCCTCGGCAGTTCCTGCGCCATAGATGCCCTCAGTCAGGGTGGTCATGGTAGCGGTAGAAAGGTCGAACTCTGCGGCTTTCCACGTCACCTGTGCATTCATACTCATGGCAACGAAAGCCATGCTAACAAGGGTAAAAATTTTCTTCATAATCAATTGTTTTTAAGTTAATGAAACAGTATCTGCGTGCAAATTTAGGGCTTTTTTGACAAATATCCAAATTTTTTGTCAATTAGTTGTAGATTAGACGGTTATTTAACCTGCACAAGGTTCGGAATGCAAATAGAATGAATGATTATACGGCAAAAGTGAATTAATGCTAAAATAATGGGCCGAACTATTGCAAATATCATTTTTTTTCTTTATATTTGCTGCGTGATTGTAAACTTATGCCTAACTAACTAAAATACGGAGGACACAACTATGAGAACTCAAAAAATGTTTAACGAAGAGGCCTATGACCTCGACAACCAGTACAACGAAGAGGACGAGCGCTACATGCGCAACGACACCAGCATCTGGTACAACTAAAGTCTGAGCGCAAAAGGAAAAGAAAAAAACTGCTGCCGCCTGCCCGGAAGACCGTCCAAGGCAAGGCGGCAGTAATTTTTTCGGCTTTTCACTGCTCACTTCTCACTTTTTTTCGTACCTTTGCAACTATGAACGACACGAAATGGACGGAGAACATCATACTGGTTGACGCTGACTACGTGGACGGCGTTGCCTTTAACCTCATTGTCAACTTTGAGCGCATGCTGGGACGACGCATACCACAGGCCGACATGGCACGGTGGATAGAGTGCGTGGCACTGGACGGCGGGCTGAAGCCGCAGGCTGACGGCAGCAACGTGACGCAGGTGGTGCTGGTGCACGAGAAAGCACAAATGGACAATTTCCTGCCAGGCATGCTGGAAGAGTTGGACGGCAAGGCGTTCAAGGGAGACGTGGGCGAGTTCCTCATCAGCTGCGTCAAAGTGGAGGAGATGGTGACCAAGGACGACCTGTTCGCCGACTCGCTGCGCATCGTCAGCAGCGCCCCGGAGGTGCGCCGCCTGATGGTGGTGCCTGACGCGGAACACGACTACGACAAGGTGCGCCAGACACTGCGTCATGCCGACGACGAGAAGCGCATCACCGTCTTTGCCATGCAGCCCATGACGGGCGGACAGTTCCGTCAGGAGATACTCGGCTACTCGCTGATGGCTGCACTCGGCATCAGGGGGGAGGAGTTGAGAATTGAAAATTGAAAATTACAAATAGTAAATCGTAAATCAGTAAATCGTAAATAACAAAGATGAGTAGGGTTTTAATGATTGGCGCCGGTGGCGTCGCAACAGTGGCAGCGTTCAAGATAGCACAGAACGCTGACGTGTTCACAGAGTTTATGATTGCAAGTCGCAGAAAGGAGAAATGCGACGCCATTGTGGAGGCGATAAAGAAGAAGCAGGAAGCAAACTCTTCACTCTTCACTCTTCACTCTTCAATTAACATCCAGACCGCCCAAGTGGACGCTGACGACGTGGAACAGCTCAAGGCACTGTTCAACGACTTCAAGCCCGAACTGGTCATCAACCTGGCACTGCCCTATCAGGACCTGACCATCATGGAAGCCTGTCTGGCTTGCGGATGCTCCTACCTGGACACGGCAAACTACGAGCCGAAGGACGAGGCACACTTTGAATACTCATGGCAGTGGGCCTACCGCGAACGGTTCAAGGAGGCCGGACTGACGGCCATACTGGGATGCGGCTTCGACCCAGGCGTGACCAGCATCTACACGGCATACGCCGCCAAGCACCACTTCGACGCCATAGAGTATCTGGACATCGTAGACTGTAATGCCGGCGACCACCACAAGGCGTTCGCCACTAACTTCAATCCCGAAATCAACATCCGCGAGATTACCCAGAAGGGACTCTACTGGGAGAACGGCAAGTGGGTGGAGACGGAACCGTTAGAGATTCACAAAGACCTCACCTACCCCAACATCGGACCGCGCGACAGCTACCTGCTGCACCATGAGGAGATAGAGTCGCTGGTGCTGAACTTCCCCACCATCAAGCGCGCCCGCTTCTGGATGACCTTCGGGCAGCAGTACCTGAAGCACCTTGAAGTGATACAGAACATCGGCATGAGCCGCATCGACGAGATAGAGTATGAGGCACCGCTGGCCGACGGTACAGGCACAGCCCGGGTAAAGATTGTGCCCCTGCAGTTCCTGAAGGCTGTGCTGCCCAACCCGCAGGACTTGGGCGAGAACTACGAGGGCGAGACTTCGATAGGCTGTCGCATACGCGGCATAGGAAAGGACGGCAAGGAGCACACCTATTATATATATAACAACTGTTCGCACCGCGCGGCCTACGAGGAGACAGGCATGCAGGGCGTCAGCTACACCACGGGCGTGCCGGCCATGATTGGCGCCATGATGTTCTGCAAAGGACTGTGGAAGAAGCCCGGCGTCTTCAACGTCGAGGAGTTCGACCCCAACCCCTTCATGGAACAGCTCAACCAGCAGGGCCTGCCGTGGAACGAACAATTCGATATGGATATCGAATTGTAGAAGCAAGAGGCAAGAAGCAAGAAGCAAGAGAAGAGAATAGTCGCATAACGGGAAATAATGGACGACTTCTATTATAGAAAGCTAAAGGTGTACCACATCTCAAAACAATTGGTAGCTGACATCTACCAGTTGCTTGACCATTTCCCACCGAAAGAACGACAGGCTCTTACAAATCAACTTCAAAGAGCTGCCATTTCTATTCCTTCAAATATCGCAGAGGGCATGGGACGGTTTTCTATCAAGGAGAGAATTCGTTTTATAGAAATTGCTTTTGGTTCATTAACTGAAACCATGTGCCAATTGGAACTTGCTGAAACCTTGAAATACATTACTCCAGAGCAGTTACATACACAAGAAATTAAGATAAAAGAAATTGCTCGCATGCTATTAGGACTCAAAAAGACATTAGAAGACAAACAAAATAAAATAAATTAAATTAATAACTAAAGGAAAGAACATGTGGCATAAGTAATCTCTTGCTTCTTGCCTCATGCTTCTTGCCTCTAAAAGAAGCAACTACTATGGCAAAAAAAGAAACAGAAGGCGAGGCCCTAAGCCCGCAACAGGAGAAGATGAAAGCCCTGCAGGCTGCCATGTCGAAGATTGAGAAAGACTTCGGCAAGGGAAGCATCATGCGCATGGGCGACGAACAGATAGAGAACGTGGAGGTCATACCCACGGGAAGCATAGGGCTGAACGCCGCACTCGGCGTAGGCGGATACCCCAAGGGACGCATCATAGAAATATACGGCCCGGAGTCGAGCGGTAAGACGACACTGGCCATTCACGCCATTGCCGAGGCACAGAAGGCGGGCGGCATTGCGGCATTCATAGACGCTGAGCATGCCTTCGACCGCTTCTACGCACAGAAGTTGGGCGTGGACATTGACAACCTCTACATATCGCAGCCCGACAACGGCGAGCAGGCTCTGGAGATTGCTGACCAGCTGATCCGTTCAAGTGCCATCGACATCCTGGTGGTTGACTCGGTGGCCGCACTGACTCCGAAGAAGGAGATAGAGGGCGACATGGGTGACTCGGCCGTGGGTCTGCACGCCCGTCTGATGTCACAGGCACTGCGCAAACTGACGGCAACCATCGCCAAGACCAACACAACGTGCATCTTCATCAACCAGCTGCGCGAGAAAATCGGCGTCATGTTTGGCAATCCCGAAACGACAACGGGTGGTAACGCCCTGAAGTTCTATGCTTCAGTGCGCTTGGACATCCGCCGCGTTACCAGCATCAAGGACGGCGACCAGGTCATCGGCAACCAGGTGCGCGTAAAGGTGGTGAAGAACAAGGTGGCTCCCCCCTTCCGCAAGGCGGAGTTTGAAATCACCTTCGGCGAAGGCATCTCGAAGATTGGAGAGATTGTGGACTTGGGCGTGGAGTACGGCATCATCAAGAAGAGCGGCTCGTGGTTCTCGTACGGAGACTCGAAACTGGCTCAGGGGCGCGACGGCACCAAGCAGCTGCTGAAGGACAATCCTGAGCTGTGCGAGGAACTGGAAGAGAAAATCATGCAGGCCATCTCGGACAAAGAGGAATAAGCTGAAAGGCAACAGACGAAAGCAGCCGCCCGCTTCCGGTAAGGAAACGGGCGGCTGTTTGTGCTTAGCATGACTTAATCGGGGAACAGCATGCTGTCGCCGGGCTTGACGCCGAAGGAGCCTTTGGTAGGCGATACGGTCTGCTTGCTGCCACCCGTACTCCACTTGAGGGCACGTCCGCCGGCTTTCTTCACCAGTCCCTCGCTGTCAAACTGCACAACGAGCGTCACACCATTAGAACGGTTGTAGAGCCATTCTGTCAGTCCACCACTGCCGGTAATGACAGAGACTGGCTCGCCGACGGCCAGCTTCACCTCCTCTTTCGTCATGCCGGGGATGACACGGCCCTCACGGATGGCGGCACGGGTCTCCATGGTTGTGGCCAGGTCCTGACCTTCGCCCATGCCGAACAGCACTCCGAAATAGTCGTCCTTGTTGCCGCTGGCTGCTGCCGTCGACTGGTTGAAGGTGACATCCTTGTAATAGATGCGGCGACTCTCGGTCTCGCGCAGCGTAAGGGTGAAGTAGTCCTTGTTTTTGACTGGGCGAATTTCGTCGATGATGAAGCCGGTAAAGCGGGGCACCTTGACATCGCGAACCTTTCCGGCTCCCTTGCTGCTCATGGCCGTGGCCATCTTGGTATGGACGGTTTTGTTCAAGTAATCGTTAATATTGTTAGAGACTGCCATTTCGGCACCCGTAAACTCAAAGGAGCCACCGAACAGGAACTTGGCATTGTCCATGTCGAACTCGCTGTCGCGCAGGCCGCTGTTGGTCTTGCTCATGGCCACATTCTGGAAGAACTGCCGGCCATCCTCGTCCTCGACAATGATTTTCACAGGGAAAGAGCGTGTGCCTACGCCGATGTTCACCACCTTGACCACCTTGTTCTTGGGCATCGTCACCTCCTGATAGCCGTCACTGTCATAGTCGGTGTCGACACGGTACTGCTGGGTGCGGGTCAACAGGTACTGGCCCATCAGCAGGTCGCGGGCCTTGTCCACGTCACCCAGGTAAGCCAAAGTGGGGACACCCAACTTGCCGTAGCAGTAGCTGTCGAAGGTACCGCTGGGTATCTCGAAGTAGTAACTCTTGTTGTTTGTCTCACAGAAGAAGTTGACATGGTGACGACCGTTAGGCATTTCCTCGTGACCTTTGTAGGCCATAATGAAGTGGCGCAAGGTGGCACTGCTCACTTCCTTGCCAGTGACGGCATCGCAGAAGGTGTTGACAAGCAGGTCGTACTTCTCGGGAATGACCATGAAGCGCATGCCCTCGTTCCAGTCGCACATGCTGTAGAAACGGAAGTTCTTGCCCATAAAGTCCTGAGGCTCGTCATCCTCAGCAGCCGGAGCCTGTTCTGTAACGCTCTTGGGAGCACTCTTCACCCCTTTTGTCTTTACTATATAGGGGTTGTCCTGCGCATTGACAACGGTCATAGACATGGCCATTGCAACCAATAAAAACGTTCTCTTCACCATGACATTACTTGTTTTTAACGGATTAATTGCTGCAAAGATAAATATTTTTTTTCATACTTGTGCCAAAATGTCACCATATTATTGAAAAAAAATGATTTTGGCACATGCTTTGCTGACTTATCGGTGACAATTTCTGAATATTAACAATTAAAAGAATAAAAGATTATGGGAAAGATTATTGGAATTGACTTAGGAACAACTAACAGCTGCGTGGCCGTCTTCGAAGGCAACGAGCCGGTAGTAATCGCCAACAGCGAGGGCAAGCGCACAACGCCTTCGGTGGTTGGTTTCGTTGAGAACGGTGAGCGCAAGATTGGTGACCCGGCCAAGCGTCAGGCTATTACCAACCCGAAGAAGACCGTCTACTCCATCAAGCGCTTCATGGGTGAGAACTGGGCACAGACGGAGAAGGAAATCTCGCGCGTACCTTATTCTGTTGTCAACGAAGGAGGCTATCCTCGTGTAGACATTGACGGACGTAAGTACACGCCGCAGGAGATTTCGGCCATGGTGCTGCAGAAAATGAAGAAGACAGCAGAGGACTATCTGGGACAGGAGGTGACGGATGCCGTCATCACCGTGCCGGCCTACTTCTCAGACTCGCAGCGTCAGGCCACCAAGGAGGCAGGACAGATAGCAGGCCTGAACGTGCGTCGTATCGTCAACGAGCCTACGGCTGCCGCATTGGCATACGGCGTAGACAAGGCCAACAAGGACATGAAGATTGCCGTGTTCGACCTGGGCGGCGGTACGTTCGATATCTCTATCCTGGAGTTCGGCGGCGGTGTCTTCGAAGTGCTCTCTACTAATGGCGATACGCACCTGGGCGGTGACGACTTCGACCAGGTTATCATTGACTGGCTGGTACAGGAGTTCCGCAACGACGAGGGTGCCGACCTGACGCAGGATCCGATGGCCATGCAGCGCCTGAAGGAGGCTGCAGAGAAAGCTAAGATTGAACTTTCGTCTTCTACCTCTACGGAGATTAACCTGCCTTATATCATGCCTGTTGGCGGTGTACCCAAGCACTTGGTGAAGACGCTGACGCGTGCCAAGTTCGAGCAGCTGGCCCACAACCTTATCCAGGCTTGTCTGACACCGTGTCAGAAAGCCATCGCTGATGCCAAATTGTCAACAGCTGACATTGACGAGGTCATACTCGTTGGTGGTTCCAGCCGTATTCCTGCCGTACAGGAACTGGTGAAGAACTACTTCGGCAAGGAGCCTTCAAAGGGCGTCAACCCCGATGAGGTGGTAGCCGTTGGTGCCTCTATCCAGGGAGCCATCCTTAACAAGGAAGGCGGCGTAGGCGACATCGTGCTGCTCGACGTGACACCGCTGACACTGGGTATCGAGACCCTCGGCGGCGTGATGACCAAGCTCATCGAGGCTAACACGACTATCCCCTGCAAGAAGAGCGAGACATTCTCTACCGCTGCTGACAATCAGACAGAGGTGACCATCCACGTGCTGCAGGGTGAGCGTCCGATGGCTGCTCAGAACAAGTCTATTGGCCAGTTCAACCTCACAGGCATTGCTCCCGCCCGTCGTGGCATTCCTCAGATTGAGGTCACTTTCGACATCGACGCCAACGGTATACTAAAGGTTAGCGCTAAGGATAAGGCCACTGGCAAGGAGCAGGCTATCCGCATCGAGGCTTCCAGCGGGCTGTCACAGGATGAAATCAACCGCATGAAGGCTGAGGCCGAGCAGAATGCCGAGAACGACAAGAAGGAGCGCGAGCGCATCGACAAGATGAACCAGGCCGACTCGATGATTTTCCAGACCGAGAACCAGCTGAAAGAAATCGGTGACAAGATTCCCGCACAGCACAAGCCCGCCATCGAACAGGCACTCCAGCAGTTGAAAGACGCCCACAAGTCTGGCGACATCGCAGCCATCGACAATGCAATGAACGCCCTCAACGCAGCTTGGCAGACCGCTTCGCAGCAGATGTATCAGGGTGCAGGTGCTCAGGCCGGTCCACAGCCCGGTGCCGACCAGCAGCAAGGTCCCTTCTACAACCAGCAGGCCGGCAGCCAGCAGCAAGCCCCCAAGGACGACAACATCCAGGACGCAGACTTCGAGGAGGTGAAGTAAGTTACATTATTATAATAAAAAAGAGGTGCAGCAGTTGTGTTGCACCTCTTTTTTTAGCTTTTAAGCCCAAATCGTTATTTTTCCGTAAAAAACTTACGGAATATAAATTATTTTGTGTATATTTGCGGCTGAATAAACAAAGGAAACAGTTATGCTTATCAAATTTGCCGTAAAAAACTTCCGAGGTTTCGCGGAAAGGATTGAGTGGGATTTATCCCATCCAAGTAATTATGAGTTTAATAAATATGCTGTCAAGGATGGCATTATCAAGAATGGCATTATCTATGGCCCTAACGGCTCTGGAAAAACAAACTTCAGTGTGGCTTTATTTGACATTGTCAATCATTTAACTCAGAAATTCAAGAAACCAGAATATTATCAGAATTTCGTTTATGGCGGTGACACAAGCTTGAATGTTGATTTTGAATACATATTTAAGTTCAACAAACAAGAAGTAGAATACTTGTATTCTAAGAATGTGTTTGGTGTACTTGTCAAAGAAACATTGGTGGTTGATGGCGTGGAAGTTTTCAAACGCACAATGAGTTCTTTGAAACTGGATGAAAAACAGTTCCCTATCAACAAAGATGCGAAGCGTAATTTGCAAATGAATGCAAATAGCATTTCTATTGTAAATTATCTGCTTACCTCTTATCCTCTTGCAAAAGATCATTATCTGATTCAAATGCGCAATTTTGTTGATTCCATGCTTTGGTTCAGGTGCTTAAAAGTCAATGAGTACATGGGATTTGACAATATGGTTACCATTTTGGATGAATACATTATCAAAAATAATCTGGTGAAGGACTTCTCCGATTTTCTTGAGAACGTCAGTGGACAGAAGTTCGATTTTGTTCCATCAACAAACATAGACAAGATGCTGTTTTGTAAGATCGGAAATGGAGCCATTGCTTTCGACCTTATTGCTTCTACTGGTACTCAATCCTTAAAGCTCCTATATTTCTGGTTGAAAAAGATGGGGCAGGCATCTTTTGTCTTTATTGACGAATTTGATGCCTTCTATCACTTCAAATTGGCATTTGAGGTTTGCAAACTACTATTCAATCTCGATTGTCAGGTGTTTACGTCATCACATAATACCTATCTGATGACTAATGACTTGTTGCGACCAGACTGCAACTTCATCCTGCAGAACAACAAAATCAAGCCCCTACAAGCCTGTACAGAAAAAGAACTGAGGTTTGGACACAATATCGAAAAACTATTCCGTGGAGGTGCATTTGAGGTATGATACTATTTATATTTGAAGGTAAAGACGATAAGTCTTATTTCGAGTCTATCAAACGACTTTTCTTTCCAGAGAAGTCAGAGACCTTCGTATGTACATATAATAGTAATATCTACTCCCTTTATAGCAAATTAAAAATTCACGATGCACTGAATGGAAAACTGGAAGTAGATACTGTGTCTGTTTTCAAGGAAATCCTGACAGAAAAAGGCGACAATACCTTAAAGGACATCAGAGAAGACGAGGTTTCTGAAATCTACCTTTTCTTCGATTACGATTTCCAAGAGAAATCCAGAACGCTCGAAGAGAACAACAAGCGTTTGAGTGAGATGCTTGATTATTTCACAAACGAGACAGACAATGGCAAACTCTACATTAACTATCCGATGGTAGAATCTCTTCGATATACCAAAGAATTGCCAGATAATGATTATTGGAACTATACAGTATCTCGCCAGAAATGCCAAGAAGATAGTTTCAAGCATCAAGTTCATGAGTTCTCATTCTACAAGTCAAATTTGGAATATCTCGTGCTTACTATTAAGCCTGCAGACGACGAAACCAAGATTCAGCAGAAAGCAGATACTGCTAAAATGAATTGGCAGCACCTAGTCACAATGAACACAAGCAAGACCAACTATATCTGCAATGACAAGAACGAACTTCCTGAAGAAGTGAATTCACAGAAAGAAATATTTGATAATCTGCTTACCAAGTATGTAGATACAGAAGAATGCAAGGTCGCTATCCTTAATGCGTTCCCAATATTCTTGTTTGACTACTTTGGCAAAAAGATAATAAGTGACATTACCCCAAACCAGTAAACTAGATAATAAATAAAAGATATGAATGATAAGAAATACCTATCCTATTTGGAGCGATATAGCCAATGGCTAAAAGCTCATAAAGATAAATCCAAAGAAGAATTGGCTGAACGAGAAGCCCATGCTAAGGAAATGCAGAAGTATGACAAAGCACGTCTTCTTAATATGACGGCCGATGATGTCTATAATTTGCTTTCTCCATTATGGGCTATGGGTATGTGGGGAAATAAGCACTACAAGATAGATAACCTGATAGAGACAAATAGCATAGAATTGATCCGTTCTCAGTTTGCCAATCTACTCTATGGTAAGGATTCTCTTGCCAAACGATGGGATGAGTTCCGTCAGAAGATTAAGGGCATTGGTCCTGGAATCATGAGTGAGATATTAAACAAGGCATTTCCTGACGAGTGTATTCTTTGGAACAGCAAGACCAAGACAGGCTTTACAATCCTTGAAGTGCCCAACACGCCAAAATACGATTCTGCGATGGACGGCAAAATGTATGCTTATCTGTCGGAGTGTGGTAAGAAGATGCTTGCTTTTGCCAAGAACAAGGGTTATAATGATTTAGAGAACTTGATAGCCCTTGACTATTTCATTTGGCAGGAAGTTCAAAAAGATATTGACGAGCCTGAGACGGTTGATGTGGTGGAAGTACCTAAAACCAAGAAAGAATCTGGCTTCGTTCATAATGACATACGTGATAAGATTAAGGACATTGGCGAGTGCTTGGGCTTTAAAGCCACGACAGAAGTCACCGTAGCCAATGGCGCAAGGGTTGATGCCGTCTGGGAAGTCTCTATTGGTAACATGGGCAGAATCATCTACGTCTTTGAGGTGCAAACCTCTGGCTCCATTGACAGTCTTATCCTTAATCTGATGAAAGCCAAGAACAACAAGGCCGTTCAAGGTATCGTTGCAGTCTCTGATGCCGAGCAGATAGAGAAGATAAGGAAAGAAGTTGAATCGTTGGATGACATCAAGAAGGATATCAAGTATTGGGACTATACCGAAGTGCTTGAAGTCCATGAGGCTTTACAGAAAGCTAACGAGAGTATTAACAAATTGGGGCTTGTGCCTGTAAGTTTGTAATTAAGATAATCAGTTCTATATATGGCAGAAAAAAAACGGACATCATCGTGGCGCGTCTGCTCTCGGAGGCTGGCATTGACTTCACACCCGAAGGAAGTCAGATTCGCGAAATCAACGAGGCACTGAAAACAGCCTCAAAACGAGATACTGGACGCAAAGGTTTCCCAGAATATGTAGCACAATCGGGTGACTTCATCTTGGTTATAGAGGACAAACCAGATGCCGAACATCAGGCAAAATACATGAACGGCAAGAACGACACCCTGCTCATGGATACAAAGAGTAAGGAACAATATGCCGAGAACGGGGCGTTGCACTATGCTCTTAAAATTATCAAAGACACAGCCTTTAAACGCGTTATCGCTTTTGGCTGTTCTGGTACAGAGCAGGAGCGTCTGCGTATACGCCCCATCTATGTCAGTCCCACTGGCTATAAGCTAATGCCTATGGTGAAGGATTTCTCTTGGTTTGCTGCTGACAAGATAGAACGCTACTACAATGAGAAGATTTGCGAGAACAAACCCATTGAGCAGGTCGAATTAGAGGAAATCATTCGACGTGCTGGAAAGTTACATGAAGACCTACGCAACTATGGTCAATTGGGTGACACAGAGAAACCGCTTGTTGTCTCGGCTATTTTACTTGCTCTGCGCGAAGATAGTTTTAAGACCGAAGACCTAAAAGGTGACAAAGTGAAAACCGATGGCATGAAAATCTATGAGGCACTATCCACACACCTCGACCGTGTGCAGGTGCAGCCTGAAGTAAAAAAGCAGCGAGTCCTCGACCAGTTCACGCTCATTAAAAATCGGCCGCACCTCTCAGAAAAGCATGAACAACTGGGAAAATCACCATTGCGCTATTTTGCCGAGTATTTAAACTCAAATATTCTCACCGCCATCACCAACAATTCACCTGAAGATGTGCTTGGACGCTTCTACGGTGAATTCATTCGCTATAGTGGCGGAGATGGTCAAACACTTGGCGTAGTTCTTACACCAAAACATATTACTGAGCTATTTACCGAACTGGTTGACGTGCGCCCTGATGATAACGTCTTTGATCCTTGTTGTGGCACTGGCGGTTTTCTGATTGCTGCTATGCACCGTATGCTTGAAGCGGCACCATCCGATCAGCACGAAACCATTCGTAAAAACCAATTGCATGGAATAGAATTGCGTGACGACATGTTTGCAATTGCCACAACCAATATGATTCTCCGAGGTGACGGCAAAAGTAATCTATTGTGTCAAGACTTTCTAAAACAGAGCGTTGCAAGGTTACGAGCAAAACATTTCACAGTGGGGTTGATGAATCCACCTTACTCGCAGGGAAAAGTGAAGGAAACCGCCCATCTTTCGGAACTCAGTTTCATTTGCCATTTACTTGATTCACTGGATGACGGAGCGCGTTGCGCTGTCATCGTGCCACAAAGTACAATGGTGGGAAAATCTAAGGAAGATAAGGAAGACAAACGACACATTTTGGAAAGTCACACACTCGAAGGTGTTATCACTCTCAACCCGCAGACGTTTTACGGCGTAGGTGTCAATCCCGTTATCGCCGTATTCACCGCACATCGTCCGCATAACCAATACGCCAAGTTCATTGACTTCAAAGACGATGGATATGAAGTTTTCCCCCATGTTGGTCTCTTACCTACAGCCCGTGCGGCTGAACGTAGGAAATTGTTGTTGGAATGTTGGTCGAAGAACCGCCCAGCTCCCGTTTCATTCATGGTACAAAGTACGGTAGAGCCAGAAGATGAATGGTTGCACTCATTCTATTACTTTAACGAGGAAATCCCGACAGATGCCGACTTTGAGCAGGCTATGGCCGATTATCTCACATTCGAGTTTTCAATGATTACACATGGTAGAGGATATTTATTTGAAGGAAAGGAGGCGAATGTATGAAACGAATCAAGGATTTCGAGTGGAAAGCGATCCTATTAAGCGATATATTCGATTTTGACAAAGGCAATCAAAATAATATGGGAGCAATGCAAAATGGTAATATACCTCTTGTATCAGCCAAGAAATGTGATAATGGTTATAAAGCATTTATCTCAGAAAACGGAAAAAAACTTTATGATGGACATTGCATTACATTAAATAATGATGGAGACGGAGGAGCAGGATTAGCATATTATCAACCAAATAAAATGGCTTTGGATTCCCATGTAACTGCTCTTATCCCCAAATTCCCGATGAGCAAATACACAATGTTGTTTATTGCACGGAGCATTTCGAATCAGCGATTTTTATTCGGACATGGGAGAAGTATTAATTCTTCAAGATTGCGAATATTTAAACTAATGCTTCCTATGAATGAGGATGGTTTGCCTGATTATGCTTTTATGGAAGCATACATGAAAGGTGTTGAGAAACGTCTCTTGTCACATTATAAGGCCTATCTGAAATGTGCTTATGATACAACCAGTAAGAATTAATTGTACTTGTAATATATTATATTATTTCTTAACATGTTTGAATTATGATTCATTATTATAAAGATAGTCCCGAAGGAAGAGTCTGGTACTCGGGGGCAATTAAGTTAAAAGATGGAAGTCTTATGTTCAATCCCCCTAAAGAAACGCTAGAGAGGGAAGGATGGAAATCGTTTAATCCGGAATCTCCATCATTGTATACGGGAAATGATCCCTTGTTTGAAGATATTAGTCTAAAAAGACTATTTGATAAACACCCGGAGAGCAAAAATTTCGTCAAATTAATTGACACAGGTCTTGTATATCATTATTCGACTTGGGAAGTTTTGTTTAGGGGTATCTTGTCTTCAGAAAATGTTAATTGTGGGCGTGCTGTACTTCGTGCTTATAGTTTTAACTATATGAATGATGCCTTAGAAGGTCTTATAATGCCAAGAGGAATCTCAAAAGCTGAAGACCGTAGCTTAGTGGGAAGAGAATCCCTAATAAGTTTAAGAGATGGATCTGAAATTCGCTGTCCTGCAACAGAACACCCCTTATACAAGAGAAGAAAGGAGATGGAAGAATATAATGTTTATAAGAACAAGCAGAAATTATTCTCAGTCTCTTTTTCTAAAGTTGCAGATTCATTGCCAATGTGGAATTATTATGGGCATGAAGGAAATGGATTATCCATAGGATTTGATGCTCATCACATCGTCAATCAAGGATATGATTTGGTGGAATGTATCTACGATAAAGAAACTATTGATGCGTTAGCCTACTACATTTATGACTCTTGTTACTATATTTCAGAACCACTTCCGCCAACCATAAACTTAAATTTAATTGCCAAAGATTCTCATTTTAAATATGAGGAAGAATGCAGGATACCCCTTCGTCAGCATTATGGACAATGTTGCATAACAAAGCGAAATCAGTTTCATCCCATTAAATATGATATAAAGAGAGGAGTAATCTCACCATACGTTGAAGTGTTTGTTCCTATAGAAGCGATCCGAGAAATATGGATAGGGCCAACTAATGATATTAATCTCGCAAAAGATTCGTTAAGTAGTTGGCTAAATAGTATCGGTATGTCTTGGGTCAATATTGAGAAATCTTTAGCTCCTCTCCAATAGATTCCCTCGTATCCAGAATATGCTTCGCATGGTGGGCTTTGGCGAGAACATCGATTCTGGCTTCCCCAAGATCATTGCTGCTTGGAAAGAGGCTGGTTGGAGCGAGCCTGAGTTGAAGAATAAGATAGAAGTAGATGAGGTAGAATTGGTTCTGCCTCTGTCAGCTGTAACGACAAATGTCGTAAAAGATGTCGTAAAAGGTGTCGTAAAAGAACTTACTGATAGACAACAAGTTATACTTGAGCTTCTTTCTTTAGACCCTACTATGACCGCGAGAGCCATTTCGGAAAAGATTTCGGAAAAGACTTCGGAAAAGACTTCGGAAAAGTTTACCGTTACGGACAGAACGATTGAGAGCGATTTAGCGCATTTAAAGAAGATAGGCATTCTTGTACGTGAAGGAGGCCGAAAAGATGGCAGATGGGTAATCAAATTAGAGAATAAGGAAACCACATAAAAATAGAAAATAATAATAGGGATGGTGATAGAGATGATAAAGACAAATATCACTTCTGTTCGCCAAAGAACATAAAAGGGCAGATAGACATATTACTCGATAAGAGTCCTGAAAGATGTCTAGAAAGAATTGGATAGTAACAGATAAGAAGAATTTCATCGGTCATGACCGACAAATTATAAAACGACCCGCACATTTGAGCATCGTTGAGAGGCTTGGCGGGTTCTAGTGGTGCAAAGGTACGAATAATTTTCGAATCACCAAAGAATTTACTTACTTTTTTGGGAAAAATACCCGTGCACTTGCCAAGGGCGCAGGTCTGAAGGAAAAGCAGCAGGTGAAGGGGCACCTGTGCCTGCCGCTCCACGAAACGGTTGTAGAAGACCGTATGGGGAAATTCCTTCTTCATATGCTGGCAGACGTAGCCGAGGTAGAAGGACTTCAGGTCGCGGAAATGCATGGTGTGGAACAGCACCAGTATCGTCATCACCTCGCTGTCGGAAAGACGGCACGGAAGGTTGCGACGCCGCTTGCCTGAGGTGTCAACCATGTGTTTTTTCTTACATCGAACTCACGCTAATATATACGATATGCAAAGAGTGCAGGAACGGATTTGTCTGCGCTCTTTTTGGTTCTTCATAGGAATGGCGTGATACCGGCATCGTGCAGGGCCAGCAGACGAAGTTTGAAGTAGCGGTCGTCTGTGAAGCCATAAGCCTCACGCTTCATCACCTTGATCTTGTTGTTGATTCCTTCCACCATAGCT
>JAFTGB010000053.1 GCA_017458125.1 Prevotella sp.
CTAATTAATTCCTCCCCTTGGAAAGGGGAGGTTAGGAGGGGTTGATTTCATCGACGAATATATTATATTTACCTGCGAATTATCAACCACCCCCAGCCCCTCCTTTCCAAGGAGGGGAGTTAGCTACATTTTGACACACCCGCTTTGGTTACGTAGTAGCCTGCAAACTGCTTACAGGTTCAGACTCTTCTTGATGGCCTCTATCTTCTCCATAGCGGCCTTTGTGCAACGCTCGTAGCAGCCGGCGCACTTGAAGCTCGGGTCTTTGATTTCGCAGTAGAACTTAATCTTAGGCTCCGTGCCCGAAGGACGCACACTGATCTTGATGCCGTCCTCGGTGAACCACTGCAGCACGTTCGAGGTGGCGGGCATGTCCAGCTTGCCCTTGTTACCCTGAGCGTCGCACCACTCCAAGGTCTGGTAGTCCTTCCACAGGCATATCTTCGAGCCTCCCAGCTCCGTGGGCGGGTTCTTGCGGAAGTCTTCCATCATCTTCTTGATTTCGTCGGCACCGCTCTTGCCGGGCTTCACCACGTTAATGGTGGTCTCCTTCGAGAACCCGTACTCGGCATAGATGTTCATGAGCAGGTCGTAGAGCGTCATGCCGTTATCCTTGGCCCAGGCGGCAATCTCGCAGATGAGGCAGATGCTGGCGGGGGAGTCCTTGTCCCTTACCTTGTCGAACGGCAGGAAGCCGAACGACTCCTCACCACCGCCGATGTACTTCTTCTTGCCCTCGTTGACGCGGATGCGGTAGGCAATCCACTTGAAGCCGGTATATTCGTCGAAAATTTCCACGCCGTTCTTCTTGGCAATGTCGGCAATCATCTCGCTGGTCACGATGGTCTTCACCATGAACTCGTTGCCCTTCAGCTGGCCGAGCTTCTTCTTGTTGGTGATGATGTACCAGGAGAACATCATGGCCGTCTGGTTGCCGTTCAGGATTTCCCACTCGCCCTTGTCGTTGCGGCAGACGATGGCCAGACGGTCGGCGTCGGGGTCGGAGGCTATCACCAGGTCGGCATTGATTTTCGTACCGAGCTTCATGCCTAAGGTCATGGCCTCGGCATTCTCGGGGTTAGGACTGACAACGGTGGGGAAGTTGCCGTCGATAACCATCTGCTCGCGCACCACGTGGATGTTCTGGAAGCCCCAAGAGCGCAGTGCCTCGGGAATGATGACGCGGCCCGTGCCGTGCATGGGTGAATAGACGATGTTGAGGTCCTTCTGGCGCAAGATGACGTCCTGGTCAACCATGGCTTCCTTGACGGCCTGCAGGTAGTCCCAGTCCATCTCGCCACCGATAATCTCGATGAGGTCGTAGTTGGGCTCAAACTTCACGTCCTCTATCTTCACCTTGTTCACCTCGTCGATGATGCCCTTGTCGTGCGGCGACAGCACCTGTGCACCGTCGTCCCAGTAGGCTTTGTAGCCGTTGTACTCGCGAGGGTTGTGCGACGCAGTGACATTGACACCGGCCTGACAGCCGAGCTGACGGATGGCAAACGAAATCTCCGGCGTGGGACGCAGGCTCTCGAAGAGATAAGCCTTGATGCCGTTGGCCGAGAAAATGGCGGCAACAGTCTCGGCGAACATACGTCCGTTGTTGCGGTTGTCGTGGCCTACCACTACGGCGCACTGCTTGCCGGGGAATGCTTTCAGAATGTAGTTGGCGAAGCCCTGTGTGGCCATGCCTACGATGTATTTGTTCATGCGGTTCGTACCGGCACCCATGATGCCGCGCAGTCCGCCCGTACCGAACTCCAGGTTCTGGTAGAAAGCGTCGATGAGGGCTGTCTTGTCCTCGGCGTCAAGCATAGCCTGTACTTCTTTTCGTGTCTCCTCGTCAAAGGCCGGAGCAAGCCACTGCTTTGCCCGTGCCTCGCACTGAGCAATGAGTTGAGCGTTATTTTCCATAATTGTTTAAAGTTTTAGATTAGTCATAATAAACGCAAAGATACTGATTCTTTTCGGAAATCAGTATCTCTGTGCCTTAATTTTTCATTTTTTTAATTATTTCTGCTGTTTCAACACCTTGTCTATCTCTTCAAACTGCTTGCCCATGTTCAGGTTGAGGTAGATGCGGTAGAGCGACGGAGCCCAGCGGCGACGGTCGTCGGGCATCATCTTGCGGTAGGCCTCCATGTACGGACGGGCCTTGCGGTAGAGCTCGGTGAGCTGCTTGCGGTACTTACGGGGCTCGTTTAACTGTTCCAAGGCCAGCGCACGGTTCAGGTAGACGGTGGCAATGTTGAAGTAGGGCTCGGGCATCGTGTCGTTCAGCGCTATCAAGTGTTCGCTCACCTGCAGGCACTCGTCGTAACGCTCTGACGAGAGCAGGGCTACGGAGCGTGCCAGCAGGAACAGCTGGTTGTCGCCGTTGACGTCCAAGGCACGGGCGGTCAGCGTCAGCACGCTGTCGGTACGCCCGGCCGACGTGTACCAGTCGGCCAGTCGCGGGAAGAAGTAGGGGTGCTCAGGATATTCGCTGAAGCCCTGCCGCAGCGTCGCTACGTATGCACTGTCGGCCTGTTGCCAGCGGTAGGCCTCACAGAGATATTGCAGGGTGTACTCCCGACGGGCACTGTCGCGCAAGGCCAGCGTCGCGTGCCGCAGCACACTGTCGGCATGCTGCATGCGGTAGCCGCAATAGGTAGCCCAGTAGGCCGTCAGCGGCATCAGCGTGTCGGTGTTCTGGTAGTCGTAGCCGGTGAACAGCGGCTGGCGGTCGGTGTCTATATAGGTGTCGAAGAAGGTGTAGGCGGCATCGTAGTTGCCACGCCGCACCTGGTAGGTACCGCCAAAGTAGAGGTTGCGGCGCATGGGGTTCAGCAGCATGGCATGCCGCTTGCGGTAGTCGGGGTCTACCCTGCCCTTCTTGTCGGGACGGGCGTCTAACGAGTCCAGCCCTTCGGCCACCTGAAACATGCGGTGCACCAGCGAGAAGAACTGCGCCGTGTCGTACTTCTGCTTGAGGTACAATTTCTCGTTGGCAGCCTCGTACTGGGCCACCACCGTCTTGTACCACATGAGCCACACCTTTTTGTTGTCCCTATGCTCGGGCTTCGCCAGCAGGCCGGTCATCAGCCGTTCAGCTTTGTCTAAGTCCTTGCCGCTTTTCAGCTGGGCCTGTGCTTGGTTCAGCTCCTTCTTCTGGGCAGCCGCAGTCAGCGTCAGCAGCAGCGTGCAAGCTATGGTCATTATCCTTATCTTCATACCTTGTCACAATAACGGCTGCAAAATTACACATAAAAGATGGACTGACCAAAAGGCCAGTCCACTTTTTTCATTGACAGCTTTTAATTTCGTCAATAATACTGTTGGCGGTCAGTCTGTCATGGCACTCTTAGTAGGTTTCCTGTGGCAAAAGTACGAATAAATTACCAAACAGCCAGAAAATTATCGCCAAAATTGAAAAGTGTGCCTACCGTTGGCACACTTTCCCATCACCATGCCCCCGCCACCTGTCAGCGGTCACTTTTGTCCGCTTTTCGGTAGTATGACAACAGTCCCCGCCACTCTTAACGCAAAGCAGTGGCGCGGATTCCCGCTCTATAATATTGTATCGCTCCAAATTAGCGAACGAACACGCTAATGTCTCACATTAATATCTATTTCCTGCCTGGTGCGTGAGTCATACTGATTATCACGTGTTCGGTAGTTACCGGGACGCCCGTCGACGGTGATGCGGAGGATGCGTTTCCCCTTTTTCAAGTAATCGAAGCGTGGGTCAATCAGACGGTCACAGTTATATTTGCGCGAAGCCTCGGTCTCGGCTAATCGTTGTGCTTCAGCGAGTGACAGCTTATAGAGCTTCTGCTTGCCCTCCGGTGTGGAAATGTCGATGGTGTAGGTAATACGGTCGCCAACGGGTACCAAGTCGTAACTATTGTAGCTGCGGCCTCTGGCATCGACACCCATCCCGGTATCATAGCCACCCGCACCTGAACGTGCGCTACCACAAGAAGTGAAAGCTATTATGGCTGTGACCATAAACGCCATTAGAAATATTCTTTTCCTCATATTATAAGTATCGTTTAGAAGTTGTAACGCAATCCCAGACCTAAAGTTCTTTCATCTCCAGAGTGATTGTTAATTAGGTCAATACCAGCTGTGAGAGCCGAACCATTGCTAAGTTGAAATTCATGCTGGAAAATAGGATTATACGAAATCATGCTATCAATTTTCTTCTTTTCTTTGTTTGCTATTATAAGAAAAGTAGTAGTGAATGCTACACCAACACCCATTGTCACACCACCAGCAATTAATCCTGTTTTGTATGCAGAACTACTATCTTGATTGTTCGCTACTAACATAAGAACTCCTCCACCTATAACTAAAGCAGAACCTCCTATCCAGCCTATAGTCCTTAGTTTCTTTACCTTTTTGAGGGGATTATTAGTAGCATAGTCTAATTGCAGTAACGCCCTGTCATTGTATTGCTGCACACCATCATTTTGATTATTTGGCTGATAGAGATTTGTAACTTCTGATAAGTCCACCTTCTTGCCGTTTTGATAATTGATGGTTGAAGCATCTGCGCGATTCATTACATAGTTAGAGCCGTTCAGGTCATCCCACTTTTTGTAGGTAATCTCTGAAGAGGTGAGTTCCACGACGCGACACACGACGGTCGAGCCGTCCTTCTTCACGATCACATCTTGTGCTGAGACGCTGGCTGCACACAGGAGAAACAAAAATACTAATAACTGCTTCATTTTACTTGCTTTTATTAAGTTAATACTAAGTTTTCCTATCCATTCAACAAGTTAGCACTAACTCATAGATATGAAAAGAGTGCGCCCTTGCCATATCCGTCACAGGCTCACCACAAGCCCTCAATCATTATGGAGAAACGCACACTTAGTGTGTACTCCAAATATGATTGAGTTTTGCTCGTTGTTCCTTTCCGAGGTGGTGATTCGTGACGGAATTTGAGCAAATAAAATGTCGTGCCTCATGCGAAGCACGGTACAAAGGTAAACAATATTTCTTAAAACCTAAAAGAAAACTGCTGTTTTTTTGAAAATAAAAAAATCCCGTCCACTTCGGCAGTGAACGGGATGCTTTTTTTCTGACCTTTTTTACTTCATGTCGGCTTCAGCAGCCTTGGTCTGGAGTATCGTCAGCATACGTTGATGACTATGTTCGCCCTGTGGAATGCAGAATACCTGCGTATGTATGAAGGCGGCTTGCGCTCGAAGGCATCATTAGAGAGATACCAGACGGTATATAAGCATGTCGGTGCCTTCCTGCGTCAGCACTATAAGGTCTCAGACATGGCCTTGAAGGAGATTGAGCCGTCTTTCATCTCGGACTTTGAGGTCTTCTTGAAGACAGAGAGGAACCCGTGAAGTCCATCAAGTTCCGTAGGCAGGTGGAGTATGAACTATTCTTTGTGCGCTGATAACAAAAACACCTCGGATGAATTCTCTATCGGATTCATTCGGGGTGTTCTATTGTAAACTATTACGTCAATACACTTATGGTATAATGGAAGTAAAAGATTGGATTTACTTTGTTTATAAAACATCTGCATTGGCCTGTTCTACTAAATGTTTTCCCAATTCAAAGGCATTCTCCAGGTCTTTGGGGAACTGCGTCTCGTGTACAGCAGCCTTGTGAGCAGCATCTATCTGTGCTGCGTCGTAGCGGTTGTAGTCGTTAAACTGGAAAGTGTCGTAGGAGCGGAGGATGGCGGCGGGGCCGAACATACCCAACTGACGGGCTGATGTGTCCATCAGTATGTCGTAGCCGTTGCCCTGATACATCTCGTCGCTGGGGCAGTTCATCGTGAAGATGGCGGCAGAGTGTTTGGGTTTGTTCACGATGGGGTGCATGAAGTCGGAGTAGTTGACTGCGGGGAAGATAAGCCGCTCCATGAATGCACGGAAGTTGGCCGATGGATAGTGGCAATAGACAGGCGAGCCGCATACCAACACGTCGGCTTCCATCGCTTTCTCCAAAATAGGTTTCATGTCGTCCTTGAACGAGCAGATGCCTTTCTTGCCTCCCTTTATCTTGCAGGCGAAACAAGACATGCACCCCTTGTAGTTCAGGCTGCGGTCATAAAGATTCACCATTTCCACCTCGGCACCAGCCTCACGGGCACCGTCCATGGCACGTTTCAAGAGTTGTGCCGTATTGCTGTTCTTACGCGGACTTCCGTTGATAAATAATGCTTTCGTCATTGTTCTGATGTTATAATGTTCGTTTGTTTGTTCTGATAGTTTCGAGTGCATCCATGTCGCCATGCCGGATGATGCCGTCCAGAGTGGATAATATCTGTGGCTTCCTTTTCAGGAAATCGGGACCGCTGAGGTTAGCGGCTATTGTGTGGTGGGTGATGAATTTACAGTCGCAGGTGAGGTTTTCTACAAACGTGCGCAACTCTTCAAGCATCTCCTTCTCCGTCAATGGTGTGAACTCGCCACGCTCGGCTTCCTCCAAGAGCGGGGTGCCAGGGAAAAGCGTCAGGCCTCCTGTGCCAACGAGCATCGGCTTCAGTTGGTTGAAAATCTTGGCTGAATTGACGGCATGCTCGTGACTGTGTTCACATCCTGCTACACCGTTGAGGAACGTCACCCAATACTGGATGCCAACCTCCTCCAATTTGTGGCATTGCTCTGGAAGTTACCTCCCGGCAAAGCACAGATGCATCTTTCTGCCGAATAGTGCTCAGCATGTTGTCAAGTTCGTCGTTCATATTCAAATCTCAATTGTTGTCCCGCATGAGAAGGCCTGAAGCCGTTCACCCATGACATCCCTCAGCGTGGCAAACACGGCATCACCCGTGCAGTGGCTGGTATGGAAGTGCGTATGCGGATAGGAGTCCGTCAGCCTGTAGGCGAGTTCACGGAGTTCATCCTCCGACTCATGCCCGTCGAGCAGATGGAAGCCACCTACGACCTCGTTCACGGAAAAAGGGGTGGCAGCAAGGATGTTTTCCAGTCCGCTGTGGGCACAGCCTGTAAACAACAAGCCGTCAGTATAGAGGGCCAGCTCATGACGGAAATCGTCTTGGATATATGCTCCATCAGCATTCTGAACAAAGAGGTGCTGATTACCCTTCGGCATCGGATGCACCTGCGGGATGTGGGCAATGACATACAGGTCATCTGATATCCTTCCGCTGTGTTCAACAGTCAGCAGCCTTTCGGCAAGTATCTCTGGCCACTCAGTGGTGATGCTGTGAAGATAACGGCGCTTGGAAAAGAATTTCCCGCTGACGGCATTTGGAGAGGCTATGACTTTGGCCGTCTCATTGACAGCCATGAAGTGCTTCAAACCTCCTGCATGGTCACTGTGTCCGTGTGAGATGAACACATAGTCCACCGTGCTGAGGTCTATCCCCAACCGTTCCGCATTGCGAATCAGCATGTCGCTGGCTCCCGTATCGAGCAAGATACGATGATGGTCGGTTTCTAAGAGTATTGATAGCCCGTGCTCGGTTTCCAATACAGGGTCGTTCGTGCGGTTATCTACCAGAACAGTCCACTTCATATTTTCCTCATATCACTCATGATGGTGGTGATGACCTCCGCAACCGTCGTGATGGCAACTGCCGTCACCGTATTCAATGGTGTCATCGAGATACATGGCCAGCACTTGTTCTACTGGCAGGGCTGGTGCTCCGGCATGGACTTCGATACCCAGTTGGGCGAGCATCTGTACTGCTCCCTGACCTAATCCTCCGCAAAGTACATCCGTACAACCCTCGGCAGCGAGGAAGCGGGGCATGGCTCCATGCTCATGCTCTGGCGACTGCTTGATGACGGACTCCTTGATTTGTCCGTCCTCGACGGTTACGATCGTTACTTGTGGAGCCTTGCCGAAATGCGGCCACAACATTCCCTCGTTGGTTGGAATGGCGATTTTCTGATTCTGTTTCATCGCTCTATTTATTTTGATTCAACTGATCTAATTCTTCTTCCAAAAATTCTGCTGCATCGGCTACGCAGTCAGGACATGCTCGTAAGACGACTTTTGTACCCACGCCCTTTAGCAATTTGCACTGGGTAGCACCATTGCGCTCTTGAAACTTGGTCATAATTTGGCGCATCTGCTTCATCGACTTCACCTTGTCCTTGTTAGCCAGTCCCAATACAAGACCTGCACCAACAAGTGCGCCACACGTACCTTCCATGTTGCCCATGCCGCCGCCAAAGGCTCCGGCAATGTTCATGGCTTCTTCTTCACTGATACCTGCTATGTCAGCGTATGTGTGCAGAACGGCTTGCGCACAGTTATGACTATTGCATCGTTTCTTCTCCGCTGCTATATCCTTTCTCGTTACCATTTTTGCAATATATTCTTAGTGTCGTTCGACATGATTTTATCAATAACGGATTCACTTGGCTGTTATATATCCTAATGCCACTGCTATAATTCCCAATGCCACGTTCCCTAATGTATATAACGTGAAAAGCATGTAATTATTGGTTTGTAGCATCGCCAGTCCCTCTTTTGAGAATGTGGAGAAGGTGGTGAAACCGCCACAGAAACCGACCATGAGTAGCAGGGAGAACACCGGGGAAAGGTTCTGGAAACGACTTGTCAGGCCCCATAGGATGCCTATCAACAGGCAACCAACAATGTTTACTGCAAATGTCCCCCACGGGAAACCACCATACGTCTGCCCTATGAGAAGTGATATAAGATAGCGGCAGATGCCGCCTATACCACTACCTATTCCGACTAATACAATATCCTTTATCATTTGCGTACTTACGATTATTTCCTGTTCGTTAGATATGGAATCTATCAATCCATACTCTTAATCCTTGTTGACAATAACCAGGCTGTCGGCTTTGATGCGCTTCTGTAGCCAGTCGTTCAGCTTCTGTGCATCTACTTTTGAGAGTTTGCTGCCTTCTGAACACCGGATGATGGCTGCCACGTAGGAGCAGGTGGCGGCAGAGTCACGGCTGAACTCTTTCACGTGCGAGAGGCTGAAATGACTGACCTGAGGGAAGAGCGTGGCCATCTCTGGACGGAGGTCGGCGGCGAGCTGGTCTATCCTCGTATATCGGGAAAGTTGCTCGCTGAGCAGTGCGTTTTCGGCAGAGAGGCCTGCCTGCTGTCGGCGTTCCTGTTCGTAGCTGGTGTTGAGATGGCTTAGCTGTTCGTTGAGCGTCAGCAGGCTGTCGCTCTGCGTTCCCTGAATGATACGCAACCGGTAGCCCTCCAAGCCGTACCCGGCCATGTGGCGTTCTGCCTCCAAGCGCTTCGCTTCGGTAATCTCACGCCCCACAGCCACAATGCGCAGTTTCAGACTGTCATTGTCGATGTTGTCAGAGATAATCTGTGTGCCGCGCTGGCTCAGTTCCGCCTTGATGAAGTGCCTCACGTTGCTGTCGAAGACATGCTGCTGCACGATGCGAACGGTCATATAGGCAGCAGGCAGCATGGTCAGCACGATGATTATCATCAGGTAGCGGTGAGCCTTCCGTGCCTTTTCGGGCGACAGGAACTCACGGCGGTGAAAGTGCATCAGCCGCACGCCACAATATGTCGCCAAGGCAATGAATACGGTGTTGATGAAGAATAGGTAGAAGGCTCCGAGGAAATACATCAGGTGCCCTGTAGCCAGTCCGAACCCTGCCGTGCAGAGCGGAGGCATCAGGGCGGTGGCAATGGCTACGCCGGGGATGACATTGCCCTTGCCTCGTGTGCAGAGGGCGATGATGCCCGCCGCACCGCCACAGAAGGCGATGAGCACGTCGTAGAGGGTGGGCGACGTGCGGGCCAGCAGTTCCGACTGTGCCTCGCCAAGCGGGGTAATCAGGAAATAGACCGTGGCTGTCAGTACGCTGATCAGTGTAGCAACACCGAAATTCTTTGCCGCCCGTCTGAGCAGGTCGAGGTCGTTGGTACCCACAGCCAGTCCCATGCCGATGATGGGTCCCATCAGCGGTGAGATAAGCATGGCACCGATGATGACTGCCGTGGAATTGACGTTAAGACCCAATGAGGCGATGAATATAGCGAAAATGAGCACCCAAAGCTGGGCACCGCGAAAACTTACTCCGCTGCTTATCTGCTCGACAATCTCGCGCTCGTCTTCCTTGTCATGCATCAGGTTAAAGTAGTAACCTGTCCGTTTTGTCAATTCTGCTATCGTCATTTCTTTTAATGATTTTTATCAATCATTATTTATTTGCTGGAAATTATTCTGTCTTATATGACAACCGCTGTTCCACTGGTGGCTACCATCAACATAGAATTAGTCTCGCCTATGGTCTCGTAGTCGATGTCAATGCCCACGATGGCGTTGGCTCCTATAGCCTGTGCACGCTCCATCATCTCCTTCATCGAAGTGTCCTTAGCCTCGCGCAGCACCTTTTCGTAACTGCTGGAGCGTCCGCCTACGATGTCGCGGATGCCTGCGAAGAAGTCCTTTACGAAGTTTGCTCCGATAATCGTTTCGCCTGTCACCACACCCTTGTACTCGCGGATAGTGTGACCCTCAATCTGTTGTGTAGTTGTAAGTATCATAACTGCTTGTCTTTTATTGTTTATGAATAATCGTTGTTTACTGATAGATGCTAATCATCGATTGCCTCAATATAGAAACTGAAGGGACGGAAACCGTCGTTGCAACTAATCATTGCGCTCATCGGGTTCTTCATCCAGCCGTCGTAGAAGTTGCCCTCGCCTCTGGCCAATGACTCCACGAACTCCCGCATGGAGTACCATGCTGCAGAACACATACCCTCGGGCTGCCTGCCGTCAACGGAGATCCATTGCTGGCCCTCCGTGACGTCGCAAGTATGCTCGATAGGGTTCTCGTACTTTGCCATCAGGTCGGGATATTCCGTCTGGCGGATGGCGGTGATGCGGACCTTCATTTACAGATTGTTGACAATAGCCTGTATCTTAGCCTTGGTCTCGTCGGTCTTCTGCTCGTCAATCTTTGCCGTGACGATGCCAGAGTCCTCAGCGTGCCAGTAGTTGCGGATGTCGTGGTACTCAGCCGTTGCGCCGGAATAAACACCAGGCGAATAAGAGGACATCAGCAGGGCCATCTTCTTCACCTTGGTGGGAGCATTGACGCAGTACATGCGCTGGATGGGAGCCTGAATCTGTGCGCAGAGCGTGAAGTAATAGATAGGTGCAGCCAGTACCAGCACCTCGGCCTCGGCCATCAGCGGGTACAGCTCCTGCATGTCGTCCTTCTGGATGCAGGCGCCATTGCCCTTGTTGTGACAATACTCGCAAGCCAGACAGCCTGCAATCTTCTTGCGCGACACGTTGACCAGCGTCACCTTGTGACCTGCTGCCTCGGCAGCGTTCTTGTACTCTTCCGCCATCCAAGCGGTGTTTCCGTTGGCTCTCGGAGAAGCCTGTAAAATCAGAATGTTCATAATCGTATTTGTTTAGTAATCTTCTAAAAGTGCTTAAATGTATCTGCAAAATTAGCGATAATCGCTGAATTATGGCTAATTTTGCACCGATTATTAGGAAAGTTTATGAAGAAGGTTCCGATTAAGCGAGGGCAGAGTGATGCTTGCATCGACTCTGCTGAGCGGGAGGAAGCTCGACCGAAGGTCAAGATACTGTTCCTGCACGGATTCTTTGCCAGCGGACAGTGCCAGCCAGCGTTGGCACTGAGGGAGGCTTTTGAGGGAAGTGCTGAGGTCATTTCGCCAGACCTGACTACGCATCCGAAGGAAGCTTTGGCACTGATTCGTGATGTTATTGACCGCGAACGGCCTGATGTATTGGTGGGCAATAGCTGTGGTTCGTTCTATGCGCAGATGGTAGCTCCAGTTGTCGGGATTCCTGCCTTATTGGGCAATCCGCATTTCCGCATGACGGACTTTCTGAGCGCGCGGATTGGACGGCACGAATATAAGTCGAAGCGGTCTGATGGCAGGCAGGAGTTCATAATCGACGAGCCGCTGATTGCCGAGTTTGCCGAGATGGAGGCTCACCAGTTCGACTGCTGCAACCCTTATTATAAAGATAAGGTATGGGGAATCTTCGGTGAACAGGACACATTGGCGAGGTTTGAGCCGTTGTTTCTGGAGCACTACAACCGCTCATTCCATTTCCCCGGTGCCCATACTCCGACGACAGAAGAGGTGAAGACGTGGTATGTGCCATTGGTAGAGAATCTGATGATGGAGTACCCTATAAATAAAGGTAAGGACTGACGCATGAAACAGATTGAGATTGTAGGAAGACAGGTCTGGGTACACCAGTGGAGTGGCTATCAGACGGAAATCTGCAAAAAGTTTGGAAGATACGCAAAATAATGCGTATCTCCACAGTGTCAAAACAGCAATGCTCTGACGAAAAAACATGTAAAAACCTTCTGGCTGTTTTTTGCGACAAAAAATCCCGTCCACCTTTCTTGCGGTGAACGGGATGCTGTTTTCCTGACCTTTTTTACTTCATGTCGGCTTCAGCAGCCTTGGTCTTGGGGTCGTCGGCACCGTAGCGGCCGTAGTAGGCCTGATAGCGGTTGTAACCCCAGTTAGCCTGCGCCTTGGTGGGGTCGAGCTCCTTAGCCTTGTCGAAGGCGGCGATGGCCTCGTCGTAATACTTCTGACCCTGTGCATTGTCGGTAGCGTTGGCACCGAGCACGCTGAGGCAGGCACCTAAGTACGTCCACACGATAGCGTTGTCGGGTTTGGCCTCGCTGGCCTTGCGCAGCCATTTGGCACCCTCCTCGGCATTGTTGTCGTTGACAGCCATCAGACCCTTGTTGGCCAGTGCGGTGAACGAGTTGGGATACTTAGCCAGATGGTTGTCCAGCAGGGCGGTCTGGGCAGCCTTGTCCTTCAGACCCTCGTACATGGAGTTCAGACCGTCGAGCACGACGTCGTTCTCAGGCTCCTGCTCGTACATCTGCTTCAGCTGGTTGATGTAGCCTAACGAGTCCTCCTTGGTCTTCAGCATCGAACGCATGGCGTAGAGCTGGAAGTTGATGGCGTCGGCCTTCTGCTGCGGGTCGCGCTTGGCCACCTCGAAATACTTGTTGGCGCGCTCCACCTGCTGAGCCTGGAAAGCATAGCGTCCGGCAAAGAAAGCCACCTGTCCGATGTACTCCTTCTCGGCATTCTTGTCCATGGCGGCGAAGAAGGGGTTCTCGGCAGCGTCGACGAAGGTGCCCCAGTATTTCAGCACACCGGCGTCGTGCCCCTTCTGGGCTTCGGCCTGTCCGATGTTGACCAGGTTGGGACGCACGGCCCAGATGCGCTGGGCATTCTTCTCGTTGTACTTAGGATTAATCTTACCCTTGGCATTGGGCAGCTGGTCGTACTTGTCGCACTCCAAAGCAGCGGCAATAGCGTTGCAGATGCCGTCGGCAAGCGACAGGGTGTCGTAGGGTTTAGCCTTGTCGGGCGTACCCATCTGAACGGCGAGCTGATTCTCGGCGATGGTACCCGTCTCCTTCTGCACCTGATCCATGGCCAGGTCGACGAGTTTGTTGTAGGCCTTGGCCTTCTCGGCATTGTCGGCCATCTGTTCCAGGTTAGCCTTCAGCAGCTGTTCTGCCTCGGCATAGCTTTTAGACTTCATCACGGCCTTCAGGGCGTCACTGTCACCGGCAAAGGCCGTAGCTCCTGCTGCGAGCATCATTGCCATCATCACTAATTTTTTCATAAGTCTTTTCTATTGGTTAAACATTTACTATTTAGTTGTTCTCTTTCTGCTACTGCACGTCGATGACGGGAGCGTCGGTCTCAGGCGTCTCGGGGTTCTCGACATCCTCAGAATACTCGACATCTTCGTCTTGGCTCGACATGACCTTGCATACCGAGGCGATGGTGTCGTTCTTCTTCGTCAGGTTGATGAGCCGCACGCCCTGTGTGGCACGGCCGGCAACGCGGACGTCAGCACACTTCAGGCGGATGAGCACGCCGGACTTGTTGATAATCATGAGGTCGTTCTCGTCAGTCACCACCTTGATGGCTACTAGGCGACCGGTCTTCTCAGTCACGTTGAGCGTCTTCACACCCTTGGCGCCACGGGCGGTCTTACGGTAGTCCTCTACCTCGGAGCGCTTGCCATAGCCGTTTTCCGACACGACCATGATGGTCTCCGTCTGCGGGTCGTTGACGCACACCATGCCTACCACCTCGTCGTCGCCACCGTCGAGTCGCATGCCGATGTTACCGGCAGCGGTACGACCCATGTCGCGTATCTCGCTCTCGTCGAAACGAACGGCACGGCCGTTGCGGTTGGCCAACAGCAGTTCGTTGTGGCCGTTGGTCAGGCGTACGCCTACCACCTCGTCGTCCTCTTCCTTGAAGTTGATGGCGCGGATGCCGGCGGCACGGACGTTCTTGAAGGCGTCGAGACAAGTCTTCTTGATAATGCCCTTCTTGGTGGCAAACACGACGTAGTGCGACTTGAGGAACTCCTCGTCGTTGAAGTTCTTGATGCGCAGCACGGCGTTGATGGCGTCGTCAGGCTCAATGTTGAGCATGTTCTGTATAGCACGGCCCTTCGAGTTCTTGTCACCTTCGGGAATCTCGTAGCACTTCTGCCAGTAGCAGCGACCCTTCTGGGTGAAGAAGAGCAGCGTGTTGTGCATGGTGGCGGGATAGATGTACTCTGTGAAGTCGTTGTCGCGGTGGCGGGCAGCCTTGGCACCGACGCCTCCCCTGCCCTGTTCGTGGAACTCGTCGAGCTTGGTGCGCTTGATGTAGCCCATGTGCGAAATGGTGATGACTACGGGGTCGTCGGGATAGAAGTCCTCGGCATTGAACTCGTGGTCGAAGGGGATAATCTCGGTGCGGCGCTCGTCGCCGTACTTCTCCTTGACTTCCTGCAGCTCCTGCTTCATAACCTCCTTGCAACGCTCGGGGTTGTTAAGGATTTCCTCCAAGTCGGCAATGAGCTTCATCAGGTCGTCGTACTCCTGATGCAGCTGGTCGACACGCAAGCCGGTGAGCTGCGACAGGCGCATGTCGACGATGGCCTTCGACTGCAGCTCGTCCAGATTGAAGCGCTGCTCCAAGTTGCGCTGGGCGTCGCTCGGGGTCTTCGAGTTGCGGATGATGTGGACCACCTCGTCGATATTGTTGACGGCGATAATCAATCCCTCTAAGATATGGGCACGTTCCTGAGCCTTGCGCAGGTCGTACTTGGTACGGCGGATGGTGACGTCGTGGCGATGCTCAACGAAGTATTTGACACACTCCTTGAGCGTCAGCAGACGGGGACGGCCCTTCACCAGCGCAATGTTGTTGACAGAGAACGACGACTGCAAGGCAGTCATCTTGAACAGTTTATTCAGCAACACGTTGGCATTGGCGTCGCGCTTGCAGTCGACGACGATGCGCATGCCCTGACGGCCCGACTCGTCGTTGACGTTAGCCACACCCTCAATCTTGTGCTCGTTAGCCAGGTCGGCAATATACTTCACCAAGTCGGCCTTGTTGACACCGTAGGGTATCTCGGTCACTACTATCTTGTCATGCGTCTCGGTGGTCTCTATCTCGGCCTTGGCACGCATCACAATACGTCCACGTCCCGTCTCGTAGGCATCGCGTACGCCCTGCAAGCCGTAGATGTAGGCTCCTGTGGGGAAGTCGGGACCGGGAATGAACTGCATGAGCCCGTCGGTGTCGATGTCGGGGTTGTCGATGTAGGCACAGCAACCGTCAATAACCTCGCCCAGGTTGTGGGTAGGCATATTGGTGGCCATACCTACGGCAATACCGTTTCCGCCGTTCACCAGCAGATTAGGAATTTTGGTGGGCATGACGCTGGGTTCCTGCAACGAGTCGTCAAAGTTGTTGACCATGTCGACGGTATCCTTCTCTAAGTCGTCCATGATGTGCTCACCCATCTTCGACAGGCGGCACTCCGTGTAACGCATGGCTGCGGGGGAGTCGCCGTCGACGGAGCCGAAGTTACCCTGACCGTCCACCAGCGTGTAGCGCATGTTCCACTCCTGAGCCATGCGCACCAGTGCGCCGTAGACCGATGAGTCGCCGTGGGGGTGATACTTACCAAGCACCTCACCGACGACGCGGGCACATTTCTTATAAGGTTGGGTGGAGACGTTATTGATGCCCATCATACCGTAAAGGATACGGCGGTGCACGGGCTTGAAGCCGTCACGCACATCAGGCAAGGCGCGGGCCACGATAACCGACATGGAGTAGTCGATGTAGGAGGATTTCATTTCCTCCTCAATGTTGATTTTAATGATTCTGTCGTTGTCGTAAGTCTGATCCATCTTTATTATTTACGATTTTACTATTTACGATTTACTATTTATTTTCGATTTTATTATTTACTATTTTGCGTTCACGTTCTTGTTGCCCGACATTAGCCCTGAAAAGGGCGATTTCACGTTTAAGGCACTTTTTAAGCCCGCTGACGCATTTTTGACGTATACAAAAACCGTACAAAGGTAAGGAAAATTTGCGAAACAGAGAAAGATTTTAAGCAATATTAAAGAATAAGGCCGAAATCGTCACGGTCGTTAAGGACACGGAACTTGCCGCGACGGCGCTGCAGTTCCTGAAGGTCCAGACTGGCCGTCAGCGTCTGTTCGCAGTCGGCGTGGCACTGTCCAAGGCATTTGCCGTAGCAGTCAATGACGCATGAGCAACCACGGTAGTGACTATACTGGTCGTCGCCTACGCGGTTACAGCCTACCAGATAGCACTGGTTCTCCACGGCACGGGCACGGGTGAGCACCTGCCAGGCAGCCTGACGGGTGTCGGGCCAGTTGGCCACCACCACAATGGCGTCGTACTCGTGGCCTTCAGCATAACGGCTCCACACGGGGAAACGCAGGTCGTAGCAGGTGAGCAGCAACATACGGAAGCCGCCGTAGCTGACCACTACCTGTTGTTGGCCGGGGGTGTAGAAACGGTCTTCGTGACCATGGGTAAAAAGGTGATGTTTGTCGTACCATGTCAAGCTGCCGCTCACACCGTCAGCAAAATAGAAACGGTTGCGAAAGGTACCGTCGGCACACTGCACGGCCAAACTACCGCATACGGCGCAATGGCGGTCGCGGGCTGTCTGCTGCATCCACTGCAAAGCGGCGTTACTTTCTTCAGGTGCGGCAATGCCTTGCGGTTCGGTGGCAAAGCCCGTGCTCCACATCTCGGGCAGGATATAGAGGTCGCTGTCGGAAACGCCGGAGAGCATGCGCTCAGCCCTGCTGATGTTGTGGTCAGGGTGCGCCCAGCTAATGTCGGTCTGCAGAAGAGTAACTTTCAATATTCCAACAGTTTGGTCGTTACTTTACGGTCGTAACCCACGATGGTCTCTAAGAGATAGCAGGATGCGTCATCAGGCACGCATAGCGAGGCGTTGAGATGAAACCCCTGGGCGTCTATCTTGCCAAATTGCATGTCGTTGAGAATGGCATGCGTGAGGAAGTCGGCAGGCACCTTGCCTGCGTAGAACTGCTTGTTGAAGTCGCGCGAGAAAAGTTGTGACGTACCCTGGTAGATGCTCAGATGGATGATGTTGTCGTAGTAGACGTTCTCAACATCCAGTCCGTCCTCGTTCACGGCGTGGTGGGTCACCTTGTACTTGGTGGGATTAATGGCAACGTAAAGATGATAACGCTTGTCGTTCCAGAACAACACGGTGTCGCGCTTGAGCACTTCGTTAAGGGTAAGGATGGCAGGCTGGGCCGGCAGCTGGCGGTCTACTGAATCGACAGCCGTCTCGGGACTTTTGACGAACTTCATGGTCTCGCCTGCCTGATTTCTGAACCACAGCACATGTTCCGTGTGCTTCTCAATGAAGTAGCGCACGGAAGAACCCACGCACAGCGTGTCGCCAACCACCTTGAAATAGGCGGGAACCGAGGTGGAGTCAGCATAGTAGACGGTGTCGCCCTTCATGCGGAAGACCACCGTCTCGCTCTCTTCCTCCATCCACACGCCTTGAAGCAGTTGCTTCGCCGACCGGCTCTCTGCCTGCTCTTCGGCGGGTTTCTGCTGCCCCCCACATGCTGTCAGAAGGAGGACAGCCGCTAAGACTAATATACTTTTGTATCTGTTCATTTACTTTCCTATACAGTGGTACTCAAACCCTGCCTCCAACAGGTCTTCCTCGTCGAAGATGTTGCGGCCGTCAATGACCAGCGCATGACGCATGGCCTTGTGGATAACAGCCCATGTGGGCAGACGGAACTCCTTCCACTCGGTGAGCAGCAACAGGGCATCAGCGTCCAGAACGGCGTCATACATGTCGTTACAGTAGGTGACGACATCGCCCAAACGGCGACGGCACTCGTCCATGGCCACCGGGTCGTAGGCACGTACTTGACAACCTGCCTCCAGCAGGCGGCTGATCATGACCAGGGATGTGGACTCACGCATGTCGTCGGTCTCTGGCTTGAAGGACAATCCCCAGAGGGCAATAGTCTTGCCACGCAACGCCTCCTCGCTGCCAAAACACTTGACCAGTTTCTTGAACAGGATGCTCTTCTGACGCTCGTTGACACGCTCTACAGCCTTCAGCACCTCCATGGAATAGCCGTTCTGGTCGGCAGTACGGATGAGGGCCTTCACATCTTTTGGGAAGCACGAACCGCCGTAGCCGCAACCGGCATAGAGGAACTTGCGTCCTATGCGCGTGTCGCTGCCAATGCCTGCACGCACCATGTTGACATCGGCTCCCACCAGTTCGCACAGGTTGGCAATGTCGTTCATAAACGAGATGCGGGTGGCCAGCATGGAGTTGGCGGCATACTTGGTCATCTCGGCAGAGGGAATGTCCATGAAGATGACCCGGAAATTATTGATGAGGAACGGCTTGTAGAGCTTAGTGAGCACCTTCTTGGCATGCTCGCTCTCCACACCCACTACCACTCGGTCGGGCGACATGAAATCTTTGATGGCATTGCCTTCCTTGAGAAATTCAGGATTGCTGGCCACGTCAAACTCCAAATCCTGCAAACCGCGCTTGGCCAACTCTTCTTCGATGGTCTGACGCACCTTGCGTGCGGTACCTACAGGAACTGTCGACTTGGTGACCACCACTACATATTTGGTCAAATGTTGTCCTATGGTGCGGGCTACTTGCAGCACGTAGCGCAAGTCTGCCGAACCGTCTTCGTCAGGTGGCGTGCCCACGGCAGAGAACACAATCTGAACATCGTCGAGCACTGCGGCCAAGTCAGTGGTGAACTTCAGTCGTCCAGCCTTCACATTCTTGGTTACCAGTTCGTCAAGGCCTGGCTCGTAGATGGGTATCTGTCCGTTTTTCAGGCGTTCAATCTTTGTCGCATCCGTGTCTACACAAACTACGTTGGCTCCCGTGTCAGCAAAGCAGGTACCGGAAACCAATCCTACGTATCCTGTTCCTACAATAGCTATATTCATCTATTATACCTTATTTATATATATGAGTAATGAATAACTGGTGAGGGCGGCGTTGCCGAACCCCTCCTGTTTAGTCAAAAAGTTCGGCATCCTTCAGCAGGGGCTGCCGCAGGTCTTTGTCGCTGGTCAGCACCTTTTCCGGGTCGATGGGCCATTCGATACCCAATGCAGGGTCGTTCCACCGCACTCCGGCTTCAGCCTGAGGGGCATACACGTTATCCACCTTATAGGTAAATACCGCTTCGTCCGACAGCACCAGGAAACCGTGAGCAAAACCGCGCGGAATAAAGAACTGGCGTTTGTTCTCGTCACTCAACTCCACCATGACATGCTGACCGAAGGTAGCAGACGAACGGCGCAAGTCGACGGCCACGTCGAGCACACGACCACGAATGACACGCACCAGTTTGGCCTGTGAGTATTCGCCCTTCTGATAGTGTAACCCGCGCAGTACGCCAAAGCTGGATTTTGACTCATTGTCCTGAATAAAGTCCACAGAGCCGATGTGAGCCTGAAAGTCATCCTTCTTCCACGCTTCAAAGAAATAGCCACGAGTGTCATTAAAAACACGAGGCTCAATAACATACACTCCTTCAATAGAAGTTTTCTTATATTCCATTGTCGTTTATTTTATCATTTAATGGGTGCAAAGATACAATTTTTTTTTGTCATAGGCTTGCCTGTTTCGCAAAAAAATCGTAATTTTGCACTCGTGATTGAATTGCAACGTCATATTGAGATACTGCTGTTAGACAATGATTGTGTCATTGTTCCTGATTTCGGTGGATTTGTCACTCACCAGGTTAGTGCCTGCTTCAGTGAGGATGACAGCACGTTCCTGCCACCGCTCAGAATGTTGGGGTTCAATCCGCAATTGCGCATCAACGACTCATTGCTTGTGCAGTCATACGCCACGGCCTATGACATCAGCTATCCTGAAGCTCTGCGCCGAGTGGAAAGCGAGGTGGCAGAACTCAAAGACACCTTACAGACGGAGGGCAGCTACACGCTAAGTGACATCGGCACGCTGACCGTCAACAGCGAAGGAAGCTATCTCTTTGAACCTTGTGAAGCCGGCGTGCTGTCACCCGAGCTTTATGGCTTGAGCACTTTTACTTTCAGCAAGATGGCGGGCAGAGAGCAGAAGCCGCTGGTATCAGCAGCCAAAGAGCAGGCAGAAACGGCACCGGCACTGTTGGAGTTCACCGGCGACGAGACGGATGCCGACGAGCGTGCCATCTCCATCAAAGTGTCGTGGATTCGTAATACTGTTGCCGTGGCTGCTGCCGTTATCGCATTCTTCCTCATGGCTACACCCGTAGCCAACAGCGACTTGAACACACGCACTATGAGCCAGTTGCAAGGCAATCTGGTAAGCCGCCTGATGCCTAAGGACACCAATGCCGTTCCTGCCAAGCCACTGGTGAAAGACACCACCTCCACCAAGGTAAAGGAGACGGCTGCAGTGACTGAGAAGCCCGACACAGCCCTCGCTAAGCCCATTGAGAAACCAGCAGCACCCTATTGCATTGTGCTGGCAAGCCAGGTTAAAATGAGCAATGCCGAAGACTATGTAGAAAGCCTGCATAAGCGTGGCTATCAGGAGGCTGAGGTGTATGTCAACAACAAGATTGTGCGGGTTGTCTATGGTGCTTTCCAAACGGAGTCGGAAGCCCACATCCAGCTCAGGAAGATGAGCGACCAGGAAGAGTTTGCCGAGGCCTGGGTTTATAAGAAGAAATCAATCTGAACATAGATGAAGCGTGTAAGATGCCCCAAGTGCGACAACTATATCACGTTTGACGAGTCGAAATACTCGGCTGGTCAGTCGTTGGTTTTCCAATGTGACAACTGTGGCAAGGAGTTCGGCATTCGTATTGGCGTGTCGAAACTGCGCAACACCCAGAAGGAAGAACGTCCTGACGAGCATGAAAATGCTGAAGGCTGCGGCTCCATCGTGGTCATCGAGAATGTGTTCCACTTCAAACAGGTCATCCCCCTTCGCATGGGTGACAACATCATAGGACGCTATCAGAAAGGAAATCCCGCCAACTGCACCTTTGAGACTGTAGACCCCAGTGTCGACCTCAACCATTGCACTATCAATGTCTGTCGTGACAAGCGCGGACAATTGCGTTACACGCTGAGCGACAACAACAGCAACACGGGTACCTTTGTGGACAATGTCGAACTGTCGCCGCGTGAACGACGCATCATTGGCGACGGCACACTGTTCACGCTTGGTGCCACCAGCATCATCTTACGCGGAGCCGATAGCGAGGAAAATCATGCCTAATAGGACTAAAGCCAAGTCAACAGCCTTGGCTTTGAGGTTCTTCTCATGAAAGAACAATGCACCAAACAGGAAGCTGACCACCACGCTTCCACGCCTGATCATGGACACGATGGAAATCATGGCATCAGGCAATGACAGCGAATAAAAATACATGAAGTCGGCCGTTGAAAGGAAGACGCTGACACCGATGATGGACCATACCCAGCGGAAAGGTGTCGTCTCATGGTGTTTGGGCCACCACAGCAGCACCAGCATGGCCAGCATCATGAAGGTCTGGTAGATGTTGTACCATGACTGCACCATCATGCGGTCAAGGCCAAGGCCTCCATCTGACACTGGAGCCATCAGATATTTGTCGTAAAGACCACTGATGGCCCCCATGACTGCCGACGCTACTATCATCCATATCCAGCGGTTATGCTTAAAGTCAATACCTTCCTTTTTACCACTTTGGCTGAGCAGCAGAAAAGAGGCTACTGCCAACAGTACACCTAACCATTGCCATCCGTTGAGTCGCTCGCCAAACACCAGCAATGCGCCCACCAGCACCATGACGGGACGGGTGGCGTTGATAGGTCCCACTATGGTCAGCGGCAGGTGTTTCATGCCGAAATAGCCCAACAGCCAGCTGGAGAGCACTATGAGCGACTTCAGCACAATATACTTATGGGCATACCATCCACCCGAGGCTACATGGAATATGGAACCGTCAAGGACGTTTGAATTGCTGCTCAAGACAATGAATGGAAGAAATATCAGCGAAGAGAACAGCGTGTTGAGAAACAACACCGGAATGACGGCATTATCCTTTAAAGCCTGCTTCTTGAAAGAGTCATAGCATCCCAACAGAGCAGCAGAGAGAAATGCCAGAATAAGCCAATACATTTTTACTATTTACGATTTACTATTTACGATTTACAATTCTCTACTCATACGAAACATCTTCCAAGAAGAGAGCTTTGGCCGGCATCGACTCCCCGGCTTGAGTACGCTGGCCACCCTCAATGACCTTGCGGAGACCTTCTATAGACAAACGGCCACGCCCCACCTCAATGAGTGTACCAACTACGGCCCGCACCATGTTGCGAAGGAAACGGTTGGCCGTAATCTCAAAGTACCATGCGTCGGGTGCCGTCTGGTGCCACTGGGCATGAGTCACATGGCAGAGGGTGGTCTTCACATCGCTTCCCGCCTTGCAGAAAGCTCCGAAGTCGTCGTACTCCATCAGCACGCGGCCAGCCTCGTTCATCAGAGCATAATCAAGTTTGTAGTGCAGCTCTAAGGAGTAATGGCGCAGAAAAGGATTCTTTTGCGTATGCACATAGTAGCGGTAAGTGCGCGACACTGCCGAAAAGCGGGCATGCTGGCCAGCAGCCACCGCCTCAATCTTCTGGACACCAATGTCATAGGGCAGCAGTCCATTCAGCTTATGCACCAGTACGGCAGGGTCAAAAGTCTGCTGGGTATCAAAATGGGCAGCCATCCTGCGGGCATGCACTCCGGTATCGGTGCGTCCAGCGCCAGTGACAGTCACTTCCTCGCGCAACAGCAACGACAGACAGCGTTGCAGTTCGCTTTGTACAGTCACTCCATTAGGCTGTATCTGCCACCCATGATAGCGGGTGCCGTCATAACTGAACCAGATGAAATATCGCATAATAAAACCTTATTCTTGACTGATTTTGTATTTCTTCTTGCGCTCATGCTTTGCCTTTTGCGGAACAGCCGATGGTGCAAACGTTGAGCGTACAGTACGCACACCGCGGTAGCCATTCCAGCGTTCGTGAATCTTACGGACATAATCTACCGTCTCACTGCCACGCATATAGCCATTCTTCACTACAGGGTCATTGTAGTATTGCGGCTGACTGAGCCCAAGCACAAAAGGCTCCACCTCACCCCACCGCTGGGAGTTCTTGCCGTTCTTCTTAGCCAAGGCCATGGCATCGCGTATGTGGAAGTGCCCGCCATTATAGGCCGCCAGCACAAATTTGATGCGCTCCGAATGTTCACGGATGTCAGAGAAGTTACGTTCCAGCTCGCCCAGATATTTGGCAGCGGCGGCAATGTTCTTCTCCGGATTGAAGATGTCGGCACGAGCCAGTCCTAAATGGTCAGCCGTACCAGGCATAATCTGCATCAGTCCGCAGGCACCAGCCCAGGAGCGTGCCTGTGGGTCGAAGGTAGACTCCTGATAGCATTGGGCAGCCATCAGGCGCCAGTCCCAGCGTATGGTGGAAGCATAATGTTGGAAATAGCCGTCATAATGCGAGATAACCCCTCCTTCACGGTTGAGCATGGGTGAGAACACACGACGCTTGACACTCTTGGCCGACAGCAGAAACTCCTCCTCTTTCTTCACCTCCTCTAAAAGGCGAGGCTCATACCAATGGTCCAGTTCCTCCTGCAGGTCTTCTTTGTCCGGGCCGACCACCCAGCCAACCCCTTTCTTCGTCATGGGGTAACAGATGAGGTCGGCATCACCATCCTCCAACCGCATCACCATTTCGGCCGAGTCGCGGCAAACCTCCATGCGCAGACTCACCCCCAACTTGTCGGCAAACCGCTGGCACAATAGGTATTGGGTACCCAGATGCCGCCCACGATAATCATAGTAGGTGTCAGGGCCTGTCAGCGTAAGGGCTATGAGTTCGCCGTTACGCTGGATGTCGTCCAAGTCAAAATCGTCGTCAAGAGGTATGCTGTCAGCTATTTCGCCCCACGGCGTAATGACCGGTTCCTGCTGATTTTTCTGCGTACAGGCAAAAAGCATCAGTAGGGCAAAAAGCTGAATATATATACCAGTTCTCTTCAATTTATCTGCAATTTGGGTGCAAAAGTAATCATTTTCTTGCAAATATCGCTGAAAATACGTAATTTTGCAGGCTAAATTAGATATTATAAGATATGTTAAGAATTGCAGTACAGTCAAAAGGCCGTCTTTTTGACGACACGATGAACCTGCTTGCTGAAGCAGATATCAAGGTTAGCGCCTCCAAGCGCACCCTTCTTGTCCAGTCATCCAACTTCCCACTTGAAGTGCTCTACCTGCGCGACGACGATATTCCCCAGTCGGTAGCTTCCGGCGTGGCCGATATCGGTGTGGTGGGCGAAAACGAGTTTGTGGAGCGTGGCGAAGAGGCAGATATCATATCGCGTCTGGGCTTTTCCAAGTGCCGCCTGTCGCTGGCCATTCCCAAAGAGATAGAGTATCGTGGTGTCAACTGGTTCAACGGCAAGAAGATAGCCACCAGCTACCCTAATATTCTGCGCACCTTCATGCAGAAGAGCGGTGTTGACTGCGACATCCACGTCATCACAGGTTCTGTGGAAATCAGTCCGGGCATAGGGCTGGCCGACGGCATTTTTGACATCGTCAGCAGCGGTTCCACACTGGTATCCAATAACCTCCGTGAGGTCGAAGTGGTGATGCAGAGCGAGGCTCTGCTCATTGGCAACAAGCAACTGTCGGACGAGAAACGCGCCACACTGGACGAGATGCTGTTCCGCTTCAAGGCCGTTAAAGATGCAGAGGATAAGAAATACGTGCGAATGAATGCCCCCAAGGCTCGTCTGCAGGAAATCATCAATGTGCTGCCTGGCCTGAAGAGTCCCACCATCATTCCCTTAGCCGACGACGAATGGTGCTCCGTACATACGGTGCTTGACCAGAAACGCTTTTGGGAGATTATCGGCAAACTGAAGGAGATGGGTGCACAAGGCATTCTGGTAACCCCCATTGAAAAGATGATTCTTTAAGGTTAAGAATTAAGAGTAACAAATTTAGAGCTACGCATTTAGCATTTAACATTAATGGAAATATACACTTATCCACGGCGTGAGCAATGGTCGGAAATCATACAGCGGCCACGACTGGACCTCACCCGCCTGAACGAAACCGTCAGTGCAGTGCTGGCTGACGTCAGGCAACGTGGCGACGAGGCCGTCAAGGAGTATGAGCAGAAGTTTGACCACGCTGCCCTGTCCCATCTGGCTGTCACCGAGCAGGAGATGGACGAAGCCGAACAGTTGGTGAGCAACGAGCTTCGCGATGCCATCATCCTTGCCCATCATAATATCAAGGTATTCCATGTTTCGCAGCGCTTTGTCGGTCAGAAGGTCAAGACGCAAGAAGGTGTCACCTGCTGGCAGAAGAGTGTAGCCATTGAGCGCGTGGGCCTTTACATTCCCGGAGGCACCGCCCCCCTTTTCTCCACCGTACTGATGCTGGCTACACCGGCTAAGATAGCCGGTTGCAAGCAGATTGTGCTTTGCACGCCGCCGAACAAGGAAGGCAAGGTCAACCCTGCCATTCTGGTGGCCGCACGCATTGCCGGTGTCAGCAACATCTATAAAATTGGTGGTGTGCAGGCTATTGGTGCCATGGCCTACGGTACCGAGACTGTGCCGCAGGTCTATAAGATATTCGGTCCGGGCAATCAGTACGTCATGGCAGCTAAGCAGCATGTCAGCCTCGACGGCGTGGCAATAGACATGCCTGCCGGTCCCTCTGAGGTCTGCGTGCTGGCTGACGACAGTGCCAATGCCGAGTTTGTGGCCGCCGACCTCTTGTCGCAAGCCGAACATGGAGTCGACTCGCAAGTGCTCTTCATCACCACCTCCAAGCAGAAGCTCGACGAGGTGCAGTCAGAGGTGGCACGCCAGTTGGAACTGTTGCCCCGTAAGGAGATTGCAGCTCAAGCACTGGAGAGCAGCCGCAGCGTGCTTGTCAGTTCTGTCGACGAGATGATGGAGCTTACCAACAGCTACGCCCCTGAGCATCTGGTCATCCAGACCCGGGACTATGAGCGTCTGGCCGAACGCGTGGTCAATGCAGGCAGCGTGTTTCTGGGTCCCTATGCCTGCGAGAGTGCCGGCGACTACGCCAGCGGCACCAATCACACCTTGCCTACTCACGGCTACGCCACCGCCTACAATGGCGTCAACCTGGATTCCTACTGCCGCAAGATTACTTTCCAGCATCTCACCGAAGAAGGCATTAGGCACATCGGACACGCTGTCGAGCTCATGGCAGAAGCAGAACAGTTGGATGCGCATAAGAATGCCATGACGGTCAGACTTCGAGAGTTAAATATTGAGAGTTGAGAATAGAGAGTTGAGCAATATGATAAGTTTAGAACAGCTGGTACGTCCCAACATCTGGAAGCTGGCACCCTACTCTTCCGCCCGCGACGAGTATTCGGGCAAGGAAGCCCATGTGTTTTTGGATGCCAATGAGAATCCGTACAACGCACCCTACAACCGCTATCCCGACCCCTTGCAACGCGAGGTGAAGGCAGCACTGTCGAAAGTCAAGGGTGTACCCGCCGACATGATATTCCTCGGCAATGGCAGCGACGAAGCCATCGACCTGGCTTACCGCGTGTTCTGTCAACCGGGGCGCGACAACGTGGTGGCCATAGCTCCTACCTACGGCATGTATAAGGTGTGTGCCGACATTAATGACGTGGAGTACCGCGAAGTGCTGCTCGACGAGTCAACTTACCAGTTCAGCGCCGACCGTCTGCTGGCCGCCTGCGATGTCCACACCAAGCTCATCTGGATTTGTTCGCCCAACAATCCTACGGGCAACTCACTCTCGCGCGACGAGATGCTGAAAGTCATCGAGAGCTTTGAGGGCATCGTCATCGTCGACGAGGCTTATATTGACTTCTCCCAACAGCCGTCGTTGTGCCGCGAACTGCCTGCACACCCCAACCTCATCGTCATGCAGACCATGTCGAAAGCCTGGGGGTCGGCAGCCATTCGCTTAGGCATGGCCTTTGCCTCGAAGGAGATTATCCATATATATAATAAGGTGAAGTATCCTTATAACGTCAATATGCTCACCCAGCAGCAGGCGCTTGAAGCCCTGAAAGACCCATTCGAGGTGGACAAATGGGTGAAAATCCTGTTAGCCGAACGCTCACGCATGATACAGGCTCTCAACGAGCTGCCCATCTGCCAGCAGGTTTTCAAGACCGACGCTAACTTCTTCCTGGCCCGCGTCACCGATGCCAATGCCATCTACAACTATCTGGTCGACAAGGGGGTCATTGTGCGCAACCGCAACCGCATCACACTGTGCAAGGACTGTCTGCGCATCACCATCGGCACACGTTCTGAGAACAACGAACTGCTGTCCGCATTACGGCAATACTGAATGGAACGCCTTTGGAACCGCAACTATATCAAGGTGATGACAGCCAACTTCTCGCTGTTCTTCGCCTTTTATTTGCTGACACCCCTGCTGCCCCTTTACCTCTATGACACCTTCGGTGCCTCCAAGGACCTGATAGGGCTGGTGCTGTCGGGCTACACCATTACGGCCCTGCTCGTCCGACCCTTCAGCGGCTACGTCGTCGACTCCTTTCCCCGCAAGCAGGTACTGCTGATAGCCTTCGGTCTGTTCGCCGTCTTCTTTGCCGGCTATCTGGCCGCGTCGTCACTACTGCTTTTCACCATTGTGCGAACGTTGCACGGCGGTCCCTTCGGTGCAGCCACGGTGGCCAACTCTACGGTGGCCATCGACGTGCTGCCCTCCTCGCGACGCAATGAGGGCATCGGCTACTACGGGCTGAGCAACAATCTGGCCATGGCCACCTCGCCCTCCTTCGCCATTGCTATCTACACGCAGACCCACAGCTTCCAGCTGCTTTTCTGGCTGGCTCTGCTCATCGCCACCTTCGGTTTCATCGTCAACAGCACCGTCACCATTGAGGCGCGACAGACCATGAACAACCGCCGGGCACTCTCGATGGACCGTTTCTTCCTCAAGCGCGGCTGGCTCATAGGCTTCAACATGGTGTTCTTCGGCTTCTGCTTCGGTGTGCTCAGCAACTACTTAGCCATCTATGGCCGACAGGTCATGGGCATCACCGGCGGAACAGGCACCTGGTTCATGCTCTGCGCCGTAGGCCTCATGCTCTCGCGATTGCAAGGCGGCAAAGCCCTGCGGCAAGGCCGACTGACGCACAATGCCTCCGAGGGCATGGTCATCTCGCTCATCGGCTACACGCTCTTCGTGGCTTTCCCCAACAGCATCGGCTACTACGGCTCTGCCCTGCTCATCGGTCTGGGCAACGGCCACCTGTGGCCAGCCTTCCAGAACATGATGATCTCCATGGCTCACCACAACGAGCGCGGAACGGCCAACAGCACCATCCTCATCTCGTGGGATGTGGGCATGGGCTTAGGCATTCTGGCGGGCGGCATCATAGCCGAACACTTTGGCTATACCGCTGCCTTCTGGACGGTGGCTGCCGTCAACCTGACCGGTGTAGCACTCTATTTTGTGCGCTCCCGCCAGTTCTACCTCGACAATGCCATCGAAAGAAATTGAAAGCTTTTCTTTGCTTTCTACTTATTTTTGACTACCTTTGCATGCACTATGACAAGAAAGAAGAAACAACTGCCTCTGTTAGAACGCGTTACAATTACCGACTACGCCGCAGAAGGCAAGGCTATAGCCCGACTTGACAACGCTATGGTGGTTTTTGTGCCGTGGGCAGTACCCGGCGACGTGGCCGACCTGCAGGTTCGCCGCAAGAAACACTCCTTCATGGAGGCCGACATCGCACGGCTTATTGAGCCCAGTTCCTTACGCATTGAGCCCTTCTGCCAGCACTTCGGTGTGTGCGGAGGCTGCAAGTGGCAGCAGGTGCCCTACGCCGAACAGTTGCGCATGAAGCAGCAGCAGGTGAAAGACCAGCTGACGCGCATCGGCAAGGTGGAGCTTCCCGAGTTCCGTCCTATCCTGGGCAGTGTCAAGACGCAGGAGTACCGCAACAAGCTGGACTTCGGCTGTGCCAACAAGCGTTACCTGACCAACGACGAGATAGCCCGTCTGCCCCACGACGAGAGCCAGAGCCTCAAGGACCGTCCCGCCATCGGCTTCCACATTACCGGTGCTTTCGACAAAATTCTGCCCATTGACCACTGCTGGCTGATGGACGACCTGCACAACGAGATACGCCATGCGGTGATGGACTATGCCGTCGGCCATCAGCTGACCTTCTTCGACCTGCGCCAGCAGGTAGGCCTGTTGCGCGACGTCATCATCCGCAACTCCAACACCGGCGAGTGGATGGTCATCATCCAGTTCCACTTCGACCGTACTTCTGACGCCACGCTCTCCGAGAGCCAGGAGCAGGCGCGCGGACTGCTGCAGCACCTGACCGACCGCTTCCCGCAGATTACTTCGCTCATGTATCTTGACAACCAGAAGTGCAACGACACCATCGGCGACCAGCAGATACTCACCTTCCACGGCAACGATCACATCATCGAGACCATGGAAGACCTGCGCTTCAAAGTTGGTCCCAAGTCGTTCTACCAGACTAACACCGACCAGGCCTACCACCTCTACAGCGTAGCCCGCGACTTCGCCTTCAGCACTCAGCACGCAACACCCGGCGCTCAGCACTCAGACCTCCCCTTGGTCTACGACCTATACACCGGCACCGGCACCATAGCCAATTTCGTGGCCCGTCAGGCCCGACAGGTGATAGGCATTGAATACGTGCCCGAGGCCATCGAGGATGCCAAAGTCAACTCGCAGCTCAACCATATCGACAACACGCTGTTCTATGCCGGCGACATGAAGGACATCCTCACCGACGAGTTCATCAGCCGTCACGGTCGCCCTGACGTCATCATCACCGACCCGCCCCGTGCCGGCATGCACCCCGACGTGGTGAAGACCATTCTCCGCACAAGTCCGCAGCGCATCGTCTACGTCAGCTGCAACCCTGCCACCCAAGCCCGCGACTTGCAGGCACTGGATGCTGACTACCGTGTGGCTGAAGTGCAACCCGTGGACATGTTCCCCCACACCCCGCACGTTGAGAATGTAGTTTTACTAATCAAACGATAAACAAACATACGATGAAAAAATTATGGATGGCGGCCCTGCTGCTCATGGCCACCACGCTTTCCGCTACTGCCCAGGAGCAGAAGAAAAGCACCATCGAGGTGCCGCAATGGGTCAAGAACATCAAACTGCAAGGCTACGGCATGCTGCAGTATCAGGCACAGAACCCCGACGGAAAGTCGGACAACAGTCTCAACATCCGACTCATGCGCCTCATGCTCGACGGCAAGTTCGGCGACTTCGACTGGCGCGTGCAGATGCAGGGCTCGTCGAATGCCGGTCCTGGCAACCCCACGGTGATGCTTGTCGACCTCTACGCCGAGTGGCGCAAGTACGACTTCTTCAAAGTCAAGGTCGGTGAGTTCAAGCGCGCCTTTACCTTCGAGAACCCCATGAACCCCATCACGCAGGGCTGGTACTCCTACGCCAACGTCATCAACAGCCTGTCAGGCTTCGGCGACCGCTCGGGCGAGAAAGCCAGTGGCGGTCGCGACATCGGTGTGCAGGTGCAGGGCGACTTCCTGAAGAACAGCTCCGGTCGCAACCTGCTGCACTACCAGGTGGGTGTCTACAACGGTGAGGGCATCAACCAGAAAGACCAGGACAACCGCAAGGACATCATCGGCGGCCTGTGGTTCATGCCCGTCAAGGGTGTGCGCATCGGTGCCTTCGGGTGGACGGGTTCGCGCGGCAACATGACGTGGACCGACGGCGACGGCAACGAGCATAAGGGCAGCATCAGCAAGAACCGCTACGCCCTGTCTGCCGAGTACGACAACGACCAGTGGACCATCCGTGCTGAATACCTGCACAGCCAGGGCTGGGGAGCCACCAAGGTGGACAGCCGCACCGTAGACTTCAGCAAGGGTGACAAGGCCGACGGCTGGTATGTCTCCGCCATCGTGCCCGTCGTCAAGTCAAAGCTGCACGCCAAAGCGCGCTACCAGACTTACCGCCCGCAGAAAGACTGGGGCACCAGCAAGACGATGTATGAGATTGGTGCCAACTACTTCATCAACAAGAATTTCCAAATCAATCTGGAGTACGCCCGTGTCAACGACCGCGCACTGGCCAGTCACAACTACAACTTCTTCGACGCCGAGTTCGACTTCAGGTTCTGAACCTTAAGCCTCAGGGCTTCCCACAGGTGCGTCTTCTGGCGCAACACATAGACGGAATAAGCCGTGCTGACCATGGTCAGTGCGGCTTCTGTCGTCCAGTAGAGCCACCCTTCTGCGGCGCACGACACCAAGTAGGCCGCCACGCCCACCGTCAGCTGCACGGCGCCATAGCGCACGACCGACGTGGTGCACCGGTAGCTGTACTGCCAGTAGGCAAAGGCGTTAATCATCAGGTAGTCCACCACGTGCACAGCTACGATGGCCAGTCCCGTGCCGTAGATGCCACAGCAGCGGTAGCCCACCACCATCAGTGCCACAAACGCCAGGAAGTAGGCCGACTCCAACAGCAGGAACGCCAGCGAACGGCCACGGGCCAGCGTGATGTAGGCCACGGGCAGCGTCAGCACCTTGAAGTAGAGGGCCAGCACAGCCACCTGCGTCATGCCGACAATGGCCATGAACTCGCCGCTGAACAGCAGCGGAATGAGTATGGGCAGTGCCGTGAGCAGAGCCACCAGCATGGGCGACAGCAGCAGCAGCGACACCTCCATCTGCTTGTTGACGGTCTCGTTGGTCTTCAGCACATCATGGTTGACGGCCGACAGCCGGGGGAAGTAGTCGCTCTCCATGGCCGAGAACACCATGCCGCCGTAGGTGACGGTAATCATGTAGCCCGCATTGTAGAGTCCCACCACGTCCAGTCCGCCCTCTACGTTCAGGAAGGCACGCACCAACACCTCGGCGGCACTGCCCACGGCGGCAGCCACCACAAAGGCCACGCCCAGCTTCACCATACCGCTGCCCTCGCGCAACAGTTCGCGGTTCAGCTGCAGTCTGAGCGGGTGGAAACGGTAGGAGTAGGCGACGGTGGCCACCATGCTGCCCAACGCCATCAGCACGATGACGGGCAGCACCCCCGAATGACCTAAGAAATAGTAGAAAGGTATGGACACCAGCACCGAGAAAAGGGCGGCATAAATCTGTATGCGTGCCAGCGCGCCTAAGCGGCGCGTCGACTTGAGGATGGCCGTTTCGCCACCCGTCACGGCCAGCATGGCTACCGACAGGCCCAGTGCGGAGTAGTGCATCGTATGGTTGCCCCAGCTGAAGGTCACATGGTCGACGAAGTGACTCAGCAGCACGCAGAACAGCAGACCGCCCACGGCGGCTAAGGCGCACCACAGGCGTACCACGGCAATGAAGTGGTCAAGCCGCTGGCTGTCACCCTGCTCGTAGAGCTCCGACAGTCTGGGTACGGCTCCGAAGGCAATGCCCAGATTGGTACACTGTGAGGCGAAAGTCTGCACCGACGTCAGCAGCGACGACAAGCCCATGCCCCCGGCACCAATCAGCAGGGCCATAACCTTATTGCGCACAAGACCAATCAGTATGACCAAGCCCTGCACGCCACCAAAGACCCCCGTATATTTCAATACGTGGTCGTAGCCGTCGCTGTTGTGTTCTTTCACTTTATTCTATAACGGGAGCAGCAACCCTATTATTATGTCATCGTCGTATGAAACTCACGGAGTAGGCAGTGTCCGTTTGACAGCCTCCAACAGGTCGGCGTGCACCACCCCATTGGTGGCCACAACGCAGTCGCCCTGCGTGAAGTCGTCAGCACCGGCATAGTCGGTGACACGACCGCCGGCCTCGCTGACGATGAGCGCTCCCGCCATGTAGTCCCACTGGCCAATGTAACGTTCGGCGTAGGCGTCGAGCCTGCCTGCCGCCACATAGCACAGTGCCATGGCCGCCGACCCTATCATGCGGATGCTGCCCACGTTGCCGTAGAAGCGGCTGATGAGGTGCTGTATGACCGGCTTATAGGCATCGCTGTTGTAAGGCAGCTGCAAGCAGAGCAGGGCATCGCCGATGGCGCTGCAGCCCACATGGATGGGCTGTCCGTTCACGTAGGCTCCGCCGCCCAGCCATGCTGAAAAGCACTCGTCGGCACAGACGTCGTAGACCACGCCCACCAGAATGCGGTGCCCCTGCATCAGAGCTATGGAGACGGCATAGGGCGCAAAGCCGTGGATGAAGTTCGTCGTGCCATCCAACGGGTCGACGACCCAGAGCATCTGCTCGTCGGTATGTGTGGCCAGCCCCTCCTCCGTGATGAAGCCCGCCTCGGGCAGCAACCTCCGAAGGGCCTCGACAATCTGCCGTTCCGACCCTTTGTCTACGTACGACACGTAGTCGTGGGCATGCTTGCGCTCCACCTTGTCTGCCGAGAAGCCCTCGCGTTCCTTTCTTATATATGAACCCGCCTCGCGCGCAACGTTGCACACGAGGCGGGTTAAGGTTTCAAGCTCTTGCATTTACAGTTATAACTATGAACTATAAACTATGAACTATAAACTGCCTTAGTCTTCCTGATACTCGGGACGCAGCTTGCGCACGGTCTCGCCGGCACGCCACATCTCCTGGTTGCGCATGGCCTCCAGCTCCTTCTCCAGCCCCTGACGGTAGTCGGGCTTCGAGTTGGCGTCGATGGTAATCTGAGCCTCATTACCCGTCTTCACCGAGTAGTACAGCCACTCCATGACGGGCTTGATGGCGTCGTGGAAGCGGGGAGCCCAGTCCAGTGCACCGCGCTGAGCCGTGGTCGAGCAGTTGGCGTACATCCAGTCCATACCCTTGGCACCGAAGAGCGGGCCAAGGCTCTGCGTCAGCTCCTCAACGGTCTCGTTGAAGGCCTCAGAGGGCGTGTGGCCGTTCTCGCGCAGCACCTCGTACTGTGCTAACAGCAAGCCCTGGATAGCACCCATCAGACTACCGCGCTCACCCGTCAGGTCGCTGGTGGCCTCGCGCTGGAAGGTGGTCTCGAACAGGTAACCGGCACCGATGCCGATGCCGAAGGCCAGCGTCTTCTCCTTGGCCTTGCCCGTAGCGTCCTGATAGACGGCATACGAGCAGTTCAGTCCGCGACCCTCGCAGAACATGGTACGCAGGCTGGTGCCGCTGCCCTTAGGTGCCACCATGATGACGTCGACGTCCTTCGGGGGCACCACGCCCGTGCGGTCGCTCCAGTTAATGGCGAAGCCGTGGCTGTAGTACAGCGTCTTGCCCGGCTTCAGATATTGCTTGATGGTGGGCCACTGCTGCATCTGACCAGCGTCACTCAGGAGCATGCACAGGATGGTACCCTTCTCGGCGGCCTCCTCAATGCTGAACAGCGTTTTGCCCGGCACCCAGCCGTCGGCAACAGCCTTGTCGTAGGTCTTGCCCTGACGCTGGCCTACGATGACGTTGAAGCCATTGTCGCGCAGGTTGCAGGCCTGTCCGGGTCCCTGTACGCCATAGCCGATGACGGCGATGACTTCATCCTTCAATACTTCGCGTGCTTTCTCCAAAGAGAACTCCTTGCTGGTGACGACTGTCTCGATAACGCCACCAAAATTCATTTCTGCCATAATAGCTAATTGTTGGTTTTAATTGTTACACTTATCCATCGGGGCCATGCCCGTCCTTCACGAGAACAGTCGTTTTGGCGGCCTCACTCCCACCCTGCACGAGGGCGCGACTATGGGTTAATTGATAAATTATGGCTGCAAAGTTAACTATTTGTCATCAAACAACCAAATATTATTTCTTTTTTATGTCAAATTAACCCTTCGCCCTTTCATTTTGTGCTGTTGGCGCTGCTCTTGTTACCAAGGAAACATCAGCGGCACAATCGAAATGTATCAGCGGCGCGATGGGAAAGTATCAGCGGCGGTGGCGAATTCTATTGGCGGCGGTGGCGAATTTGATGGCTGGCGGTAGCAAATTTGATTAGCCGATTTACCAAAACGGGTGATACTTTTTGGTGCCGCGGGGCATAAAATTCGATGCCGTCAGGCATAAAATTCTACGGAACTGAATATCAAAAGGTTACAAAGGGATTAAAAAAGGCGGTATACTTCTTGGTCAGCTGCCACGCCACACCCACCATGATGTTGGCAAAGTCGCGATAGTGCTGGAGGCTGAAGTCGGAACAAAGGCCTAACTCCAAGCGTGGCAATAGCTGGTAGCTCAGCGTGACAGAACCCCACACCTGCAACTTCTCGTCCTCGTCGGGACCGTAATAATAGTTGTCCTGCTCTATGGTCAGGAGGAGTTTGCGTGCCAACAGGAAGTCGAGGTAGGCGCCGAAGAAGATGGTGGGATGCGGCGTGTCGTCCCAGATGATGGTGCCCTGATAGCCCAGGGAGCACCATGAGGTCAGACGGTTCTGGAATATCAGGTCGAACTGGAAGCCGAAGTTGTCGGGCAGGTAGGCGTGGTTCTCGCCTCCGGGGATATAAAGGATGCCTCGCATCGAGATGGCCGGAACGGCCTTCCAGCCGTCGAAAAGGGCGGTCTTGAAGCCTACGGTCAGGTCGGCTATGCCCGTAAAGCTGGTGCCTTCGTCGGTGGTGTGAAGCATTGCTGCCGACAGGCTCAGCTCCGTATGGCGACCTATGCCGTAGCGCAGCGTGGAAGAGTTGGGACACCATGTATCGGCCTCAACACCAAAAATCCTGCTGTGCTCGTACAGAGCGAAGGTCTCCCACTGCAGGCGTCCCTGCGGCAGGACGTCAGTACCCGTCAGCCCGCCAAACAGGTCGGAAGTGAACGCCTCCGGCTGTTCCTGAGCAGCTGCATATACCGGCAGCAGGATGACGGAAAGGAGAAATAGCCGCAGCCTCCGCATACTACACAAACAACACCTTGCAGCGGCAGCACTCCGTGCCGTCGCCGCGCACTATACGGATGGCATACTCGCCGTCGGCGGTCTGTTCGCGGTAGAAACTCAGGCGGTCGCCACCGTGGGCCTCGGCCACGTAGGCTATCTCAATACGACGGATGGCGTGCTCGCTGTACCACTCCATGGGCCACAGGTCGAGCACGTGCTCAATGTACTTCACCGAGTTGATGTGCCCGTTGATGTCGACATCGTTATAATAGGTGTCGATGCTGCGCACGAGTTGCGCATCGTCCGACATCTTTACGCGGCCACCCTTGTCAATGGGGCACTCCTTGTCCTTGACAATCCACTGCTCTATGGCACCGTTGTCAATGGCGTAAATGTCGGTGGGCTGACGGCTCTCCGTGTCAATCATAGCCCAGATGGAGCGGCCGTAGCCATAGACGTGTCCGTCGGTTCCGACGACGGCGAAGTTGCGGCTGGTGAAGTATCGCATAGCACTCTCCACCCATGTCTCGACATGAAAGCGGGTGTACTGCCGTGGCATCTCCGTCATCTCAATGGCCAGTCGCGAGAGCACCCACGAGCGGTTGATAGACATCAGGTACTTCATGCCGAAACCGCGGGCCGAGGAATGGAAGTCGGCGGCATTGAGCATGTGGTTGCCCAGATGACCCATGAACAGGCGGCCATTGAAGTCGCAGTGGAACGGCTCGGCCATAAACTCGTAACATCCTACTTTATCCATGCTGATGCTCCCTTTCTTCCAAGAACTCGCTGACCTGCTCCTGCTTGGCGCGGGTGACGGCAATACGGCCCGAACGGGTGTACTGCAACACACAGTCGAACTCGTTGAGGGCATAGTAGAGTGATAGGATGTCCTCCGTTTTGCCGTTCTTCATCACAATGACGTAGGTGGGGTTCACCTCGGTGATGCTGGCTTCGTGACGGCGGATGGTACGCGAGATGGCGGGGTTCTCCAGCACTTTCTCGGTGGACAGTTTATAGAGTCCTGTCTCACGGATAAACAGCTGGTCATCAGTGAAATAGTTAGCTTTGATAACGTCTACCTTCTTCTCTATCTGAGCGGTAATCTTCCGTATCTGGTCCTCGTCGCTCCAGGCCGTGATAGTGTATTTATGTACGTGCTCGATGGACGATGCCGACACGTTCAGGCTTTCGATGTTGACCTGACGCCGGGTAAAGACTGCTGTCACCTGGTTCAATATACCTGCTACATTCTCTGAGTAGACCAGCAGCGTGTATAGTTTATTGTTATGTTCCATAATAATGAGTAATGTTTTTTACACTTCAAGCATCATGTCGTTGACATTCATGCCCGGCGGCGTCATGGGCAGCACGTCGTCGTCCTCCTTGATGGCACACTCCAGAATGAAGGGGCCAGGGGTGGCCAGCATCTGCTGCACGGCAGCAGCCAGTTGCTGACGGTCGGTGACGGCGGCGTAGGCTATGCCATAGCCTTGTGCAATGAGTTCGTAGTTGGGGTTGAGCATCTTGGTGAACGACTTGCGCCGTTTCCAGAACATGTCCTGCCACTGTCGTACGTTGCCTAAGTAGTGGTTGTTCAGCAGAATCATCTTCACCGGCGACTGCTGTTCCATAATGGTGCCCAACTCCTCGATGCACATCTGGAAACCACCGTCGCCCATGAAGCAGCAGACGGTACGGTCGGTGCCGAACGTGGCGCCGATGGCTGCCGGCATGCCGTAGCCCATAGTGCCCAGTCCGCCGCTGGTGCAGATGCTGCGCTTCTCGGGATAGCGGAAGTAGCGGGTGGCAAAGAGCTGGTTCTGTCCGACATCGGTGACGAGGACTGTGCCACGCGGAGCCTGCTCGGCCACGCTGTTGACCACCTCGCCCATCAGCAGCGGGCCGTCCTGCGGGTGAATGGCAGGCTCAATGACCTTCTCGCGCTCCTTCTGGTCGAGTTCGCGGAACGACTCGCGCCACTGGCGATGCCTGTTCTTGCGCAACAGGGCCGTCAGGGCGGGCAGCGACTCCTTGCAGTCGGCCACGACGGCCACGTCGGTCTTGATGTTCTTGTCTATCTCGCTGCGGTCAATGTCTAAGTGGATAATCTTGGCCTGCTTGGCGTAGCTCTTGGTGTTGCCCGTCACGCGGTCAGAGAAGCGCATGCCAATGGCTATGAGCACGTCGCACTCCTGTTCCTTCAGGTTGACGGCATAGTTGCCGTGCATACCCAGCATGCCCATGTTCAGCGGGTGGTCCGAAGGCAGGGCCGACAGTCCTAACATGGTGCGGCCGGCAGGGATGTCGGCTTTTTCAAGGAAAGCCTTCAGCTCCTCCTGGGCATTGCCTAACTCAACACCCTGCCCCACCAGCGCCAGCGGACGCTGCGCGCTGTTGATGAGGTCGGCGGCCTGACGGACGGCATCCTCGTTCAGCTTGGGATAAGCCACGTAGCTGCGCACGAAGTCGACCTTCTTGGGTTCCCACTCCACCTCCTCGACCTGAGCGTTGCGCGGGAAGTCGAGGACTACAGGACCGGGACGGCCGCTGCGTGCAATATAGAAGGCACGGCTGACGGCCCACGCCACATCCTCGGCATGGCGTATCTGGTACGACCACTTCGATATGGGCTGTGCCACACCCACCAGGTCGACCTCCTGGAAAGCGTCAGTGCCCAGAGCACCGATGGCTACCTGTCCGGCAATGACAACAACGGGTGTGGAGTCAAGCATGGCATCGGCCACGCCTGTCAGCGTGTTGGTGGCTCCGGGACCACTGGTCACCAAGGCCACGCCCACATTGCCGCTCACACGGGCATAGCCCTCGGCGGCGTGTACGGCAGCCTGCTCATGGCGTACCAGGATGTGGTCGAAACTTTTCTTTATACCTCGGGTGTAATCGTAAAGCGAGTCGTAGGTGGGCATGATGGAGCCTCCGGGATAGCCGAAGATGGTTTTCACGCCTTCGGCCTGCAAGGCACGCATCAGCGCCTTGGCTCCTGTTATCTTTTCTTTTGCCATATTCTATTCTTTTTCTATTTTCTATAGCCCTTATAGCCTCTATAGTATCTATAGCCTCTATAGCATCTATAGCCGCTATAGCCTTTCTCTAATCAATAATTCTCACACCGCCCTTGTCGGCACTCGACACACTTTGGGCGTAGGCACGCAACGCCTTCGACACCTGGCGGCTGCGCTTGAGCGGCTGCTGAGGACGCTGGGCCAGCTCGTCGTCAGTGAGTTTGACATTGATGCTGCGCGAAGGTATGTCGATGACGATGATGTCGCCGTCCTTTATCTTGCCTATGTTACCGCCATTGGCGGCCTCGGGCGAGATGTGGCCGATGCTGAGTCCGCTGGTTCCGCCCGAGAAACGTCCGTCGGTAATGAGCGCACACTCCTTGCCCATGTGCATCGACTTGATGTAGCTGGTGGGATAAAGCATCTCCTGCATGCCGGGGCCTCCCTTCGGACCCTCGTGGGTGATGACCACGCAGTCGCCTTTCTTCACCTTGCCTCCTAAGATGCCGTCGCAGGCATCCTCCTGAGAGTCGAAGACCACGGCGGGTCCCTCAAAGTGCCACAGGGCTGCATCGACACCGGCGGTCTTGACTACGCAGCCGTCCTGGGCAATATTGCCGAAAAGCACTGCCAGTCCGCCGTCGCGGGTATAGGCATGCTCGATGTCACGGATACAGCCATTCGCGCGGTCGGTGTCTAACGTGTCGTAGCATTCCGACTGAGAACCCATGGTGGTGGAGAAGCGGCCGCCGGGTGCCGAGAAATAGATGTGGGCAGGATGCGGCATCTGCGGCTTGTCAGCAATGGGGGCGATGTCGTAGGTGTCCATGGCTTCCTGAAGCGTAAAGCCGTCAACACGCAGGACCGAACCGTCGATGAGTCCGCCCTTGTTGAGCTCGCGCAGGATGCCTAAGATGCCACCGGCACGGCCGCACTCCTGCACGCTGTACTTCTGCGTGTTGGGAGCCAGCTTGCACAGGCACGGGGTCTTGCGGCTCAGCGCGTCAATGTCCTTCATGGTGAAGTCGACGCCAGCCTCCTGAGCTACAGCCAACAGGTGGAGCACGGTGTTGGTGCTTCCGCCCATGGCGATGTCGAGCGTCATGGCGTTGAGGAAAGCCTGACGGGTAGCAATGCTGCGCGGCAGCACGCTGTCGTCACCGTCCTCGTAATAGGCCAGCGCATTCTTCACCACCTGACGGGCGGCCTGACGGAAGAGTTCTATACGATTGGAGTGGGTAGCCAGTATGGTTCCGTTGCCGGGCAGCGAGAGTCCGATGGCCTCGGTCAGCGAGTTCATGGAGTTGGCCGTGAACATGCCTGAACAAGAGCCGCAACCCGGACAGGCGCAATGCTCAATCTCGCGCATCTCGTCGTCGGTCACCGTAGGGTCGGCGCCTTTCACCATGGCCGTAATCAGGTCGGCATTCTCGCCACGCCAGCGACCGGCCTCCATGGGGCCGCCTGAGCAGAAGACGGCAGGGATGTTCAGCCGCATGGCAGCCATCAGCATACCGGGCGTCACCTTGTCGCAGTTCGAGATGCAAATCATGGCATCGGCCTTGTGGGCGTTGACCATATACTCCACCGAGTCGGCAATGATGTCGCGCGAGGGCAGCGAGTAGAGCATGCCGTCATGACCCATGGCGATGCCATCGTCAATGGCAATGGTGTTGAACTCGGCGGCATAACAGCCCATGCGCTCTATCTCCTCACGGACTATCTGGCCAATCTCATGCAGATGAGTGTGTCCAGGAACAAACTGGGTAAACGAGTTGACTACGGCAATGATGGGTTTGCCAAACTGTTCCTGCTTCATACCTGTGGCTACCCAAAGGGCGCGGGCGCCAGCCATTCTTCTACCTTCGGTGCATACTGCACTGCGCAACGGATGTTTCATTTCTTCTTTATCAGTTTTTGTCTATTTTAGCTTGCAAAGTTACACTTTTTCCACCTAACAGCCAACTTTTTGGAACTTTTTCTTGCTCTTCAGTAGACAACGACTCCATGAAGAAGAAGTTGAGGGTGTGTCAAAATGGGCTAATTAATTCCTCCCCTTGGAAAGGGGAGGTTAGGAGGGGTTGATTTCATCGACGAATATGTTATATTTACCTGCGAATTATCAACCACCCCCCGCCCCTCCTTTCCAAGGAGGGGAGTTA
>JAFTGB010000054.1 GCA_017458125.1 Prevotella sp.
CGATTATTAGGATAGTTTATCAAATAAAGGCAATATGAACTTCTTAGAACTGGTAAAAAACAGATACAGTTGCAGGGCATACAAACCCCTCAGCGTGGAGAAAGAGAAACTCGACTATATCCTGGAGTGTGTACGTTTTGCGCCTTCGGCAGTGAACAAACAGCCCTGGCGTTTCCACGTCGTCAGCAAGGACGAGGACAAGGCACGGTTGCAGCAGTGCTACAGCCGCGACTGGTTCAAATCAGGAGGAAGCCCTGCAGAAGGAACTGGAGCACGGCCTTGCCCGTATGCTCGCCATCCGTTTCGACATCGAGCACCTGACGGGCAAGGAAGCCATTGAGCTGGTAAGACAAAAGGGTATTAAAATTGGTTAGTAAATCTGACATGGCACATTTTGGACTGCCTGATGACTTCAGGCGTGAAGAACTGATACGGATTATCGAACACTCGGTCGAGAAGTTGACGTTAGCAGAGTTAGAGGCCCTGTATTATGACATGACTACAAAGTCATATATAGAAGAATGAAACACAGGGGAATCATCTGCGGCATACTGGCTGCTGTCTGTTATGGCACCAACCCATTAGGAGCTTTGCCGCTCTACGCAGAGGGCGTGAATACGTCGTCCGTTCTTTTCTTTCGCTTTTCTATAGCTGCGCTGATACTGTGTGTCGTCCTTATAGCTAACCGGAAGAGCTTTGCAGTGACAAGAGCCGAGCTAACGACGATGGCCTGTCTTGGAGGCTTGATGGCAGCATCCAGCCTGACCTATTACCAGAGTTTCCATTACATGGATGCCGGCATTGCTTCTACCATCCTGTTCGTCTATCCAGTGATGGTGGCTGTCATCATGGCAACATTCTTCCGGGAGAAGGTTACGGCTTCAACCATTATTTCCATCATCCTTGCCTTAGTCGGTATCGGCCTGCTATACAGGGGCGACACAGACATCTCACTCAGCACGACGGGTGTGTTGCTGGTGATGGTGTCGTCGCTGACTTACGCCGTCTATATCGTGATTGTCAACCAGTCGAGCATCCGTATGTCGACAATGAAGCTCACATTCTATGTGTTGCTGATATGCATGATGTGCCTGCTGGCCTATTCATTCACTTCGCCCGACCTGCACCTGATGTTGCCGCCATCGCCCCGTGCATGGTTCTTTGCCTGTTGGCTGGGGCTGGTGCCAACGGTTCTTTCGCTGGTATTCATGACCATAGCCGTCCATGAGGTTGGAGCCACGCCAACGGCTATCATGGGAGCCTTGGAACCATTGACGGCCGTAGCCGTCGGCGTACTGGTCTTTGGCGAATTGTTCACCTTCAGGCTTGCCGTTGGTATTCTGCTTATCCTTTCTGCCGTATTGCTGATTGTGATGGGTAAACGTTTCCATCTGCGTACTATCAAACACACAATAACAACACTCGTCAGGAAAACCTGGCGGTGGAAATCATAAAATCATAGTTATATGAAGAAGATACTGACTTGCTTATTGGCCACACTTGGCCTGACTACAGCTTGTGGCCAACAGAATTTTGACAACACGGATGTGCAAGGGTTTGCAGCACTGACTGCAGACACCAATGTGGTAGTGCTTGATGTGAGGACAGCTGCTGAATATGCAGAAGGACACATCAAGGGGGCTGTCCTGATAGACCAGGGACAGAGCGACTTTATGGAGAAAGCCAAAGAAATGCTGCCTGCGCAAAAGACGATTGCCGTCTACTGCCGTAGTGGTCGCCGTTCGGCCAACGCTGCAGGCCGACTGGCCGATGCCGGCTACAAGTGTGTTAATCTGAAAGGTGGCATCATCGCTTGGCAAAGAGCCAACATGCCAGTTAAATGATGAGGAATTCCGACATTAGAACAATATAAACCTTTGACTATGGACTACAGGAAGATAGGTGAAACATATTACATCAGGATGGACCGGGACGATGAGGTAATAGCCAGCATCCTTGACGTCTGCCATAAGGAGTCCATCCCGTCTGCCGTATTCTCGGGCATAGGCGGCTGCAAGCGTGCCGAGCTGCAGGTGTTCATCCCAGAGACTGGCGAGTTTGAGACAGAGCCGTTAGAGGGAATGCTCGAACTGGTTTCTCTCAATGGCAATGTGGTTTCCGGGGATGACGGCCAGCTATTCCACCACACCCATGCCTTGTTCACGTTCAAGCGGGACGGCCAGCACGGAATAGCAGGCGGCCATCTGAAATCCACGACGGTTCTCTATACTGCCGAAATAGAACTGCGTCCTACTGTCGGCGGCTCTATTGGCAGGAAGTTTGACCCGGAGACAGGCACAGGGTTCTGGAATTTCAAATAAACCGAGATATAAGGAAAGCCTTGCCTTTCTGACGCCATTCAAAATTGTAGTCATTCGTTGGGTTAAACTCCCAACGACTACCCACTATGTCACCTATGATTGCATCTAACATATACCGTCATTCTGTTTGTTAATATCATAATCATATCTGGTACTCAGATATTTTACTAATTCAGAATACTTACCTGATTGATTCACAACGCGAGCAATATCTTCTGGTGTTACCCATTTGTATTTACGCTGGTCTATAATATGTGAGCGCCATGTTTCTTCTAATCCTTTCTCAGAGTATCTGTATTTACGATGCAGGAGTTGAATGTTTTCTTTTGGGATAACATGCACATGAACAAAATCATCCGCTTTTATAGGTTCTGATTCTTTGTGTGCAATGATTTGTTCTGCCCATAAAGTCTGACGCATCAGTTGATAAAATGGCTCGACAAAATAGATAGTGTTAAGATATCCATTGGGAATGGAACGTAACTGATTAGAATTATCAATTAATTTAGAGTATCTGCGCAATCGTTCCTTTCCACTCCCTTCTGTACCAGACTTGTCTATGTTATACTCATTGCCTTCAGTGTATTTCCACTCGATAGGAATGAGTGTTCTCGTGCCATCTTTCAGAACAGCGATCATAGCAGCGTCCACAGAGGTACAGTTTGCACCTCTTCTTACGTATTTCTCGTTCAGATAGTCTCTGCTACTCGTTACTTCAAATGCTATATAAGAATGGCTTTTATCGCATTTTAAAGGCTCCACGTCAATTACATTTTCACCTATCAGCATTTTTGCTAATTGAAGCGTCACTGCCTTGTCCTGTCTGACTGCAAAAAGGTGATTAAGGCATGCCACTTGTGATGACAGAATATGGTTAGGAATACCTTCACTACCCCAAAAGACAATATTCTCACTACGGAAATAGTTTTTGCAGTCATTGACGATGCCCTTGTACACATTCTTTTGGGATTCGTCGTTTTTTATACAGAACTCCCAGTGGCGATTGTTAAACGTGCCGCCGCCATGAGCACCATAGAAAATGTCAGCCCCTTGTTGCAAGAGTGTCAGTTGGCGGTGTTTCTCTTTTTCCCTGTAATTTGTGGTTTGCCTTATCTCAAGATGAGAGTTGGTTCCGCCTTGAGAATTTCTCTCAATACGTTTACCCAGTTGTTTGTAAAGGGAGCTTTCTATGATATCAATTCCTTTCATTTCCTTAAGTTCATCCAACGTTACAGAAGAAAAGAGGAATCTAACAAATACATTGTCGTTATTAGCATTGGTCACGTCTCCGAACACCGATTCTATGGTATTGCTCGATACCCTGGGACTATTCCAACGTGAAGAGTCATTGAAGAGATATCCGCCTACGGTTTGTTTAGGAGTACACTGCTGACCATGGGCATTATTATCGAGTGTTATAACATAAAACTCTGGTTGGGCCGTAAATTGTCCTAACCGTACTTGTTCTAATTCCTGCGGGAAGTCAATATCTGTTTCTTGGAGATTCTTCAGTATTGAAATGGTTTCAAGCTTAAATGACTCAAAATAATCATATTTGCCAAACTTGTAAAAGTCTGTTATGTGTTTCATCAGGCCACTACTTCCACTGACAGCATCACGACCGTATTTTAGCTCAATGATGGCTATTCGGTGGGGTGTTTCTTTCGATACGGCAATAATGTCAAATCTGGCATTGAAATCCTGATGTTCGTCATCCTTTAAATTGCACCATTCCACGTCAGTGCAATACCACTTTGACTCCTTGTTCCTGTTGTTTTTGATGAACAGTAGTGCTTGTGATTTCTTTTCTTCGTTAGTCTTCCTGTTACTGAATTTCTTTATGGTATCATAATTGGATACTAACTGTTCAAATATTTCCTGCTCAGAGCACAGAGATAATATGGGTGAGTTGCTGACACCAGTGAGATAAAATTGATTAATCTCACATCGTATCTGTCCTTTTTGCGTATATGACACTTTGGCAATGTTGATACAGTTGTAGTATATATTCAGGTAGTTGTTTCTTATTGCAAGAAAAAGCTCATCCCTATGATTCAGATACAAATCCTTGTATAAGCAACTATCCTTGAACTTGTCAGTAAAACTAATCCCTCTCATAGTTCTTCAGTTCTATATAATGACACCATGAATAACAGAACAGCGGCATATATGATATTCTTCGACCAATACTGGCAGCTACCTGATATGTTACCGATGATTGTTCCTAACATGTTTTTTATATTTCTATCATCTGACCGACATGATCGCTGATTTCCTTGTTCCATTCAAATAGCTGGAAGTCCTTTATCGGGATGTTCGAGAAAGCATAATCCAAAAAGAATTTGGGTTCCTCTTTGAACAAATGGTAATATGTAGCCATGCTTTCTTTCCCCAAAGTTTCACCCGTCTTCTGGTGGTAGGCACTCTTAAATCCCCATTCCTCCATCATGTCAAAGACGGCTTGAATGCTGTAACGTTTTGTCTCTCCTGATTGCCCCTTATAGCAATTCATGTCACCCGCCATTACAGTAGGATATTCTTTAAAATATGGCTCATAGTCTATTAGTGCCCCCATTGCAATCTGAGGGTATCTTTTCGGCTTGTTATGTTCCGTGGTGGTTGGCCATGCTGCCATTACTAAAGTTCCATCTGTCAATAAAGGAAGGAAATATTGATGTTCAGGTTTAAACCATCCAGGCACTTCTGCTCTTAATTCAGACTTCCACACGATGCCAAGTCCCTTGAAATCAATATCGCCCATCCACTCCATCCTATAGCCGTCAGGCAAGGACACCATTCTGGGGCAAGCCAATTCTGGCAGAATATAGACGTCTGCCTCATGGTGCAAGATGCTATCCAGTTTCTCTTGACTGAATCTGCTGATGTTGTACGATATAATCTTCATTCTCAAGTCATTACCAATTCTGCGGCAGGACGATATTTCTAACGCCATGCGCCGCTCTGAACAACGGAGCGATTTCTGCATCCGTGAAGCCGGCGATGCCGCAGCCGATGCGAGTGACGAGGAATGTTAGTTCCGGGTGCTGGCGGGCGAACTCTATGAACTCGTCAACATAGGGACGGATGGTCTCTACCCCACCCTGCATCGTGGGGATGCCATAGCTCTGGCCTTGCAGGCCAACGCCCTGTCCCATGACAGCCCCAAACTTGCGGTAGGCGACGTATGCCGCACCGCCGCCGTGCATTCCCTCCAAGTTGCTGCCGAAAACGAATATTTCGTCCGGTTCCAGCGAAGTGATCAACTCTGGTGTAGTTCTCTTATTCATTTCTTCACATATCGTCCTATTCATCGTTTCAGTTTCATTAATAACCGTTCATATCCGTGCTCCCCCTGCAAAAGCCGGAGGCTTTGTTGTAAAGACACTGCAAAATTACGCATTTCCGCTTACTTCCGCCACCTTTTCGGCAAACATTTATGATACTTTATGCAAACCACGACTCTTTCACTTGCTGAATGCAGACAAATGAATGGTCACAAATGCGGCGATATTAAATTTTCCGTACGGCGCGGAAAACAATTCCGTACGGCGCGGAAACATTTTCCGCGCCGTACGGAAAATTTAATGTCGCCGCAACTGAACATGCTTCCTCCGTCATTTTTTTGCGATTTGGTGATTGTTTACTGCTCTTGAACTAAATTACTACCTCATTGAAAAAAATCAAATAAATTTGGCTTTTCTCGCGTTTATGCTTATCTTTGTACCCAGTTATGACAGAGAAAGAACTATTTGCCAAGACAGCCGCAAGCGACTATCCGGTATGTTTTGCAGTGCAATGTCCTCGCAGAGAACATTGCCTCAGATGGAAGGTGGGGCAGGAGATGCCTGAATCCCGGAGTTTCATTTCCACGGTAAATCCTCGCGCTCATGATGTGGGCACCGCGGAGTGTCCTCAATATCGGCATGCGGAGAAAGTCCGGTTCGCCAAGGGCATGATGCATATCTTCAGCGACGACATGCCCCGGCGTATTGAGAAAGCTGTGCGACAGGAGTTTACCGAACATCATTGTAAGACCTATTATTATGAGTATCGCAACGGCCAGCGACTTATCTCGCCGGCCCTTCAGGACGAAATTCGCAACCTGTTCCGCAAGGCGGGCTGGGAGAAGGAGATAGAATTCGACGGCTATGTCGAGGATTATGACTGGTAATTCAAATAAACTAAAAACAATAAGAATGACAATACGCACGGTCACTCGTTCGTCATCAACATTTGAGCGTTCCCGTCCACCGGGGACGCTCAAATGTCATAAATGTCTATCTCTGAATTTCGCCTTTCCGGTATTCGTTTGGCGTAAGTCCCGTCTCGCGCTTGAAGAAGTTGTTGAAAGCGGGAGGGTTGGCAAAGTGCAGCCGCTCGGCTATCTCGTAAGTCAGCAGGCTGCTGGTGCGCAGCAGCACCTTGGCACGCAGCACGACGGCACGGTTGACCCAGTACATCGCACTGCGTCCGCTGGCACGGCTGATGACTGCCGAAAGGTGGTGAGGCGTGATGTGCAGCTGCTCGGCATAGAAGGGGATGCTGCGCTCCCGCTCGCAATGGCGGCTGACGAGCGTCTTGAACTGCTGGAACAACGTCTGGTGGCGCGTGACGGCTGTCTTGTCGGCTGAGCGGTCAGTGGCCTGCTTGACGTACTGCACGTCGGCCACCATGGCCCTGACCATCTGCAGCACAGCCTCACGACGGAAGGGAGTCTGGCAGGCCACGTCCCATAACAGATAGACCATACGCAACAACAGTTCAAAGTCTTTTGCAGGAGCCTGAGTGACAATGCGCTCAGCCACCTGAACAGACTCTCTCATGGCAATGCCGCACACCTCCACATCCTTGCCGATATGCTCAAACTCCAATATGACGTCGGGCGAAGTGAGTATCACCGTTCCTCGTTCAAGGTGATACTGTTCCAGGTCTAAGTGTATGTCAGCCTCGCCAGCCATCATCAGCAGCAGGCGCGGCTCCGGCAACTGGTAGACCTCGCCCTCACGAAAGAATGTCCTGTCCGACGGCCGTCCGTTCAGTATGATGCTGACGTCGTCGTTGTTGAAGATGTGACTCTTGACTCCAGCCAACTGCTGCAGGTCAACGGAGTCGATGGAGAAGTAGGTAATGCTCTTGCTGTTGCTCATGATTGCAGATATGTACGATTTGATTGCAAAATTAGTATGTTTTTGTGAGAATAACGAACGGAAAGGACGGAAATCGTACAAATTCGTACTCTTTTCGTACAAAAAGGTAATGGCATTATCGGGGAAAAGCCGTATCTTTGCGCAAAGAACCAAAACAGTTATGAGCATGAAGCAGAAAATCCTCATTTTAGCCTTTGCTGCCGCCAGCGTGACAGCCGCAGGGCAGACGTTAGAGGAGTGCCAGCGGGCTGCGGAACAGAACTATCCGCTCATCAGGCAGTACGGTCTCATCGAGAAGACCACTGAGCTGACGCTGGCCAACATCCAGAAGGGCTGGCTGCCGCAGGTGTCGGCATCGGCACAGGCCACGTATCAGAGCGACGTAACGGCATGGCCCGACGGTATGAAGTCGATGATGGCAGGTATGGGCATCGACATGCAGGGACTGAAGAAAGACCAGTACCGCGTGGGCATCGACGTGCAGCAGACCGTATTTGACGGCGGTGCCATCAGCAGTCAGCAGCAGATAGCCCGCAGGCAGGGTGAGGTGCAGGAGGCGCAGACAGAGGTGACGCTGTATCAGGTGCGCCGCCGGGTGAACGAGATGTATTTCTCGCTGCTCATGCTGGAAGAACAAATGCTGCTCAACCGTGACCTGCAAGCGCTGTTGGCCGGCAACGAACGGAAGCTGGAGGCCATGGTGAAAGGCGGCACAGCGGCAGAGAGCGACTGGCAGAACATGAAGGCCGAGCGGCTGAACGTCATGCAGCAGGCCACCAGCCTGGAGTCGCAGAAGCGGATGCTGACGGCGATGCTCTACACGTTTTGCGGCATAGCCCCCCATTCTGCCCCCGAGGGGGCAACATTAGTAAAACCTGCCATTGTGCCCCCCTCGGGGGGCGAAGGGGGGGCTCGCCCGGAGATGCAACTCTTCGATGCCCAGCTGCGCTTGGCTGATGCCCAGGAGAAAGGGCTCAACGTAGTGCTGATGCCACGGCTTGGCGTGTTTGCCCAAGGCTATTACGGTTACCCCGGCCTGAACATGTTTGAGGACATGATGCGCCACCGGTGGAGTCTGAACGGTGTGATAGGTGCGCGGCTCACTTGGAACATCGGGGCGCTCTATACCCGCAAGAACGACAAGGCCAAGGTGCAGCTGCAGCGCGAGATGACGGAGTCGAACCGTGAGGTGTTTCTCTTCAACAACCGCTTGGAGCAGATGCAGCAACAGGAGGAGATTGCCCGCTACCGGAAACTGATGGCCGACGACGAGGAGATTATCACGCTGCGGTCGGCGGTGAGGAAGGCTGCCGAGTCGAAACTTGCGCACGGCATTATCGACGTGAACGACCTGCTGCGCGAAATCAATCAGGAGAATGCTGCCCGTGTGCAGCAGTCGATGCACGAGATTGAGATGCTGAAAGAAATCTACGACAACAAATTCACGACAAATCAATAGATATATGAAAAAGATACTGGTACTGGCAGGCACTGCCCTGATGATGGCCGCCTGCGGAGGAAACGAGAAAGCGTATGATGCCACCGGCACGTTTGAGGCCACGGAGACCACCGTGTTTGCAGAGCAGAGCGGTGCCCTGCTGACATTCAACGTCAACGAGGGTGACAGCATCAGCCAAGACCAAGAGGTCGGACTGATAGACACCACTCAGACGTGGCTGAAGATACAGCAGTTAGGAGCCACCAAACAGGTGTATCAGAGCCAGAAGCCCGACATGGAACGGCAGATAGCCGCCACACGCCAACAGCTGGCCAAGGCCAAGCAGGACGAGCAGCGATACCGCGAACTGGTAGCCGACGGTGCGGCTCCCTCGAAGATGCTCGACGACGCAACGAGCCAGGTGAAGGTGCTGCAGAAACAGTTAGATGCGCAAGTGTCAACGCTCAGCTCTCAGCTCTCAACGCTCAATTCCCAACTCTCAACGGCAGATGTCCAGATAGAGCAACTGCGCGACATGTTGCGCAAATGCCACGTCACTGCGCCCACCAAGGGCACCGTCTTAGAGAAATACGTGGAGCGTGGCGAGTTTGTGGCTACAGGCAAACCGCTGTTCAAGGTGGCCGATACGCAGGACATGTTTCTGCGGGCCTACGTCACCTCGGCTCAACTGCAAAGTGTCAAGTTGGGACAGCGGGTGAAGGTGTTTGCCGACTTTGGTGACCAGCAGAAGAAGGAGTACGACGGCACCGTCTCGTGGATATCCTCGCGATCGGAGTTCACGCCCAAGACCATTCTGACCGACGACGAGCGTGCCGACCTGGTGTATGCCGTGAAGATAGCCGTCAGGAACGACGGTTATATAAAGATAGGTATGTACGGGGAAGCCAAGTTCTAATTTACAATTTAACGATTTACAATTTACGATTTATTGTCCAATTTGATGATTGGGATATTTCGTAAAGTTGTAAATGGTAAAATATCGAAATCGTAAATCAATAGTAAATCGTAAATTGTCAAATAGTAAATGAACAAGGTGAATGCCATAGAAGTAAGTCATATATCCAAGTCGTACGGCAGTGTGAAGGCACTCGACGATGTGTCGTTCTCGGTCTCAAAGGGCGAGGTGTTCGGCCTCATCGGCCCCGACGGCGCGGGCAAGACCACGATGTTCCGCATACTATGTTCGCTGCTGTTGCCAGAGACAGGCACGGCAGCGGTAGATGGCTTCGATGTCGTCAGGCAAATGCGACAGGTGCGCTGCCGCGTGGGCTACATGCCGGGCAAGTTCTCGCTCTATCAAGACCTGACTGTTGAGGAGAACCTGAAGTTCTTCGCTACGCTGTTCGGCACGACCGTCGAGGCGGGCTACGACAGCATCCGCGCCATCTACTCGCAGATAGAGCGGTTCAAGGACCGTAAAGCCGGAGCACTGTCAGGCGGCATGAAGCAGAAGCTGGCACTCTCCTGTGCACTGGTCCACTCGCCCAGCGTACTCTTCCTTGACGAGCCCACCACGGGTGTTGACCCCGTGAGCCGCAAGGAGTTCTGGGAGATGCTTCTGACGCTGAAGGAGCGGGGCATCACCATTGTGGCCTCAACGCCCTACCTCGACGAGGTGCGCTGCTGCGAGCGCGTGGCTTTCCTCGACCACGGACGGTTAAAGGGTGTCGGTACGCCCGATGCCATCTTAGATGAGTTCAGGGATATCTTCAATCCGCCGGGAATTAATAAGAGTGAAGAGTTAAGAGTGAAGAGTGAAAAATTGGACAACGTGATTGAAGTGTCGCACTTAGTAAAGGCCTTCGGCACGTTCCATGCTGTGGACGACATCTCGTTCAGCGTCAGGCGAGGCGAGATATTCGGCTTCCTCGGGGCCAACGGTGCCGGCAAGACCACTGCCATGCACATGCTGACGGGCCTGAACCAGCCGACGAGCGGCACAGGTACCGTCTGCGGACTTGACATCCGCACCCAGCATGAGCAGATTAAGAAACACATCGGCTATATGTCGCAGCGGTTCTCGCTGTACGAAGACCTGACCGTCAGCGAGAACATCCGACTCTTCGCCGGCATCTACGGCATGAAGGATGAAGATATACGCAGAAAGACCGACGAACTGTTGGAGCGTCTGCAATTCACAGAGCACAAGGACACACTGGTCAGGAGTCTGCCGTTAGGGTGGAAGCAGAAGTTAGCCTTCTCCGTTTCGATATTCCACGAGCCGGGCGTGGTGTTCCTCGATGAGCCGACGGGTGGTGTCGACCCGGCCACGCGCCGCCAGTTCTGGGAACTCATCTACGACGCTGCCCGCCGCGGCATCACTGTCTTCGTCACCACCCACTACATGGACGAGGCAGAATACTGCGACCGCATCTCCATCATGGTCGACGGCAAAATCAGTGCCCTCGGCACGCCCGACGAACTGAAGCAGCGGTTCCATCAGCCCGACATGGACCACGTATTCACCTATCTGGCACGACAGGCCAAGAGAAGTGAAAAGTGAAGAGTGAAAAGTGAATAATTTGCTACCGCTAAGGTTAAAACAATAATGAAACAGTTTATCAGTTTTGTCATCAAAGAAGCCAAGCACATCCTGCGCGACAAGCGCACGATGCTCATCCTTTTCGGCATGCCGGTGGTGATGATGCTGCTCTTCGGATTCGCCATCACGACGGATGTAAAGAATGTACGGACGGTGGTAGTCACGTCGCAGATGGACCATCAGACACAGCAGGCCGTAGAGCGACTCTCGCAGTCGGAATACTTCACCATCACCGCCACCGCCGGCACGCCGCGCGAGGCCGAGCGGCTCATCCGCAGCCAGCGGGCCGATATGGCCGTCATTCCTGGTAGACCCACCCCTCTGCCCCTCCCTGCGAGGGAGGGGAGTAATTACTGTAGTTGGCAGATCATGGTCGACGGCAGCGACCCCAATATGGCCCAGCAGTGGACCAACTATGCACAAGCCATTTTGACGCAATCCGTCAGCAATAAGTCTATCTACTTCCCTCCCTCACAGGGAGGGATAGGGGGTGGGTCTCTTAGGCTCCTCTACAATCCCCAAATGAAGTCGGCCTACAACTTCGTGCCAGCCATCATGGGCATGCTGCTGATGCTCATCTGCGCCATGATGACCTCCATCTCCATTGTCCGCGAGAAGGAACGAGGCACGATTGAGGTGCTGCTCGTCTCACCTGTACGTCCGCTGATGGTCATCATAGCCAAAGCCGTACCCTATCTGGTGTTGGCTTTTGCAATTCTCATCGTCATCCTGCTCATGGCCCGCTACGTACTCGGTGTGCCCCTCGTAGGTTCGCTATTCTGGATTGTCGTGGTGAGTATCATCTATATCCTGCTGGCGCTCTCGCTCGGACTGCTCATCTCCAACGTCGCCCAGACGCAACTCGTCGCCCTGCTCCTCTCGGCCATGGTGCTGCTGATGCCCGTGGTAATGCTCTCGGGCATGATGTTCCCTGTGGAGTCAATGCCACAGGTGTTGCAGTGGATAGCCGCCGTCGTGCCGCCCCGCTACTACATCGACGCCATGCGTAAGCTGATGATCATGGGTGTGGGTATCGGCGAGGTGATGAAAGAGGTCACCATCCTTGTCGCCATGACCGTCCTGCTGCTCACCGTTGCACTGAAGAAGTTTAACGTAAGATTAGAGTAATCATAATTCTCAATTATCAATTGCCAACTCTCAACTATGATTAAATATCTCATACAAAAAGAGTTCTTGCAGATTCGCCGCAATGCCTTCCTGCCCAAACTCATCATCATGTTCCCCATCATGATTATGTGCGTCATGCCGTGGGTCATGAATATGGAGGTGAAGAACATCGTCGTGGATGTGGTTGACATCGACCATACCACCGAGTCGCAACGGCTGGTCAGACAGATAGCAGCCAGCAACTACTTCATCTTCAACGGACAGAAAGCCACCTACGCAGAGGCCATGAAGGACATCGAGAAAGGTCGGGCCGACATCGTCCTGGAGATTCGCGACGGCAAGTATCTCATTGCAGCCAATGCCGTCAATGGCACCAAGGGTTCGATGGGCAGCGCCTATCTAAGCCAGATTTTAAGTGAAGAGTTAAGAGTGAAGAGTGAAGAATTTCCTACCGGATTCCCAACTTTGGCGGCAGCAAATTCTTTACTCTTCACTCTTCA
>JAFTGB010000075.1 GCA_017458125.1 Prevotella sp.
AGACGGTACATCCTGGCATAATGCTGACGGTATATGTCTTCAAATTCTTTTTTCGTCATAATTATCATTCATACACAACAAGGACGATTCAGCGAACCGAAAAACTAAGCAAAACGATAACTTTTTTCAAATTTCCTTCATCTTTTCTTGTTTATGAAATAATTTTTGGTGCAAAGTTAGTGAAAATTCTCCATATAGAGCTTTGTGAATACGTTTCGTTACTATATCTTGATTTGCATTTTGATGATTATATTTCTTGGTCGTATGGTGAAGGAATACAAAGATTCTGAGAGGGAGCCGAAGGAGGTGTAGCGATAGTCGGTTTCGTCAAGGAGATTGGTGGCGGCAAGAGAGATGTCAACGCTTTTGGAAAGGAGCCAGCGGACAGAGGCATCAAGGAAAATGATGCTGGCGGTCTGGCCGGTGGAAAAGCGCGTGTAGTAATGCTCTGCGCCGAAAGCAATATGCCATTGGTCAGTAGGCAGGAGTGTAACGGAGAGGTTTTGGCGCAGTGCACTGTGGATGGCCTTTACTGCATCGACCTTGTATTGGTTGTTAGTGTAAGTCAGTCGATAGTCAGAGGAGAGCCAGCGCGTGAATTTGCCAGAGAATTTGGGCGCAAGGGTGATGAAGGTGGAGGTGTAAGGCTGTTCCACGTTCTGCCGCATCATCCTGGCGCTGGAGTGCCCAAAAGACGCATCAATGCCTACGGTGATTTTGGCTGACCAAAGACCTTTGCTGATGCCACCATTGAGTTGAGTGATGGAGACGTTGTTTCCACAAGCGACAAACTCGGTGAGAATACGGTCGCCGATGAACAGCTGGTTTTGCATCAGGGGCTGATAGTCCTGTTCGTATTTGGCTGAGAGATTGGCAAAGAGCGAGGTGATGGGGTTTCGGTAGCGAAGTCTGACGAAAGCCGAGTGCTGTCGTATGCTTTCTGCGGATGGTGTCTGAAAGGTGAGGTTTCGGAAGTCAGACATAACGACGGTTTGCATGTAACTGCTTGGAGCGACTGGCTGGAGACTGTAATTAAGATAAGCAGAGAGCTCGGTCTTGGCCGTGAGTTGGTGGCGAACATAGACCATTGGCGAGATGGACATAAAGTGTTTTTCCGTAGAGGTATCGGCCAGTAGGTCTGCCGCATGATAATAATAGTAGCTAATGGGCAGTGAGAACGTAAGCCACCAGCGACGGTGCTGATAACGGGCTTCGGGCGAGGCGTAAGTTTTGAGAACGGTGAAGTTTCGATGGCCATCTAAAGGATAGTCGGGCAGCATGAGACCACTGAGTCTGCTTTGGAAATGGTGCAGATTGAGGTCGATGCCGCCACGGGCGTAGAACGACCAACGACGGAGTAGCCAGCCATAGCGGGCTTCAGTAACAGAGCGGAAGTCGTCAGTAGTGAGGTCTTGCAGAATGTTATCGGCAGTAAGCGAATGGGGTCGATGGGCATAGCGGTTGTGCGACGAGATGGTCAGTAGGTGGCTGTCGATTCGGCGAACCAGTTGCAAATCGTTGGTGATGTCAAAGGATGGGAGGTCGGACTGTTGCTGTAGTGTTTGCGTACCGCTGACGGCAGACGTAGCATGATTCCACAGGGCATCCACGCTCAGATTGTCTTTCAGATAGTTATTGTGCCGATTCAGTTGCAGTGACCATTCGCCGTTTAGCAGGTGTTCTTGGCTGCGCATAGTGTTCTGCTGTAAGAACGAGGGTATATTCTTGTCGAAATAACGAGTAGTGCAGGAATTGGCGAAGTCCAAACGGTCAGCTTGATAGGTAGCATTCAGCTTGACATCAAGACCATCGGCTACATGACGGGAATTGCTCGACTGTGCCAGAAATGAAAGATTGTCACGGGTGCGCAGTTCGTCAAGCGGCGCAGAGGTGGTGCCGATGGCGATATAGTCAGGCCACGGATTGTCATTATAGCCACTGCCTGGGAGTGTGTTGTCAGTATGCCGCTGACTCTGACTGTTGGGATTCCATCCTGTATCGTTCAGTCGCAACGTTTCCATGTTCTGCCATTTCCTGGCAATGCGCATGGCAAACACGGATGCATCGTAGAGCAGAGGTTTAGCACCCATGCCGCCATTCAGGATGCCAATCCAGCGGGCACGGGCGGCTTCTTTCAGTTTGATGTTCAGTCCGGCTTGCTGCGAAAACTCCAGTCCTTCAAGCACCTTCACGGGTTGGTGGTTCTCCATAATCTCCACGCTGGACACGTCGTCAGGGGAAATGTTATTGGTGGCCACGCCGTAGCGGTCGTTCACAAAGTCTGAGCCGTCGATATAGAACTTGTTGATTGGCTCGCCGTTGTATTTGATACTTCCGTTCTCTGCCACTTCTACACCTGGCAAGCGACGTAGAACGTCGGCTATGTTGCGGTCTTGTTTTTGCGCCCACTTGCTCATGGAATAGACCAGTGTGTCGCTTTTCTGGATAATGTCGGGAGCCTTGATGATAACGTCTTTCAGTTGTGTGGCCTCCGGCTTCATCTTGATGTGCATCGGACTTTCAGAAACATCTACGACGATACTACGATAGCCCATAGACTGCACACGGATTTGCCGTGCCTCACCCTTTAAGGAGAAACGCCCGTCATTGGTGGTGAAAGTATAGTTTTTCCCGCCGACGGCCTGCACGATGGCACCAGCCACAGGCTCACCACTTTCCTCGTCGGTCACAGAGCCAACAAGTGCCTTCACCTGTCCGTAGCAGAAGGGCAGGTGAAGGTACACGTATAATATTAGGAAGGCGAGTCGTTTCATCAGATATTACTTCCAATCGCGTTCGATGTAGTCGTATTGTAAGGTTCGCGGTTGAGTGATGTCTGTACGAGGTTGGCCGTCGGCACCCACCACATTCACGTTGACACCATTTACATTCATCATATACGTGAAGGGATCGGTGTCAAACCTTAATTTAGTGGCATAGAATTTGGGGCGAGTGGTCTTGTTGAACGGCACTTCGGGGATGATGATGGCTCGGTCGGCTTTGGAGTTTATGCCCACACAGGTAAATTCATACTGATGCCCCTCGTCATAGACCTGCATGATGAACCCCGGCAGGCCACCAAACTTCCACGGCCCATCGGCAACAGGCACAGAGTCTGTATAGAATGCCGTCCACCGTCGGCCACGGAAGTCACACACAGCACTCTTGCATTCATAGCCCAATATCTCACACGTCTCGTCGGTCAGCGTCCATTCCTGCGTGGGAATGTCCTCTTCGTATAAGAACCAGTCCGTGGAAACCTTGTCGATGACGGTGAAGCGCCCCTGCGGATAGTTCTTGAAGATGCTAAACGTCTCGCCGCCTATGTAACTG
>JAFTGB010000055.1 GCA_017458125.1 Prevotella sp.
TAACTCCCCTCCTTGGAAAGGAGGGGCTGGGGGTGGTTGATAATTCGCAGGTAAATATAATATATTCGTCGATGAAATCAACCCCTCCTAACCTCCCCTTTCCAAGGGGAGGAATTAATTAGCCCATTTTGACACACCCTCTTCTTAACAAAAGGTGTCGGACTCTCACGAGCCCGACACTTCACATGTAAAGTTCTAAAAATTACCCGAGAAAAGGGTAATGGGGTTAACGACCGGCCAAGCCGTCGGCGAAGCCGGCGTAGGTGTGCTTGCGGTAGTAGTCCTTGTCCCAGAGACCGGTGGGCTCACCCTTGCGCCATCCGCTGTCGGTTGGCGAGTCGGTGATGCACCACTGGCAGATGCCCCACTGCTGGGCGGCGGGCACGTTCTCCAAGTAGGCGTTGACGACGAACTTGTAGAGGTCGGCCATCTGCTTGTGCTGCTCCTCGGTGATGTTGGCAGTCAGCACGCTGTTGCCGTCGGCACCCACGTAACCCATGTCGAGTTCGGAGACACGGACGAGCTTGCCCGTAGCGGCCATCAGCTTGAACATGTTGACAATGGCGGCCTTCTTGCTCTCCTGAGTGGAGGCATTGGCGTAACATGAGATGTGCATCTGCGTGCCGATGCCGTCAATCTTGGTGATGCCGTCAGCCTCCCACTTCTTAATCCAGTTGATGAGACTCTTCAGCTTCTTGTTCTGGTCCCAGTCGCTCTCCAGGTTATAGTCGTTGATGAACAGCTTGACATCCTCGGGACCGTACTCGCGGGCCAGACGCACGGCGGTGCGCACGTAGTCGATGTCGCCCAAGTAGTCCTGCCAGAAGAAGTCGGTGGTGTTGCCCTCCAAACCGTGCTGCAGGGCGTAGTTGCCTTCACCGTCGTCGCCGCCGCCAGAGATGGCTTCGTTGACAACGTCCCAAGCCTTCACCTTGCCGTCGCAGGCTTCCATCATGCCCTTAATCCAGCGGTCCATGGCCCATGTCAGGGTGTCCTTTTTCTCCTCGGGCGTGAGGGGGATGGAGTTCAGCTTGACCACCTTGCATACCTTGAGCGAGTAGAAGTCGAGCACGGCATCGGCAGTCTGAGGCTTCAGGATGACGTCGTAGGTCGGGTCTGGCGAGCCGGTGAGTCCCGGGAACTTCAGGGCGTATGTGTGGCGACCTGCCACCACGGGCACTGCCTGTGTGAAGTTCTGTGCGTCGCCGCCCCAGCCGTTCTGTACGGTGAGCTGTACGCCAGAGACCTCCTTGTCGGCAGCCATGTCAACATAGAACACGTAGTCACCCTCGTCCAACTTGTTGTCGCCACCGGGGACAACGAAGAACTGGCTCCAAGCACCTGTGGGCACGAAGTGCAGGGCACCGTTCACGATGGGCGGTTCGCAACCCATGGGAAAGTGGGGGAAAGCGCCGTCGGGCTTTGTCTCGTAAGTGTAGAAGTTAACCTCCTGCTCCACCTCGACGGCAGGACTTTCGAGTTTATAGAGTGCTACGCTCTTGATGGTGTATGAGCCAGCATAGTCGCCTGACTGCAACAGCATGTGTACGCTGGTGACGGCAGCAGTGGTGGTGAACTTAATATCACGTGTTTCCATGTTGTCGTTGAAATCAATGACACCCGTTTTCACATCATTGCCCCAAGCCCCAATGACATAGTGCAGGTTATCGTTGGCGGGGCTTCCTTGAATCTCAAGGCGCATCACGTACTCCGCTCCCTCTTCCAGAGAAATGCCATCGGCAACCATAAACTGCAGTTCCCAAAAATTGGGTATAGTGCCGGTTGTTGTGACGGTAAGACCATCGCTGCTGGCTGTCGCCTTGGCATTGATAGCTTCGGGGAACTGTCCCCACATGGAATAGGATCCTGCTGTGGTCCAGTCCATCGTGTAGACCTCTTTTTCTATCTTGGCATCGGGGTCGATGTCTAATTCCTTGTCCTTCATCAGCGAGTTGAGCCACTTGACGGGCTGCTGGGCGTGCCAAGCCAGCGTGTGGCCGTAGACGGAGAGTCCGGCTTCGGTGGCCATGTTGACATAGTCGGTGACGGTGCCGAAATTCATGGCACCCGTATTGGCGTCAACGCACGATGCCATCTTCATGGCGTTGCCAGGCTCCGTCTCGTCGAAGTTAGAGTTGACCAGGGCATAGACCAGTTCCTGCTTCAGGTAGTCGGTGGCGGTAGTGCCTACGCCGAGCTTGAAGTTCGGACTCTTCGCGCGGTCCACATACTGCTTCAACGGCTGGTAATCATTCAGGTAGGCATACTCTGCCGTCTTGGCCGGGCGGTCCACCACGTAGTTGTTAGTGTTGAACTCGTCGGCACACGAAGCCATGAACATGGCTCCGAGTGCTGATATAATGATAGTCTTTTTCATTGTGTCCATCATTTTAGTTTTTACTTAGTATAAATAGGCGAGAACTCTTCCATGACGACGCCACTGCGTTCCCATACCATCTTCTGGTGTACTTCGGCACCCTGGATGTGGTTGCCGTAGTCGTCAACGCCAAAGTCTATGGTGTAGTTCAGCTCCATGAGGTCGCGGTCTTTGTTGTTCCACGACTTCTTGACACCGTCGTCAGTCCACGAGCCGCTGCCGCTGACGGTGTGGCCCTCGGTGAGCGTGGTGATGGTGCACTGCTCGTTAGCGTTGAAGGTCAGCAGCAGGTCAGTGGATAACGGACGCTGTTCAACCTTCTCGACCTCCTTGCCATCCTTGTCGTAGGTACGGGCATGGTACTCACGCGTGTGGGTGACGGTGTAGACGCAGGACGTCAGCGAGCGCGTCTTGAGCTGTACGGTACCGGCCTTCTCGATGTCGTCGATAGAGGTGGTGCCGTGGGTCAGCCACCAGCCGGCATACTTGTTCTGGTACTTGACGCAGTAGAGGATGTAGTCCATGGGAGCGACATCCCACTGCGAGGCATCAGTGCGCACGGGCTGGGCGCCTTCCTTGAGCGTGCCGGAGAGAATCTTGCCGAAGCCCGTCTGACTGGCGATGACCAAGGGGATGACGTAGGTGTTCTTGACGGCATCGGGGTCGTTGAAGAAGGCATCGGTCAGCTGCACCTCAGTACCGCCGTTCATGGTGCCGTTAAACGGCCATGTGGTGGTCTGCAGCTGGTAGTAGTTCTCGGGCATGGCCTTGACGGGCGTGCCGTCCTCGAAGGTCAGACCGTTGACCAACGTGGGGTCGACGGCTACCTGTATCGTGCCGTTGGAACCACGGGTGGAGCCTCCGAAGGTGGCCTTGATCATGCACTTGTGTGCATGGTCAAGGGTCAGGTCCTGCTCGTCGTCGCCCAGTTCGATGGTGCGCACCGGAGTCTGGTAGGCGAAGTAGACGCTGGTTCCTCCCTCGTAGTCGGGGAAGTCGGCATCGCCGTTCTTGCAGGATGTCAGCGTTGTTGCCATAGTGCAGCTCAGCAGGCCTGCAATGAGGAGTTTTATATTGTTACGTTTCATAGTGTACTGTTGTTTATTTTAGAATTTTACATTGTGATTGTTATCTTGTCCATCCGTCGTTCTGCTCCAGATTGCTCCACTTCAGCAGCTCGGAATAGGGAATGGGACCGTAGGTCATGTAGTCCTGATACTGGCGGGCCTCCACGTCGATGGGGCTGTAGTTGGTACCTGTAGCCGACGACGTGATGTTGACACCCTTGGCTCCTTCGCTCAGGTTAGCCTTCCAGCGGCGCAGGTCCCAGAAGCGGTGGTTCTCGAAGCACAGCTCCAGACGGCGCTCGTTGCGGATGAGTTCACGCATCTTCTGCTGGTCGCCCTTGATGCTCTCCAAGTAGGGGTCTTGCCATCCCTCCTCGTGACAACGGGCACGCAGGGCCTTGATGACATCGTAGGCCGAGAAGTTGGCACCGCCGACATTGGCCGTCGGACCTTGTGCCTCGTTGGCAGCTTCGGCATAGTCGAGCAACAGCTCCGTGGTGCGGATGCGTGCGTTGAAATGACGCTGGTTGGTGGTGCTCGACGGGTTCAGGTTGACATCGTCGCGCAACAGCTTACGCATGTAGTAGCCCGTCGTCGTCGACTTGCCGTTCTCGTGATTCAGTCCATCAATATATCCTGGGTCTGACGGCTTTGTGTCGGAAGCTGTATTGATAGCACTGCCGCTGGCACCCATACCGTCACCGTTAGTCACGATGTAGGCATGCAGGCGCGGGTCACGGTTCTCGTAAGGCTTGGCAGCATCGTAGCCAGAGCCAGCAGCGTTGATGGGGTAGCCGTTAGCCATGGGGAAGGCGTCCACCAGGTTCTGCGTGGGGTTGATGCGGCCGTTGCCGTAGAGCGACGGCGGGAAGTTGTCGCTTTCCATGTCGTGGCTCTCGCCGACGTTTCCGCGCCATACCATCTCTGCAGGGTCGGGGTCGCTGAACTTGAAGTTCTTGATGAAGTCCTTCTGGTCAAACCATTTCCAACCCGTGGGGTCTACGGCAGCCAGTCCGCCACGCAGGTTCAGGTAGTCGGCAGCCAGTTTGGCAGCCTGCTCCATGGTCATGGCACCGGCAGAGGCGTAAGCGGGTGAGGCGGCGAAGAGTGCCACCTGCGCCTTGATAGCTGCAATGATGGTAGCGTCAATCTTTCCACGCTGCAGATTACCGAAGGCACGGTTGTACTCGGCATCGGTACCGCCCATGGCTGCGTACTTGGCAGGCACACTGCCAGCGGTCACGTCGCCGAAATGGCTGGGCAGGTACTTCAGAGCCTCGTCGAAGTCGGCCATAATCTGGTCGACGCACTCCTTGAACGTGTTGCGGGGCAGGTTGAAGTCAGCATTCTGGTCCTCGGAAGCCGTATGGATGGGCACACCCATCAGCTGTCCGCCCACCATGCCGCAGTGTGCACGCAGCAGGTAGAACATGTGCAGTGCACGCAGGGCGTAGGCCTGACCGCGGTAGAGGTCGAGGTGCATCTGGTTGAGGGCCTCGCTGGTGTAGTCCCAGCGCACCTTGTCGATGTTCTCTAAGAAGAGGTTGCAATACTGGATGGCATGGTAGCGTGCGTCCCACTGGCTGACGGGGTTCATCTCCGAAGTCCAGTTGCCGGTGGCCATCTTCTTGTAGTTGTTGCTGTTGTCGTTCGACACGGCGTCGTCCGTGGCCACGTCGCTGACAGACGCGCCGTCGTAGGGCAGCACCAGGAAGGCGTTGTCAATGAGACCACGGGCAAACGTGGGGTCATTATACATCTCGGTGATGTCCTGAACGTTCTCCAGTGCCGGACTCATTAGGTCGTCGCAGGAAGTAAGTGCAGCAGAAAAGCCGCAGCATAATAAGCCTGCAACAAATATGTTGTTAATTCTCTTGGTAATCATAATTACTCTTTACTAATTTCTAATTACTAATTAAAAAGCCACTTGAACACCCAGGTTGTAGAAGCGGGCCTGCGGAGCAGAGCCTACGTTCATCTCTAACAGTTCACGCTCCTTGGCAATGGTCAGCAGGCTGTTGCCGCTGGCATAGACGGAGAGACCCTTGATGATGCCGTTGCCGATGATGGACTTGGGGAAGTCGTAGGTCAGCTGCACCTTGGCCAGATCGAAGCGTGAGGTGGAGTAAATCCAGAAGCTGGAGTTGGTGAAGTTGTTAGCACCGCTCTGCGTGGTCAGACGCGGATAGGTGGCGGTGGCAGCAGTCTCCGGTGTCCAGCGTCCGCGCACGACAGCCGAATACTTGTCGTTCTCGTCCACCCACCAGTAGCTGTTGTTCTTGACAGCCTTGCCGCCGAAGCCGCCCACGCCGAGCAGGAAGAGGGTGAAGTTCTTGTACTTGAGGGTCACGTTGATACCTAACGTGGTGGGTGCGCCGTACCAGCCGGCCTTGCCTAAGTTGACCTGGTCCTTGGTGTCGATGACACCGTCGTTGTTCTGGTCCTTGTACTTCAGGTCGCCGGGACGCACGGCGGTACCGCCAAGTTTCTGCACAGGCGAGTTGGCAATGTCGGCCTCGTCCTGGAAGAAGCCTAAGCACTCATAACCCCAGATGGCGTCGAGGGGCTGTCCCTGACGGTGCTGGTAGCTGTCGGCATAGTTGGTGTCGTCGCGCTTCGAGGCCTTGGTGGTGTAGTGCGTCAGGTTGGCACCCACCTTCAGACCGAAGTCGCCGAAGTCCTTCTTGTAGCTCACTGCCAGGTCGAAGCCCGTGCGGCTGTCCTCATTGAAGTTGATGTAGGGCAGGAACGACGATGCGGGGTAGTAGACGCGGAAGTAGCTGGGCAGGCGGTTGCTTTCAATGACTCCGCCGGTAATCTTGTTGGTGAAGAACGAGAAGTCGGCAGTCAGGGCGCGCTGCAGCATAGCGGCATGCAGGCTGACGCTGAACTCCTTGCGGTGCAGGTAGCCGAAGTCGTCGTTGCCGCCGCGCTTCGACTGCACTGCCGAGTGGCCAGTCTCGCCGTTCCAGTCCCACCAGCCGCCGCTTTCGTAGGTGGCCTGGTACATGTAGTAGTTCTGAATACCCATGTCAGTCTTCAGGTCGCTGTAGCTGGCACTCAGCTTCAGCTCGTCGAAGAACTTCTGCTGCTGCATGAACTGCTCCTTGGCGATGTTCCAGCCTAAGGTGAACGAGGGCGACACACCGGCACGGTGTCCTTCCGGCAGACGGGCAGACCACGGTGTGGCAATGGCCACGGTGGCGTAGTAGCGGTGGTCGTAGTTGTAGTCGGCCTGCAAGCCCAAGTTGGCGTTGCTCAGCTTGTGGTACACTCCCGACACGCTCTGCTGGTAGCCGTTGACGACGGCAATGGCACTGACATTGTGCAAGCCGCCGAAGGTGCGCTTGTAGTCGAAGTGGGCATTGAATGCTATAGTCTGGTTGTCGGTAGAGCCGCTGATGTTCTGCACACCCGACTTCTTGTCTATGGTGCCGTTGCTGTTCAGGGCTACGATGACATCCTTACCGTTGTACGTGCTCCAAGTAGGTTGGAACGTGGCGTATGAGTTGTTGAACGACGTCGAATAGCTGGTGGCATAGTCGACACCCACTAAGGCGTGGAAGCTCAGACCCTTCAGCAGCGAGCCAAGGTCGACGTTGACACCGGCATCGAACTGGAACTGGCGCGACGTCCAGGTGTTGTAGCCTGCGGCATACATGTCGGCGAAGACGTTGGTCAGGTCGTTCTGTGTTCCACCCAAGAACTTACCGTCAATGATGTTGGTCGTGTTGGCCAGCATGGTATGAGCCGGGATGGCGTTGGGGTCCAGGTAGCTCGCCGGGATGAACGGGCTGACACGGTTGGGGCGCAGCGTGGCTGCCGTCTCCCAGAAGTTGGCACCGTTGGTACCGCGTGCGTTGTAGTACGTGGCATTGGCATTGACGTAGGCCGAGATGAAGTTGTTGATTTTCATATCCACGTTACCACGCACGTTGAAACGGTCAGTGTAGTTGTTCTTGGCCTCGCCGAACTTCAGGAAGTCGCCCTGACGGTAGTAGCTCACGTTGGCGTAGAACTTGGCGCGGTCGTTGCCGCCCTCTATCTCTGCCGTCACGTCGGTGCGGTTGTAAGCCTTCTTCACATAGTCAGAGGTATAGAAGTTGAGGTTCGGATAGCGGTAGGGGTTCTGGCCGATAGCGTAGTTGTAGATGGCGTCCTCCGTATAGAGTGCAGGCAGACCGTCGTTGGCCAGGGCCTCGTTGTAGAGTGTCATGTACTCGGCAGAACCCAGGTACTCGGGGTAGCGCTTAGCCACGTTCCAACCCGTGTTGGCACGCACGTTGAACTTCAGTCCGTCGGTGACGTGACCGCGCTTGGTGCTGATGAGCACCACGCCCTTGGCGGCACGGCTGCCATAGAGCACGACAGCCTGCGCTCCCTTGAGGAAGGTGACGGTCTCTATCTCGTCGGGTTTCACATTGTTAGCAGCACGGGGCACGCCGTCGATAAGCACCAGCATGCCGTTAGGGATGTTGACATCGTCGCCATTCTTGCTGAACTCTGACGAGCCTTCCAAGCCCCACATACCGTTGCCGTTGTAACCGGCCACATAGCCCTGCAGGTTGTCAAGGCTGTACGTATTGTAGTTCTTCTGCATCAGCTCCCGGTAGTTGATTGACGAGACACCACCCAGCACGTCGTCCTTGGCCACCTTGCGGAATGCCACATTGACGAGCGAGTCCTGTCCAGTCTCTATCTGGGCAGTAGCAGGTGCGACTGACGTGACTGCCAAGAGCGCTGACATATATAATACCTTGTGTTTCATAAAATCTTTCATCTTTAATGTTTAATCTTTCCTTTAAAGAATTACCATCCGGGGTTCTGAGGATATTCAGCGTACAGGTAAGTCTCGGCATCCTTCAGCGGCAGCAGGTAGTGCTTGACTCCGAAAGAGCGCTCCACGATGACGGTCTCGCTCCAGCCGCTGACCTCAGCGTCGCGCGGGTCGTTCTTCGTATAGTCGAAGTTGCCTACGCGCTTGAACTCCTGACGTGTCTTGACGGTGTAGGGAGCCTCGGTGAGCAGCAGCCAGCGCTGCAGGTCGTTCCAGCGGAAGCCTTCGAAGGCCAGCTCGCAGGCACGCTCGCGGCGTACCTCATCCATAAACAGGTTGGCGCTGCCCAGATACTTCTCTGCCACATGGCCGGCTCCTACGCGGTCGCGCAGCACGTTGATGGCATCAGCGGCCGTCAGTCCCACACGGTTGCTCTTGTAGGCAGCGCCTCCAGCGGCGGCGCAAGCCTCTGCGTACATCAGGTACAGGTCAGCCACGCGCATGTAGGGCAGATAGGTCTGCAGGGCACTACCCCAGTTATACAGGCCGTCGTACTTGTTAGACTGGTGGGGCACCAGCTTCTGGCAGAAGTAACCCGTGCGGCTGCCGTCAGCCGAGCGTTTCGGCTCACCCGTGGGCACCATGTTGCCGCCCGTGAACAACTCCAGATACTGGAAGGGTTTGTCTGCAGCACTCGGTGTGGTATTGAGGAACTTGAAACCGTCGAACATAATGTCGTGGTAGAAGCGCGGGTCACGGTTCTTGAACGGGTGTGTGGGGTCGAAGCCCGAGTCGGGGTCGGTAATGGGCAGTCCGTTCTCCATGCCATAGGCGTAGTTGATGTAGTTGGCCGTCGGCATGTGGATGATGGCGTCGTGCTCCACCAGGTTGTTCACCTTGGGTCCCCACAGTTTGGTGAAGTTCCAGTTTGAACCGTTGACTTCAGGCTCCGGGCCGCGCATGATAGCCTCTACCGTGCCCGGCACTCTCCATCCCTGTCCTGTAGTATAGAAGATGTCGGAGAAGTTGGAGGTGGAAGACTTATCGGCCACATGGTTGTAGATGTCCTCATACTTGTACTCAGCCAGCGAGTAGGGCGACTGCGGCAGAGCACTGATAGCCTCGCCTAACGCGTCGGCAGCCTGCTGAGCCAGCGTCGTGTTGTACTTATAGGTGTTGCCGTTCTTCGAGGCACCCACCTAAGCGCCCAGTTCGTTGAGCGGCGAGGCAGCCCACAGCAGGGCCTTGCCCATGTAACCCAGCGCGCAAACCTTCGTAATGCGCAGGTCGTTCTTGAGCGGTGTGCGCTTTCCGGTAGCCGTGTTTTCCCAATTGTCGGGCAGCAGGTCGGCAGCAGCGCGGAAGTCCTCGGCAGCCTTCTGTGCAGCCTCTTGGAACGAGAGTCGCGGCAGGTCAAAGGGACCGTCGGCCGGAATGACGTGGTCGACGTATGGCAGTCCGCCAAACCATATCATCTGCTCCAGATGCCACCAGGCACGGAAGAAGAGCAGCTGTCCCTTGATGAAGTTCTTCTCTTCCTGTGTGGCATTGGTCAGCTTGTCAATGTTCTCCAATCCGAGGTTCATTTTGCGGATGCAGTACCAGGCATGCTCAAGCGAGTGGTCAAACTTGTTGTTTGATGTCGAGTTGATGGAGGGGCGGTGCAGGTAGTTCTGGCTATTGTCCGTGTACCAGTAGCGGTAGTCGCCCAAGTCAATGTGTGCCACGGTGTGCGCGTCGCCACCGCCGGTATTCATCAGCTCGTCCTCACCCCAGTTGAAGCCTGTGCAATACCAGTTCGACTCCTTGTTGGGGATGCAGTTGTAGGCCTCCTCTACGAAACCCTGGAAGTTCTGGAAGTTCATGAACGCCATCTCAGGGTTGACGTCCGAGTCTGCCGTCTTGTCCAGATAGTCGGTGCAGGAAGTGAAAAGTGAAGAGTGAAGAGTGAAGAATGCTGCACCAAACAGCACCGTCACAACTCTTCTGCAACCTCTTGCACGACCGTATATTTTGTTTTCTTTCATAACCTTTTTTTATATTATTATCTTTTTTCTTACTGCCTTAGGAAGAGCGGTAGCAAATTCTTCACTTTTCACTATTCACTCTTCATTTAATCAAAGGTTGAACTTTACACCAAAGTTGATACGCTTTACCGTCGGGTAGGCACCAGTGGCACCTTCGTTAGACGAGAAGTTCGACTCGCGGTCGTCCGGCATGCGCGTCCACAGCCACAGGTTGTTGGCACTGACGAAGACCTTCAGGTCGTGTATGCCGAACTTGCGAATCCAGGGCTGCGTGAAGGTGTAGGCCACCTCGACGTTCTTCAGACGGATGTAGCTGCCGTCGCACAGGTACTGCGTACCATAGTAATAAGAGGGTTTCGTATTGAAGCGCGGTGTCAGCACCTCGGCGTCCTGATGATTGTTGCTCCACCAGGTTCCCTGCTTGTAGACATTGGCCAGCATGGGGTCGGCGAAGCTAATCATCGTCACGTCGCGCGTCACGTTGGTCACGCCGTAGAACTGTGCGAAGCACGAGAATCCCTTGTACTCGAAGCCGATGGTGGCGTTATAGGTGTTCTGCGGTGTGCCGGTATATCCGTAGGGCACGTTATCGTTGGTGTTGTCCACCTGACCGTCGCCGTTGAAGTCCACGATGTAATAGTCGCCGGGCAGTTTCTGGTCGTCGCTGCTGTCGTGCTTAGGCGAGCCGTAGAGGTCGTCGAAGGTCTGCATCATGCCTTTGTCTATGAAGGCGTGGGTCTGACCAATGGCGTAGCCGGCCTGCTTGCGGTAGCTGGGATAGAGATCCGGGTCGTCGCGCTTGACCACCTCGTTGATGGCGTGTGTCATGTTCATGTTTGCCCACAGGCGCATCTTGTTGGGGAACACCTTGTTGAGGCGCACCTCCAACTCGTAGCCGTGAGTCTTCACCTCGCCGAGGTTCACCCATGCGGGGCTCTGTCCGAAATAGGAGGGGACGAGCTTAGAGCCGCCCACCAGGATGTCCGTACGGCGGTCGCTGAAGATGTCGAATGAGCCGGCGATGAGTCCGCCTAAGAAGCCGTAGTCGATACCGAAGTTGAACTTCTTCACCTTCTCCCAGTGCACGTTGGTATTACCCACGGCAGCCTCGCGATAGAAATAATAAGGAGAGCCGCCGCGCGACGGGTCCATCGTCGCTCCGTCAAAGTTCTGGATGGCGTTCACGTCAAGCGAGGTGCGTCCGCCGTATGCCCACTGCGTCATATACATCCAGCGCTGTCCGACGTTGTCGTCACCGATGGCACCGTAGGAGGCGCGCAGCTTCAGCATGTCGATGATGTGCTTCTCGCGCAGTTTCTCCATGAACTTCTCCTCACTGATGGTCCATCCGATGGCTCCTGATGCGAAGAAGGCGAAGCGGTTGTCCTTCGAGAACTTCTCCGAGCCGTTGTAGGCACCGTTGAACTCCACGTTGTAGCGGTTAGCAAAGTTATAGGTGGCACGGAATACCCAGTCCTCGCGGTAGTGTGCGATTTCCGAACCCTTTGCATATTCCTGTCGGCCGAAGTTACCCATCAGCCCGACGTCGTGCAATCCGAACTTCCGTGCCCAGTTCAGCTGTATCTGGTAGTTCAGGTTGCGCTGTGTCTCATTGTTGTTCACCTCACCGCCGTTGACCGACCACTTGTTGCCCATGGTGTAGTCAAAGCGGTCGTACTGCTCGTAAGGCTGCTTGTACTGTGCGATACCCGTCTGCGGGTCTATCCACTTCAGCTGCGGGTCGTTATACAGGTCGGCAATACCGCGGCGGTCCTCACGGAACACGTTGTCCCACGAAATCATGCCGCGCAGCGACAGACCCTTGGTGATGAAGTCAAGCTGCTGCTCCAGGACGAAGTCGGTGTTGATGCGGGTGGTAGTGATGGTCTGCACACCACCGATGGAAGAAACCTGCGCTGAGTTCGACACGTTGGTAGAACCGGGCAGGAAGCCCCACGAGCCGTCGCTGTACTGAGGCAGGAAAGCATCGGGCGAGATGTTGTAGACACCGGCCCACATCTGCGACATCTGCCATCCTAAGCTGCCGCCGCCGTCCCACTCATGGCCGCGCTCCCACGGGTTGGTCTGCTTGCCGTTCGAGCCGGCAATGTTCACCTTGAAGACGGTGCTCTTGGTAATCTGGAAATCCAAGTTCGAGCGCACGTTCACGCGGTTGTAGGATATGGAGCGGTCATAGTGGCGTCCCGTCGGGAAGCTCTTGAAGAGGTCGCCCTCGTTGGCGAAGTCGACCGACGCGAAATACTTGACGAACTTCGTACCGCCCGAGATGTTCAGGTTGGCGTTGTACGACATGGTGCTTTTCTTGAACATGGCGCGCTGCCAGTCCACGTTGGGATAACGCTCGCCCATCAGGTTGCCGAACTCGTCTAATGAGTTGGGGTCCTTGCGGTAGTTCTCGATGAAGCTCATGGGCAGCATCTTCGAGAAGCTCTCCGGGTAAAGGTTCAGCTCATGCTCTATGGCCATGTTGCGGGCCACTAAGGCGTCGTAGGAGTCCAGCTTGTCGGGCAGCATGGAGGGAATCTTCATGACGGCATTGGCCGACACGCCAATCTGCGCCTTGCCTTCAGTACCACGCTTGGTGGTAATGAGGATGACGCCGTTGGCACCCTTCACACCGTAGACTGCCGTTGCCGAGGCATCCTTCAGTACGGAGATGGTGGCCACCGACTGGATGTCTACGCTCGACATGGGGCGCTCAATGCCGTCGACGAGGATGAGGGGCGACGAGTTGTTCCACGACGACTGTCCGCGGATGATGATCTGCGGGTCTTCCTCGCCGGGAATACCAGACGATGCCGTGGTGACGACACCCGGCAGGTTACCCGTCAGGGCCGAACCGATGTCGGTAATACCGGCGGCACGCTCCAGCACCTCGCCCGTGGTCTGCGTGATGGCACCCACGACGGAAGCCTTCTTCTGCTGGCCGTAGCCGACGACGATGACCTCCTCCAACTGTGTGTCGTCCTGCAGCGTGACGTTGATGCTGCGCTGGCGTCCTACTTTCACCTCGCGTGAGGACATGCCCACGTAGGAGTACACGATGACCGACTGCTCCGACGGTACGCTAAGCACGTAGTTGCCGTCGAAATCAGTCACTGTTCCCTGGGAAGTGTTTCCCTTCACTACAACCGAGGCACCGATGAGGGGTTCCCCGCTTGCGTCCGTAACCGTACCTTTCACCGTGACACCACCCTGGGCATGCAGTAGCGTAGCACATCCAAGGAGCATCATCGTCGTCAGGACGGTCTGTCTAATCAATTGCTTTAGATTTTTCATTGCGACAGATTTTGATTCATAGTTGTTTTACATTATTTTTTGTTACGTTTCTCAGTCTTAGGTCGTCAGTACGCGCTGCAAAGATAAGAGGTTTCAGACTAACCGCCTTTGTCCTGTGTAACGCGCTCTTTATCTTTTGTTACATACCTTCACCGTCTGCGTCTTTCCGTGGCTATCCGTTACTTTTACAATGTTCACACCGGGCAGGGCGTACAGCACTTTGACCTCGGCACACGCCCCGCTGAGGGCACCGTCATGGGGGCTGCTGATGCCGGCCGTCTCGCCGTCGTTGCTCAGGTACACCTTATTTATATATATAGGTGTGCCGCCGTAAGTCCAGAAGCCTGCGATGTAGATGTGCGACGGGTCCACGTCGTGGTCGAACTGGGTGCACTGGTCGTCCTTGTAGGCCCGCATGGCATACAGGTCGATGACCACCTTGGTAGCCGTTCCAAAGCTGACGCGGTAGGGTGCCGACCAGTAGTTGTTGACATCGAACAGCCGGAACGACGCCCCCACCGTCTGCGGCTGGCTCAGCTCCACCACTAAGTAGCGGTAAGCCGACAGGTCGACGCCCTCCGGATACTGCCATCCGCCGAAGCCGTACTTGCCGGTGACGAGGCATCCCGTCTGCTCGTCGAAGGTGCCCTGTTCCCAGATGTTAGGGTTGAACCACTTGTTGGTCAGCGAGAATAGCGGCTGCTCCTCTACCTGCGGCTTGTAGTCGGGCTGGTTGATGAGCTCGCCGTACTCCGTAGTAGCATAGTAGAGGTAGCGTCGGTAGACGGGGCGCGGGCACGCCTCGGGGTCGGTGAGGAACGTATTTCCGTCGGGTGCGTTGTCGTTATAGCGCGCCAGCAGGTTGCCGTCGGTGAAGAGCAGCCAGCTGACGTTGCACGTCTCGTCGGCAATGCGCATGAAGTTGGCACCGAAACCCTGCTGACCCGCAGTGCCGGTGTTGGACTTTCCCCACGAAGAATTGTACTTGGAGGGAGCCCAGTCCATCTCGGTCACCACGATGGGGTTGGTCACTGCGACGGGCATGATCTGCGCGTCCCACCCACGTTTGAAGTCGCCGTAGTTGACCGTCACGTCGTCGTCGCCATGTCCGCCGTTGTACCATCCCGGGTAGCAGTGGACGGCGTAGCCGATGTTGTCGCCCTTGATGGGGTACTTGGCAAAGCCCGCGTAGTTGGACTGCCACCCCAAGCCCGGCACCAGCACGATGTTGGAGCAGTGGCGGCGCACCACGTCGACGATTTCCTGCATGTACTGCGTCATGGCCTCATCGCGCGCGAGCGTACCATTATTAATATGCACCGGCTCATTGGCCAGCTCAAACAGTATGGCACCGTTGTCGCGCAGCAGCGGATGCTGGGCGACGTAGTCCCACACGCGCTTCAGGTACTGGTGGTAGGCATCGCCAATCTCGATGGTTTCCGGGCAGACGCCGGGCGGGCGCATGACGACATACAGCCCCTTGGACACGGCGTACTGCGCCATGGGGACGAAGACTTCGTCCAAGTAGCGCGTGAAGCGGCTCCACTCGAAGTGCGAGATGTCGTTCTCCTGAATGCCGTACACCCCGGGGGTATTGCTCCAGTAGGGGTCCATGTGCTGGCGCACGAACGTCATCTGCCATCCGGCGGCCAGTATGCCGTCGATGATGCCTTTGTTGTACCTGAGGCACCCGGCAACATCGTAGTTGGTCCACTGGGTACCTCGCTCGTTGAACCACGGGCTGAAGGTCTGCGCCCAGCCGTGCATGTTGACGCGTCGTCCTTCGGCGTTCACTAAGAAGGGGCCCTCCACATGCAGCGGCGACGGTGCCCCCTCGGCTTGGGCGACGGCAGAAAGCATCAGCAGCATCGCCACTGCCGACAGGCGTCGCAGCCGGTTCATTACGGTCTTAACAGTCATAGGAAAAGAATTCATATTTTTAGCTCTTTACATTGATTTCTTTAAAAAAGGGGGGAGACTCACGTCGGCCCCCTGCACAAAAAGTCCTACATACCAAAAACTACTAACAATAAGGGGAATGTCTTTCTAATGCGACAGCAAAGGTAAGGAGTTTGTGTGTAACCGCCTTTGCCGTTTGTAACATGCATTTTCCGCTGCGTAACACGCCACCGCCCTTTTACCCGTCGCAACGGTTTTGTTACATTTCGTGCCGCCCGTGTCAGCGGAAATCATTATCTTTGCGGTTAACAAAGTAACCGTTAAAACAAAATTAAAACCATTTTTATGAACAGAACACAAAGACACAAAGACACAAAGTCTTTTAGAGGCAAGAAGCAAGAGGCAAGAAGCAAGAGAATACTCAAACATCAGACATTTCTCATGCCTCTTGCATCTTGCATCTTGCTTATTCTAACATGCTGCACGGCAGCCTGCGTGACAGCCCAGACGCTGCCCTACCAGAACCCTGCCCTCAGCGCCCACGAGCGTGCCGTTGACCTCTGCCAGCGGCTGACGTTAGAAGAGAAAGCCCTGCTCATGCAGGACGAGTCGCCCGCCATTGCGCGTTTAGGCATCAAGAAGTTCTACTGGTGGAGCGAGGCCCTGCACGGCGCCGCCAACATGGGCAACGTCACCGTGTTCCCCGAACCGGTGGCCATGGCGGCATCGTTCAACCCCGACCTGCTCTACCGCGTCTTCGACGTGGCCTCGACGGAGTTCCGCGCCCAGTACCATGAGCGCATGCAGCGCGGCAGCGGCGAGGACGAGAAGTTCCACAGCCTGTCGGTGTGGACGCCGAATGTCAACATCTTCCGCGACCCGCGTTGGGGACGCGGACAGGAGACCTACGGCGAAGACCCCTACCTGACCAGCATCATGGGCGATGCCGTGGTGCGCGGACTGCAAGGCCCCGAGTCGGCCAAGTACCGTAAGCTGTGGGCCTGTGCCAAGCACTACGCCGTACACAGCGGTCCGGAGTACACGCGCCACACGGCCAACCTCACCGACGTGCCCGTGCGCGACCTGTGGGAGACGTACCTGCCTGCCTTCAAACACTTAGTGCAGCACAGCAAGGTGCGCGAGGTGATGTGCGCCTACCAGCGCTTGGACGACGAGCCGTGCTGCGGTTCCACGCGCCTTTTGCAGGACATCCTGCGCCGCGAGTGGGGCTTCCAGTATTTAGTGGTCAGCGACTGCGGAGCCGTCAGCGACTTCTACACGTCGCACAAGAGTTCGTCGTCGGCCGTCACGGCATCGGCTAAAGCCGTGCTGGCAGGCACTGACGTGGAGTGTGGCTTCGGCTACTCCTACGGCAGCATTCCCGAGGCCGTGCGCCGCGGCCTCGTCAGCGAACAGGAGATTGACAAGCATGTGGTGCGCCTCTTGGAGGGTCGCTTCGACCTGGGCGAGATGGACGACGCCTCGTTGGTGGAGTGGTCGCGCATCCCCTACTCCGTCATGTCGTCGAAGGCTCATGCCGCCCTTGCCCTCGACATGGCGCGCCAGTCGCTCGTGCTGCTGCAGAACAAGGGCGGCATCCTGCCCCTCAGCAAGCGGGGCGAGAAGATTGCCGTCATCGGTCCTAACGCCGACAGCGCGCCCATGATGTGGGGCAACTACAACGGCGTGCCCAACCGGACGGTGACCATCCTCGACGGCATCAGAGCCAAGCACCGCAACGTGCTCTACCTGCCCGCCTGCGACCTGACCAACGACAAGGTGATGGACTGCCTGTTAGCCTCGCAATGTGCCGCCGACGGCAAGAAGGGTCTGAAGGGCACCTTCTGGAACAACGTCGACATGGCGGGCAAACCCGTCAGCACGCAGCAGTACACGACACCCGTGGCGGTGACGACGGCCGGCATGCACAACTTTGCGCCGCGCGTGAACGTCGAGGATTTCTCGGCCCGCTACGAGACGGTGTTCACCCCGAAGGAGGCGGGCGAATATGTGGTCAACGTGGAAGGCTGCGGCGACTTCGAGGTGTGGATTGACGGCGAGCAGAAGGTGAAGATGCACACATGGCGCACCACGCCGACGCGCACGCCCATCCAGGCCGTCAAGGGCAAGAGCTACCGCATAGAGGTGCGCTTCCAGTTTGTCAAGACGTGGGGCGCAAACCTGAAGATTGACGTGGCCAAGGAACTGCCTATCGACTACCAGCAGACCATAGCACGCCTGAAAGGCATCAGCAAGGTGGTCTTCGTGGGTGGCATATCGCCGGCTCTTGAGGGCGAGGAAATGCCCGTAAACATTGACAGTTTCAAGGGTGGCGACCGCACCAGCATCGAGCTGCCGCGCGTGCAGCGCGACTTCCTGAAGGCGCTGAAGGCTGCCGGCAAGCAGGTCATCCTGGTCAACTGTTCTGGCTCGGCCATTGCCCTGGAGCCTGAGACCGAGACGTGCGACGCCATCCTTCAGGCCTGGTATGCCGGCCAGGAGGGCGGCACGGCAGTGGCCGACGTGCTGTTCGGCGACTGCAACCCGTCCGGCAAACTGCCCGTCACCTTCTACCGCAGCGACGCCCAGCTGCCTGACTACGAAGACTATTCCATGCGCGGGCGCACGTACCGCTATTTCAATGACGCCCTCTTCCCCTTCGGCTACGGGCTGTCGTACACCACCTTCCGCGTGGGACAGGCCACGCAGGAGCTGCAGCAGCAGACGGGAACCATGACCGTCAGCGTACCCGTGGCTAACACGGGAGGGCGCGAAGGTACGGAGACCCTGCAACTGTATCTGCGCTATCTGGACGACGCGGAGGCACCGCTGAAGACACTGCGCGGCTTCCAGCGCGTCACGCTGAAGGCCGGCGAGGAGCGCACGGTGACACTGCAGCTGCCTGCGGAGCGCTTCGAGTTCTTCGACCCGCAGACCAACACCATGCGCATTCGACCGGGCCGCTACCAGCTGCTCTACGGCACCAGCTCGCGCGCCGACGACTTGCAGACGCTCAGTTTCTCGCTGTAGTCGCTGCTAAACACGCCCTAACCCCTTGACTATCAACGCCAGCAGGCATGCCAAAGTGCCTGACGGGCGTTGCCGTTTATCATCGGCCGTGTTGCAATTTAAATTAAATTGCGCAGCAAATTAAATTAAATTGGTGAGCAATTTAAATTAAATTGGTCTGCAAATTAAATTAAATTGCAACGCTGCGGATGATATTTGTCATGGTAAACGCTTGCATAAGTCAGAATTATTTCATACTTTTGTCAAAACTTTCAGCCATCCCTCACCACGGGACGGGCGGCAAACAGCATTACTAACTAAAAACAAAAGCTATGGGACTACAATTCACACTGAAGAAGAACCACATCAAGAGTAACCAGGCCTACGGCAAATGGTACGCACAGGTTGTACGGGGAACGGAGATTGGCGTCAAGGAGATAGCCGACCGCGTGCAGTCGCACAGCGGCATCAGCCGCGCCAACGTCATGGCCGTCATCACGGCACTGAACGAGGTGGAAACGAGTCTGAAGGACGGCCACACGGTGAACTTGGGCGAACTGGGCAAGTTCTACCTCAGTATCCGCAGCGAGTGCGTCGACAACCCTGAGGACTTCAGCGTCAGCAAGCATGTGAAGGGCGTGGTGTGCAAGTACGTTCCCGAGGGTCACCGGCGCACTACGGACAGCAGCGTCTACCGCTCTTTCACCGAGAACGTCAAGCTCACGCAGCTGTCGGAGTACGACGACACGGGGCACGTCAAAGAGCGCATCCGCCGAGGAGGCAAGGTGAAATGAGCACGGGCGCTGGCGCCCACGGCAGGCGAAAAATGCGGAATGGCACAAATCGTATAGTTTCTGAAACATAACGAAAAGCCCATTCCGCATTTTTCGCCTATCTTTGCAGTCGTAACAACGTGTTACCACCACCCATAGAACCTAAAAAGAACAAAAGCAACAAAACTAAACATTCAGCGAATGGAAATGAAAACGACTGCAAAAACCGTGCTCGCACTGCTGCTGACAGCGGCCATGAGCACCCAAGTCCGGGGTCAGGGACTGAAGGACGCCTACCGCGACTACTTCAAGGTGGGCGTCGCCGTGAACAAATTTAACGTGGCCGTGCCCGAACAGGGGGCACTGGTGTGCCAGGAGTTCAACAGCGTGACGGCCGAGAACGACATGAAACCCGTCAGCGTGCACCCCGCCGAAGGGGTGTGGAACTGGGGCGCCGCCGACAGCATTGCCAACTTCTGCCGCCAGAAGGGCATCAAGATGCGCGGCCACACGCTGTGCTGGCACGCCCAGTTCAGCGACTGGATGTTCAAGGACAAGAAGGGACGGCCGGTGAAGAAGGAGGTGTTCTACCAGCGGCTGCGCGACCACATCCACACCGTCGTCAACCGATACAAGGACGTGGTCTACTGCTGGGACGTAGTGAACGAAGCCATCAGCGACAACCCTCAGGGCAGGATGGTGGACGGCAAGTGGCAGCCCGGCAACCCGTACCGCGAAAGCACACACTGGAAGCTGTGCGGCGACGAGTTCATAGCCAAGGCCTTCGAGTATGCCCACGAGGCTGACCCGAACGCCCTGCTGTTCTATAATGACTACAACGAGTGCGAGCCGGGCAAGCGCGACCGCATATATAATATGGTGAAAAAGATGCAGCAGCAGGGTGTGCCCATACACGGCATCGGCATGCAGGGCCACTACAACGTCTACGGCCCGTCGGAGGCTGACATCGACGCCGCCATCACCAAATACTCGGAACTGGTAAAGCACATCCACGTCACCGAGCTGGACATCCGCACCAACGAGGAAATGGGCGGACAGCTGCAGTTTGCCCGTGGCAACGAAAAGACCGTGCCGGCCTACATCCAGACACTGCAGAACGACCAGTACAACCGCGTGTTCCGCGTGCTGCGCAAGCACAAGGACGTCATCGACTGCGTCACCTTCTGGAACCTCAGCGACCGCGACTCGTGGCTCGGCACGAACAACCACCCGCTGCTCTTCGACGAGAACTACAAGCCCAAGCGCGTCTACGGCATCGTGCGCGACTTCAACCCCGCCGTGGACAACGCCGTCATCAAGGAGGACTTCAAGCCCAACTACTGGAACCAGCCCGGGCAGGAGTGGCCCAAGGTGAACTCGCAGGGCTACGTGCGCTTCCGCATTGACGCACCCGACGCCAAGTCGGTCATCGTCAGCTTAGGATTAGGCGGACGCGGCGGCACGGTGCTGCGCCGCGACAAGGACGGCTTCTGGACGGGCACCACGCAAGAGCCGGAGGACCCGGGGTTCCACTACTACCACCTAACCATCGACGGCTGCATGGTGAACGACCCGGGCACGGGCAACTTCTTCGGCTCATGCCGTTGGGAGAGCGGCATGGAGATACCGGCACCCGACCAGGCTTTCTACCAGAAGCGCATGGACATACCACACGGCAGGCTGCAGCAGGTGCTGTTCCCCTCGCCAAGCACGGGAGAGCTGAAAACGGCATGGGTCTACACGCCGCCGACCTACGGGGAACAAATCGTAAATAGTAAATCCGTAAATCGAAAATCCGTAAATCGTTTCCCTGTGCTCTACCTGCAGCACGGCTGGGGCGAGAACGAGACCAGCTGGTCCGTGCAGGGCTGCGCCGGCACCATCATGGACAACCTGATAGCTGAAGGAAAGGTGAAGCCGTTCATCATCGTCATGACCTACGGCATGACCAACGACGTGAAGTTCGGCAAGATACGCGAGTTCACGGCCAAGGAGTTCGAGACGGTATTAGTGGACGAGCTGATACCCTACATCGACAAGCACTTCCTGACCAAGACGGGCAAGTGGAACCGCGCCATGGCCGGACTCTCCATGGGCGGCATGGAAACGAAGCTCATCACCCTGCGCCGTCCGGAGACCTTCGGCTACTGGGGACTGATGAGCGGCGGACAGTACGAACCGCAGGACATCAAAGACCCGAAGCAGGTGCGCCTCATCTTCCAGAGCTGCGGCGAAAAGGAGTGGCCCGACCGTCTGAAGCAGAGCACAGAGGCACTGAAGGCTGCCGGCGTGAACGTGGTAGACTACGTCAGCGAGGGCACGGCACACGAGTTCCTGACGTGGCGCCGCTCGCTGCGCGAGCTGGCTCCGCTGCTCTTCAAATAAGCCGGAAAGACACGCAAGGTATCATAAACTTTACGCCATGTAACACGTTCCCATGTTACATGGCGTAAAATTTTGGCCGTTTTCGGAATATTTATTACTTTTGCATTCGCATACCATGCACTACTACTAACATAAAGTGAGAACACAATGAAAAGTAAAGTTCTATTATCACTGACATTCATGCTCACGCTGACGTTCCATGCCACGGCACAGAACGGCAAGCACTTCGATGCTGACAAACAAATGTCAAGCAGTTTCACTACACAGGTTTACCAGGACCGCGACGGTTTCATCTGGGTGACTACCCGCAACGGAATGAACAAGTATGACGGGTATCAGTTCCAGATACTGAAGAAGGAACGCAAACAGGACATGGGCATGGCCAGCAACTACGTCAACTGCATGCTGCAAGACCGCCACGGACTCTTCTACGTCGGCATGTACGGAGCGTTCCAGACCTACGACGGCGAGCGGTTCCGCGACGTGACCACCTACGACCTGAGCGGCAACGTAACACCCTGCTACATCACCTGTCTGCTGGAGCGCCGCAACGGCGAAATACTGGTGGGCACGTCAGGACACGGACTGCTGCGCATGAAAGACGACAAGAGCGCGTACGAGATAGGCGGTAACCTGCGCACACTGCAGACCGTACACCGCATGCTGGAGGACAGCCGCGGACGGCTCTGGCTGACCACCGACAACGAGGGCGTGTGGTGCCAGGACGGCAGCAGCGGCAGCATCAGCCGATACTTCCAGTCGGAGGAGGAGCGCGGCATGGGTCGCGACCTGTGTGAGGACGGCGAGGGAAACATATACCTGAGCACGGCGAACAACGGTGTCTACCGCTTTGACGGCCGGCAGTTCCGACATATAGAGTGCACGGGCAGCAGGCATGTGTCGACGCTGTACGTCAACCGCGCGGGACACATCATGTTAGGCTGCGACGGCGAGGGCGTAGCCGTGCTGGACCCCAAGAGCGGACGGCTGACCGACAACCCGTACTACAGCCGCGACGTGGATCTGACGACGGCCAAGGTCTACAGCATCACGGAAGACCAGAGCGGCAACGTGTGGTTAGGACTGTTGCAGAAAGGCATATACATGCAGCCCGCCGGCGAAACGGGATTTCAGTACATCGGCTACAAGTTAGGCACGCGCAACGTCATCGGCACGGCCTGCGTCACCAGCATACTGAAGAGCACGAAAGGCAACATCTGGGTGGGCACAGACAAGGACGGACTCTACTGCCTGACGGCAGAGGGACAACTGGTCAGACACCTGCGCGACGGTGTGCCCACGACCATATTAGGACTCTGCGAGGACAGCAAGGGCCTCGTCTGGGTCGGCACCTACCGCGAGGGCTTAGGATGGGTGGACCCCGCCACGCTCACCTACCATAACCAGCCGCTGCCGCAGGGCAGCGACGTGAGCGTCTTCGACCTGGAGGCCGATGCCACGGGGCGGCTCTGGTTGGCCACCATGGGCGACGGACTGCTGAGCATGGAACTGAAGAGCGGCGTGGTGAAGGCCTACACCATGGGCAAGAACGGCGGCAGCGACCGCAAGGCCAACTGCATCGCCAACAACTACATCTCGCAGCTGTCGCTGTCGCCGGACGGCAGGCGCATCTATACCGCCACCACCATGGGCACATGCGCCATGGACATCAGCACGGAGAACTGGCTCAGCACGTTCCAAGGACAGAACTGCCTGAACTACGGCACGCCTACGCGCATAGCCCGCGAGTTCGACGGCAAGCTGTACTTGGGCACAAACACCGGCCTCTACCACTACGACCTGAAGCAGCACTACGTGCAGCGCGCCGACAGCACGAGCGGGCTGGCCGACAACGGCATATCCAGCATCGAACAGGACAAGGACGGACAGCTGTGGATAGGTACCGACCACGGCCTGTACTGCACCGACAGCCGCAGCGGCATCACCACCAGCTACTTCGTGGACAACGGTCTGCAGTCCAACGAGTTCAGCGACGGAGCATCATTCCTGACACCCGACGGACTCATGCTCTTCGGCGGACTGGGCGGCGTGACGCTGTTCCGTCCCAACGGACTGAAGGACACACAGTGGAAGGCGGAGGTCAAGCTCACGCGCTTCACCGTCAACGGACAGAGCGTGACTGCTGCCACGCGCTCAGGATGGTGGCAGGTCACCGACAGCGCCGTCATCGCCTCCAACCACTTCGACCTGAGCAGCAACGACAATTCGTTTGCACTGCAACTGTCAACGCTGACCTACGACAACCCTGAGCACATCGTCTACCGCTACCGCATCAACGACGAGCCGTGGGTGCGGCTGCAACCAGGCGTCAACGAGATAACGTTCTCGCATCTCTCGCCGGGAACCTACCACTTCTGCGTCGTGGCTGACCGCAACAACCTGTCGACACCCGAGCGCTGCTTCACCATCGTCATCCATGCGCCGTGGTACCGCAGCACGCTGGCATACCTTATATATATCATGGCTGCCGGACTGGCCGTGTGGAGCTACCTGCGGGCACGCCGCCGCAAGGAGCAGGACCGCCTGCGCCTGCAGGAACACATACACGCCGAGCAGATGGCCGACGCGCGCCTGCAGTTCTTCATGAACATCTCGCACGAGATACGCACGCCCATGACGCTCATCGTCACACCGCTGCTCTCGCTCATCAAGCAGGACAACGACCCGCACCGGCGCAGCATTTACGAGACCATACGGCGCAACGCCGAACGCATCTTAGGACTCATCAACCAGATGATGGACCTGCGCAAGATAGACAAAGGACTCATGCAGATGCACATGCGGCAGACGGAGCTCATCAGCTTCATCAGCGACATACATACGCTCTTCGACCAGCAGGCACGCACCAAGGCCATCCGCTTCACCTTCGACCACGACAGCGACGAGCTGCCCGTATGGATTGACCGTGCCCACTTCGACAAGGTCATCGTCAACATCCTGTCCAACGCCTTCAAGTACACCCCGGCGGGAGGCGACATCCGCATCAGTGTCACACATCCCGACGGCACGGCGCGCATAGCCATCTTCAACAACGGCGAACAGATACCCGAGGAGAGTCTGGAACACATCTTCAAGCGGTTCTACCAGATACCGACCAGCGTCAACGACCGACACACCGGCACCGGCATAGGGCTGGACCTGACACGCTCGCTCGTCGAGCTGCACCACGGCACCATCATGGCGCACAACATCGACAGCGGCGGCTGCGAGTTCGTGGTCACCATACCATTAGGCTGCGACCACCTGAAACCAGAGGAGATGGTGACGGAGGAGGACGCCCAGATGGACGGACTGACCGCTCCCATAGAGACCGAGGAGGAACCGGCCCAGCAAGCCGACAGCAACGGGCAGGCGGCAGCTGACGCTCAGCCTGCGGCGACAGGCACCAGCCTGCCCAAGGCGGGCAGCCGCCAGCGCATCGTCATCGCCGAGGATGACGCCGAGATACGGGAATACCTAAAGACGGAACTGTCAGCCGACTACGACATCACCACCGCCGAAAACGGACGCTTGGCGCTGAGCGAAGTGCTGCGACAGGTGCCCGGGCTGGTCATCTCCGACGTCATGATGCCCGAGATGGACGGCAACGTGCTATGCGCCAAGATCAAGGGCAACCCGGCCACTAACCACATCCCCGTCATCCTGCTGACGGCCAAGAGCAGCGACACCGACCAGCTGGAGGGACTGGAAATGGGTGCCGATGCCTACCTGATGAAACCTTTCAACATGGACATCCTGCGGCACACCATCGTCAACCTGATACACTCGCACCAGACCTTGCAGCTGAAGTACGGCCGCAACGACCAGCTGGAAAGCCAGGTGGACGACGTCAAGATGAAGTCGCCGGACGACCAGCTGTTAGAGCGCGTCATGCGCGTCATCAACAAAAACCTCGGCAACTCCGACCTCAGCGTCGATGCCATAGCATCGGAGGTGGGCATCAGCCGCGTTCACCTGCACCGCAAGATGAAGGAGCTGACGGGACAGACACCGCACGACTTCATCCGTAACCTGCGTCTGAAGCAGGCCGCCAACCTGCTGTCGGAACACAACATGAACATCACCGAGGTCATCTACGCCTGCGGCTTCAACAATGCCGCCTCCTTCTCCACCATCTTCAAGAAGTTCTACGGCATGTCGCCACGCGAATACATGAACGAACACAAGAACGAAAAAAGAAACACCATGACAACAGTTTGAAACATCCCGCAAAAGACGTTAACCCTTTTCTTCGTACCTTTGCAGCCACAAAACCAATAAACAAACTAAAAGATATGAAGAAAACCATCAAAACCCTTGTCGTGGCCATGGCTGCTGCCACGACGGCCATGGCACAGAATGCCACCTTCAGCCACTACAGCTATGCGGGCAACGACCAGCGCTTCCAGCAGCAGTACGACCCGCAGAAGCAGTACCTGAACCCCATATTGGCCGGTTTCTACCCTGACCCGTCGATATGCCGGGCAGGCGACACGTACTACTTGGTCAACTCGTCGTTCTCTTTCTTCCCCGGAGTGCCCATCTTCCAGAGCAACGACCTGGTCAACTGGCAACAGTTGGGACACGTGCTCGACCGTCCCTCGCAGGTGCCGCTGAAAGGACAGCGCGTCAGCGGCGGCATCTTTGCACCGGACATTAAGTATAACGCCCGCAACAAGACCTTCTACATGATAACCACCAACGTAGGCGCGGGCAACTTCTTCGTCAAGACCACCGACCCCGCCAAGGGATGGAGCGAACCCGTCTACCTGCCGCAAGTGGACGGCATAGACCCTTCGTTCTTCTTCGACCGTGACGGTTCGGCATACATCGTACACAACGGACCCGTAGAGGGCGGTGCCGACTACGAAGGACAGCGCGCCATCCGCATCCTGCGCTTCGACACGCGCGGCGACAGCATCATCACGCGCGGCACACCGCAGCAGCGCGGCTGGTGGCAGATAGTGCGCGGAGGCACGCACGTCGAGGAGCGTCCCATCTGGATTGAAGGTCCTCACCTCTACCGCATCGGCAAATACTACTACCTCATGTGCGCCGAGGGAGGCACCGGCGACTGGCACTCGGAAGTCATCTTCCGCGCACCTGTCAAGGCCGACATCACCGACCCCGCCGCATGGGAAGAGTGCCCCCACAACCCCATACTGACTCAGCGAACGGGACTGGATCCTAAACGCCCCGACATCGTAACCAGCACCGGTCATGCCGACCTGGTGCAGACTCCCGCAGGCGACTGGTACGCCGTCTTCCTCGGCTGCCGCGCATACGAAGGACCGTTCTACAACACCGGCCGCGACACTTACATGCTTCCCGTCACCTGGCGCGACGGCTGGCCCACCATCCTTGAACCCGGCAAACCCGTCCCCACCGTCGTCAACCTGCAAGAGAGAAGCAAGAAGCAAGAAGCAAGAGGCAAGAGTAATCATACCTCTCAGTTCTCACCTCTCACCTCTCACCTCACAGGCAACTTCACCTACACCGACGACTTCAACACCGCCAAGCTCGACCAGCGATGGATGTTCCTGCGCAACCCGACAAACGACTTCTACACCACAGGTAACGGACAGCTCACCATCCGACCGCTGCCCTGCCACATAGGACAGCGCGAAGCACTGTCAGCCATTTTCTGCCGTCAGCAGCATACCAACTTCGAGGCCGAGACCACTGTCGACTTCCATGCACGCACGGCAAGCGAACTGGCGGGCATGGCTCTGCTGCAGAACGAGGACTACAACTTCGTGCTGGGCAAGACTGTCCTCGACGGACGGCCTGCCATTGTGCTCACCCGCGCCGAACGCGGCAAGGTCGTCATCGCCTCGGCATTCCTGACCGACGCTGACGCCCCCGTGCGCCTTAAAGTGTCGGGAAATGGCCGCTACTACACCTTCTGCTACGCCACCGCCGACGGACAGTGGCAGACGCTGGCCACGGGTGTCGATGCCGTCAACCTCAGCACCAGCAGAAGCGGCGGCTTCATTGGAGCCTGCATCGGCCTTTATGCCACGACGGAAAACCAGTGATTGTATTGGACCATTTGACTATTTTACTATTTCACCATTGGACAATTGCAGCCAGAAATGGTCAAATGGTGAAATAGTAAAATAGTCAAATGGTATTATAGCGTTGCTGCCAGAAGGACTTCGGAGAGTGTGGGGTGGATGTGAACCATGTCGCGTAACTGGCTGACCGTCGTGTCACGGCACATCAGGACGGAAGCCTCCTGGATGAGGTCAGCGGCATGGGCACCAAAGGCATGACAGCCCACGATGCGGTCGGCAGCGTCGGACAGCAACTTCAGCATGCCCTCGCCCTCGTTCATGGCGAGGGCTTTGCCGTTGGCACGCCAAAAGGCCTTGCGACAACGGTAGGATGTACCCTCTGCCTTGAGCTGGTCTTCGGAGCGTCCCACGCAGGCGGCTTCGGGCTGTGTGAAGATGGCGGCAGGCATGATGTCGAAACGAATGCCGTCGCTGCGCCCAACGATGTGGTTGACGGCACGCACAGCCTGCATCTCGGCAGCATGGGCTAACAGCTGGCGCCCATTGACATCGCCAATGGCATAGACAAATGGAGAGGTGAGAGGTGAGAATTGAGAGGTATGAGTACTCTTGCTTCTTGCTTCTTGCTTCTTGATTCTCTCTTGCAGAGCATCAAGAACCAAAAAGTTGTCGTCGACGGGGATGAAGCCGCGCTCATCGGTGGCAATGCCTGCTGCCTGCAGGTTCAGTCCTTCGGTGTAGGGCTGACGACCGGTGGCGACAAGGATGACGTCGGCGTCGATGTCGGACAGCGACTGCACGGCGGTCTTCATGCGGAAAGTAATGCCGCGGCGCTCCAGCAGCTTGCGCAGCCGCTTGGCCACGTCGCTGTCAAGCATGGGCAGACACTCTTTCAGATACTCTATGACCGTCACCTCGGTGCCGAAGCGCTGGAACACGCTGGCAAACTCCATACCTATGACACCAGCGCCGATGATGCAGAGCCGCCGCGGCTGGGTACGCAGCTGCAACAGCTGGGTGCTGGTCATGACGCGCGCATCGTCGAGACCATCGGCAGCGATGAGCTTCGGACGGCTGCCCGTGGCAATGATGACATGACGAGCAGCGACCGTCGTTAGCGCATCGACGCTGACTGTACAGGCATCGACGAACGAGGCACGGCCACGAAGCAGCGTGATGCCGGGAGCCGACAGCAGCTGCTCGACACCGCTGCGCAACTGGTCGGTGACCTGCTGCTGGCGCTCGACGGCCTCAGCGAAGGTGGCACTATGGACGTAGGTTTTGGTGGGTATGCACCCGCGGTTCAGACAGGTGCCGCCCACCAAGTCCTGTTCAACGATGACAACCTGCAAGCCCTGGCGTGCGGCATATTCGGCAGCACGGTAGCCGCCGGGACCAGCTCCGATAATAAGGAGGTCGACTTTCTTCATTTTTCGATTTTCGATTTACTTATTTTCGATTTACGTTTTCGTCTTCGTCTTTACTCATTTGACAGAACGTTACCACCGGGTGTTTGGCGGCCAGCACATCGTCCACACGGCCGATAGGCGTCAGGTGGGGCGCCGACTTGACGGTGTCAGGCGACGTACGGGCCTCATCGGCAATACAATGCATGACGCTGATGAAACCGTCAAGCGTTTCAAGCGACTCGTTCTCGGTAGGCTCCACCATCAGACTCTCGTGAAATAGCAGAGGGAAGTAGATGGTGGGCGCATGGTAGCCATAGTCGAGCAGACGCTTGGCGACGTCCATCGTGGTGACACCCGTCGACTTATCCTTCAGACCGTCAAAGACGAACTCATGGCAGCACAAGCCGTCGACGGGCAGCAGGTAGTCGTCCTTGAGCGACTCCTTGATGTAGTTGGCGTTCAGCGTGGCTAACGGTCCCACCTCTTTAACGTGCTCACGCCCCAACGACAGGATGTAGGCATAGGCACGCATCAGCACGGCGTAGTTGCCGTGGTAGGGCGAGACGAAGGGGAAGAAGTCCTGCAAACCCTCGCGCACACCGACGGGTCCGGCCCCCGGTCCACCACCGCCGTGAGGTGTTGAAAACGTCTTGTGCAGGTTGACGTGCATGACGTCGAAACCCATATCGCCGGGACGGCACACGCCCAGCATGGGGTTCAGGTTAGCACCGTCGTAGTACATCAGCGCACCGCAGCCGTGTATCAGGCGCGCTATCTCCGGTATCTGCCGTTCAAAGAGTCCCAGCGTGTTGGGGTTGGTCATCATCATGGCGGCAATAGAGGGGCCTTCGGCGCTGACCAACCGCTGCAAGTCGTCGAGCGACACAAGACCGTCGGCCGTAGACCGCACCTCCACTATCTCCAGTCCGCAGACGGCAGCCGAGGCGGGGTTGGTACCGTGCGCCGAGTCGGGGATGATGACTTTGCGACGCTGGCTGTCGCCGCGCGAACGGTGGTAGTTGTCGATGACCATCAGTCCCGTCAGTTCGCCATGGGCTCCAGCGTAGGGTTTGAAGGTAAAGTGAGCCAGACCCGTCAGCGCACAAAGCGAGCGCTCCAGCAGTGTCACCACGGCCAGCGCACCTTGCGCGGTCGCAGCGGGCTGCTGCGGATGCAGGTTCTGGAACTGGGGCATGGCGGCAATCTCCTCGTTGAGCTTGGGGTTGTACTTCATTGTGCATGAGCCCAAGGGATAGAAGCCGGTGTCGACACCGAAGTTGTTGTTGGAGAGATTGGTATAGTGGCGCACCACGGTCAGCTCGTCGCACTCAGGCAGTGCGGCATCGTCCTTACGGCGCAGTGCTGCGGGCAGCGTATAGTCGCCAAAGCGGTTCTTGGGCAGGCTGTACCCTTTGCGGCCTTCGTGCGACAGCTCGAAAATCAGTTTTCCGTATAGTTGGTTGTTCATTAGTAGAAAGTTGAGGGTTTAGATGAGGGACACAAGGCGGTCGATGTCTTCTTTAGTACGTTTCTCGGTGACGGCAAAGAGCAGACCATCCTGCATGCGGACACCACCGAGAATACCGTTGTCGAGGAAACGCTGGTAGAGGGCGTCGACATCACCGTCGTAACGCACCAGGAATTCATTGAAGAACGGCTGGTCGTAGACCAGTGTGAAATGACCCGTGGCAAGCAACCGCTCACACAGGTAGTGTGCACCAGCATACGACAGTTGGGCGGCTTCCTTGAGCCCCTGCTTGCCCATCAACGACAGGTAGACGGTGACAAAGAGCGCCATCAGCGACTGGTTGCTGCAGATATTCGACGTAGCCTTCTGGCGACGGATGTGCTGTTCGCGGGCCTGAAGGGTCAGAACGAAAGCACGCTGGCCGCGGTTGTCCTTCGTCATGCCGACAATGCGACCGGGCATCTTGCGGATAAGTTTCTCCGTACAGCACATATAACCGACGTAGGGGCCACCGAACTGCATGGGAATGCCCAAGCTCTGGCCGTCGCCCACGGCAATGTCGGCACCCCACTCGCCCGGTGTCTTCAGCAGGGCCAGGTCGGCAGCCACGCTATTGACAACGAACAGGGCTTTCCGTTCGTGGCAGGCATCGGCAAAACCCGTAAAGTCCTCGATGATGCCATACGCGTTGGGCTGCTGGACAATGACACCAGCAACACCGTCGAGCGACTGCAGCAGACTGTTGAGTGCCGACAGTTTGGTGACACCATCCTCGGCAGCTATCGTCACCAGTTCAATGCCCTGATGGAGGGCATAGGTGTTGAGCACCTTCCGAATGTCAGCACTCACCGTCTCGGACACCAGCACCCGATTGGCCTTCTTGCCGGCAGCCACAGCCATCAGCATAGCTTCAGCGGTGGCCGTCGTGCCGTCGTACATAGAGGCATTGCTGATGTCCATGCCCGTCAGAGCAGCCATCATCGACTGGTATTCAAAGATGTAGTGCAGAGTGCCCTGAGAAATCTCTGCCTGATAGGGTGTATAGCTGGTCAGAAACTCCGAGCGCGACAACAGACTGGGAATGACCGACGGCGTGTAATGGTCGTAGACGCCGTTGCCGGCAAAGCAGGTCAGCTGACGGTTCTGGCTGCCAAGACGCTCAAACAGCTGGCGCACCTCTAACTCGCTCATGGCCGAGGGTATCGCATAGTCGTCCTTAAAGCGAATGCTGTCAGGTATGTAGGCAAAGAGTTCGTCCAACGACGACACCCCTACCCGCTCCATCATCACTTTCAAGTCGGCTTCGGTATGGGGGAAATATTTTACCATTTTACTATTTCACTATTGTACTATTTATCACAAAAAGCGGCATAAGCCTGCGCACTCATCAGCGCGCTGAGTTCCGACTTGTCAGCGAGCGACACCTTGATAATCCAATGCTCGTAGGCATCGCCGTTAATCAGTTCCGGCTGGTCCTCCAACGCTTCGTTGACAGCAACGACGACACCGGTCACTGGCGAGATGAGGTCGCTGGCAGCCTTGACACTCTCAACAGCTCCAAACTCCTCGCCTGCCGACACTTCGTCATCAACCTCTGGCATGTCAACATAGACCACGTTGCCCAAAGCGTTCTGGGCATAGTCCGTGATGCCAATGTAGCCAAACTCGCCTTCCACTCTCACATACTCGTGCGACTCTGAATAATAGAGTCCTTCCATTACTTTTGCCATAACTATTATATTTACGATTTAACGATTTACGATTTAATACCTTATTATTTTTTATAGTGCTTGTCGTAGAAACGCTTCTTGCAGACGATGCCGGGAAACACCTTCTTACGTATCTGGATATCCACGGCAGTACCCAGGGCAGCCCACCGCGCATCAACAAGAGCCATGCAGACACTCTTGTCGGTAGAGATGGTATGATAGCCCGTGGTCACCACACCGATGGGCTGGCCATCCTTCAGCACCGTATAGCCGTGGCGGGGGATGGCCTTGTCAAGCAGTTCGATGCCCACCAGTTTCTGTTTTAATCCCTCAGCTTTCTGCTGAAGCAGGGCGTCCTTGCCAATGAAATCGTCCTTGTCAAACTTGACGAACACGCCCAAGCCTGCCATCAGGGGAGTGATGTCGGCTGAGAGTTCGTCGCCGTAGAGCGGCAGTCCCACTTCAAAGCGCAGCGTGTCGCGGCAACCCAGTCCGCACGGCTTGCAGTGGCCCGAGGCCACTAAGCGGTCCCAGCACGTATTGATAAAGTCGGAAGAGGCGTAAATCTCGAAGCCGTCCTCGCCTGTATAGCCTGTACGACTGACTATGACTTCACCTATCAGCTTGAAGGTGTAAAAAGTCAGCTCACGACAGGGCAGGGCCAGCACCTCCTCCATCAGCGCCTCCGACAGGGGGCCTTGTACGGCCAGCTCACCGTAGTTGTCGCTCTGGTTGTCTAGTGTCACCTGATAGCCGTCGGCGTGCTGCTGCAACCACTGCCAATCCTTGTCGATGTTAGAGGCGTTGACCACTAACAGGAAGCGGTCGGCTGCCAGACGGTAGACCAGCAGGTCGTCCACCACGCCGCCATCGGGGTAGCACATCATGCCATAGACGATGCCGCCATCGGCCATGCCTCGAACATCGTTAGTAAAAATATGGTTGACAAAGCGCTCAGCGTCGGGACCACTGACAAACAACTCGCCCATGTGGCTGACATCGAACACACCGCAACTGTGACGCACGGCCTGATGCTCGTCTACAATGCCACTGTACTGAATGGGCATGTCGTAGCCGGCAAAGGGTGCCATGGTGGCCTGCAGGGCCACATGTTTCTTGTAAAGACAGGTTCTCTTGTTTTCCATAAAGATGTTTTAGGATATGAGTAAATGAATAAAGTCTTCGGTCATCAGGTTCATCACCACGTCGTCTATTCGGTCGGGCAATGCACGGCTAAGGGCTTCGTGGCTGAGCGGGACGTCATGCAGACGGCTAAGCAGCTGGCTGTCCAAGTCGCCTAACAAGAAGTAGTCGCCTAACAGGTTGACACCCTTGATGACGCCGTTCTTCAGTTGCATACGGGCCTCCAAATCGCCGACGCCTTCTATGCGTCCTCGCTTGACCACCGTATAGCTGGGGTTCTTACCGTAGATGAACTCGGGCGACAGGTAGTCCTGCTCCAAGAGCGTTATCTGCCTGACATCATCGTCGGTAAGCATAACCTGACCGTCACACAGGGTGTGCCACACGAAGTCCTTAAACTCTGGCAGCGTCAGACTAATGTAGTCTTTGAGCAAGGCTACGCGCTGGCGCACGCTGATGATGCCCTTCGACAGCAGTTTGGGTCCGGTCGGCGTGATGCTGCCCACCATGTTGACCATGTCAGTGTCGTAGAGCATGGTGCCATGCACGACATTGCGACCAGGCAGACGGTAGAAGGCATTACCAGACACCTTGCGGGAGCCTATCATAACGTCGTTGCGCCCAGTGGCTGACGCATCAACACCGAGGCGGCGCAGCATGGTGACCACCATGTTTATATAACGGTGGAAGGTGAAACCCACCTGCTGCTCGCTGGTGATGTAGGAAAACATGACGTTGGAACGGTCGGCATAGACGCAGCCGCCACCGCTCTTGCGACGGAACAGCCGTATGCCGTGGGTGTGACAGAAAGGAATATTGACTTCGTTCTCGATAAGTTGGTTGCGACCGAAAATAACGCTGGGGTCGACCTGCCACATGAAAAAGGCTTCGGACACAGGCAGACGTCGTGCCACATACTCTTCCATGGCCAGATAGAAGGAGAGGCTGCGTGCCTGCTCGTCAGGAAGGATGATGTAGTTCATGAGGCTTTCAGGTTATTGCTTTGCAAAAATATGAAGAATTTATGTTATTTGCAAGGATTTTAAGAAATTATTTTGCCGTTTGAACGAATTGGTGTATCTTTGCACCTGTATTTTTGAACTATCGTAGAAGTGAAACTACTGCAAAGCATCAGAGAACCTGAAGACCTGAGAAGGCTGGCTGTGGACGAACTGCCGGAGGTTTGCCGCGAGTTGCGCGAGGACATCGTCAAGGAGTTGTCGGTAAACCCCGGACACTTGGCGTCAAGCCTTGGTGCCACCGAGATTACCGTGGCGTTGCACTACGTCTACAACACGCCGGAGGACCGCATCGTGTGGGACGTGGGTCATCAGGCTTACGGTCACAAGATACTGACCGGTCGCAGGGCGCTGTTCTGCACCAACCGCAAATTAGGCGGACTGCGACCTTTCCCCTCACCCGAAGAGAGCAAATACGACACCTTTGCCTGCGGACATGCCTCGAACAGCATCTCGGCAGCATTGGGCATGGCCGTGGCAGCAAGGCAGATGGGAGACGACAGGAAGGTGGTGGCCGTCATCGGCGACGGAGCCATGTCGGGCGGTCTGGCCTTCGAGGGGCTGAACAACGTGTCGTCGTCGGACAACGACATGCTGATTATCCTGAACGACAACAACATGTCGATAGACCGCGCCGTGGGCGGCATGCAGGAGTACCTGCTGTCGCTGAACACCAACGAGACGTACAACGCCATGCGCTTCAAGGTGACGCGCTGGCTGCACCGCATAGGACTGCTGAACGACAACCGGAGGCGGGGACTCATCAGACTGACCAACGCCGTCAAGTCGGCCATATCGCACCAGCAGAACGTGTTCGAAGGCATGGACATCCGATACTTCGGACCTTTCAACGGCCACGACGTGAAGGAGCTGGTGCGCATTCTGCGCCAGCTGAAGGATATGAAAGGGCCTAAGATGCTGCACCTGCACACCCAGAAAGGCCATGGCTACGCTCCCGCCGAGAAGGACGTGACGGTATGGCATGCACCGGGGCGCTTCGACGCCGAGACGGGCGAGCGTGTGGTGAAGGACACCACGGGGACGCCGCCGCGGTTTCAGGATGTCTTCGGCGAGACGCTGCTGGAGCTGGCCCGCCAGAACGGGCGCATAGTGGGTGTGACGCCGGCCATGCCGACAGGTTGCTCCATGAACCTGATGATGAAGGAGATGCCAGAGCGTACGTTCGACGTGGGCATTGCCGAGGGGCATGCCGTCACATTCTCGGGAGGCATGGCCAAGGAGGGGCTGCTGCCCTTTTGCAACATCTACAGTGCCTTTGCCCAACGCGCCTTCGACAACATCATACACGACGTGGCCCTGCTCAGGCTGAACGTCGTCATCTGTCTGGACCGTGCCGGACTGGTGGGCGAGGACGGTCCCACGCACCATGGTGCCTTCGACATGGCAGCCCTGCGCCCTATCCCCCACCTCACCATCGCCTCGCCCATGGACGAGCACGAGCTGCGCCGACTGATGTTCACCGCCCAACTGCCCGACAAGGGGCCTTTTGTCATACGATACCCCAGGGGACGCGGTTCGCTGGTGGACTGGCGTTGCCCGTTAGAGGAGATTGCCGTAGGCAAAGGACGCCGCCTGCGCGACGGCAGCGACGTGGCAGTAGTATCCATCGGCCCCATCGGTAAGACGGTTGCCCAGGCCATCGACGAGATTTCTCACCTCTCATCTCTCACCTCTCACCTCTCCGTCACCCACTACGACTTGCGATTCCTGAAACCGTTAGACGACGACCTGCTGCACGAGATTGGCCGCAAGTTCAAGCATGTGGTCACCGTGGAGGACGGTGTGCTGGCCGGGGGCATGGGCGCTGCCGTACTGGAGTGGATGAGCGCACACGGCTACTCACCAGTCATCCGCCGACTCGGTTTGCCCGACGAATTCGTGGAACACGGCAAGGTGAGCGAACTGCAAGCCATCGTAGGCATTGACAAGGAAAGCATCTTGCGAGCCATCACAGAGGCCATTGACGAAAACGAAGACGAAAAACGAAGACGTAAATCGTAAATCGAAAATTCGTAAATCGAAAATAAAAAGACGAAAACTTCAAACTTCAAATACATGAAAATCGTCATCGCCGGCGCCGGCGCCGTAGGAACCCACTTGTCGAAACTGCTGTCACGCGACCGTCAGGACTGCGTGCTCATAGACGAAGACCCGGAACGACTGGGCGACCTGGACAGCCGCTACGACATTATGACCATACAGGGACGCACGACCAGCATCAACACGATGAAGGAGGCCGGTGTGGAGAATGCCGACCTGTTTGTGGGCGTCACACCCGACGAGAGCCGCAACATGAATGCGTGCATGATAGCCCACGCCCTGGGTGCCAAGAAGACGGTGGCACGCATTGACAACTTTGAATACCTGGACCCTGCCCGTAAGGAACTGTTTGAGCGCATGGGCATCAACTCGCTCATCTTCCCCGAGGTGCTGGCTGCCATCGACATCACCAACGGACTGAAGATGTCGTGGGTGCGCCAGCGGTGGGACGTGCACGACGGAGCACTGGTCATGCTGGGCATCAAACTCAGGGAGACGTGCAAGATACTGAACCAGCCGCTGAAAGAGCTCTGCGGCCCCGACGACCCCTACCACGTCGTAGCCATCAAGCGCGACGGCGAGACACTGGTGCCCGGCGGCAACGACCAGCTGTGTGTGAACGACCTGGCATACTTCATGACCACGCGCGAGTACATTCCTTACATACGCGAAATAGTGGGCAAGGAGCACTACACCGACGTCAAGAACGTCATCATCATGGGGGGCGGGCGCACGGCCGTCAGAGTGGCTAAAATCGTCCCTGACTACATGGATCTAAAGATTATAGAGATTGACGGACAGCGATGTGAGAAGCTGAACGAGAAACTGGCCGAGCGTGACGTAATGATTATCCACGGCGACGGGCGCGACTTAGGACTGCTGCAGGAGGAAGGCATCCAGAACACGCAGGCCTTCGTGGCACTGACGGGTAATGCCGAGACCAACATTCTGGCCTGTCTGACGGCCAAGCGGTTAGGTGTGCGCAAAACGGTAGCCATGGTCGAGAACCTGGACTATGTGGAGATGGCCGAAAGTCTGGACATAGGCACTATCATCAACAAGAAGACACTGGCCGCCAGCCACATCCACCAGATGATGCTGGCCAGCAACGTCAGCAACGTGCGTTCGCTGATGCTCGTCGACTCCGACGTGGCTGAGTTTACGGCGGACAGCGGTTCCAGGGTCACCAAGCGGGCTGTCAAAGACTTGGGGCTGCCTTTCGGCGTCACCATTGGCGGACTGGTGCGCAACGGTCAGGGCATACTGGTCAACGGTAACACGCGCATAGAGGCCGGCGACTCGGTCATGGTGTTCTGTCACGAGCAAAACCTGAAAAAGGTAGAGAAATACTTCAAGGCCAATACGCTATGGTAAACTTCCAGCTGGTCAACAAAATCATCGGGTCGCTGCTGTTCCTGCTCGGCACGCTGCTGGCCATATGCGTGGGCGTGTCGGCCTACTACGGCGAGGACGACCTGCTGGCATTTCTTATCTCAACTATACTCAGCATCAGCGCAGGCTTTGTGTTCAAGTACATCGGGCGCAATGCCGACAACAGTCTGAGCCGGCGCGACAGCTACTTCCTTGTGACGGCGACGTGGGTCATCTTCACTATCTTCGGCATGTTGCCCTTCCTCATCGGCGGCTATATACCCAATGTCACCGATGCTTTCTTCGAAACCATGTCGGGGTTCACCACCACGGGAGCCACCATCCTGCAACGCGTGGACGGACTGCCGCATGCCATTCTCTACTGGCGCACGCAGACACAATGGATAGGCGGACTGGGTATCGTCTTCTTCACCATTGCCATCTTGCCCTCCATGGTGGGCAGCGGTAGCGTCAAGGTGTTTGCCGCCGAAGCGACAGGGCCCATGCGTTCGAAGATGCACCCACGCCTGTCGACCATGGCCAAGTGGATATGGACCATCTACCTCGGGCTGACCCTTGCCTGCATAGGCTCTTTCTACCTATGCGGCATGAACTGGTTTGACAGCATCAACTACGCTATGACGACAACGGCTACCGGCGGGTTCGCACCGCACGACGACTCGACCAGTTTCTACAACCAGCCCTCTATAGACTATGTCTGCGTACTCTTCCAATTTCTGGCCGGCATCAACTTCGCCATGCTCTACATGGCCATCTTCAAACTCAAGGTGGGCACGCTGTTCAAGAGTTCGGAGTTCAAGCTCTACCTGTCCATCGTGGGCGGCAGCACACTTTTCTTCATGTACCTGCTGATAACGCGCAACGGCTACGGAATGGAGCACGCCTTCCGCTCGTCGCTGTTCCAAGTGGTGTCGTTCATGACCACCACGGGACTCTTCAACGACGACGTAGCACGGTGGCCCCACATCACATGGGTCGTGCTGGGGTGCCTCATGTTCATCGGTGCCTGCTCGGGGTCTACCACGGGCGGCTTCAAGTGCATCCGCGGCGTCATGGTGTTCAAGGTGCTGCGCAACGAGTTCAAGAAGATACTCCATCCCAATGCCGTGCTGCCCGTGAAGGTCAACGGACAGACCATGCCGCAGCAGAAGCTATCGACGCTGCTGGCTTTCTTTGCCATCTACACCATCATGGTGCTCATCACGGCCACCATCATGATAGTGGCAGGCATCGACAGCACCAACGCCATCACCATAGCACTGAGCTGCATGAGCAACGTCGGCGCATCGCTCGACACGGAGATAGGTGCCGTCATGACGTGGGGCAGCATGCCTGAGCACATCAAGTGGACATGCTCGTTCCTCATGCTCGTAGGCCGTCTGGAAATCATGTCCGTGCTGGTGCTCTTCACCCGCACGTTCTGGAAAGACAATTAACAATAAAAAAGAAGCAAGAGGCAAGAGGCTAGAAAATTATGAATTACTACAAGTTTACCCCACTGCTGAAAACCCTGATATGGGGCACTGAGAGCTGGCAAATCAGCGGTGTGCCGGGTGACGAGACCGTCACCGACGGCAAAAGCCTGAACGAATTGGTGAAGGAACAAAAGGAACAACTCGTAGGCAAGGCTAACTACCAGCGTTTCGGCAACGAGTTTCCGCTGCTCATCAAATTCATCGATGCCCACCAGGACCTGAGCATCCAAGTGCATCCTACCGACGAGATAGCCCACCGGCAGGGCAAGCCGAGGGGTAAGACCGAGATGTGGTACGTCATGGACAGCGAGCCTACGGCCACACTCTACAACGGTCTGAAGATGCAGATTACCCCAGAGCAATATAAGGCGATGGTAGCCGACGACACCATTTGTGACGCACTGGCACGCTATCAGGTCAAGGCGGGCGACTGCTTTTTCATTCCCGCAGGACGCATCCACGCCATCGGTGCAGGCTGCTACTTAGCTGAAATTCAGCAGACCAGCGACGTCACCTACCGCATCTACGACTACGGACGCCGCGACAAGGACGGCAACCTGCGACAGCTACACACCCGCGAGGCTGCCGAGAGCATTGACTACAACGTGCTGCCCGACTACCGTCAGCACTACGTGCCGACGAAGAACGAAGGCCAGCTGCTGGTGGAATGTCCCTACTTTAACACCGCTGTCTACGACCTCACCGAACCCATGACCATCGACTACAGCGAGCTGGACAGTTTCGTCATCCTCATCGGGCTGAAAGGTGAGGGCACGCTGAGTGTTGACGGAGAGGAGGTGACATTGCACGGCGGAGAGTCGCTGCTGCTGCCGGCCACCGTCAGCGAGGTAAGCGTTGAAGGGACGCTCAAGTTCCTGGAGACCTACGTGCTGTCGTAGCAGCAGGAGGAGCAGCCTTTTCCTTGTCCCTATCCATGTAGTCACGGACATCACGGAGGATGTGCTGGAAAGGCTCTGCATTCTGGTAGCCAGCATTCTTTTTCAAGGTTTGACGGATGTCCTGTAGCGAGTGCTCATAGCACGACATCTCGTTGCGACGCTGGGTATGGTGACGTGCCGTGCGGCTGATTTCGTCCTGACGCTCCTGGCGCAGCCGGTTGCACACCTTATTTAATATAGGTATTACGACATTGTCAAACAGGTGATGCCCTTGAATGTAGAGATAAGTGGTCTGCGGGGTGACACCGAGGGCTTTGATATCTTCCTTGGTACGCAGGTACGCCTCTTTGTTGTTAGGAAACTCAGTCTGCAGCTGGCGTATCTTAGTGCCGACCTTGCGGCGCAGGTGGTCAATGGAGGGCTGCGGCTCCTGGACATTGAAGCCGCCGGGGTCTACGACACGGTTGAAATCGGAGAGTGAGAAGCGGTTGTGCTTGCCCGCACGGTAAGCCCACACAGACCACACAAAAAGCGGGAAGACGGTCTCGCTGTACTGTCGCAGATAGTCCTCGAAGTCGAAGATGCGATGGTCGTTGAGCGTGACCGCTACGCAGGTGTCGTGCAGCGAGGGAGCATAGCATTGCAGGTTTTCTATGGCGTAGGCGTAGGTGTGGAACACATACGGACACTTCACCACCTTGAGCGACTGGGGCGTGACGCCTTGCAGTAGGTAGTCATAGTCGGCATCGACACAGGCTATCATGTCACGGCCAAGGCGTCCTGAATAGCCGGCAGCGTCTTTGTCGCCTTTCTCCTCAATGAAATTCATCAGCACCGACTTCTTTCCCCGTTCCAGCTTCTTGTGCGACGGCAGCATCACCTCGAAATAACGCGTCTGGTCTTCAAAGCGGCTCAGCACAGTGCGCCAGAAGTAGATGTCGTCGTAGCTCTCGACGTAGGCCACTATCCTACGCCGCGCCTTCTTCGACGTCAGCTGGTTGGCTGCCTCGATGTAGCTTGAGTTCAGACTGTCCTTTAGCCGGTTTCCCATGTAAATTGAGAGTTGAGAATTGAGAAGATAGTTTTCATCACAACGTGATGTCACTGACCTCCGTCACGTTGTCGGCCCACCCGTTCATGATGACGGCGGGCGAGTGGGTGGTCAGGATAATCTGCACGTTGGGGTTCAGCTCCAGGATAAGGTCGATGAGCCGTTTCTGCCACTCTATGTGCAGACTCACCTCCGGTTCGTCCATGAAGAGCACATAGGGCTGCTGGTCCTGCACCAGCACGGTGAGCAGGATAGCCAGCATCTGCTTCTCGCCACTGCTCAGCTGGTAGGGCACTAACTGCTCTCCTATCTGCGAGAACCGTATCTCGTTCTCTGTCCGTACTATTTTCTTGCCCGTGTCTTCAAACAAGTCGTCGACAATGTCCTGAAAACGCTTCTTGGCTTCCGACAGGTGCTGGGCGGCATCCGTGTTGCCCTGCTGCAACTCGGCAATGATGCGGTTGCCGATGTTCACCTGATAGTCCAGGTACTTACGCTGCAAGTGGTAGAGTTGGAAGTCAAGGGCGGAGCGGATGCGTGAGTCTACAAGGTTCATGGTCTCCAAGTCGAGCACGGGGGAGTCCAGCGAACGTATGAGGTCGTAGCGTATATGCGTAGCGTCGGCAGGCTCCGCCACCAACCGCACACCCTTGAGCAGGTGGTTATGCAGGTCGCCGCTGGTGTTGACGCTTCGCGACACCTTATTTAATATAGTGCTTTTGCCCACGCCGTTGATGCCACTGAGAATGTTGACATGGGGGTCAAGGTCCCACAGGATGTGCTTCTTGCCGCTCCACAGCGAGTCTATCTCTATTTGCCGGATGTAGTTTGCGTACTTCATAGTCCTAAGTTTTCTGCAAATATAATAAATAAACCGAACACTAAGACACAAAGCGACAAAGTTTTTTTAAAATTAACGTAATTCTTTGCTTCTTTGTGTTCCAAAAATGCGTACCTTTGCAGCCGATATGAAAGAAAACAAAGCACTCATAGCCCACCTCAGCATGTTCGGGGCGTGTGCCGGCTGGGGACTGATGGCTCCGGTAGGCAAGGATGCGATGACGCACGGCTTCGACGGCATCACCATGGTGACATTCCGCGTGGTAGGTGCCTGCGTGCTGTTTCTGATAGCGTCGCTGTGGGCACCCAAGGAGCATGTGCCGCGGCGCGACAAGCTGATGTTCAGCGGTGCAGCCCTGTTCGGACTGCTGCTCAACCAGTGCTGCTACACGTTAGGACTGAGCATCACGTCGCCCATCAACGCCAGCATCGTCACCACGTCGATGCCCATCTTCGCCATGCTTCTGGCAGCCCTCATCCTGAAAGAGCCCATCACGGGTAAGAAGGCCTTAGGCGTGCTGATGGGCTGCAGCGGAGCGCTGATGCTCATACTGACCTCGGCCGCCCATGCCGACGGCAAGGTGGGCGACATCCGCGGCGACCTGCTGTGCCTGTTCGCGCAGTTCTCGTTTGCCCTATACCTGTCGCTGTTTAATCCCCTTATCCGCCGCTACAACGTGTTCACCGTCAACAAATACATGTTCTTGTGGGCCACGCTGATACTGCTGCCCTTTACGTTCGGGCATGTGAAAGGGGTGGTATTGGGTGAACCAATACCCGCACGGACGTGGTGGGAGGTGGCCTACGTGGTGGGAGTGGGCACGTTCCTCTGCTACATACTGACCATGATAGGGCAGCGCACACTACGGCCCACAGTGGTCAGCGTCTACAACTACGTGCAGCCCATCGTCTCGGTGGGTGCCTCACTACTCATGGGCATCGGCGTGCTGAAGCCCACCCATGCCATAGCCGTCGTGCTGGTGTTCAGCGGTGTGTGGCTGGTGACGAAGTCAAAGTCGCGGCGGGACATGGAATTAGCGAAGAGTAAGAAGTGAAATCACTTCCTGTCTCCGCTTTTCTTGAACCAGAAATCCACAAGACGTATCTCGTAGATAAGCGTACTGTAGGCAGGAATGCCTGAAGTCGCCGTGCTGCCGTAGCCCAGCTGGTAAGGAATGTAGACACGCCAGCGATCGCCACGGTGCATGTACTGCAACGCCGTAGAGAAGCCTGCTACCAAACCCTTGACAGCAAAGGCGGAAGGCTGGTCGACATCGGGGTCGAACTTAGTCAGCCAGCTGCGTCCGAACTCATAACCGTTGTCGTAGCTGGGCGACGGCATCAGCCGCCCCGACCAGTCCACGTTGACGGAGTCCGTATAGTAGGGGCTGGTCATACCAGTACCGCGCTCCAGCACGTCCACCAGGATGCAGTTCGTGTGGCTTAACTCTGTTGCTTTCTTTGACCCCGGCTGGGTCCAGCTTGGCAGTATGAAACAGTTGTCCGTCTGTACGCTGTGAGCCTGATACTGCGTCTCAAAGAAAGCCTCGTTCTTCGCCTGCCAGTTGGCGTACTCCTGTTCGGCGGTGTCCTCCTCGCTGCACGACACGAAGCCGAGCAGCGGGAGAACAGCGATAAGATATTTCTTGATGTTCATTTACTGTAATTTCTTTAACAGGCTGGCGATGCTGACCTTATCCTCGATGATGCTGTTAAGGTCTTCTATTCTTACACGCTCCTGTTCCATGGTGTCACGGAAGCGCAGCGTGACGCAGCCGTCCTGCAGCGTGTCGTGGTCGACGGTGACGCAGTAGGGAGTGCCTATGGCGTCCTGACGGCGGTAGCGCTTGCCTATGGAGTCTTTCTCGTCGTACTGGCAGTTGAAGTGGAACTTCAGGTCGTTGATGATTTCACGGGCCTTCTCGGGCAGTCCGTCCTTCTTCACCAGCGGCATGACGGCCAGCTTGACCGGAGCCAGAGCGGCGGGCAGCTTCAGCACGGTGCGGGTCTCGCCGTTCTCCAACTTCTCTTCGCAGAAGGAGTGGCACATGATGCTGAGGAACATACGGTCGACACCGATGGACGTCTCAATGACGAACGGTGTGTAGCTCTCGTTGGTGGCGGGGTCGAAATACTTGATCTGCTTGCCGCTGTACTTCTCGTGCTGCGACAGGTCGAAGTTGGTACGCGAGTGGATACCCTCAACCTCCTTGAAGCCGAACGGCATCTTGAACTCGATGTCGGTGGCAGCGTTGGCGTAGTGGGCCAGCTTGTCGTGGTCGTGGAAACGGTAGTTCTCCGCACCGAAGCCTAAGGCCTGGTGCCACGCCATGCGCGTCTGCTTCCACTTGGGGAACCACTCCAGCTCCGTGCCGGGCTGGACGAAGAACTGCATCTCCATCTGCTCGAACTCGCGCATGCGGAAGATGAACTGACGGGCAACAATCTCGTTGCGGAAAGCCTTACCTATCTGGGCTATGCCGAAGGGTATCTTCATACGGCCCGTCTTCTGCACGTTCAGGTAGTTGACGAAGATGCCCTGTGCCGTCTCAGGACGCAGGTAGACCTTCATGGAACCGTCGGCCGAAGCGCCCATCTCGGTCGAGAACATCAGGTTGAACTGGCGCACGTCGGTCCAGTTGCGGGTGCCGCTGATGGGGCACACAATCTCCTCGTCCAGGATAATCTGCTTCAGCTCGTCCAGATCGGGCCCCTGCATGGCGGCAGCATAGCGGGCATGCAGGGCATCGCGCTTCTGCTTGGTCTCCTTCACACGCTCGCTGGTCTCCATGTATTTCTGCTCGTCGAACGAGTCGCCGAAACGCTTGCGCGCCTTCTCCACCTCCTTCTGTATCTTCTCGTCGTACTTGGCTATCTGGTCTTCTATCAGCACGTCGGCACGATAGCGTTTCTTCGAGTCGCGGTTGTCTATCAGAGGGTCGTTGAAGGCATCAACGTGACCGCTGGCCTTCCATATCGTGGGGTGCATGAAGATGGCCGAGTCGATACCCACGATGTTCTCGTGCAGCAGCACCATCGACTTCCACCAGTATTCCTTGATGTTGTTCTTCAGCTCAACTCCGTTCTGACCATAGTCGTACACGGCGCCCAGTCCGTCGTAGATCTCACTTGAGGGAAACACGAAGCCATACTCCTTGCAGTGGCTCACAATCTTTTTAAAAACGTCTTCTTGTGCCATAATGTCACTTGCTATTTGACAATTAAACTGTTAACTTTTTGAATTATTGGCTGCAAAGGTACGAAATAATTGAGAATTAACCATTGGGAACCGACAATTATTTCACTGGTCTGCAACATTATTTAATAATATAATTGAAGTTCCACACGTTTGGAGTTAGACCATATCTTGTGGCTATTTTTATGTTCTTTTCCCTGTCAGGAGTGTCGCGCAGCGTTGCCAAAAACCTTGCCACTGTTGACATTTATCGCTGGCGGCGTTGCACTTTGGCAGCACGCCCGCCGTTGTTTGGCAGGGGAACGAGCCGTCGTTTTGATAACTCGGTATTATCACCCGGCAATATCACGGTACAAAAAACTGAAAATATTTTTAATCACTTGCATTTCTCTCTTTTTTTTTGTAATTTTGCACGGAAATCTATTAACACATGGACGACGAAATAAAAGACGACATCATAGAAAATCCTGAAAGCACTGACAGCACGGAGACGGCGGAGGGACACTCCGACTATAAACCCGTAAACCGCTTCGACGCAGCGGCTGTGCACCACCTGAGCGGCATGTACCAGAACTGGTTTCTGGACTATGCCTCGTACGTCATTCTGGAGCGTGCCGTGCCACACATCGAGGACGGACTGAAACCCGTGCAGCGTCGCATCCTGCACTCGATGAAGCGCATGGACGACGGCCGCTACAACAAGGTGGCTAACATCGTGGGGCACACCATGCAGTTCCACCCACACGGCGACGCCAGCATCGGCGACGCCCTGGTGCAGATGGGACAGAAGGACCTGCTCATCGACACTCAGGGCAACTGGGGCAACATTCTGACGGGCAACCGTGCCGCTGCTCCACGATACATCGAGGCCCGGCTGTCGAAGTTCGCCTTGGATACCGTCTTCAATCCCAAGACGACGGAGTGGCAGATGTCGTACGACGGACGCAACAAGGAGCCCATCACGCTGCCCGTCAAGTACCCGCTGCTTCTGGCTCAGGGAGCCGAGGGCATCGCCGTGGGTCTGTCGTCAAAGATTTTGCCCCACAACTTCGTGGAAATCTGCGACGCCGCCGTTTCGTACCTGCACGGCGAGGAGTTCCACCTCTACCCCGACTTCCCCACCGGTGGCAGCATCGACGTCAGCAAGTATAACGACGGACAGCGCGGCGGCGTGCTGAAGGTGCGCGCCAAGATAGAGAAACTGGACCCCAAGACGCTGGTCATCCGCGAAATTCCGTACTCGAAGACCACCGAGACGCTCATCGACAGCATACTGAAAGCCATAGACAAGGGAAAAATCAAGGCTCGCCATGTGGAAGACCTGACGGCGGCCAAAGTGGAGATACAGGTACTGCTGGCACCAGGCGTGAGCAGCGACAAGACGCTGGACGCCCTCTACGCCTTCTCGGACTGCGAAATCAACATATCGCCCAACTGCTGCGTCATCGAGGACAACAAGCCGCAGTTCCTGACCGTCAGCGACGTGCTGCGCCACAGCGTCGACCGCACAAAAGACCTGATACGTCAGGAACTGGAAATCCGAAAGGGCGAGCTGATGGAGCAGCTGCACTTCGCCTCGCTGGAGAAGATATTCATTGAGGAACGCATCTATAAGGACAAGAAGTTCGAGCAGGCACCAACCATCGATGCCGTCTGCGAGCACATTGACGAGCGGCTCACCCCCTACTACCCGCAGATGGTGCGCGAGGTGACCAAGGACGACATCCTGCGGCTGCTGGAAATCAAGATGCAGCGCATCCTGAAGTTCAACAAGGACAAGGCCGACGAACTCATGGCCCGCATCAAGGCCGAGATTGACGAGATAGACCGCGACCTGGCCAACCTGGTGGAGGTGACGGCACAGTGGTTCCTGTTCCTGAAGGAGAAGTACGGCAAGGACCACCCGCGACTGACCGAGATACGCAACTTCGACACCATAGAGGCCACCAAGGTCGTCGAGGCCAACCAGAAGCTCTACATCAACCGCACGGACGGCTTTATCGGCACCGGGCTGAAGAAGGACGAGTTTGTGTGCAACTGTTCCGACATCGACGACATCATCATCTTCTACAAGGACGGAAAATTCAAGGTCGTCCGCGTGGCCGACAAGCTGTTTGTCGGCAAGAACGTCATGTGGCTGGGCGTGTTCAAGAAGAACGACCAGCGCACCATCTACAACGCCGTCTACCGCGACGGCAAGAAGGGCTACTACTACATCAAGCGCTTCAACGTGCCCGCCATCACCCGCGACCGCGAGTACGACCTGACGGCAGGCACGCCCGGGTCAAGGGTGTGCTACTTCACTGCCAACCCCAACGGTGAGGCCGAGGTCATCAAGGTGACGCTGGACCCGGCACCCAAGCTGCGACGCATCTTCTTCGACAAGGACTTCTCCGAAGTGGGCATCAAGGGACGCAGTGCCAAGGGTGTCATCCTGACCAAGTTCCAGGTGCACCGCATAGGACTGAAGAGCCACGGCCACTCCACGCTGGGAGGCCGCAAGGTGTGGTTCGACCCTGACGTCAACCGCCTGAACTACGACGAGCACGGACGACTCTTAGGCGAATTCAACGACGGCGACCAGATACTGGTCATCCTGCAGAACGGTGACTACTACCTCACCAACTTCGACCCCAACAACCACTTTGAAGACAACATCGCGCTATTAGAGAAGTACGACGCCGACAAGGTGTGGAGCTGCGTGCTCTACGATGCCGACAACCAGGGCTATCCTTACGTCAAGCGCTTCGTCATGGAGGCCTCGAAGCGCAAGCAGAACTTCATTGGCGAAAACCCCAACTCGCAGCAGATACTGCTGACCGACACGCCATACCCGCGCCTGCTGGTCACCTATGGCGGCAACGACGCCTTCCGTGGCTCCGAGGAAGTAGATGTCGAACAATTCATCAGTGTCAAGGGCTACAAAGCCAAGGGCAAGCGCCTCACCACATGGCACATCGACAGCATCACCGAGCTGGAGCCCCTACGTTTCCCGGAAGAACAGGAAGAGCAGGAAGAACCGGAGGATGCGGACAACCCGGACGAACCCGAAGATCTGGACCCCGACGCCGGCAAGAGCCAGCAGCAGGTGTATGACGAACTGACCGGACAGCTAAGCCTTTTCCCCGATGACGAAATGTAGATACAGCCTGTTGGCTGTCGCCTGCTGGCTGCTGACGCTCGCCGCCTACGGCCAACAGCCTAAAGTCATCACGCGCAGCACGATGATAGGTTTCGGCGGCACCAATGTGCTGGACACCTACCTCTCCGAAGAGCACTTCAGCGGACCAGGACTCACGTTCCTGGCCACCGTGGAGCGGCAGCGGCCCGACCGCCACTGGTCTACGCTGGTGGAGCACGAGGCAAACGTGTCAACAGTGAAAGACCGCGCCAACTCCAAGCAGGAGTTAGAGGGTGCCTACAACCTCTACTGGGGACGGCTGCGCAGCTGGCTGTTAGCCGACGGACGGCTGCGACTGCAGGCCGGTGCCGTGGCCAACGCCTCGCTGGGCTTCATCTACAACACCAGCAACTCCAACAACCCCGCACAAGCCCGCGCCCACCTCAACGTCATGCCCACGGCCGTGGCGCACTACTCGTTCCGTCTCTTCGGCCTGTCCGTCACAGCCCGCTACGAGTTCAACATGCCCTTGGTCGGCATCATGTTCTCGCCCAACTACGGACAGTCTTACTACGAGATATTCGCGCGTGGCAACTACGACCACAACGTCGTCCCCACCACCTTCGTCACGGCTCCCGAGTGGCGCCATGCCCTGACCGTCGACACGCCAGTCAGCAAAACGCTCACCTTACGGCTGGGCTACCTCGGCAACATGCAGCAGGCTAAGGTCAACAACCTGCGCCAGCACGTCTACACCCACCGCTTCCTCGTCGGACTGACCAAGCGGTTCTCTGTTATTCCTAAATGAGTAATGAGAAATGAGAAATGAGAAATGGAAATGAATAATGAAGAAATGGGAATGGAAGTGAAGAATAACAACAAACAACAGAAACAACGGAAGCAACGGATGAGGAACGGAGCACAGCTCATTTCTACATTCCTCATTTCCATTTCTCATTTCTCATCTCTCACTTCTCATTTGGTGCGAAGCACCTCATTTCTCATTATACTCGCGTTCTCCCTCGTCAGCTGCGTCGACACACAAGAGAGAGAGGACACACCTACAGGCAACTTCGAGGCCCTGTGGCACATCATCGACGAACACTACTGCTTCTTCGACTACAAGCAACATGCCTACGGACTCGACTGGCAGGACGTCTATAACAAATACAAAGTGCGCGTCAGCGACAAGATGAGCGACAGCCAACTCTTCGAAGTGCTCACCGACATGCTTGCCGAACTCCGCGACGGCCACGTCAACCTGTCCTCGTCCATGGACTACGGACGCTACTGGACGTGGCATGAGGCCTACCCGCAGAACTTCAGCGACTCGCTGGAACGCCGCTACTTAGGCACCGACTACAGGCTGGCCGGAGGCATGAGCTACCGCGTGCTCGACGACAACATCGGCTACATACGCTATGCGTCGTTCAACAGTCCCGTGGGTGAAGGCAACCTCGACCAGTGCCTCACCTACCTTGCACTCTGTCGCGGACTCATCATCGACATACGCAACAACGGCGGCGGCGAACTGACCACGGCCGAGCGGCTGGCCGGACGCTTCGTACAGCAGAAGACGCTCGTCGGCTACCTGCAGCACAAGACGGGCAGCGGACATAACGACTTCTCCAACATGGAGCCACGCTACTTAGAGCCGTCCAGCAACGTGCGCTGGCACAAGGGCGTCTGCGTGCTCACCAACCGCTCCGTCTACAGTGCGGCCAACGACTTTGCCGTCATCATGCACGCCCTGCCCAACGTCAAACTCGTAGGCGACCGCACGGGGGGCGGCAGCGGACTGCCCATGAGCAGCAGCCTGCCTAACGGCTGGACCGTGCGCTACTCGGCATGCCCCATCTACGACGCCAACAAGCAGCACACCGAGTTCGGCATTGCCCCCGACGTTGCCGTGTCGCTTACCGATGCAGCGACGGCTAAAGGCGTAGACGACATCATCGAGACAGCACGGCAACTGTTAATAAAATAGAAAAACAGGGCAAATCTCAAAATTTCTCACTTCTCATTTCTCATTTCTCATTTAAATTGTGTACCTTTGCACCCGCTATCACGAAAAGCGATGGTCAGGATCGCGCCTGTGGCGGAATTGGTAGACGCGTTAGACTTAGGATCTAATGTTTCACGGCGTGCAGGTTCGAGTCCTGTCAGGCGCACGAACGCATAAAAGGTCGGCATAGCTCAGCTGGTTAGAGTATCACCTTGACATGGTGGGGGTCCTTGGTTCGAGTCCAAGTGTCGACACAAAAGCAATCGCGAACGGCTTACACTAAGGCGTTCGCGTTTTTTATGCTGATTAGTGAAACAAAAAAACACCCTACACCCGCGACACCCACAACACTGAAGTCCAGTGTTGTGGGTGTCGCGGGTGTAGGCAGAAAAAATCATTCAACTATACATAAATAA
>JAFTGB010000056.1 GCA_017458125.1 Prevotella sp.
GAAATAAAGTGTAGAGTGAAGAGTGAAGAGTGAAGAATTTGCTGCCGCCTTGCATAATTTTCAATTATCAATTTTCAATTATCAATTAATTTTGTACCTTTGCACGCAAAACTTGCAAAGAGACAATGAAACGACTGTTTACCATACTGGCCTTTCTGCTGCTGACGCTGACGGCTCAGGCCGTGCTCAAGGAGAAGGACTTGAGTCAGACGCTGCAGATACTGCGTACGGAACTGACCACCTACCACCACGAACTGACCGAGCGCCTGGAGCGCAACAAGAAACAGAGCGAGCAGGTGCGCAACCAGCTCATCACCACCATGAAGCGGTCGAACCAGAACTCGCTGATGCTCTACTCGCAGAAGCAGGAGTATGTCTTCGACCTGACCTACGCCTGCCACGAGGCCACGGAACAGTACCAGTCCTTCCGTCGGCAGCAGCTGCCTTTCAAGATGTTCATGAGCCGGACCGACGGCGAGATAGCGCGCTACGACTCGCTCATCGTCAGCCTGCAGGCCATGCCGCAGGACATGCTGGACGGTCAGGCCCGCACCGACCGCAACATCTGTCTGACGCTGGCCACCAGCATTCGCAACTCGTTGGAGGACAACCGCTCGACGCTGGAGACCTACATCCGCATCTACGACATGACGCAGCAGCGGCTGTCGCACCTGAACGACTACGCGCAGCAGCGCTACAACGAGATACAGACCAGCATCTTCAAGAACGGCGGCGACTCCTACTTCACCATACTGAAGAGTTTCGGCCGCTACTGGCAGACGATGAAGGAGACCGTCAGGAAGAAGTACCGTCCCAACGCCGACTCGCAGTGGGACAGCCGTTGGATTTTCGGTCTGCTCATCTCCATACTCCTCTATGCCGTCGTGGCCAGCCTGCTCAACTTTGCCATGATACGCTACGTGGTGCCCAAGCGGCTGCGCACCGCCGAGTTCATGAAGAAGCGCGCCTGCATCACCATGGCTACCACCACCGTTACCTTTGCCGTCATCCTCGGTGTGGCACTGGCCGTGACCGAGCAGAACTTCATCATCATGGCCTCGAACCTGCTGGTGAGCTACGCCTGGCTCTTGGGTGTCATCCTCATCTCGCTGTTGCTGCGTGTCAACGGCGACCAGATCAAGAGTGCCTTCCGCATCTACACCCCGCTCATCGCCGTCGGCTTTCTGGTCATCGCCTTCCGCATCATCCTCATCCCCAACGAACTGGTCAATCTGCTGTTCCCGCCCATCCTGCTGGTGTGCGCCCTGTGGCAGTGGAGCGTCGTTAGCCGCCACAGCCACAACGTGCCGTCGTCCGACATCTTCTATACCTACATCTCGTTAGCCGTGTTTCTGGCCTCCGTGGTGTGCTCGTGGGTGGGCTACACGCTGCTGGCCGTCCAGGTGCTGATATGGTGGATTATGCAGTTGACGTGCATACTCACCATCACCTGCATTACGCAGTACCTGAAGCTCTACGGCGAACGGCATGAGTTCAGCAGCAAGCCCGTCACCAAGACGTGGGCCTACTACCTGCTGCGCCAGGTGCTGCTGCCCACGCTGGGTGTTGCCTCGGTCATGCTGAGCGTGTGGTGGGCGGCCGACGTGTTCAACCTGAGCGACCTGTGCTGGAGCATCTTCAACCATAAGTTCATCAACCAGGAGAACTTCCAAATCAGCATCATCAAGCTGGCCGTGGTCGTCTGTCTGTGGTTCCTCTTCGCCTACCTCAGCAAGACGCTGCTCAAGCTGCTTTACCTGCACTACCTGTCGAAGGACCCGTCGTCAGCAGAAAGCCGTGCGGCCATGTCGAAGAACGTCATCCAGATTATCATCTGGGGAGCCTGGCTCCTGCTGTCGCTCAGCATCCTGCACATCAGCGTGTCGTGGCTGCTGGCCATCACGGGCGGTTTGTCGACGGGTATCGGTTTCGCCTCGAAGAACATCATCGAGAACATCTTCTACGGTGCCTCGCTCATGACCGGGCGCATCAAGGTAGGCGACTGGATAGAGGTCAACGGCACCATGGGCAAGGTGGTCAGCATCAGCTACACCTCAACGGTCGTTGAGTCGCTATACGGCGAGGTCATCACGTTCCAGAACTCGCAGCTGTTCTCCAACAACTACAAGAATCTGACCAGCAACCACGGCTACGTGCTGGCCGTGGTGCCCTACGGCGTGGCCTACGGCAGCAACTTGCAGCAGGTCATCCAGCTGGTCGACACGGCCGTCAACAGCATGAACCATCAGTGGATGGACAAGAGCAAGCGGGTGAAGTCTGTAGTGGGCGAACTGGCCGACTCGGGCATCAACCTGAAGATGTTTGTCTGGGCCGACGCTCCCAAGAAGTCGTACGTGGTAAGCGACGTGCTGAACTGCATATACGACACGCTGAACGCTCACGGCATAGAGATACCGTTCCCGCAGCAAGATGTCCACCTGAAATGACGGCAATCGAAAAGTGTGCCAACGGCAGGCACACTGTGTGCCCACCGTTGGCACACTGTGTGCCTGCCGTTGGCACACTTTTTGAGAACGCTGAAAAAACAACGTCCGCCCGGTCCCAAAACAGGAACCGGGCGGACTATTCTTATGGTCGTTACTACGACTTAGAAGTTGTAGTAGACACCGAAGCTCAGGTTGTTGCCGTTGAGGTCGAAACCGAAGGTGTTGGTAGACTTGTCGGCACCCTTAACCTTCTCGTTCTCGTAACCGAGGAAACCAACGTGAGCCACGAAGCTCAGCTTGTCGTTCAGGTTGACTGCAACACCAGGCTTCAGACCTACGTTGAAGGTGTTAGTCTTCGTACCAGCATAGTTCTCGTGCTGATAGCCGACAGTACCATCAACGAACAGGTTGACATGGTCGAACTTAACGAAGGTGTAACGAGCGTAGGGAGCTACCTTGAAGTTCTTAACCTTTTCGCTGACACCGCTGACCTTAACCTTAGACTCACCATAGCCAACAGTGATACCTACAGCCCAGTTCTCGTCGAGGTTGTAGCCTACCTCAGGAATAATAGACCAGACGGTGGTCGAATTGCCATCGTAAGAAGAGGTTGCAACACCAACGCCGCCACCGACATACACCTGTGCGTTCATAGTGGCAGCTACTGCGACTGCTGCCAGAGTCATCATGATCTTTTTCATCTTTTTTCTTTTCTTTTTGTTTTAACTTTTGACTGTCGGCCCTCAGGCCTCCAGTCGTTATCCTTAATGCGCTGCAAAGGTACGGCAAGGAATTGTGTTCGCAAACAATTTCGTGTCTTTTTTTCTTTTTTTTACGTATAAAGTTGATACAAGTCAATTTTCACGCCAAATGCTTGCATATATTGTTGGAAATGTCTACCTTTGCAGTTATTATAATAAGGTACCTCTATTATTTTATATGAACGAGCTATTCATTGCAGGCCCATGCGTGATTGAGTCGGCAGCACTGTTAGACACTGTGGCCGCCAGACTGGTGGACATCAACCGCAGGCTGGGCACCGACATCATATTCAAGGCCTCGTTCGACAAGGCCAACCGCACGTCGATAAGTTCCTTCCGCGGGCCTGGCATTGACAAGGGGCTGCAGATGCTGAGCGACGTCAAGCAGAAGTACGGCCTGCGCCTGCTCACCGACATTCACGAAGCGTGGCAGGCCGAGCCTGCGGGCCAGGTGGTCGACGTGCTGCAGATACCCGCCTTCCTGTGCCGCCAGACCGACCTGCTGGTGGCCGCCGCCCGCACGGGACGCGTGGTGAACATCAAGAAAGCGCAGTTTCTGAGCGGGCGCGACATGCGCTACCCGCTGGAGAAGGCGCGCGACGCCGGCGCCAGTGATGTGTGGCTGACGGAGCGCGGCAACATGATGGGCTACAACAATCTGGTGGTCGACTTCCGCAACATTCCCGACATGCTGGAGCTGGTGCCGACGGTCATCATGGACTGTACGCACAGCGTACAGCGGCCCGGTGGGGCCGATGGCAAGACGGGCGGCGACCGCCGCTTCGTGCCCCAGATGGCCCTGGCAGCCAAGGCCTTCGGTGCCACGGGGTGGTTCTTCGAGGTGCACCCCACGCCCGACCAGGGGCTCAGCGACGCCGCCAACATGCTGGAGTTAGACAAGCTGGAGCCGTTAGTGGCCTCCCTGCTGGCCCCGTAAAAGAGCATAGACAAAAAAGGTAAAGTTGATAATGAATACAAGGGACTATGCCATTCAGTGTATAAAGGACGAGGCACAGGCCGTGCTCGGACTGATAGGGCAGATGGACGACAACTTCGACCGGGCCGTTGAGCTCATACTGAGCTGCAAGGGCAAGGTGATAGTGACCGGCGTAGGCAAGAGCGGGCACATAGGAGCCAAGATAGCCGCCACGCTGTCGTCCACGGGCACACCGTCGTTCTTCGTCAACCCGTTAGATGTGTTCCACGGCGACCTGGGCGTCATGGCCGCGGGCGATGTGGTGGTGGCCATCTCCTATTCCGGCCAGACCGACGAGCTGCTGCGTTTCATCCCCATGGTGCTGCACATGCAGATACCCATCATCGGCATCAGCGGCAACCCGCAGTCGCTGTTGGCCAAATACTCCACATGCCACCTCAACGTCAGCGTCGAGAAGGAAGCCTGTCCGCTGAACCTGGCACCCACCAGCAGCACCACGGCCACGCTGGTCATGGGCGACGCGCTGGCCGTGGCACTGATGGAGCGGCGCCACTTCCGGCCGCAGGACTTCGCCCAGTTCCACCCCGGCGGCGAGTTGGGCAAGCGCCTGCTCACCACGGCGCAGGACGTGATGCTGACCGACAACCTTCCGCTGCTCACCGAGGACATGCACCTGGGCAAGGCTATCATCCTGGTGAGCAAGGGAAAGTTGGGGTTAGGCGTTGCCGTGACGGACGGCCGCGTCAGCGGACTCATCACCGACGGCGACATCCGCCGTGCCATGGAGAAGTGGCAGGCCGAGTTCTTCGACCGCACCGTGTCCGACATCATGACGCGCCAGCCCAAGACCGTGGAGCCTCAGACAAAGATTTCGGAGATACAGAAGTTAATGAACGAACATAAGATACACAACGTGCTTGTCGTCGACGGGCAGAACCGTCTGCTCGGCATAGTCGACCGTTACGCTTGTGTGCTTTGAACCAGTGAGCAATATGATGAACAGAGTGAAACGAATAGTATTGATGCTGATGCTGGCACTGCCCTTGGCAGCGGCTGCGGTGTACCTGTTTAAGACGCTGGATGCCCGCAACGGACTCATCAGCAGCCAGATTAACTGTGTGCTGAAAGACCAGCGCGGCTACATGTGGTTCGGCACGCCCGCCGGACTCTACCGCTTCGACGGCTACACGTTCAAGAATTTCCAGAGCAACTCGCAGGACGGCTCGTCGCTGCCCGACAGCTATATCATCAACATCCAGGAGATGCTGGACGGCAACTTGTGGATAGAGACCTCCACGGGCTTCTGCGTCTACCACCCCCAGTCGGAGAGCTTCGAGCGCGACATGAAGCAGGTCTACAGCACCATGGGCATTGAGGGCAAGCCTAACGTGGTCTACATAGACCGCCACAAGAACTTCTGGGCCTCCATACCCAACAAGGGCATCGTGGCCTACAACATGCAGCAGCAGACGCTCTTCGAGTTCGGCTACACCAACGACGCCCACGGCGTGCCTCAGGGCACGGTGTGCTCTATTGGCGAGTGCCGCGACGGCGCCGTCATCGTCTACGACGACGGGCGCATGGTGTGCTGCGACATCATGCGGCAGCAGCACACCGTGTGGCAGACGGACTACGTCGCCCAGCAACGGCTGCGCAAGAGCAAGACGCTGAAAGCTTTCGCCGACCAGATGGACAACGTGTGGCTCTACGGCCAGGGCACGCTGATGGTCTATAACAAGAACGCCAACACATGGAACACCACCATCGGCGACCAGCTCGGACTGAGCAGCGTTTCGGTGGACCACAGCGTCAACGGCATGGCCGGCGACCGCAGCGGCAACATCTGGGTGGCTACCGACCGTGCCGGACTCATACGCATCAACGTCAACGACTACACCATGGAGCACGTCCAGCCCCGTGGCGTCAACGCCAACAGGGTCACGGGCGACGTCATTGCCGTGCAGAGCGTCTACGTTGACGATACCGACCTGCTGTGGGTGGGTACCGAGAAGTCCGGCGTGGCCTACTACGGCAGCAACATATACAAGTTTGCGTCTGACTTCAAGGGCGACATCACGGCCATGGCCCAGACCAACGACAGCACGATATGGTACGGCACGGGTGCCCATGGTGTCATAGGCTACGACGGTCCGCTGGCCAGCTCCAAGGTGTCGTGCATGGCGGCAACGCCCGACGGCAGCCTGTGGGTAGGCTCGAAGCAGAACGGCCTGACGCGCATCAAGAACGGCACCAGTACCTTCTACTCTGCCGTGCGCGACAGCTCGAAGACGCTCATCGACGACCACGTCAATGCGCTGTGTACCGACCAGTCAGGTAACCTGTGGATTGCCACCAACGGCGGACTGCAGGTCTACAACCCGAGGATGAACTCGTTCTCGTCCTACACCCGCGAGAACGGCATACTGAACACCAACAACATCACGGCATTGCACTATGGACGGAACAACGTCATGCTCATAGGCACCAACGAGGGACTGGTGCTGCTCGACCTGAATACGCGCGAGAAGAAGGTGCTCACCGGCAACTCCACCAACATCAAGACGTTCACCAACAACTACATCACGCAGGTCTTTGAGGACTCGCGAGGACTGCTGTGGATAGGCACGCGCGAGGGCGTCAATATCCTGGACAGGGTCAACGACCGCCTGAGCTACCTGACGGAGAAGGACGGACTGGCCAACAACTCCGTGTGTGGCATTGCCGAAGACAAGAACCACAACATCTGGGTGTCTACAAGCAACGGCATCAGCCGTGTCGTCATACAGCGTAATTACGAGGAGGGAACGTTCAACTTCGGCCTCTACAACTACAGTGTCTACGACGGTCTGCAGAGCAATGAGTTCAACATGGGTTCCATCCTGACGCGTAGCGACGGCGAGGTACTCTTCGGCGGCCTGTACGGTGTCAACTGGGTGCGCCGGGGCAGCCGCGACGAGCAGGAGTCGCTGCCACGCGTCATGCTCACGCAGCTGTTCATCGGCGAGGAGGAAATACTGACGGGTCACGAGTACGACGGGCGCACCATCCTGACATCGGCTCTGAACGAAATCAGCCGCATTGAGCTGGCCAACAGCCAGAACACGCTGACCATCAAGTTTGCAGCCGGCAACTACAACCAGGGCGAACGCCTGCAGTTCATGTACTGGATGGAGGGACTGGACAACGACTGGCGCAATGGCGACGCCCTGCTGCACGGCGTGCGGTTCCAGAACTTAGGCAGCGGCACTTACACGCTGCACGTCAAGGCCATCAGTGCCGACGGCATCGTCAGCAATCAGGAGCGTACGCTGGAGATTACCATCGACCGCCCGTGGTGGCTGTCGTGGTGGATGCTGACCGTCTACGTCATCATCGCCATCCTCATCCTGGCCCTCTGGCGTTACGGTTTCAAGAAGGCTAAGAGGGTGTGGGTGAGCAAGCGCACCGTCATAGACGAGCTGAAGCGGCAGCGCGAGGAAATCAAGAACACCAGCGACGACCTGCGCCAGCCCATGGCCCGCATGACGACCATCATCAGCAATCTGGCCAGCAGGGAAGAGACCATGGAGGGTCGCGAGCAGCTTAACTCGTTGCATTTCCAGCTGCTGCAGGTCATCACCCGCATCACCGAGATGCAGTCGACTCTGGAGCATCCCGAGCGCAAGGCCGAGTCGACGGCCAAGGACCGCATGGAGCTCAACGACCGCGGCGAGGTGGCCCTCGTGTCGACTGCCGCCAAGGAGCTGACGGCTGACATTAAGCCGCTCAAGGCCGACGCTCAGGCCAAGAAGTTCAGCGTCGTCTTTATCGACTCCAACCGCAACTTCCTCAACTTCATCTATGCCCACCTGCGCGATGTCTACGACTTCCACGTCTACGACAACATCAAGGATGCACTGCCTGACATCGAGATGCTGGACGCCAACCTCGTGGTGTGCAAGCAGGACATGGACGGCATGTCGGGCAGCGAACTATGCAACCGGTTTAAGCAGAACCCGCGTCGCAGCAAGACCAAGTTCGTACTGCTGACCGAGGGCGTGCTGACACAGCAGGACATGGTGGACATGAACATCACGCTCAGTGCCGACGACTACCTGGCCAAGCCGTTCAACATACAGGAGGCCGTCATGCGCTTCAACAAGCTGATGGGACTCGGACCCATCGAGGTCGAGACGAACACCATTGAGGGCCGCGAGACGCGTATGCTCGAAGGCCGCAATGCCAGCATGACCACGGCGTCGTTGAGCTACGAGGACACCGGCGGGCCCGGCATCGAGGCCCCGGCCGACCACGAAGCCGTCAGCGACGACGTGCCCGCACAGCCCGCCGACAACGCGTCGGCCACGCAGGGCCGTGAGCTGATGCGGCAGTATTATGGCGACTCCACCATCGGCGACTACTCGATGAGCAACGCCATGGACCAGCAGCTCATGCGCAACATTGAGCAGTTTGTGCTGCAGAACATGAGCCGCGGCCAGATTAGTCTTGAGGAGTTGGCTTCGGCTATGGGCATGGGGCGCGTGCCGCTCTACCACAAGGTGCGCTCCATTACAACCAAGACGCCGGCCGAGGTGATACGCGAGCTGCGCCTGAAGCATGCCTGCACGCTGCTGGTCAGCACCAACATCAACATGAGCGAGCTGGCCATCAACGTGGGCTTTAAGACGGCCGAGAACTTTGCCAACATCTTCAAGGAGAAGTTTGGCGTCACCCCGCTTGAGTACAGGCTTAAATACAAGAAGTAAGAAATGAAAGCACTGAAAATATCGTTTCTCCTCCTTTTCCTCCCTTTCCTTACGGTGTCTGCACAAACCAGCGACTCGCTGATTGTGCAGACACTGCGCAACAGCCACGTAAGGTTCACCGACAACAACAGCGTAGCCCTGCTCATGTCGGGTCAGGACAAGTTTGACGACATGTTCAAGGCCATACAGCAGGCCCGCAGCAGCATACACTTAGAGTATTTCAACTTCCGCAACGACTCCATAGCCTCGCTGCTTTTCGACATCCTGCGCGAGAAACGCCGCGAGGGAGTGGAGGTGAGGGCCATGTTCGACGGATTCGGCAACGACTCCAACAACCAGCCGCTGAAGCGGCGCCACTTGGAGTCGCTGCGCCGTGACAGCATCGACATCGTGGAGTATTCGCCCATACGCTTCCCGTGGGTTAACCACATCTTTGGCCGCGACCACCGCAAGATTGTCGTCATCGACGGCCAGATAGCCTATACGGGCGGCATGAACGTAGCCGACTATTATATAAAAGGTACGGAGCAGGTGGGCGAGTGGCGCGACATGCACTGCCGCATTGAGGGCGACGCCGTCAACGACTTGCAGGCCATCTTCCTGCGCATCTGGAACCGCACCACGGGCCAGAACGTCAGCGGCATGAAGTATTACCGTGGCGGCACGCTGACCCGCTTCCACGGTCTGCGCCCCGACACCACGTCGACGGCTGGCCGCAAACTGGTGGGCATTATCAACCGCGAGCCTCATGTGACGCCTAAGATTATGCGGACGTTCTATATCAATGCCATCAATCAGGCGCAGGACTCCATACACATCATCAACCCTTACTTTACGCTTATTCCTAAGGTGACCCGCGCACTGACGCGAGCCATCCGTCGTGGGGTGAAGGTTGAAATCATGCTGTCAGCCAAGAGCGACATTCCGCTGACGCCCGACTGTGCGCTGTATCAGGCCCACAAGCTGATGAAGCGTGGCGCTACGGTGTGGCTCTACGAACCGGGCTTCCACCATTCCAAGATTATGATGGTGGACGGGCGCTACTGCACCGTGGGCAGTACCAACCTCGATGCACGCAGTCTGAAGTGTGACTTTGAGGAGAATGCCGTCATCGTGGACGCGAAGACGACGAAGGAGTTGGACGACATGTTTGCCCGCGACCGCCAGAAGAGTTTCCGGCTGACCGATGAGTCGTGGGACCGTTTCCGCACCCGCTGGCAGAAGTTCCGTGGCTGGTTTGCCCACCTGCTGCAGCCGTTCCTTTAAAGTGATGCCACTAATGCCGTCATCATCTTGATGTCGGTGTCGCTGATGCCCCGCCGCTGCAGCCAGTCGGTGTCCAGGAAGTGTGGGCTGTCGGCACTGACACCGCTCAGCTCGGCATACTTGTGCAAGCTGTCGGCGGCGTCGCTAATGCGCTCCATGAGCCACAGACAGCAGCCCTGGTTCTGGTAGTCCTCAGCCGTTGCCGTGTTGGCGGCCGTCAGTTGGCTGTAGTATTTGGCGGCCTGCTCCAGCTTGCCGCTGCACGTCAGCGCCCACGCCAGCACGCGCGTCACGTTGTCGTCGTCCTCGTGCTCGTAGTTCAGCTGGTAGAGCCATCGCAGTGCTTCTTCGTATTCCTCCATTTGTACCAGGCAGACGGCCTTGTTCAGCACGTAGCCCGTCTTGGGGTGCAGCAGTTGCAGACGGTCGTAGCAGGCCTCGGCCTCGTCGTGGCGCCCCGCCTTGAACAGTTCGCGGGCGTGGCCGGCCAGTGCGCGCTCGTTGTCGGGCTCTAAGCGCAGTGCCGCCGCGTAGTCGCCGCGCCACAGGTAGTATTGTGCGTCGTGCATCGTCTCGGGGAAGGAGTCTAACAGCAGCGTCGCCGACGCGTTGAGCCGTTGCTTCCTCAGCATGGCCGTCACCTTGGGCTTGTAGGCCTCCAGGGGTGTGCCGCTGAACAGTGCAGAGGTGAAGAAGAGACAGAAGCCCAGCTCGCTCTTCGTCGTGTCGAAGGGGTTGCACAGTGCCGAGCGGTTGGGGAACAGGCGGAAGAAGCGGTAGAGGTCCATCAGGTAGCTGCGCCGCATGAATGTCGCCGACTGCAGCTCCTCCGGCTCTATCTCGTTGCCCAGCATGGCCTCGCCGCTGTTCACCATTTGCTTGAACTTGTCCGGCAGGTGGTTGAGCACCTGCTGGAAGGCCATGACGAACGAGTATTTGTCGCTGTCGCAGAAAGAGCCCCGCCGCAGCATCTTCTCCAGCATGGTGCTGCTGCCTGCGCGTTCCACAAACTCGCTGATGTCGGGGTGTTGCATGTAGAAGGGCACCAGCCAGTTGCTGATGTCGTAGAAGAAGGGGAAGCGCTTCATCTGCGAGAAGCCGCCGAAGTAGATGTCGGCCCCCTGCTTCTGCATGTCTATCATGCGCTGGAAGCTGGACTCTAAGCGCTCCATGCGCTGCTCTGAGGCGTCGGGGTTCAGAACGTCCTCCAGCGGGTCTTCGGGAATTTCCTCCAAGCCGTTGCGGGTGATGCGGAAGTTGTTGTTTTTGATGAGGTCGGGCATGATTTCCTTCGTGATGGTCGTCGTGTCCTTCTCGGCGTTCAGCGTGTAGACCAGCTGCATCTGCAGTTCCGTCAGCTCGCTGCACACCGCTTCGTCCCGCAGCATGTCGGCCACCAGCGTGCGCTGCTCGGGGTAGACGCCGATGAAGTCGTCGTCCGAACCAAGCACCCAGCCCACCAGGGCGCGCTGCCGCACCTGCTCGTCTGCCGACAGGCGGTAGACGTTGGTCAGTAGCCGGAACTTCACTATGTCGAAACGGTTCATCAGCGACAGCGCGACAGCCGACACTAACAGCTGCTGGTCGGTGCTGTCGACGGTGGGCGCCAGCAGCAGCTCCTGCATGGCCTCGCCGGTGCCGCCGGTCCACGCGTGCGACGTCAGTATGTAGTTGAACAGGGCGTTGACGTACTGCTGGTGGCGGCGGTACGTGTCGCGGCTCTTCTGCTTGCGCTGCTCCTCGGGCTCTAATTCCAGCAGGGCCACGTCGCTGACGAAACCCTCCAGCTCGCGCCGTATGTCGTCCATGGCCCAGCGGTAGCCGGGCTTGCGCGCGTTGATGTGGAGCATGGACAGGTAGGACGATGCTTTGATGTGGCGGAACACGGCGATGTTGGCACACAGCACGTAGACGCGCTGCAGCAGCCGTTGGTACTGCTGTTCCAACTGCGGGTCCCTGACGCCCTTCGTCCAGTAGCCGGCCATCAGCAGGTATTCGTCCTTGATGGCCCTCAGCTTTTCCGCCGTCTGCGGGTTGGGCCATGCGGCTAAGTAAGTCTCAGCCTCGGCAATGGCCAGTCCGGCGTTGCCCGTTATGATTTGTTGGAACATGCGTTCCAAGGCTATGTCTGTCGTTCCCATTGTCGTCTTGTCACTTGTTCTTCAGCCACTTCTCGGCCCGTGCAACGTCCTGTTCGCGGGGGGCGGCTGCATGTTGGTATCTGATGCCCTTGGGCAGCGAGTCCACCACGTTCAGCTTCACGTTGCACGCTCGGGCGATGAGCTGACGGTACTTACGCGTACCATATTTATTAATAGAGTCGCAGCCCTGGTCGTAGGCCTTCAGCAGCAGCCGCAGCTGGCGGGCACGCTCGGGGCGCTCCATCTCCTTCTTGCGGAAGACCAGTGCGCCTAAGCGGATGTCCTCGCGCTGCGTGTCGTAGACCACGTTGTGCTTCATCAGCCGTGCCTGCGTGGCCATGGGCTCGGGCAGCCACAGGGCGTCCATCGCGTTGTTCTGGAGCATCAGCAGGCGCACGTGGACGTCGTTGATTTGCACCTTGAACACACGGTCGCTCTTCAGTTTCACCGAGTCCACGACGTGGTCGCTCAGCAGGTCGGTGGCCGACAGTCGTGTCATGGCTATCATCTTGTCGTCCAACTGCTTCAGCTGGCGTATGCGCGAGTTGCGGTTGGCCGTCAGTTGCCAGTGGGCGGCGGTGGCTGCCGTGTAGGTCAGCTCCGTGCCGCGCCGCTCCATGCGCTTGGCCCTGACCAGATCCGAGAAGGCGCCCTCCACGCGGCCGCGCTCCAGCGCCGTGTCGCAGTCCATCTGCGCCGTGTAGTGCTTCAGCCGCACGCCGCCGTTCACGGTGTCCAGCAGTTGGTAGTGCTCGGCCACCAGCAGGGGCAGGCAGTCCAGCGTGGGCATGACGGCCACCTTCAGTGCCGCCGAGTCCTTGCGTGCTGCCTCCTTGCGTTGTTGGCGGGTGATGCGCTTCGTTTCTTCGTACGACTGTCCGCAGGCGGCAAGCAGCAGACAGCCTATCATGACCGTGGTGAGTATTTTCTTCATACAGCGTGCAAAGTTACATTTTTTTTCAGAGACTTGCAAAAGTGGCCTTGACTTATTTGCTTTTCTTTGTTCAGCCTGATTGAGATGATGTAAGCCACAGGCGGACTACTTCAGCAGTTTCGTGATTTGTTGCTCAGAGGCTTGGGGCAGCAGCTGACGCAAGTGTGCCAGCATCAGCCGGTGCGACTCCTCGGGAGTGTGCTCGCAGCGGCAGGCCTCTCTGCCCATCAGCTGCTCTGGAGTGGTGAGCAGCGACCAGCCCCAGCCGTACTCGCGGTTGTGCTTGTCGACGGGGTAGACAAAGTCCTCGGTAACGATACGGCAGCCCATCTGCAGGCGGGTGATGTATGCGTCAAACCTGCTGCGCATCTTCGGACCCGTAAAGCCGCAGGCGGCTCGAAGCTCCCGTGTAATCATGCTGCCTTGTTCCTGGAGTGTCAGCAGTATGGCTTCCTCAATGCTGCCCTCCTCGGGCTGAGGGTGCGTGCTGCGCCGGTAGTTGCAGAAGTCGGACCACCACGCTCTGCTGATAAAGCCGGCCTTTTGGGCGAAGAACTTGCCGTAGACGCAGTTGCCTTCGGTCACCACGGGACCTTTCCATTTCCATAGTGGCCAGTCCCACCCGCCGTCGGGGAAAACCACATAGCGGCAGTCCTCGTCAGTCATTTCCTCGGCCGAGTAACCACGTATGCCGCTGTCTAACAGGGGAAGAAACCCCATTTGCTGTATGGTCTGCATCAGGTCTATCTGATTGTGTATAGTCATCATAAAAACGTCTGCTTGTCGGAAACCTTCTTTTTTGCTGCGAAGATACAAACTTTTTAGGGAAAAAGCAAGGGTTATTCCCGAAAAATGACTACTTTTGCAGAAAGCATCGCCATAGGGTAGTGCATTCATTACAGAACAATGGACATAGAACCGATAGCCTATTTCCGTTCGCCCTTCACGTCGAAGTTCGGCATCCCGAGGCAGAGCGGACTCGTCAGCGAGACACCGGGACGCATAGAGCTGACCGGCACTTACCGCCAGCCCGAAGGACTGCGCGGGCTGGAGGACTACGACTACCTGTGGCTCCTGTGGGGATTCTCCGAGAACGTGCAGGCTGCCAAGCACGCCACCGTGCGCCCGCCGCTTTTAGGCGGCAACGAGCGGGTGGGGGTGTGGGCCTCGCGCTCGCCGTTCCGTCCTAACAACTTAGGGCTGTCGGCCGTGCGCATAGCGCGTGTCTTGGCCAGCGAGTGTGCCGTGGAAGTGTTAGGCGCTGACCTCATGGACGGCACGCCGGTGTACGACATCAAACCCTATCTGCCCTTCGCCGACAGCCACCCCGACGCGCGGGCCGGTTTTACCAGCGGGCGGCCGTGGCGGCAGCTGCAGGTGGTGATGCCGGAGAGCATGGCGACGTGCTTCACCCCGGAGGAGCTGTCGGTGCTGCGCCAGACGCTGGCTCTCGACCCCCGTCCGCACTATCACGACGACGACGGACGCTCCTACGGCATGCCCTTCGGCGGCTACGACGTGCGCTTCCATGTCTCCGACGGTGTGCTGACGGTGGAAGCGTGGAGAAAAATATGAGGTATGGGCACAAAAAAGTGTAGGAAAAACTTGGTTTCCTTGGATTTTCTTCCTAATTTTGCGGACGAAAACCCCGGTTAGTTGTACGATAATGGAAAAGACTGTAATTATCATTCTTCTGCTGGTGCTCCTCGTGGTAGCATGCAGCATGCTATACAGGTTGTATAAGGAGATGCAGAAGCTCGGAAAGAACGACCGCATGCAGAAGGCGTTCCTGCAGAACATCAACCACGAGATACGCGTTCCGCTGAAAGCCATCAAGACGCTGGCCGCCACCGTGGGGCAGGAAGACCTGTACCTGTCGAAGAACGAGAAGCGCAACATATCGGACCAGATGGTCTACAACTCGAACCTCGTGTCGACGCTGGTTGACGAGCTGGTCATGTTTGCCAATGCCGACGAGACGGTGGCGCTGAAGGTGGAGTCGTTCAGCCCCAATGCCCTGTGTCGCCGCTGTCTGGAGGCCAACGTGCAGAACATCTACCACCGCAAGGCTGTCAAAATGCAGTTCCGCCGCGAACTGAACGACGAGTTCTTCATTCACAGCGACCGTCACCTGGTGGAGCTTATCATCAACAAGTTGGTGGTCAACGCGTGCCGCTTCACCGAAGAGGGTGAAGTGAGTGTGGGGTGCAATCTGGAGGAGTTTCCTGACTGTCTGACCATCAGTGTCAGCGACACTGGCGTAGGCATACCCGAAAACAGGTTGGGCAACATCTTCACGTTCTTTGAGGAACCTGACGACGTGAAGGACGAGGCAGAGCTCGATCTCAGCATCTGTAGCAAGCTGGCCGAGAAACTGGGCGGCCGCCTCTACCACGATGCGGCACACCAGAAGGGAACGCGCATGATGCTGGTGCTGCCCCTGCGCTGACGGGTCGTCACCACTACACCACTATTGCTGCCAGCTGACGCTGACGTGCTCGAAACCCATAGAGCGCAGCATGCGGCGGAACTGAGCCTCGCCGTTCTGGCGCGCCGTCTCCATGTTCTCCTTCGTCAGACAGTGCTGAAGCATCTGGCGGTAGGCCTTACGGTAGAGTGCCGCACGGTCCTGCTGCGACCACTTACCCGTCTCGTAGAAGCTCTTGGTGCGCGCCTCGTCCATGAAGTCGCGGTCCAGCAGTTCCACCTTGGGCAGCGTAACACTGATGGAGTCGCCGTCGGCCGTTATCCAGCCCGGTTCCACTTGATGCATGTTGATGCCGAGACGCACAGTGCCGTAGTAGATGCGCACAAGGTGGTCGTCCGAGAGCAGGCCCTTGCGCGTGGTGTCCACCAGTTCCTCGTTGGCAATGGCCAGAAACTCCCATTCGCCGATGTCTTTGATGCTGGTGATTTGCTCCGGGGTAATGTTGATGTTCTGGTCGACATCTACAGTCACTTCCGTCTGGCTGACCCGGCGGAAAAGCCATGTCACGCAACAGACGATGAGGGCGGCAGCCACGAGTAGGGCTGCTATTTTGTATTTTATCTTCATTTCTTCTCCAAACTTGAGTTGATGAGTTGCAGGATGTTCAGGTTCTTGCGGAAAGCTATGGTGATGTTCTCCTCGCGGTAGCCCATCTCCACCAGCATGGGTACCAGCACCTGGGCGGCATTAGCCTGAGCCGCCTCGTTGATGCCTAACTCGGGTATGGTGTTCAGAATGGCCTGACGCCCCTGCTGCTCGTAGGCCGTCAGCTCCTTGTCGGTGAAGTGCGAGCGCGTCAGTCCCACATACTCGCGCACCTTGTCGCGGTCTATCTTCGTGCTGGTCATCACCACCTGCGGGTCGGGCAGCAGAATGGTGATGCGTTCGCCGTCGCGCTCGACGTTGTCTTCCGTGAACTGGCTGAAATCGATGTAGGCCTTCAGCGTGGCATCCATGGGGATGGCTATCTTGCGCTCGCCCAAGGGAAGGGCTATGTTGAAGTCGCGGGCCAGCAGGCTTCCCTTCAGGCGCAGCACGTCGTCATGGGTGACAATCTTGTGGATGTGGTACTCGGTCGTGTATAGCCGCGCGCACTTCTGCACCTGCGTCACCAGATTGGGACGCTCCTTCGGCTGGGCTGTGGGCTGTGGCGACTCGTCGCTCCGGCACGACCAGCAGGTGCTCAGTACGAGGGCTAAAAGCCATGTTGACAGATAATTTCTCATATTTTTCGTCATTATTGGCCACAAATTTAGCTAAAAAAACTCAAAATGTGCCGAATTATCGAATTTATTTGATGCAATATCATAACTTTCGTAACTTTGCAGCGTTTGAATGCTCAAAAAGCATCATAGTGATTTAGGTTAACATAGTGTTTTTTAAAAAGGAGACAAGTGTGTCTTAAAAGTCCAATGGGATTATTCCTTATGTAAGGAGATTCTCAGGAGACGAGGTTCCGTGCCAGTGATGGTGGGGGACCTCTTTTTTGCGGGCTGCGGCCGGAATGTTTGGCGGTGTCAGAATAAATTAGTATCTTTGCCCACTGTTACGTAATAACCTGTAAAGACATCAACAAGACATGAAGGCAATCATATTGGCAGCAGGCACGGCCTCGCGCCTCCGTCCGCTGACGGAGCATACACCGAAATGCCTGCTGAAGATTGGGGAGCGTTCGCTGTTGCAGCGCTCCATGGATGCGCTCCTGGCCAACGGCGTGAGCGAGTTCTGCATTGTGACGGGGTATCTGCATGAGCAGATAGAGCAGTTTGTGCACCGGCAGTACCCTGACGTGAAGGTGCGCTTCATCCATAATGCTGACTACGCTGCCACCAACAACATCTATTCGCTCTGGCTGGCACGTCCAGAGGCCGAAGGGCACGACGTGCTGCTGTTGGACAGTGACTTGCTGTACGACGGCGCCATTGTCGGCCGCGTGCTGGCCAGCACGCACGGCAACGTGCTGACACTTATACGCCACGAGCTGGGCGAAGAGGAGATGAAGGTGGTGGTGGATGCAGAGGGCAGCATCCGCGAAATCAGCAAGACGTGTGCCCCGCAGGAGGCCGTCGGCGAGAGCTTAGGCATTGAGAAGATGGGGCGTGAATATACCACCGCCCTTTATGCCGAGCTGGAGGGCATGATGAACCGCGAGCACCTGGAGAACCGTTACTATGAGCTGGCCTTTGAACGGCTCATCCCCCAAGGTCATACCTTCCAGGTGCTGGACGTCACAGACCTCTTCTCGTGCGAGTTGGACACCGTCGAAGACTTTGAAAACGCCAAGCAACTCATTCCTGCTTCACTCTTCTAAGGTTTGCTGGATGGAAGAACTTTATCAGCAGTACCAGGGACTTAGCGCAGGTCAGCTGAAGCTGCTCTGCTTTTTGGCGTATGTGGGACAGCCCACTGATCGCATTATCCAGAACTTGTGGACTCGTGGCGAGGATGTTAATGCCGCTGATATGAAGAAAACACTCAACAGTCTGCGCCGTTACTTCACCGTCAACTTCTACAGCTACAGCGATAACTACCAGATACATCCCTACCATGTGGCTCCATTGCTGCTCTACATGATAGAGCGTAAACCACAATGGATAGAACACTTTGACAAATTCTACAAGGATCATCAGCACAAGAATGTGCAGCAACTATATGCTGATATGGTGTGCTGCCTAAAAGGAGAGAAACTGAACGACAGATATATCCGTAACCGCTATGGGCTTAGGGACATGCTGGTGCCACTGGCCAGCGACGAGCGTTTCCTGCCCATGATGGAAAGCATGCTGGATGTTGCCAGATTTGTGCAGGAAGTGCTCGTCTACCAAGTGGAGCACGACATCAGCGACCCGCTGAATGTGGTAGGAACTATAGCCGACCGCTATGTGTCGTGGATGTCGAGGAACACCGCTGAAGAGCTTCAGGAGGCAGTGGCACTTTACGACTTCTTCAAGCAGGGGCGCTACAACGCCAAGGTAGCTAAGCAGAAAGGATTTTACTCTCGTCTCTTGGAAGGTGTTCACGCATTGTATGCAGGCTACAATGCTGCGGCATACACCGCACTGACGGATGCCTTGCGCATTTATAACGCCGGAATGGAGAGTACACGGAAAGGCTTCTTCGGCCAGTTGCTTAACAACTTCCTGTTGGTGTTGGCTTTCTATATGTATCCGGAAGAGGGCAGAAAGAAACTGAATGCCTTGCTCAACCGTAAGTTTTTCGTTGAGCGGAGTGAAATGAAACCGGCAATGTGGCTGGCTTCCTATCTGACCTTTGGTGTGCAGCCTTCGACGCGCACCGTCAGTGCCTATCTGAACGACCCGCTGTGTATGGAGCGTCCCCTTTACGGTTTCATGGCCCGGTTGGTGGCCCGTTTTTTGAGGATGAATGTAGAAATGCCGGACAGCTTGTCGGCGACACCCCATCTTTGGATATTGAGTCACGAATTGTCGCCTTGGCTGGAACTGCCGGATGAGGCCAAGGAGCAGCTGGCCGACAGTTTCGGGGGCAGTCCGTTAGTGTCGCGGTTGCGTTACAAAGAGTTGTGGGAACGGGTGCTTGAAGAACTGACCCCGCAGCAGGGCGAGCAGGCTAAGACTCAGGAGAAAATGTCGCGCGTGTCCTACATTGTTAATGGCAGTCAGATAGAAGTGCGAGAGCAGACACGCCTGAAGTCTGGGCAATGGGGCGCGGGTAAACGTATGTCGATGGACACTTTCCGCCGGGGTACCGACTTCATGGATGACGCCGACCGGCAGGTGGCTGCATCGATGACCCCCTACAATTATCATCCAGAACTGGGCAGCGTGCTGCGATGGCTCGCTGGAAGCGACCGTGTCTATACCGGGCGTAATGCACGATACTCTGAGGTTACCATTGAGGAAGAGAAACCTTATCTTATCATAGAACGGAGCAATACCGCGTTCAAAGTCAAGTCAAACATTGGTGGGGCAGACCTTGCTCAGCCCGTTATCTATCGTAAAGACAGCGAGACACACTACACCGTCTTCAGCGTCACTGAGCGACAGCGCAACTACTACCAGAAGCTGTTGAGCGTCGGGGCTTTCCCCTTAGAGGCTGAAGGGCAGCTGCGTGACTTCCTGCCCAAGGTGAGCGACGTGGTGGAGGTGCATAGCGATCTCGTTGAGGGTGGCACAACGCTTCAGCAGTGTCAGGGCACTTCGCAACTGTGTCTGCAGGTCGTTCCGGCTGACGGCGAGACAGGTCACTTCTTCGTCCACTGCATGGCTCGTCCGCTGACTGACGGCAAGACGGTGTTCGAGCCGGGCAAAGGTCTGAACCCTTGTGTGGTGGATGCTGGTGGCACACGCTACCAAGTGAGCCGTGACATGAGGAGCGAACGGGCCAACCTTCAACTACTTCGTACCTTCATTGACGACAACAGCCTGTCGCTTGACGACATCGATGACATCTTCGTCGACCGTCAGCCTGCTACGGTGGAGGTGGAAGGACTGTTGTGCCTGATGGATTTTGTTCGTGAGCAGAAGGAGCAATTCTACATGGAGTGGCCCAAGGGCGGCAGGTTGAACCTGAAAAGAACCAACCCGGCCAGTTGGAACATTGTGCTGCAGTCGAAGAACGGCTGGTTTGAGGTGGAGGGCGAAGTGCATGTCGATCAGGAGACGGTGCTCACTGTCGGACAGCTGATGCAGCTTATTGCGGAGTGTCCACGCTCGGGCTTTATCCGACTAAGCGACACAGACTTTCTGGCACTCAGCGACCGATTGCGTAAACAGCTGGAACGCTTGGAGAGTCTGACTGTCAGCAATCGCGGACACCTGCAAATCAGTGAGTTGCATGCTTCGCTCCTTGGCAGTGCACTAAACGGCGAGGTAGACATCAAGCATGACAGGCGTATTGACGAATTGCAGAAGAAGATTAAGAAAAGCATGGCTCAACAGCCCGTTACTCCTCGGCATCTGAAAGCAGAATTGCGCGGCTACCAGTTGGATGGCTTCCAGTGGATGTCGCGCATGACAGGGTGGGGAGCCGGTGTATGCTTGGCTGATGACATGGGCTTGGGTAAGACCATTCAGACCATTGCCTTTATGCTGCATACCGCATCTGACGGACCGGCGTTGGTTGCTGCTCCCGCTTCGGTGGTGTTCAACTGGCAGCGCGAACTGGGTCGTTTTGCACCGTCGCTGCACGTCGAGGTGCTTAATGTCGCCACCGACCGTCAGGCTGTCATTGATGCTGCAGCCGCCGGCGATGTGTTGCTGACCACCTATGGTCTGTTGGTCACCGAGGGCGAGGCTTTGTGTGCCAAACAGTGGAACACCATTTGTTTGGACGAGGCTCATGTCATTAAGAACCGCCATACCAAGACGTCGGCATCGGTGATGAAGATGCAGGCCCGCAACCGCATCATTCTGACCGGCACTCCCGTGCAGAACCACTTGGACGAGCTTTGGAATCTCTTTCAGTTCATCAACCCCGGCCTGTTAGGTGGTTACGACTATTTCCATAGGAAATACATTGTGCCCATTGAACTGCAGTCCAGTTCGGAGCGTTCGCGCCAGCTGAAGCGCATCATACAGCCCTTTATGCTACGCCGTACCAAGCAGGAAGTGGTGGAGGAATTGCCGGAGAAGACGGAGATTACGATGCCCGTTGAACTCTCTGACGATGAGCTGGCCGTCTATGAGGTCATCCGTCAGCGGGCCAAACAGCTCCTGGAAGATGAGCCGTCGGCAGCATCGGTCAGCATCAACACGCTGGCAGAAATAACCCGCCTGCGGCAGGCTGCCTGTTCGGCCCAGCTGGCCGAGGCCAATTGGAAAGGTGAGTGTTCCAAACTGAATGTGCTCAAAGACTTGTTAGACGAGATAGTGGGTGGCGGCAACAGCGTGCTGGTGTTCAGTCAGTTTACGTCGTTCCTAAGCATGGTGCGCAAGTTGCTTGACATGCAAAAGACGCCCTATCTCTACTTGGATGGTGCAGTGCCTGTACGTCAACGCGACCAACTGGTGCAGCAGTTCCAGCACGGACGGTGCCCTGTGTTCCTCATCAGTCTCAAGGCCGGTGGACTCGGACTCAACTTGACGAGTGCCAACTACGTCATCCATCTGGACCCTTGGTGGAACCCGGCTATTGAGCAACAAGCCACCGACCGTGCCTATCGCATAGGCCAGCGGCAAAGCGTCACGGTCTATCACCTCATTTCGCAGCATACCATTGAAGAGAAGATTCTGCGCCTGCACCAGACTAAGCGCAATCTGGCTGATGCTATGTTGAGCGGTACCAGTGAGAGCCACAAGCTCACCAGCAAGGACCTGCTCGACATGATCAGTCTTTAATCCTATAATATATAAGGTGTAGGAGCGTCAGCATCCGCACCGACGAGCGTCAGGCCTCCGTGATTTCACGGGCACGCGCCAGCGCTAAGTCGATGTGGTTGCAGATGTTTTGTTGTCCTAACAGCTTAGGGAAACCGTTGCGCGCAAGCACGGCCTCCACCTTCGGGTTGACACCCGACAGGACGATGGTGATGCCTTCTTGCTGGCTCATGCGGCACAGGTTCTCCAAGTTGTGCATACCCGTGGAGTCGATGAACGGCACCTTACGCATGCGGATGATGCGCACCTTGGGACGACGTCCGTAGCGGGCCATGATGTCCTCGAAGCGGTTGCCTGCACCGAAGAAGTAAGGACCATTGATTTCGTAGACCTCGACGTCCTTGGGGATGGTCAGATGTTCCAGATTGCCGGCTTGCATGTCGGCATCTTCGTTCAGGTCTATCTCGTTGAGCACAGCGTGAACGTCAGTCGTCTCTGCCATGCGTCGCATGAAGAGCAGGCAGGCACACACCAGACCGAACTCGATAGCTATGGTGAGGTCGAAGATGATGGTCAGGAAGAACGTCAGCAGCAGCACCGTAACGTCGCTCTTAGGGTTGCGGCGTGCCATGGCTATAAATGAGCGCCAGCCGCTCATGCCGTAGGCCACCACCACTAGCACACCGGCGAGGCAGGCCATGGGGATGTATTGCGCCAAAGGCATGAGGAACAGGAAGATGACCAGCAGCACTACGGCGTGGATGATGCCAGCTACGGGTGTTCGTCCGCCATTGTTGATGTTGGTCATGGTACGTGCTATGGCACCCGTGGCCGGTATGCCGCCGAAAATGGGCGACGCGATGTTGGCAATGCCCTGTCCGATGAGCTCGGTGTTGGAGTTGTGATGGTCGCCGATGACACCGTCTGCCACCGTTGCCGACAGCAGACTCTCGATGGCTCCTAAAACGGCAATGGTGACGGCGGGTCCTACCAAGCCTTTGATGGTTTCCCACGTCAGCTCAGGCACTACGGCTCCGGGCAGTGCCGACGATATGCTGAACCGGTCGCCAATGGTCTCTATGCTGGTCACGCCGGCGTAGTGCTTGAGCAACAGGGCAGCAACGGTCATGAGAACGATGGCTACCAGTGAGCCCGGCAGCGACTTCAGGGGTGACAGGTGGAACTTGCGGGCCAGTGTAGGCCACAGTGCAATGAGTGCTACGCTGCAGATGCCTACTGCTGCCGACCACCAGTCAATGGCGCTGAAGTGCCCCACGTAGGCTATCCATTTCTCTACGAAGTCGCTGGGCACCACGTCCATGCTCATGCCCAGCAGGTCCTTAACCTGCGTGGTAAAAATGGTGACGGCTATACCGCTGGTGAAGCCAACGACTATGGGGTAGGGGATATATTTGATGATGGTGCCTAAGCGCAGCACGCCCAGCATGATGAGGAACACGCCCGCCATGAGGGTGGCTACGGTCAGTCCCTGCATGCCATACTGCTCAATGATGCCGTAGACGATGACGATGAAGGCTCCCGTGGGACCGCCAATCTGCACCTTGGAACCGCCGAAAAGCGAGATAGCCAGTCCGGCCACGATAGCCGTGATGATGCCTTTTTCAGGGCTTACGCCGCTGGCTATGCCGAAGGCGATGGCCAAAGGCAGTGCCACGATGCCTACGATGACGCCAGCCATGAGGTCGGCCATGAACGTCTTGCGGTCATAGTGCTTGATGGCAGCCAGCATTTTGGGCTTGAAATCCAGTGATTTTTCCATTGTTTACTTGATGATGACTTTCTTTCCGTTGCAGATGTAGATGCCCTTTGTGGGGTGGTTGACGCTGCGTCCTTGCAGGTCGTAGTAGACCGGAGTCAGCGTTACGTCACCCTCCAACTGGCGGATGCCTGTTGACGTGGTGCTGTAGAGCTTGCCCTGAATGTTCAGGTTGCCCAGGCTGTATTGCTTGTTGGCGGCAATTCCATAGATGTTGAAGCGCACGCCGAAGGTTCCTGTGGTGGCCTTGGCGTTGGTGAGGCTCTTGGAGAGCAGTGTGAAGTAGGGTGCGTAGCTGGTGCCGTCGCTACTGTCCACGGCGCGTTCCGGTGTCTGTCCGGTCAGCAGTTTCGTGGTGGTTCCGTCGCCGTTCACCCAGAGCATGTCCATGCTTCCGCCGTTGGTGCCCCATCGGCTGGCGTTAGCCTCGACGCTGGTGGGTGCAAACTCGTAACCGTCCTTCAGTGTCACCATGCAGTCGACGGCGTTGTCGTCAGCTGCTGCCGAGGCTTGTTCCGTGGGCTGGAAGAGCAGGTGCGTCTGTCCGGCACCGTTGGTCTTGGTTTCCTTGTATGCAATTTTTGCCCCGCAGGTGATGCTGCTGCCTGCAAAATAGTCCGGCATACTGACGGTGGCCTGCTCCTCGGTGTCGGTGTCCAGCTTCCAGCTGATGCTGGCAGCGCCTATCTCCGTGTGCTGCACGCCCTCGCCGGCCAGTTCCGCGGGGTCGTAGAATATGGTCTCGTTGCTCTGCGCGCTCACGTCAATCGTCGTGGCGGCGTCAGGCAGGTAGTAGCCCAAGTGTGGCGGCTGGTTGTATGAAGACATCTGCCAGGCTATGGCCAGACGGTAGTTGTGGTCGGTCAGCAGGCAGGGCACCTTGTAGCCGGTAGGCATGGCCGAGGAGTGGATGTATAGGTTGTTGGCGTCGTGCAGTATCACCTCCTCGCGCCAGTCGCCCAGCAGGTCGCACAACAAATTGGGGTTTCGCTTCGTCGTGTTGCACGACGAGCCCTCCAGACTGGTGATGCCCACGAAGCTGCTGCCGTTCCAGTGGGTGATGCTGTAAGCCTCCGTGTAGCCTCCGTCGGCCAGACAGTCCTGCAGCGTTCCGTCCCAGTAGAGTCGGAAGTTGACGCTCGACGACTTGGTGCTCACCACCTGTCCTGTGACGGCAGAGCGCTGCTGGCGCTCATCACTCGATGAGAACTCGTAGCCACGGTTGGCCTTGTTGAAGTCGCCGGCTATGCCGCGTCCGTTGTCAACGCCGGCGTTGCCGCCCTTGAAGAGCACTTCGCCCGTGGCGGCGTCGTGCAGGTCCCACGAGTAGGTACCCTTCTCCTCATGTACCTGGAACACCTGCAGTCCATTGTCGTCGGGCCGCATCTTGCCCACATGAATGGCGTCGCCATGACCGAAGCCCGTGGCGTAGAGCAGCTGGCCGTTGTCGTCGATGGCTGCCGAACCGAACAGCACCTCGTCCTTGCCGTCGCCGTCTACGTCGGCCACACTGATGTTGTGGTTGCCGTTGCCGTACATGGTGTTGCTGCCGCCGCCCGACGTCGCCGTGCCCTCGTAGGTCTTGGAGGTCTTCTTCCACTGGGCGTCGTAAAGCTCCACTTCCGTGGGGCTCACCGAGGCGTGCAGCCAGCGGTGCTTCAGCTTCTGACCGTCAAAGTCCACTGCCCAGAGGTAGGCTGCCGTGTAGTATCCGCGGTTCAGTATGGCCGTAGGGTTCTTGTCCTGTCCGTCCAGATAGGCCACGCAGGCGTTGTAGCGCTCGGCGCGGTTGCCCCAGTTGTCGCCCCACGCGCCGTTGATGGTGGCGTTAGGGTTCTTGGCATTCACCTGCATGGCGCGGTCGGGGTTGTACCAGATGGTGTGCACGGCGGCACCCGTCAGTCCGTCGAACACGGTCAGCAGCTCCGGACCCTCTAAGACGTGTCCCTTGCTGTTGCGGTAGCTGTGGGTGTTCTGCGTCTCGTTCTTGATGGTAGCATCGTCGGCGGCGTCGCTCACATAGTTGCCCTTGCCGTCCTTGGTCCACGCCGCCGTCTTGCACATCATCTCAGCCTTGCCGTCGCCGTTGAAGTCGTAGACCAGCATCTGCGTGTTGTGTGCTCCGGCGCGGACGTTGGGACCCATGTTGATGCTCCACAGCCGCGTGCCGTCCATCTTGTAGCAGTCTATGATGTGGTTGCTCGACTTGCCGTCCTTGCCGCTGTCGCGGCTGTCGTCGGGGTCCCACTTAACGAACAGCTCCATCTGGCCGTCGCCGTCCACGTCGCCTATCGCGATGTCGTTGGGCGAGTAGTTGTCGTTGTTGTTGGTGACCTCCGCCGAACCGGCGGGCTTCTTCAGCGCAATCCTCATGTACTGGTTGTAGGGGTTCACTGCGGGCGTCGTCTCCATGACGTCTCCCTTGGCGTCCAGCACCTCTAATTTATAGGTGTCCGTCAGCTTGCTCTCAATGGGAAACGTGTGCGACGTGCGCTTGGTCTCCACCATCTTCACACCGTTGCGGTAGAGACGGTAGGTGTAGTCTTGTTCGCCGTCGAAGAAACGCCACGACACGAACGTCGTGTTGTCGTTAGTGTTGAAAGCCACGAGGGCACGGTTCAGCTTCTCGCCGGCGATGAGCGGCAGAAGCATGGTCAGCAGACAGGCCGCGAGGGCTGCCAGACGTTTTGTATTCATGCTTGTCAGGGTTTTGTTGGTTTCAGTCGGCAAAGGTACACAAAAAAAGACTGACGGCAAAATTTCCGTCAGCCTTTTTGCGGTCAGTGCCCTTCAGCGGGCCGCTTACTTGTTTTTCAGCAGGTCGCGGATCTCGGCCAGCAGCTCCTCCTGTGTAGGACCGGCGGGAGCGGCGGGTGCCTCGGGCTCTTCCTTCTTGCGGTTGAGCTTGTTCATGGCCTTGATCATGAGGAAGATACAGAAGGCAACAATGAGGAAGTCGATGACGTTCTGGCAGAAGACGCCGTACTTCACCTCGGCGTCGCCCACCTTGGCGATGAGGCCGGTGAAGTCGACACCGCCGGTGATGACTCCGATGATAGGCATCAGGACGTCGTCAACCAGGCTCGACACAATCTTTCCGAAAGCACCGCCGATGATGACACCGACAGCCATGTCCATTACGTTGCCCTTCATGGCAAACTCCTTGAATTCACTGAAAAATCCCATAATGTTTAATTTTTAATGTTTAACGTATAATGTTTATTGTATATAGAGTTTAATGTTAAATTGCAATCTGCGTTTAGCAATCTCGGAAAGTAGTCCTTGACTTATGCTAATTTTTATTTCTTATTTCTTATTTTTTATTTTAATTAAGACTGAAATCAAGTGCAAATATAGGAATTTTTTTGTAACTTTGCACACGAAATTAAGAAAAAGTGTCGGAAAGACGCAAAAAACTATTGAAAATTAAGGTATAACCCATTTAATAATTAATTAAAATGACAAAAGTTGCAATTAACGGTTTTGGCCGTATCGGTCGCCTCGCTTTCCGTCAGATGTTCGAGGCTGAAGGTTATGAAGTAGTAGCAATCAACGACTTGACCAGCCCCAAGATGCTGGCTCATCTGCTGAAGTATGACACCGCTCAGGGTGGTTTCTGTGGCAAGTTCGGCGAGAACAAGCACACTGTTGAGGCTGGTGAGGACTACATCGTTGTGGATGGTAAGAAGATTACCATCTATGCTATTCCTAACGCTGCTGAGCTGCCCTGGGGCAAGCTGGACGTAGACGTTGTTCTGGAGTGCACAGGTTTCTATACTTCTAAGGAGAAGGCTTCTGCTCACCTCACCGCTGGTGCTAAGAAGGTTGTTATCTCTGCTCCTGCTGGCAACGACCTGCCCACCATCGTTTACAATGTAAACCACAAGATTCTGACTCCTGCTGATACTGTTATTTCTGCAGCTTCTTGCACCACCAACTGTCTGGCTCCTATGACCAAGGCCCTGAACGACTTCGCTCCCATCCAGAGCGGTATCATGACCACCGTTCACGCTTACACTGGCGACCAGATGATTCTGGACGGTCCTCAGCGCAAGGGTGATGTTCAGCGTGCCCGTGCCGGTGCTCAGAACATCGTTCCTAACTCTACTGGTGCTGCTAAGGCTATCGGTCTTGTTATCCCCGAGCTGAACGGTAAGCTCATCGGTGCTGCCCAGCGCGTTCCGACTCCCACAGGTTCTACCACCATCCTGCACGCTGTTGTTAAGGGCGAGGTGACTGTCGAGGACATCAACGCTGCCATGAAGGCTGCCCAGAACGAGTCGTTCGGTTACACCGAGGAGAAGCTCGTCTCCAGCGACATCATCGGTATGAAGTTCGGTTCGCTGTTCGACGCTAACCAGACCATGGTCAGCAAGATTGGCGACGGCAACTCGCTGGTTCAGGTGGTTGCTTGGTACGACAATGAGAACTCTTACACCTCTCAGATGGTTCGCACCATCAAGTACCTCGCTGAGCTGAAGTAATACCGTTCCGACGTTCAGTAATTTAAATAGGAAATGCCATCCGATGCTCGTCGGATGGCATTTTTTTTCGTGCTCGCTGCGTGCTGCCGCCTTGGCTGCAGTGCCGGTTTGCGTCAGCGGGAGCTTTGTCAAAGCGCGCCTAAAAACTTGCCCAACAGTGTTGCCGCCGTTGACAATCAGCAACGGCGGCATTGCAATTTAATTTAAATTGCAGACCAATTTAATTTAAATTACCGACCAATTTAATTTAAATTGCAACAGCGCGGGGCATGAATGTCAACGCTACCAGCCACATTCGTCAAGATTGGCGATGCTGTCTGGCAACGTGTACGGCGTTGATTTCCAGTGTGTTTCTGCGTCCGCTTGCGACGCGTGGAGCGCTCGGCGCGACCCGTCGGTGAGGCCTGACTGGAAAAAATGCCGTAGATTGTTATGTCGGATGCCATTTTTTTTGTACTTTTGCCAGTGCTATGCATAAGATGATAACCATATTGGGACCGACGGCCAGCGGCAAGACTCCGTTGGCGGCGGCACTGGCCAACGTGATGGGCGGCGAGGTTATCTCGGCCGACTCCCGTCAGGTGTATCGGCGTATGGACATCGGGACGGGCAAGGACTTGAAGGATTATGATGTACCATGTACGAAGGACGAGGGACGAAGGACGACGTACCATGTGCCTTACCACCTTATTGATATAGCCGAGCCAGGTACGAAGTACAACCTGTTCCAGTATCAGCAGGATTTCTTCGATGCCTATAATAATATAATAGGTAGGGGAAAGGTACCCATACTCTGCGGCGGCACCGGACTCTACATCGAAGCCGTATTGAAGGGATACCAGCTGTCGCCCGTGCCGCAGAACCACGCTCTGCGCCAGCGACTGGAAGGAAAGTCGCTGGCCGAGCTGACGGAAATGCTGCGCGAGCTGAAGGAAAAGAGCGGCTCCGTGATGCACAACACCACCGACGTGGACTCCCCGCAGCGGGCCATCCGGGCCATAGAGATAGAGGAGTACAACCTGCATACACCAGTCCCCAGACGTGCGCTGCCCCCCATCGACTCACTCATCATCGGCGTCAGCATTGACCGCGAGGCCCGCCGCGAGAAGATTACCCGACGGCTGAAGGCACGCTTGGAGGAGGGCATGATAGCAGAAGTGGAGGCACTGCTGGCCGAAGGCATCGCTGCCGACGACCTCATCTACTACGGATTGGAGTACAAGTTCGTGACGCAGTACGTCATCGGGCAACTGACTTACGACGAGATGTTCCGCCAGTTAGAGATAGCCATCCATCAGTTTGCCAAGCGCCAGATGACGTGGTTCCGGGGCATGGAGCGTCGCGGCTTCACCATTCACTGGATTGACGCCCTGCAACCCATGGAGCAGAAGGTAGAGCAAATTATGGCTATCGTCTGAAGCGGATGGGCCGGGGGCCGGTGGTTGAATGCAAATTGTAGTTAATAATTTGGAAGTGTCAACATGTTTTCTTAACTTTGTAGCCTAATAGTAATATTGTGGACAGCGTATGAAAGACAGGACATATATTAGTTTCGACTGGGCACTGAAGCGCCTATTGCGCGACAAAGCTAACTTTGGCGTGCTGGAGGGATTTGTGTCTACACTGTTAGACCGGAAAGTGAAGATTCATCGGTTGTTGGAAAGCGAGGGCAATAAGGACCGTGACGATGCAAAGCAGAACCGCGTTGACCTTCTGGCCGAAGACGAAGACGGAGAATTGCTGCTCGTCGAGGTGCAGGGCGAGTCGGAGTACGCCTACTTCCAGCGCATCCTGTTCGGTGCCTCCAAGCTTGTGACAGAGTATATTGACAGCGGGAAAAACTATGAGAACGTGAAGAAAGTCTATAGCATCAACATCGTTTACTTCGACCTCGGGCAGGGAAAGGATTTCGTCTACCGCGGTCGCACGGTGTTCCGTGGCGAACACTACGATGACGTGCTGCAACTGTCGTCGTTCCAGCAGCAGAAATTCGGAGTCGATGCCGTTTATAAACTTTTCCCGGAATATATCATCCTGAAGGTGAACGACTTTAACCGTTGGTCGAAGGTGCCGCTGGAACAGTGGTGCTACTTCCTGGCAAACACCGATATTCCTGAGGATGCCAATGCCCCCGGTCTGCAGGAGGCGCGGCAGAAGTTATTGTTTACCAAGATGAGTCGCGAGGAGCAGGCGGCCTACCGTCGCTACATTGATGACCGTGTCATCCTGGCAGACCAGATAGTAACGGCCAGAGGAGAAGGAAAACTTGAAGGACGTGCCGAGGGTCTTGAGGAAGGTCGTGCTGAGGGTCTTGAGGAAGGACGTGCCGAGGGACGTGCCGAGGGGCGTGCTGAAGAGCGTTTGGCCAATGCACGGAGCCTGAAAACTAATGGCGTCCCTATGGAGGTAATCGTCAAAAGCCTTGGATTAACTAACGACGAGATTGTGCAGCTTTGAGTCGTAATAAAATTATTCAGCCAAGAAGAAAGCCATGACTGTAAAAGAAACACGATGGGGTATCCTGTATTGCCCGAAAGGACGCAACAGCAAGCAGCGCGAGAAGATACAGCGCGTGCTCGACGAAAGTCAGGTGCAGTACGATTTCGTTCAGAGCGAAAGCAGCGACAGCGTGGAGCGGCTGATGACGATGCTCATCCACAACGGCTATAAAACCATCGTCATAGCCGGTGGCGACTCGGCACTGAACGATGCCGTCAACTGTCTGATGAAGGAAGAAAAGCAGGTGCGCGACAGCATAGCCATGGGCGTCATACCCAACGGCATGGTCAACGACTTCGCACGCTACTGGAACTTCAAGGAAGGCAATCTGGAACAGACCGTCGCCTGGCTCAAGAAGCAGCGCGTACGCAAAGTCGACTTGGGCTGCATTCGCTACACCAACAAGCAGGGAGAGCAGTGCCACCGCTACTTCCTGAACTGCGTCAATATCGGCCTTATTGCCGACATCATGAACCTGCGGCGCCAGACACGCTCGCTGCTAGGGTCGCGCACGCTGTCGTTCATCGTCAGCATTTTCCTCATGATTTTTCATCGCATGGACTACAAGATGCATCTGAAAATCAACAGCGACGTCATCAGCCGCAAGGTGATGACGCTATGCGTCGGCAGCGGTCCCGGCTACGGCCAGACACCAAGTGCTGTGCCCTACAACGGTATGCTGGACGTGTCGGTGGTCTATCATGCCGAAATCATGCAGGTGTTGGCCGGGCTGTGGCTGCTCATCACAGGGCGCTTCCTCAACCACCGCAGCGTGCATCCCTATCGTACGCGCGAGGTGCAGGTGGAGGAGGCCAAGCACGCGCTGGTGGGCGTTGACGGCCGTCTGTTAGGCACGCCCGCGGGTCCCTATCGCATCAGCATCGAGCAGGAGGTCATCAACTTTCTGATACCAGATTAAGGGCTTTTTTTGTTAAATAACCTTATTTCTTTTGCCGACTGACTAAAAAACACTACCTTTGGGGAATTAAAATCTAAAACAATCAATAAATAGGACTAAATACTTATTATAGGAACTATGAGTTATTTGCGATTAGAAAAAGCTGTAATGACCAACTTGGAGGAGTCGCTACGTCGTGAATTGCTTCGGACCAACCGTTCTGGCGCTTATAGTGCGTCGACGCTCGTCGACTGTAATACCCGCAAGTACCACGGTTTGCTCGTTGTTCCCGTACCTGAACTTGACGACGAGAACCATGTACTGCTCTCGACGTTAGACTGTACGGTAATTCAGCACGGTGCAGAGTTCAACCTCGGACTCCACAAGTACCAGGGCAACAACTTCAGCCCTAAGGGTCACAAGTACATCCGTGAGTTCACATGTGATGTAGTGCCCACCACTCTTTACCGAGTCGGTGGCGTAGTGTTGAAGAGGGAAACCATCTTCCAGGCCTATGAGGACCGCATCCTTATACGCTACACGCTGGAGGATGCCCACTCGGCCACCACACTGCGTTTCCGCCCCTTCCTGGCTTTCCGCTCGGTGCGCCAGTTTACGCACGAGAACGCCACGGCGTCGCGCGAGTATCATCCAGTCGACAACGGCATCAGCACTTGCATGTATGCTGGCTATCCCAACCTCTACATGCAGTTCAACAAGAAGAACGAGTTCGTCTTCATGCCCGACTGGTATCGCGGCATTGAGTACCCCAAGGAGCAGGAGCGCGGCTATGCGTCCAACGAGGACCTCTACGTTCCCGGTTACTTCGAGATAAGCATCAAGAAGGGCGAGAGCATCATCTTCGCCGCCTCCACCAAGGAGATTAAGAGCAGCCAGCTGAAGACGCTGTTCCAGAAGGAGATGGACCTGCGCCAGCCCCGCGACAACTTCTACCACTGCCTGGTGGCTGCTGCCCACCAGTTCCACTTCCGCGACCGCCGCAGCGGCAGTTCGCCTGAGCATCTTGACGACAACGACGACCGCTACCTGCTGGCTGGCTACCCGTGGTTCAAGACCCGTGCCCGCGACACCTTTATTGCATTGCCGGGCCTGACGTTGGCTATTGGCGAACAGGACTACTTCGAGCATGTCATGAAGACCGCTGAGAAGGGACTGCGCGAGTTTATGGAAGACAAGCCGCTGAGCGTGAAAATCTACGAGATAGAGCATCCCGACGTGCCCCTGTGGGCCATTTGGGCTATCCAGCAGTATGCCAAGGATGCCGGACTGGAGAAAGGTTACAAGATGTACGGCAAACTGGTGAAGGACATTGTGAAGTACGTCATTGACGGCGGCAACGCCAACATGCGACTCGACGACAACGGACTGCTTTATGCCAACGGGCGCGACAAGGCTATCACTTGGATGAACTCCACGGCCAACGGCCGACCGGTGGTGCCGCGTTCGGGCTACATTGTCGAGTTCAATGCCCTGTGGTACAACGCCCTGAAGTTCTGCGCTGCACTGGAGGCAGAGTTCGGTGACAAGAAGCTCGCTGCCAAGTTAGAGGAGCGTGCCGAGCTGTGCAAGCAGTCGTTCGTCGACACCTTCATGAACGAGTACGGCTATCTGCTTGACTACGTCGACGGCAGCATGATGGACTGGAGCGTACGTCCCAACATGATTTTCGCCGTGGCACTCGACTACTCGCCCCTGTCGCAAGACCAGAAGAAGAGTGTGCTTGACATCTGCACACGCGAACTGCTCACCCCCAAGGGACTGCGCTCGCTGTCGCCGAAGAGCGGCGGCTACAACCCCATGTACGTCGGACCGCAGACACAGCGCGACTACGCCTACCATCAGGGTACGGCATGGCCTTGGCTGGGCGGTTTTTACATGGAGGCTTGCCTGAAGCTCTATAAGCGCACCCGACTGTCGTTCATCGAACGCCAGATGGTGGGCTACGAAGACGAGATAAACTATCACGCTTTAGGAACCATCAGCGAGCTCTTCGACGGCAACCCGCCGTTCCACGGACGCGGAGCCATGGCCTTCGCCATGAACGTGGCCGAGATACTGCGCACGCTGAAACTCTTAGAGAAATACACTTATCAAAAATAAATAAGGAGGACGCCGTATGAAAGTATTAATGTTTGGATGGGAGTATCCTCCTCACGTATTCGGTGGACTGGCCACCGCTAACTATGGTATTTCGCAGGGTCTGCACGCCCAGGGCGACATGGACATAACTTTGTGTCTGCCACATCCCTTTGGCGATGAAGACCGCTCGGCCTGCAACATTGTGGCTATGAATGCCGTACCCATTGCCTGGCGCGACGTATCGGCCGACTATGTACGCGAACGTGTGGGCAACATTATGGACCCTGAACTCTATTTCCGTCTGCGCGACCACCTGTATGCCGACTTCAACTACATGCATGTCAACGACTTGGGTGCCATGGAGTTTGCAGGAGGCTATCCTGGCAACCTGCACGAGGAAATCAACAACTACTCTATCATCGCCGGTGTCGTGGCCCGTACCTTCGACTACGACATCATCCATGCCCACGACTGGCTGACCTATCCTGCCGGTATCCATGCCAAGCAGGTATCAGGCAAACCCTTGTGCATCCATGTCCATGCCACCGACTTCGACCGCAGCCGCGGCAAGGTGAACCCCACCGTCTACTCAATAGAGAAGAACGGTATGGACAATGCCGACTGCATCATGTGCGTATCGGAACTGACGCGCCAGACCGTCATCAACCAGTATCATCAGGACCCGCGTAAATGCTTCACCGTGCACAACGCCGTCTATCCGCTGCCCCAGGAGTATCAGGACATTCCGCGCCCTGACCATACGGGCAAGGACAAGGTGGTGACATTCCTTGGTCGAATCACCATGCAGAAAGGCCCCGAGTATTTCGTCGAGGCTGCCAACATGGTCATCCGCCGCACCAGGAACGTGCGCTTCTGCATGGCCGGTTCGGGCGACATGATGGACGCCATGATACATCTGGCTGCCGAGCGTGGCATTGCCGACCGCTTCCACTTCCCCGGATTTATGCGCGGCAAGCAGGTCTACGAGTGTCTGAAGGACTCTGACGTCTACGTCATGCCGTCAGTATCGGAGCCTTTCGGTATCTCGCCTCTTGAAGCTATGCAGTGCGGCACGCCGTCGATTATATCGAAACAGTCGGGCTGCGCCGAAATCCTCAACAACTGCATCAAGGTGGACTACTGGGACATCCACGCCCTGGCCGACGCCATCTACAGCATCTGTGCCAACGAGTCGCTCTTCACCTACCTCAAGGAGGAGGGCAAGAACGAGGTGGACCAGATAACCTGGGAGAAGGTTGGTGCCTGGATCGCCACGCTGTATAAGAGAACGTTAGGGTGGGAACAGTAGCATTGGACGATTGGACTATTTCACGATTGGACAATTGCAATGCCGACTTTAATAGTAAAATAGTGAAATTGTAAAATAGTAAAATAAGAGTATGAAAACAATTTGTTTATATTTCGAGATACATCAGATTATTCATCTGAAGCGCTATCGTTTCTTTGACATCGGCACAGACCACTACTACTACGATGACTATGAGAACGAGCGCAGCATCACCGACATTGCTAACCGCAGCTACATGCCGGCACTCAACGCCATTGCGGATATGATACGCGACAATGGCGAGTATTTCAAGGTGGCCTTCAGCCTCTCCGGCACGGGCATCGAGCAGTTGGAGATGCACGCACCGCAGGTACTGGAGAAACTGCAGGAACTCAACAAGACGGGCTGCGTGGAATTTCTGGCCGAGCCCTACAGCCACGGCCTGTCGTCGCTGGCCAACGAGGAGACCTTTGCGCTTGACGTGAAGAAGCAGTGCGCCAAGATAGAGGAATATTTCGGCAAGAAACCTACCGTGGCCCGCAACTCGTCGCTCATCTACAGTGACGACATCGGCGGACAGATTGCCGCAATGGGTTTCAAAGGCATGCTGACCGAGGGTGCCAAGCACGTGCTGGGATGGAAGTCGCCGCACTACGTCTACAACTGCAACATCGCACCCAACCTGAAGCTGCTGCTGCGCGACGTAGAGCTTAGTGACGACATCTCGCTGCGCTTCAACAACAGCGACTGGGACGGTTATCCCCTGTTTGCTGATGCCTATATCGACCGCATCGCCCGCCTGCCCGAAGAGGAGCAGATTATCAACATCTTCATGGAGCTGTCCGCTCTGGGTATTGCCCAACCGCTCAGCAGCAACATCCTGGAGTTCCTGAAGGCACTGCCTGCCTGTGCCAAGGAGAAGGGCATCACCTTCTCTACGCCCACTGAGATTTGTATGAAGGTGCCCAGCGTGGGCAACCTTGACGTGCCCGACACGCTGTCATGGGTCGACGAGGAGCGCGACGTCAGCTGCTGGCTGGGCAACGCCATGCAGCGCGAGGCTTTCAACAAGCTCTACAGCGTGGCCGACCGTCTGCGCATTGCCGACGACCCGCGCATCAACCAGGACTGGGACTACCTGCAGGCTTCGAACAACTTCCGCTTCATGACCACCAAGCCGTCCAACGTCGGACTGGACCGTGGCATATACAGCGGACCTTTCGATGCCTTCACCAACTACATGAACATTCTGGGCGACTTCATCAACAGGGTCAACGCCCTCTATCCGCAGGAGATTGACAACGAAGAGCTGAATGCACTGCTCACCACCATCCGCAATCAGGGTGACGAGATAGAGATGAAGGACAAGGAGATAACCCGTCTGAAGGCTCGCCTCTCGAAGTATGAGCCTGAGGAGGAGAAGTCCAAGAAAGCTCCTGCCAAGAAAGCTCCGGCTAAGAAGGCCGCAGCCAAGAAGGCTGATAAGGAGTAATAATGTGAGGTTATAAAGCAACAGCAGCTACGTCACCATAGCGTGAGGTAGCTGCTGTTTTCTTATGGCGTGCCGTAAAGGCTAAAGAATGGTCTCCATGCCCGTCTTCTGCACCTGCATGCCCATGCTCCGGTAGAAGTTGCAGGCATTGTCGTTGCCCTCCCACACGTTCAGCGTGATGTTGTAGCAGCCAATGCTGCGGGCGTAGTCGTGCACATACTCGTATAGCGCCTTGCCGATGTGCTGGCCGCGCGAGTGCTCGTCCACGCAGATGTCGTCAATGTAGAGCGTCTTGACGTCCTGCAGCAGGCGGTGCCCTTTGTGCTCGCTGACCATGCAGAAGGCGTGGCCCCTGACCTCGCCGTCATCATAGACGAAGATGGGTTTGCTGTCGTCCTGGAGCAGTGTCTCCAACTCCTGTTCGTCATACTTCGAGGTGTTGCCCTTAAACAAATCGGGCCTGATGGCGTTGTGCACGGCATCGGCCTGAAAAAGCAGTTGCAACAGGGCCTTCATGTCGCGCATGTCGGCCCTCCTGATCATGTTGTGTTGTGTCATATTGCTAATAGTTTAGTTTTTCTTGTAGAGATAGGCGACGGCGGCACCGGAAAGATTGTGCCACACGCTGAACAGCGCACCGGGAATGGTGGCCATCGGATAGGCCGCAAAATGCAGGATTGCCAAACTGCTTGCCAGTCCTGAGTTTTGCATCCCTACCTCAATGGAGATGGCTCTCTTCTTGGGCGATGACATCCCTAACAGGTGTCCTATGAGATAGCCAAGACCAAGTCCGCAGATATTGTGAAGCATGACTACCAGTACAATAGTCAGTCCGCCCACCAGCAGTTTGTTGGCATTGGCGGCGATGACGATGGCAACGATGAAGGCAATGGTTAACGACGAGAAAGCGGGCAGATAGTCGGTGACCGACTCGGTGAACTTAGGCCAGAGCCATTTGACCGTCAGTCCAAGAATAATAGGCAGAATGACTACCCAGAGAATGCTCAGAAACATGTTGGCCACGTCGACATTGATGCTCTTTCCTGCTAAGGCCCACGTCAGCAGTGGCGTCAGCAGTGGAGCCAGCATGGTGGAAACTCCTGTCATGCCGACAGAAAGGGCTAAGTCGCCTTTGGCCAAATAGGTGATGACGTTGGAGGCAGTGCCACCGGGACAGCAGCCCACCAGCACCACACCAAGTGTCAATGCCTCGTCAAGCTGGAACAGTCGGGTTAATACCCAGGCCAGCAATGGCATAATGGTGAACTGCGCCAGACAGCCGGTAATAATGTCTTTTGGTCGGCTGAAAACGATGCGGAAATCCTGAAGGTTGAGCGTCAGTCCCATGCCAAACATGACGACACCAAGCATATAGTTGATGACGGTGGGACGCACTTGTTGCAAAGTGTTAGGGAATGCCATTGCCAGCAGCGCTGCTGCAAGCACCAGTATTCCCACATATTCGGATATGTAATGGCAGAGTTTCTTCATATTTCTTTCGGCTGACGTTAATCTGTTGCCGGATGTTCAGCCCATCACTACGTCGAGCACCATCATCAGCACAAAACCTATGGCGAAACCAATGGTGCTGAGGTTGGAGTGCTGGCCAGAGGAAGCCTCGGGGATAAGTTCCTCAATGACGACATAGAACATGGCTCCTGCAGCAAAGGCTAACATGTAGGGTAGGATAGGGGTGAGCAACGATGCCAACAGCACCACGGCCAGTCCGCCTATGGGTTCCACGGCACCGCTCAGGCTGCCAATGCAGAACGAGCGCCAACGGGAGTTGCCTTCGGCGCGCATCGGCATCGAGATGATAGCTCCCTCGGGGATGTTCTGGATGGCAATACCTAACGAGACGGCAATGGCTGAGGCCAGCGTTATGCCGCCAACTCCTTGTTCGGCACCGCCAAAGACGACGCCGACAGCCATGCCTTCGGGCAGGTTGTGGATGGTGACTGCCAGGGCCAGCATAGCCGTACGGGACAACTTGGAGCGTGGTCCTTCTGGCGTGGCGGCATCAAGATGCAGGTGTGGCGTCAACTCGTCAATAAGCAGTAGGAAGCCAATGCCCAACAAAAAGCCAAGGGATGCGGGCAATACGGCCCACGTCCCTTGGCTTTCTTCCATCTCAATGGCAGGGATAAGCAGCGACCATACGGAGGCCGCCACCATGACGCCTGATGCAAAGCCTAACAGCGACTTCTGCACACGGAATGACATCTCGTCTTTCATGAAGAACACGAAAGCCGCACCAATCATCGTTCCGAGCAGAGGAATGAGCAGGCCTATGGCAAGCGTCAGCATACTTTGTTGCCTGGTTTAGTTAGCAGGCTGTGCGGGAGCAGCGGGCTTCTCGGCAGCGGGCTTCTCAGCGGCAGCGGGAGCAGCAGCATCCTTCTGCTGGCTGGCTCCGAAGCCAGGCAAGTTGTTGGGGTTGGTGACGGGGTTCTCAATGTTCTCCATCACAGAGCTGTCAGTGGCAGCGGTGGGGGCTACCCAGGCGCAGATGACACTGATGACAACCATGGCAGCAGCGAGGCTCCAGGTGGCTTTCTCGATGAAGTCGGTAGTCTTGCGTACGCCTCCAATCTGGTTGTACTGGGCGAAGCTTGTTGACAGGCCACCGCCCTTAGACTCTTGGATGAGCACGATGCCAATCATCAGCACGGCTGCAATCACGATAAGAATTACAAATAATGTGTAAAGTCCCATGTTGTTTTACTGTTTGTTGTTATTATTATTGTTTATTATTAATTTCTCCAAGAACCGCATCTGGTCGGCAAAGTAGTTGTTCTTTTGTGGAAACTTCTCGTTAAGCCGTCCAATGATATCAAGAGCTTTCTGATAGCGTCCTTGCTTGATGTATATGCGGGCGAGGGTCTCGGTGAAGTATTCCTCGTCGGTGTCTTCGCTTTCCCGCTCTCCGTTGTCGGCAGGCTGCTCAGTGTCGGCACTGCTTGTGGGCAGTTCTGCAAGCATGATGCGCCCTTGCTCCTGTTCGAGGAAGGTGTCTATGAGGTCCTGTCCCTTCATTTGCGGTGCCCTGTCCTCAGTGTTCTCCTCTTGGTCTTCGCTGGCTAACAGGTATGCCACATAGTCTACTGCGGCGTCTGCCGGCGTGGGCTTGCGCTTCTTGTCTGCCTTCTCTTCCTCATCGGGCGGGATGGAGTCGAGGAAGGTGTCGATAAGTGCCACGGTACGGTTCTCCCTGTCGTTCCCGTTCTCGTTCCCGTTTTGGTTCCCGTTCCTGATGCGGTAGTGGGCAGCCTCTATCATGTTGAACATGACCTTGCGGTCTGTGACGTAGAGGGCGGCCTTGCGCAGCTCTTCGTCGAACGATGCGTCGTGCAGCAGGTAGAGGTTGTGCAGCATCAGCAGCCTCGCCGTCTGGTAGTAGGGGTGCAGAGCCAGCGTGGAACGCAACTCGTAGAGGGTGTCGCGGTCCAGCATTTCGGGGTGCTTGATGAGTGCTGCTATCTCCATCTCTCTTTCTCGCTCTGTTTCCTTGACTTCTTACCAGTTGGCCACAGTGGCATTGAATATCTGGTCGCACAGGTCTTTGACAATCTGCGTCACCAGCTCTTCCTGTACGGACGCTAACGACTGCGTCGTCTCGTAGGACTGTACTGCCGTGAACTGCCGCTCAAAGTCTTCCTGATGGTTGACATTGTTGGTGAATCGTACGTTAACGGTGATGGACAGCTCGGTCTGTGCCGAGTATCCCTCTGACGACACCGACTTGTTACGCTGCTGGTATTGGGTGATTTCGCCCTCCACCTTCAGGTCGCCGTTGCGCTTAACCTGCTGCAGGCGCGTCTGCCGGGCATACACGTCTTTCAGCTGGTTGTTAAAGATGGGGCCCATGGGTCCCCACACGTAGCTGGAGCGTATGGGGAAGTCGGCTATCTGAATGGTCTTTGTCTTCGTGTAGTCGATGCTGGCTCCATTGAACTTATAGCTGACGGAACAGGCCGTCAGCAGCAGTACGGCTATGCAGAGGCCGATGCGAGTCTTACTTGTCCAGTCCATATTGTTTGAGTCTTCTGTAAAGAGTGCGGTCGCTGATGCCCAGTTCCTGAGCGGCTTTCTTGCGGTTACCGCCATTGCGGTTAAGGGCTTTCTCCAGCGCCTGGCGGCTCCAGTCGTTCACATTCAGGTTCTCCGGCTCCGGGTCTACATATTCTTCTGCCACGGCGTCTTCGGCCAGCCGGGGCGACTGCTCAGTGCCCGCGCTGTAGGACGTAATGGGAGCCAGCTGCGTGGTGGGCAGTGAACCGCCGTTGCTTTGCACGTCTTCTATTTGTTTCTTGAGGGTACTCATCTCGCGTCGCATGTCGTTGACATTGGAACGAAGTTCGAAGAGTATCTTGTAGAGTATCTCACGCTCGTTCTCAAACGTGTGGTCTCCCTCCCTGTTGATGGTAGCCAGCTGCGTAGTGTCCTGATCCTGAGGGATGAACTTGCTCAGGATGTTAGGTGTGATGGTTCTCTCGGTGCTGAAGATGGACAGTTGTTCGGTGACACTCTTCAGTTGCCGGATGTTGCCGGGCCACTTGTAATGCATGAGCATGCGCTTGGCCTCATCGGTCAGCACCACTTTCTCCATGCGGTACTTTTCGGCCATTTCCATGGCAAAGAGGCGGAACAGCAGTACAATGTCCTCACCGCGGTCGCGCAGAGGAGGCATTTGTATGTTGACCCTGTTCAGACGGTAGTACAGGTCGCTGCGGAAGCGACCTTCACTGATGGCTTTCTCAATGTTCACGTTGGTTGCTGCCACGACGCGTACGTCGGTCTTGCGCACCTCGGTGGCACCCACGGGAATGTATTCGCCGTTCTCCAGCACGCGTAGCAGTCGTGCCTGGGTGGCCATGGGCAGTTCGCCCACCTCGTCAAGGAAGAGCGTACCCTTGTTGGCTACACCGAAGTAACCCGGCGAGTCATTGATGGCTCCTGTGAACGAACCCTTTACGTGGCCGAACAGTTCAGAGTCGATGGTTCCTTCGGGAATGGCTCCGCAGTTGATGACGAAATACTTTTCCCGTCTGCGCGGTGAGTTGTCATGTATGATCCGTGGCAGGATGTCCTTACCCACGCCGCTTTCGCCAATGATGAGCACGCTGATGTCAATCGGCGCCACCTTCAAGGCGTCGTCGAGTGCGTTGTTCAGCGCCTCGCAGTTGCCCACGATGTTGTAGCGCTGTTTGATGCTCTGTAACTCTGTACTTTTCATTTTAGCGTGCAAAGGTACGAAGAAAATCTGACATTATGGCATACTTTGGCAGAAAATTAACTTTCTGCTTCCGTTTTCTTTCCCGTGTCTTTGCGGAACTGGTCTTTGGGACGCGGTATGGCAAAGCGTGCCTTGTCGCCGTCCTCGCGCTTCTCGTGGTAGAGCTTGGGCAGCGGATTCTGCAGCGGCTCATCGTAGTTGGCGCGGTTGCGGAAGATGTCGATAGCCGTATATATAGCCTGTCGCATTGAGCTCTCGTCGGCCTTCCCCTGCCCGGCAATGTCGTATGCCGTGCCGTGGTCTGGCGAGGTGCGCACGATGGGCAGTCCGGCCGTGTAGTTGACACCGTCCTTGATGGCGATGGTCTTGAACGGAGCCAGCCCCTGGTCGTGGTACATGGCCAACACGCCGTCGAAGTGGTCGTAGGTGCCTGCTCCGAAGAAACCGTCGGCAGGGTAGGGACCGAAGACCTGTATGCCGCTGTCGGCCAGCTCGTCGATGGCCGGTTTGATGATGTCCTTCTCTTCGGCACCCAGCAGTCCGTTGTCGCCGGCATGGGGGTTCAGGGCGAGTACGGCAATGCGCGGGTTGGAGATGCGGAAGTCGCGCAGCAGGGCCTGGTGGAAGATGGTGGCCTTCTCGATGATGGCCTCTTTTGTGATGGCTTCTGCTACTTTTCTGATGGGCAGGTGGGTGGTGACCAGTGCCACGCGCAATGTCTCATTCATCAGAATCATGAGTGCCTTCTTTCCTTCGCCCAGACAAGTCTCAATATATTCCGTATGTCCGGGGAAATTGAAGTCGGGACTTTGTATGGTAGCCTTGTTGATGGGTGCAGTGACCAGCACGTCGTAGAGCTTGCTGCGGAAGTCGGTCATGGCTCTGTCCAAAGCTTTGAGGGCAGCCTGGCCGGCTTCCTCGGAGGGCTGTCCCATTTCCACTTTCACCTCGTCGTCGAAACATGTCAGCAGGTTGACGCGGCCGTCGCGGGCCTCCTGTGCGTTGCTGATGATGCTGAACGGGGTTTCTATGCTCAGTGCTTTACGGTGGTAGGTGGCTATCTTGGGCGAGCCATAGATGATGGGGGTGCAGAGTTCGAGCATGGTGGGGTCTTCGAAGGCTTTCAGGATGACTTCATAGCCCACGCCGTTAGTATCTCCGTGCGTGATGGCCACGCGAATTTTCTTTTCTTCCATTGTCTTTATTGTTGTTATTATTATTGTATTTTCGTACTTTCCAGGGTTATTCTTCCCTTCGCCGTGGAGAGCAGGCCGCAGGCCGCCAGAATGTCCTGACCTCGGCTGGCCCGGATGGTGGTGGTGATGCCGTGGTGAGTCAGGTAGTCGCGCAGGGCCTCCATGCGCTTCTCGTCCGATGTAGGCAGGTCAACGCCGGGGATGGCGTGGAACCGTATCAGGTTGACGCGGCACGTCAGGCCTTGCAGCAGTTGTACGATATGGCGGGCGTACATCGGCGTATCGTTCAGTCCGCCAAAGCAGATGTACTCAAACGAGCAGCGCCGTTGGTGAGTGAAGTCGTATTGCCTGAGCAGGGCGATGGTGTCCTCGATGGGCATGGCCTTTTCGGCAGGCATCAGCGCGAGGCGTTGCTCGTGCAGCGGGGAGTGCAGGGAGATGGCCACATGGCATTCGCTTTCGTCCAGAAAGCGTTTCAACTTTCCCTTCACGCCTACCGAGCTCACCGTGATGCGTCTGGGACTCCAGGCGTACCCCCAGTCGGCAGTCAGCACCGTGGTGGCACGCAGCACGGCGTCAAGGTTGTCCATGGGTTCACCTTGTCCCATGAACACGATGTTGGTCAGCTGTTCGCGCTCAGGCAGTGCTTGTATCTGGTTCAGTATGTCAGCCGCTGTCAGGTTGCCCTGCCAGCCCTGTTTGCCTGTCTGGCAGAACAGGCAGTTCATCTTGCAACCCACCTGGCACGACACGCATAGCGTGGCCCGCTCGCCGTCGGGTATGAATACCGTTTCGACAAAGCGTGCCGGCTGTTCGTCCTCATCCTGATGCTCTGCGCATCGGACCGGGAACAGGTATTTGATGGTGCCGTCTTTAGAGTGCTGGCTGTCAGTATGAGCCATGGCGCCTACCGTGTACTGCTCTTTCAGCCGTTCGCGGTTCTGCTTTGAGATGTTGGTCATCTCGTCAATGGTGGCCACCCTTTTCACGTAGAGCCATTGAGCCAGCTGCTTCGCCGTGAATGCGGGCATCCCCATGCCGGTGACGACAGCCTTGAGCTCGTCTGGCGTCAGTCCCAGTAGTATTTTTCTTGAATTCACGAGTGCAAAGGTACGCCAATAAATTATAAATGAGAAATCTGCCCGTCAAAAATTATATTCTTTTAATAGGATTTTGGTGGTTTCGCCAAAATATAGTACCTTTGTGCTCAATTATCTTAATAAGCATCAAGATGAATCAGAATATAGATTGTTTTTTGGCGTGCAATGCCTTAGCTGATGTTTCGGCGGTCGTTGCACATTTGCATCGTGTCAGGACTGTCAGGCGCATCTTCTTGTTGGTGAATGCCGAATTGGCCCGCTCGGAGTGTCCCAAAGGGTGCACTTTTATTGTGGTGGACAGCCTGTCAAGCAGTAGTTTCGTGATGACGCTGGCTGAGAATGCCAAGGCCGACTACGTGTTGCTGAGTCTGAAGCCCACGCCGCTGGTCATAGGAGCCACAGCCGTGGAGCGCATGGCCTTGGTCGCTGCCGATACCGAGGCAGCCATGGTCTATGCCGACCGCTACACCATGGAGCAAGGCGAGCGCAAGGCGCACCCCGTCATCGACTATCAGGACGGCTCCCTGCGCGACGACTTCGATTTCGGCAGTCTGCTGTTGTTGCGCACATCGCTGCTTCACAAGTATGCCACCACCGACCGCGACCGTGACTACCGTTATGCCGGCTTCTATGACCTGCGCCTCTTCCTGTCTAAAGAGGGCAGGCTTTTTCATCTCAACGAATACCTCTACACCGAGGAAGAGACGGACCTGAGAGCGTCCGGCGTCAAGCAATTCGACTACGTCAATCCGGCCAACCGTGACGTGCAGGTGGAGATGGAACAGGCCTGTACGGCGCATCTCCGTCAGGTGGGGGCCTTGGTGAACACCACACAATATCAGGAGGTGGACTTCAACGAGCAGGACTTTGCCATTGAGGCTTCCGTCATCATCCCCGTCTACAATCGCGAGAAGACTATACGCGATGCCGTGGAGAGTGCCCTTTCACAGAAGACGTCGTTCAAGTATAATGTCATCGTGGTCAACAACCACTCCACCGACAGCACGGGCGACATCCTGTCCCGTATGTCACCATCCTATGGCGACAAGTTGAAGGTTATCGTCCCCGAACGTTACGACCTGGGCATCGGAGGCTGCTGGAACGAGGCGGTCTACAGCGAGCATTGCGGACGCTTTGCCGTCCAGTTGGACAGCGACGACCTGTACTCCTCTGCCGACACGCTGCAGACCATTGTCGATGCTTTCTATGAGCAGTCGGCGGCCATGGTGATAGGCTCATACCGTATGTGCGACTTCGATTTGAACACGTTACCCCCTGGACTTATCGCCCACAAGGAATGGACTGACGAGAACGGTCCTAACAACGCCTTGCGCATCAACGGACTTGGTGCGCCACGGGCTTTCTTTACCCCGTTGCTGCGCAGCGTGGGATTTCCCAATACCTCTTATGGCGAAGACTACGCCTTAGGGCTGATGTTCTCGCGCCGCTACCGCATAGGGCGCATCTTCAGCGAACTCTATCTGTGTCGCCGTTGGGGGGGCAACTCCGATGCCGCTCTTTCCGTGGAGAAGGTGAACGCCAATAATCTTTATAAAGACCGGCTGCGCACGATGGAGCTGCATGCCCGCCAGCAGATGGCACAAGGCGGGCATGATGTGATGGACCAGACACCGCTGCACCGCTTCTTTGACCGCCAGCTGCAAACGTGGGATGCCGCCAGTCAGCGCTTCCGCGACCTGAACGATGTGCAGGTGCGCGAGCTTGCAGTGGAGTCGTTGACTTTGAAGGTGCAGTGGAACCCTGCCCGCATCGGCTCCACGGGAGCAAAGATAGATGCCAAGTCCATAGCCGGGCGTCCGTGCTTCCTCTGTGCTAAGAACCGCCCGAAGGAGCAGATGACGCGCCTGATAGACGGCAAGTACGAATTGCTGGTCAACCCCTTCCCCATACTCCCTGTCCACTTCACCCTCCCCACTCAGAAGCATCAGCCGCAGCGCATCCTGCCTATGTATGGCGAGATGTTGAGGCTGGCACAGCGCAACAGCGATCTGACCCTGCTCTACAATGGGCCCCGCTGTGGCGCTTCGGCTCCCGACCATGCCCACCTCCAGGCTGTCAGCAGTGGCCACCTGCCGTTGCAACACGCATGGCAGCGCCTGTGCCGTAACCTGGTGGAGGTGGTGAAGACGACCGACGATGACGGCATCTGGCATGTGGCAGACTATCCTGCTGCCGCCTTCCTTGTCCGTGCCCACTCGCAGGAGGCTAATGAGCGGCTCTTCAAACGCCTCTACCGTTGTCTGCCCGTGCAGGGCGACGACGCCGAGCCTATGATGAACATCATCGTGTGGATGCAGGGCGACCAGCTGCTGAGCGTGGTCATGCCCCGTGGCAAGCACCGTCCTGACTGCTATGGTGATTATATGGTCAGTCCGGGAGCCATCGACATGGGTGGACTGCTCATCACGCCGCGCGAGGAGGATTTCAGACGGCTGACGCCTGAGTTTGCCGTGGCATTGCTTCGTGAGGTGTCGCTGACCGGCGAGCAGGTGCAGGCGGTCATCCAGCACCTGAAGGACAGCTCCTTTGCCGAGCATCGCCAGCCCTTCGGAGCCAAACAGCCTTCGGTCAAAGTAGGCATCGTCAGCGGACAGAAGATACAGTTTGCCCTCAACGCTCCCTATTCGGCCAAAGGCGAAACCATCGAGGGGCCGCAGACGGTGGAGTTCTCGGAGGGTGGCATCCTGTGGAATGGCAACCAGTATCGCGAGCTCACTTTCACGCCCCTTACTGCCGACGCTTCGTTCTCGCTTTCCGACGTCACCATTGGTGTCAACTTCCACTGGGAACGCAAGGAGACGCAGGTGTTCTTGGGAACGCTGCGCTTGGTGGTCGAGGCTGACAGCATTACGGCCATCAACGAACTGCCTGTCGAGCACTATCTGGCCAGCGTCATCTCCAGCGAGATGAAGGCCACGGCAGGACTGGAGCTGCTGAAGGCCCATGCCGTCATCAGCCGCTCATGGCTGTTAGCGCAGATGCGCCGCCGTGAGGAGCACAAAGGTGGCGGTGACGGTTTCTTCTCGTTTGTCAAGAAGGATGACGAGCTCATCCGCTGGTACGACCGCGAGGACCACACCATCTTCGATGTCTGTGCCGACGACCACTGCCAGCGCTATCAGGGCATCACCAAGCAGACCAGCCCCAACGTGGAGCAGGCCCTGAAACTGACGCGTGGCCAGATACTCTGCTATGGCGACGAGATTTGCGACGCACGCTTCTCCAAGTGCTGTGGTGGACGCACAGAGGAGTTCCAGTATTGCTGGGAAGACACGCCTAAGCCTTACTTGGTGTCGGTGGAAGACCCCTTCTGCAACACTCATGACCGCAGCGTGCTGGCTCAGGTGCTCAACGACTACGACCTGGAGACCAACGACTTCTACAGGTGGACCGTAGACTACACCGTGGACGAACTTTCCCAGCTCGTCAGCCGCAAGCTGAAGGACGACTTCGGCACCATCACCGACCTGATACCACTGGAGCGGGGTAAGAGCGGACGCATCTGGAAACTGAAGATTGTAGGCACGAAGAAGACTTTTACTATTGGCAAGGAGTTGGAGATACGCCGCGCACTCAGCGAGACGCACCTGCTGAGTTCGGCCTTCGACGTGGTGAAGACCCCCACGGGCTTCCGCCTGAACGGCAAGGGCTGGGGCCACGGTGTGGGCTTGTGCCAGATTGGTGCAGCCGTGATGGGGCAGCAAGGCTATACTTACGAACAGATATTGCTTCACTACTACCGTGGGGCGGAAATTAAACACATTTATTAAATGATGAAAAGAAATCCTTGGGCATGGGTGCCCACACTTTACTTTGCCGAAGGCGTGCCCTACGTGGCTGTGATGACCATATCGCTCATCATGTATAAACGCCTCGGCCTGTCTAATACCGACATCACCCTCTACACCTCGTGGCTCTATCTGCCGTGGGTCATCAAACCGCTGTGGAGCCCGTTTGTGGACATGCTGAAGTCCAAGCGCTGGTGGATTGTCACCATGCAGGTGCTCATCGGAGCCGCGCTGGCCGGTGTGGCCTTTGCCATTCCCGTGCCGTGGTGGCTGCAGGGCTCGCTGTGCTTCTTCTGGCTCATGGCTTTTGCCAGCGCCACGCACGACATTGCCGCCGACGGCTTCTATATGCTGGGCCTCGACCAGCACGAGCAGGCTTACTTCGTGGGCATACGCTCCACGTTCTATCGCATAGCCACCATCTTCTCCTCAGGACTGTTGGTAGGACTGGCCGGAGCCTTGCAGGTGGTGACGCGCAACATTCGCTACTCGTGGAGCCTGGTGTTCTATCTCATGGCCGGACTCTTCATAGCCCTATGGCTCTACCACGGCTGGGTGTTGCCGCGTCCGTCGGAGGACGGCGAGCGTCAGCAGAAGACGGTGGCTGGCATCATCGGCGAGTTCAAGCAGACACTGGCCACCTTCTTCCAGAAACCGCAGGTGTGGGCGGGCATCTGCTTCATGCTCTTCTACCGCATGCCCGAGGGCTTGTTGGCCAAGGTCAGCGCATTGTTCCTCGTCGACTCCGTCCACAAGGGCGGCTTGGGACTCAGCGACGGCGAGTATGGGCTGGTGCAGGGTACCGTGGGCGTCATCGGACTGACGTTAGGCGGCATCTTGGGCGGCATCTGTGCCAGCCGCGACGGTCTGAAGCGGTGGCTCTGGCCTATGGTCATGGCCATCACGCTGCCCGACCTGGTGTATGTCTATCTGTCTTATGTGTTGCCCTCTGACCTTTTAGTGATTAACGTCTGCGTCTTCATCGAGCAGTTCGGCTACGGTTTCGGCTTCTCGGCCTATATGCTATACCTTATTTATTATAGTCAGGGTGAGCACAAGACGTCGCACTATGCCCTCTGCACGGCGTTCATGGCGCTGTCGATGATGATACCGGGATTCTTCGCCGGTGCCCTGCAGGAGTCGGTGGGCTACCGTGCCTTCTTCATCATCGTCGTTGCGGCCTGCACGCTGACTTATGTCGTGACGTGGTTCCTGAAGATTGACCCGGAGTTCGGCAAAAAGAAAGCAGAAGAGTAATAAAAACTGGAAGTGGCGGGGTTTCACAACGGCGCCACTTCTTTCTTTAATGATAGTATTAATAATGGAAAAGAAATCGTATGTTCTTGTTAGTTAGCTTTCACGGGGTAAAAGTACGAAATTATTTTTATTTGACAATGGATTGCGTCGCTTTTTTTTACGAAATGTGGAAGAAAATGTCATAAATAGGAATTTCCCTACTGCGAAATAGGACTTTCGGCTTGCGTCATTCACGTTTTTCCCCTATCTTTGCATCATCAAAACAAAACAATAAAACGATTACGGATATGAAGAAGATTTACAACTACATCACCTTGGTACTGATGGTCATGACCTCAGTCACCCTGTTCACCGGCTGCGATGACCGCTACTGGAACGACAACAGAGACCGCGACGAGGCTTACACCTTGGAGGGCACCTGGACCGGATACATCGACACCTACCTCTACGACCGCTTCGGCATACGGGGCGACAGCTACCGCACCACCATGTACTTCGAGCGCGAGAACAGGTACGGCGGCTGGGGCTACGAGCTGGACTACAACTTGTATAGCATCTACGACGACTACTACTACTGCGAGTTTCGCTGGGACGTCGTCAACGGCAACATCCGCATCAGCTATGCTGACAGTTGGAACACGGTCTACATCTACGACTACACGCTCACCGACTATCACTTCCGTGGCTACATGGACGACGGGACAACGCGCGATATCTACTTCGACCTGGCCTACGACAGTCGCTTCGACTGGGGCTACTGGACGCGCGGCTTCACTCGCGGCAGCAAGGATGAACTCACGTTCAAGTCCAGTGGCGAGTTTGCCGGCAAGGGCGCGAAATGACGGAGCGGCTCCAACCGCATGATGGAGCGTCACCAACCGCATGACGGAGCGGCTCCAAGCTAAGGACGGAGCGTCACCAACCGATGGATGGTGACGCTCCGTCTGATGTAAGAAGCCGCTCCGTCCGATGCAGGAAGCCTGTCAGATGCCCAGTCCGCCTTCAAAATTGCTTTCCACAGCCTTCGACTGCTGAATGCGCGAGTAGGGAGCCACGTCGTTGGTAACCCAGATGTTGCCGCCGATGATGCTGTGGTGGCCGATGGTGATGCGCCCTAAGATGGAGGCGTTGGAGTAGACGGTGACATAGTCCTCGATGATGGGGTGGCGCGGAATGTTGAGCATGTTGCCGTTCTCGTCGTACTTGAAACTCTTGGCGCCTAAGGTGACACCCTGATAGAGCGTGACGTGGTTGCCGATGATGCACGTCTCGCCGATGACCACACCCGTGCCGTGGTCGATGGCGAAATACTCGCCGATGCTGGCACCCGGGTGGATGTCGATGCCCGTTTTGGAGTGGGCTTGCTCGGTGATGATGCGCGGGATGACGGGCACTTTCAGCTCATGCAGCTTGTGGGCTATGCGGTAGTGCGTCATCGTGTTGACCACGGGGTAGCAGAAGATGACCTCGCCGTAGTTGGGCGCTGCCGGGTCGTTGTCGAACATGGCTTGCACATCGGTGTAGAGCAGCCGCTTGATTTCGGGCAGCGCGTCGATGAATTCCAGCGCTAAGCGCTCGGCCTCGGCATAGACCTGAGCCTTGGTCTTGATGGCCTCACAGTCCTCGCAGAACTGCAGGCCGTGGGCTATCTGCTTGGTCAGCAGCACCAGCAGCTCCTCCATGTGCACGCCGATGTAGTAGGAGCGTATGGCCTCGTCGGGCTGTCGCTTCACCATGTAGTCGGGAAAGATGATGCTCTTCACCAGGTTGACTATCTGCTTCACCTGCTCCACCGAGGGCAGCGGAGCCTCCACGGCGGGCATCATCCTCACCTCCTGCTCGGTCAGCTTTGACAGCAGGCTTACGTTACGCAGCAGTATGTCGTTCGATTTCTTGTCCATAGTTTTTGGGATATCTGTTGCAAAGGTACGAATAAGCGGGCACAAAACAAAGGAATTCATTCTTTTATTTTTTAACGCTCACCAAAACCATTGTTTTTGGACCATTAGCAAAGAAAGACGGGCAAAAATCTGGCCAAGCCAGTATAGGCTACTATTTAACAGCGACGCTCTCAAGTAGCGATTTAAAGTGTCGCTTATTCCGAGTCACTCAGAGTTTTGCCAGCGTGGACGAAGTCTACGCATTAGACCGTTGCTGTGGTTATACCATTCGCCCCATCCATACGAATTGAGTATATCCGTTCCCGCGTGCACAGGCATTGACACGCACTGATAGTTGATTATATTTTTGACGTAAAAAATGCCATTTTGCAAAACTTGCAGATAGTTAAGTGGTTACGCATGGCAAAAGGTATGGCATCAGTGTAATTCCCATCGTAGGAAAAATTCCCACGATGGGAATTTTATTTCTGACCATCATAATTTTCAGCCGAGCCATCAGCTCAGAAAATGCCACTAATGCCATATAATTTGCAATGAGTAACACGCTGAAATCCAGCATGTTTTGCAAAATGGCATTTATGGTATTACTTTTTAGTTTATACTTTCTGTTTTTCTCCTTCCTCGCGTCCTTTACGTTCGCCAGCCATAAACTGACCTTCCATCACGACAATGGTGTCACAGTAGGCACGCAAGCTCTCATCGTACTTCTTGCGCTCCTCCTTGTCAAGCGAGGGGGAGCAGCTGCTGCCGTCATTTATTCCCCGCATGCATCTGCAAGAGGCAAGAAGCAAGAGATGCAGCAGAAAAAATGGCAGCTTTTTTGGCCAATTCACATAAAGTTCGTAACTTTGTCGGCATAGAAGTGTAAAGAAACAAACAAAAAACAATCCACACCGAACGGAATGAAGAAAATACTCTTATTAGTGGCTTTGGCAGCCTTTGTGGCAGGCTGCGAGCAGAAGCAGGCGGAGCCGGCAGGCTTCGTGAGCGTCGAGAACGGACACTTTGTGAAGGGCGGCAAACCCTACTACTACGTGGGCACCAACTTCTGGTACGGCGCCATACTGGCGTCGGAGGGACAGGGCGGCAACCGCGAACGTCTGGTGAAGGAGCTGGACGAGATGAAGCGCATGGGCATTGACAACCTGCGCATCCTGGTGGGCAGCGACGGCGAGCGCGGCGTGAAGACCAAGGTGGAGCCTACGCTGCAGGTGAAGCCTGGCGTGTATAACGACACCATACTGGCCGGACTGGACTACCTGCTCATGGAGATGGGCAAGCGCCAGATGGTGGCCGTGCTCTACCTGAACAACTCGTGGGAGTGGAGTGGGGGCTACGGCTTCTACTTGGAGCACGCCGGGCTGGGCAAGCAGCCGCGACCTGACGAGGTGGGCTATCAGGCCTTCATGGAGGCCATGGCGCAGTATGCCACCAACGACAAGGCTCACCAGCTGTTCTACGACTACGTGCGCTTCATTTTAGGTCGTACCAACCGCTATACGGGACTGAAATATACCGACGACCCGGCCATCATGTCGTGGCAGATTGGCAACGAGCCGCGTGCTTTCAGAAAGGAGGCGCTTCCCGCCTTCGAGAAATGGCTGGCCGAAGCCTCGGCACTCATCCGCTCGCTGGACAAGAACCACCTCATCTCTGTGGGTAGCGAGGGCTCGTGGGGCTGCGAGAACGACCTCGGCTCGTGGGCACGCATCTGCGCCGACCGCAACATCGACTACTGCAACGTGCACCTGTGGCCCTACAACTGGGGATGGGCCAAGCCCGACTCGCTGATAGAGCACCTGCCTCGCGCCTGCGCCAACACCAAGGAGTATATAGACCGGCACCTTGCCGTCTGCGACTCGCTGAACAAGCCGCTCGTCATGGAGGAGTTCGGCTATCCGCGCGACGGTTTTAAGTTCACCCTCGATACGCCCACCAAGGGTCGTGACGGCTATTACAAATATGTGTTCTCGTTAGTGGCCGACAATGCCGAGAGCGGCGGCCACTTCGCCGGCTGCAACTTCTGGGGATGGGGCGGCTTTGCCAAGCCGCAGCACAAGCAGTGGCAGGTGGGCGACGACTACACCAACGACCCCGCCCAGGAGGCTCAGGGCCTGAACTCCGTCTTTGCCTCTGACACCACCACGCTGGCCGTCGTGCGCGAGCAGGTGGACAGGATGAGCAAGGTGAAATAGCCGGTGTTCATCATAACAATACTGACCACCAGAAGTAGAATTCTGATGGTCAGTATTGTGTTCACTTGTCAAGACTTTGTTTAGGGCGCTTTGTTATAGACCGACTCCAAGGTGTAGTTAGCATCGGTGGAGGTGGTCGCCTTAATCATGGTCTGCACCAGCGACTCCATGTTGTTCAGATAGCTGCCGTCATTGTGGTTGAAGTAGCCATGATGCTCGTTGCCGCCGCCTGTGGAGTTGTTGTCCCAGATGCAGACCGGCATGCTGTAGGTATAGGCTGCACGGCAGACGTACTCCAAGTAGTAGTTGCGGAACAGGTTGGAGCGGTTGCTGGTATGCATGACGCAGCCGTATTCGCCAATGTAGACGGGGATGTTCTTGACGATGAATTTCTCGTACAGCTTGCTGAATATCTCACGAACATGTTCCTCGTTGCTGCCAGACTGGAACTTGCCTGCCGCTGCGGTGTGGCCCCACTCTGACTTGCCGTCGCTGTTCTCGGGGGTCAGCGTGAAGGTGTTCGGGTCATAGAAGTGTACGCTCACCATGACCTTGTTGGCAGGGTCGTTAGGCAGGACGAAGCTCTCCTCCAGTGCGAACGAGGGACTGGAGGCGTAGGCCGGAATGCCAATCCAGCGTGTGGCGTTATTGCCGCCAGTAGCACGGATGGTGTTGACCACCAGCTGGTTCCACTCGTTCAGCGTCTTATACTGCTTGCCGCCGTCCGTGCGGTTGGCCCCCCAGCCCCACTGGCCGTCCTGTATCTCGTTGTATGACTCGAACAGCAGGAAGTCGCCTTTGTCCTTGAAGGCTTCGGCTATTTGCGTCCAGGTTTTGGCAATGCGCTCTTTGATGGCCGTGTTGATGCTGGCATTGTTGGCAGCGCCCTTGATGTCGAGCCAGTATTCGTCGTGGTGCATGTTCAGGATGACGTTCAGCCCGGCCTGCTCAGCCCACTCCACGTTCTGTTTTACCTCGTTCATGAAGGAAGCCTCAATATCCCATGATGCGTTCTGGTAGTTGCCCCAGGTCACACCAATGCGCACCGTGCTGGCACCTGCCTTCTTCAGGTTGGCATAGAGCGTTGCCGTAGGCGTTGCCTTGTCCCAGTAGCCCCACTCAGGATGAACGCCGTCTTTGTCGGAACTGGTGTCGAAGTGGTTGCCCAGGTTCCATCCCCAGCCCAGTCTCTTGGTGAGTGCCGTGGCAGTGTTGTCGGCAGTGCCGGGGGTGGCTTTGGCCTTGGTGGTAAAGTTGAGCGTGAACTCAGGAGCCGAGGCGGAAGCGTCGGTGGTTGAGACGATGGCTCCCTTGGCTACTTTCACCTCGTAGCTCTTGCCATCTTCGAGGGCGAGGGGAATGTCTACCGACATGGTTGTGGTGGCGCTGCTCTTGGCGGTAACTGCGGTGCCGTTCAGCGTGATGCCCACACCGGTCACCTTCACCGTGGTATTATAGTTCAAGGTGAGCACCGTGGTGGTGGCGGCATCTACTTCTGCCCCGGCACTGATAGACTGTGAGCGCAGGATGACGTTAACACCTGGGGAAGGAGTGGACCCGCTTGATGACGAGTCGTTGGCATCGTCGCCACCGCATCCGCACAGTGCAAAGGATGTGATAAGCATTAAGAGTAACTGATAGGTTTTCTTCATCTTTCTTGAGTTTTAGGGTTTGTACATTCAATTTTCGATTTTCACTGTTTCGCGGGTGATGACCTGGCTGCAGTTCAGCGCGTCCTTCCACCATGCATCGCCCTCCATGTTGGCACCGTACCAAACCATGAAAGAACCCCAGTGGGCGCCCTTGTTCCACAGCTCGGAAACTAGCGACGACGACTTTCCGCTTGTCGCATCCTTGCCGCATTCGCCCAGTATCACCATCTTGGTGGGATAGGTGGCCTGTATCTCGCTGAACTCCTGCAGGTTCTGGTCGGCATTATAGCCATAGAGGTCGCGGGCCACGATGTCGACATACTGGTCGCCGGGGTACCAGTCGCGGTCCTGGTTGTACTGGCTGCTGTTGCCGTTATAGTTCTGCGTCGTCCACACCCAGATGAGGTTGCGGATGCCTTTCTCTTGGAAGTAGTTGAACATGGTTACCCACAGCTTCTTGTACGTCTCGGCACCGTCGTAGCCCCACCAGAACCACGACTTGGTCCAGCTGGCCTGCTGCTTGTAGGTGGCGTTGCCGGCGGCCTCGTGGAAGGGACGCCAGGTGGCAGCGATGCCGGCTTCTTGCAGCTTCAGCATGGTGGCCACCACCTTGTCCATCTGGCCGTAGAACCACTTGTTCTCCCATGTGCCGTCAGTAAACACGTTCTTGGCGCGGAACGTCGTCTCGCTCGGGGTACAGGTGACATCGGTGGAACCTTCGCTCTTGGGCACGTTGAAGTGCCACATGAGCGACACCAGTCCGCCGGCGTTCACCCATTGCTGCACGGGATTGATGTTGGTGTAGTCAATCCAGTTGGCGGGCGAGAAGCAGATGTGGATGAAGTCGTAGCAGTTCATGGCCGGGTACTTGCCCACAGCCTTACCGATGCGCTCAGCTTCCTCGTTGTTCCAGTTGACATTGGCCATCACGCTGGAGATGATTTTCTGTCCGTACTGACTTACCATGTAGCTATACAAACGCTTGGCTGCGTCTGTGGTGGCACAGACGGGGGTAGAGGATATGTCAGGATTGACGGGTTGCGCCTTGGCACGGGTGCTGAACGTCACCGTCACCTCGGGAGCTGACACTTGGTTGTTGGTAGAGGAGACGATGGCCCCTTTGGTCACCTTGACGGTATAGGCGGTGCCGTCCTTTAATGAGAGCGGAATGTCAACAGCCATCGTTGTCGTGGCGTTGCTCTTGGCTGTCACCTTCGAGCCGTTGAGGGTGATGTCGGCATTGCTGGTCACCTTGACCGTCGTGTTGTACGTCAGCGTCAGCACCGTTGTTGAGGCGGCGTCCACCTCGCTGCCATTGCTGATGCTCTGTGTGCGCAGAATGATGTTGGAGGTTGTGCCGCCGCCACCGCCGCTGCCCCCTCCGCCATTGTCGCCGTCGTCGCCGCCACAGGAGACGAAGGCCATTCCAAGTATGGTTACTAATGCTATTAGCGGTTTTGCTTTCATAATGTGTATGTTTCTTGCTTATTTGAAAAAAGAAGGCGCAACACGAACGTTGCGCCTTCTTGAAAATACTTATTTTTTACTTGACGTACCAGCGGGTGATGGTCAGACCACCGTTACCTACGAATAGGATTGCACCCTGCTGCAGCAGAATGTCAATGTCCTGCTGAACCAGCGTCCACTCGAAGTTGGTGGCGTCGGCGGGGAAGTCCATGATGGCACGGCCTTCTGCATTGGTGCCGTAGACGAGCTTCGGTCCCTCAAGGCCGGTCCACCAGCTGCCGCAGATTTCAACCTGTCCGCCGCCAGCGTCGCACTTGAAGTCGATACCCATCTTGATGCCGGGCTTCAGCAGCGCCTTCATCTCGTCGGTCAGCGGGATGGTCTTGTCGCCGCTCCAGTTGGTCGGTCCGAGTTCGCCCTTCCACAGCACGGTCTCAGGCGACGGGATGGTCACTTTGGTCAGGGTGTAGTTGTCACCGGTGAGAACCAGACCGCCGTTGGCAATGATGTCGTCAAGCACTTCCTTCGTGAACACGACGCTCAGCACGCCCTCGTCGGCATCCAGGTCGTACTGCCCGGGAATAGGAGCGGGCAGAGCACCCCAATCCGTACCGTGGCGCAGGCTGATGCAGCCCCATGTGCCGGGAGTGTTCTTCTTGTAGTAGAACTTCACTGCGCTGCCAGCAGGCACGGTGGTCCAGTCGAAACCACCCCAAGCCAGATCCTGGTTGCCGCTCCAGCTTGAGCATACGAACTCGCCAACCCAGATGGCAATCTCGGCAGCCTCGCTATACATCATGATGCCACCCGTCTCAATGCTCCAGTTCTCGTGCTGTATCATCTTCACCTTACCGTCGGTCATGTCCTCGGGCACGACGAAGGTAATCTCCGTCTTGCTCTGCGTGAACTGTCCCTTCTCTAACGGACTGTCAACACCCGGCAGGATGAGTTGCTTGATGCGGTCGAGGTTCTGGCCCTTGATGGTGATGGTCATGCCGGCCTTCACATCCTTGGCGGGGTCAACGCTCTCGAAGCTGGCCAGGGGTACGGTGTAGTCGATGCTTGTGGTCAGACCGGCTGCCGACGTCATGGTAATCGTACCGGAGACAGCATTCTCGGGAATGGTCAGACGGATAGACTTGCCGTCGTTAGCAACGTTGAACTTAACCTCGCCTACTACCGGAAGCTCAACCTTTGTCACGAGGTCGAGGTTCTCACCTGTGACGGTAACGGTCTCGCCAAACTCAGGATTGGGGTTGGAGATACCCGAAATCTGCGGATAGTCTACGCTCAGGTTGCCCAGCACCACATTCTCAGCATTGGCCGCACCGTTGTTGTAGGCCAGTTCGCCGGTCTTACATTCTGCGGGCACTTCCACCTGGATTTCGTTGCGGGTGTTCAGCAGGAAGTTCTCAGCAGGCACGACGACGTGGTCGTAGAACACCACTTCACCGATGTTCCATACGAACTCGCCCTTGATGGTGATGATGTCGCCCGGGTGAGCAGTCTTGGGTTCCCACGAGGTGACCTTGATGTCCTCGACGAAGCTGATGTTGGAAGCCGAGACGATGGTGTCGTTGCTCTTGGTTACTAAGCGCAGCTTGCCGGGAACGGTCTGGTCGGGTATGGTCACCGTCATCTCCTGCGAGTTTTTCAGCACGAAGTCAGCCTTGATGTAGGAGTCAGCAGGCTTCACTTTCTGGTTGCCCTCAGGGAATATGACCGATTCCACGTTGTTCAGTTGTGTGCCAGTCACGCGCATGGTTTCGCCGCGAGTGATGGGCATGGGGCCGAAGCCCAGGATGTTGACACCGCTCTTGCCATACTGGTTAGTGCTCAGGTCGTCATCGCTACAACTTGTCAGTGCAGTCGTAACAGCCAGTGCAGCTATGGCAAATACTGATATTTTACGAAATATTTTCATTGTCTTGTCGTTTTAATGAGTTTAGTATTCCACCGCACGGATGTTATCAATGCGTATGATGGGGTTGCAGGTAGTGCCGCTTGTTACACCGCTCCAGATGAAGAGGGTCAGACCCGTGAAGTTGCTGGCCTCAAGGGGTACGCTGGCAGGAGTACCATCGTTCTTGTACTTGAAGTTGCTGATGGGGATGGTGACGGTCTGCCACTTGCCGCCAGTGTCAAACGAACCGGTGGCTCTCCACGGCGTCCAGAGGGCGCGCGGATAGTCGGTGCCGTTGAAGAAGGTGTTGTTGGCCGTGGGCAGCGTTACCTGTGCGTCACCAGAGAAGATGCACTGCATCGACAGGTTGGTCCAGGGGTTGCTTGACGGGATGTTCACCTCGAACTTCAGGGCCATGTTGGCGAAGTTAGCGAAGCTGACCAAGTCAGACAAACGGATGTCGGTGCCAGAGAAGCCACCATTCCAGTCGCCGGGCCAGTACTCAAACGACAGGTTGCTGTCGGCCCAGGTGTCGTCCTTGATCTCGCAGTTGCCAAGCAGCAGGTAGCTGCCGTCCAGCGAGTTCTCGTCGCTCTGGATGACCTGGTTGTGCCAGCCGTGGTTGGTCAGACCTGTAGACTTGTCGCCGGCATCGCCCTTGCCGAAGTCGTTGAACATCATACCGTTGGTGTCGCGATAGTTGAACTTAGCCTTGATCTTACCATAGACGGTTGCTATCTCGATAGGACCTTCGCTCAGTCCCTCAGGGACAGTAAACGTCATCTGGCTGATGTCGAAGGTTTCGATGGGCACTTGGCGGCCACTGATGGTCAGCGTCAGCGGGACGTTGGGGTCGTCTACGAAATAGTTGCCGTAGATGGTAGCCTGCTCACCGCCCTTAGCCCACTCGTTGCTCATGTTGTTGATGGTGGGACCGGGCACCAGCACCTTGAAGTCGTACGTGGTGGTGTCGTTGTTTTGGTTAATCATAAAGATTTTGTCGAACACCTCGTTAGGTATCTGCTTCGGAACGGTGACAATCAGCGTGTTGTCGGTCATGAAGCTGGGTATCAGCTTGGCCTCCTGGTCGTTGAACAGCATTTTGACAATGCTGCGCAGGTTTTCACCCACAATGCAGATACTGTTGTCCATGTAGGCACCGGTCAGTATGGAGTCTTTGCTCTCCAGTCCCAGCGGGCGTATATAGTGGATGGTAGGTGTACCGCCACTGATCTCATACTTGTCAGGCTCGTCCTTACAACCAGTGAACACAGACGTGACCACTGTCAGGGCAGCGAACAAGAAAATCGTATTGAATAATCTTTTCATGATGTATGTCGTGTTTTAATTTTCAATTTCAATATTGATAGGTAGCGCGAATGTCCACGTGAACGGGGTCTTCCTTCAGATGCGGGTTGAAGGTGAGGTCTTCCATGGGGAAGGGCACAATGAAGCTGTTCACGGTTACGTTGGGTGTAGGCGTCTGGTCATCGTAGGCTGCAGTGACTTCTTCACCGTCTTCGTTGTTGTTGGTCAGCAGCCACTGGCCAGTTTCGTAGTAGTTCTTGTACATGGGATCGAGGTTCCAGTACGAGTTGCGGCGCTGAGCCTTCAGCTCGGAAATGGCCTTCTCGGGGTTGTAGTAAGCCAGACGGACGAAGTCGAACCAACGGTCACCCTCCAAGGCGAGTTCCAGGCGACGCTCCTTCCAGACCTTGTCAAAGGTCAGCGAGGTCTCGGGAATGGCGTTGGGGATGGCACGCTGACGAACGGCGTTGAATGCTCTGAGGGCAGTAGCATCGGTGGTCTGACCCATCAGCACCTTGGCTTCGGCCAGTATCAGATAGACGTCAGCCAGACGGAGCAGCGGTGTGCACAGCGAGCTGGCCATACGGGATGCTGAAGTACCGAGTGCGGTGACGTGGTCGGCATTGTTGCCGTAGAGGTGCTTCACGACATTGCATCCCGTGGGAGCGCGGTGCTGCCCCCAGGCTCCTGGGTTATAGGTCTTGTCGTATTCGAAGTGCATGTAGTCAAAGCCTCCATGGTCGCGCCAGAGGTAGGGTACGACGTCGCCCACGGTCATCATCGTGGCCCTGCGGCGGGTGTCTACGTCAGGACGTGTCTCAGGAGCGTCGAGGATGTTGAAACCGAAGGCATCCTGCAGGTCTACGGACGGACCGCTCCACTCACCCCAGCAGTCACCGAACTCATCCATGCCTGTCATGCCGAGGTCGGACTGCAGGGAGTTCTGCGATGTCCACTGTGAGCTGACCACCCAGCGCCAGGCTATCATGTTCTCAGGCGACTTGTTGCCCTCCAAGGTGAAGCAGTCTTTGTAGTTCTTCTCTAACGAGCGTCCGGAGTTGTTCACCACATCGGTAGCCAGGTCGGCAGCCTTCTGCAGGTCGTCGTTGTTCAGCGAACCGCTCACGCCGGCTTTGGTCAGATAGACCTTGGCCAACAGACCCTTGGCGCAATACTTGTCTAAACGGCCTTCAGTGCACTGTTCGGGCAGCAGCTCGATGGCCTTTTCCAGTGTCATCACGATATATTCGTAGACATCGCTCTTATAGACTTTCATTTGGTCGTTATAAGTGCCGCTCTCTATCATCTCCGTGTTGTCATGGACAATGGGTACGTCGCCGAAGGTGCGTACGAGGAAGAAGTAGGCCATGGCTTTCCACAGCAGGCACTCGCCCATGGTCTGGTTCTTGACGGCCTCAGATGCACCGCCGCCCTCGATGTAGTGGCGTACCACGTTGGAGTGTGCGTTGACAGCCCACAGCGAGTACGACATGTTGCGGATGTGCTGGTTGTTGGATGTCAGTCCGAAGCGGAGGAATGCCGTGTAGTCGCCACCGTCTGACATATAAAGATTGCCGGCCATGATTTCAAATGCGAAGAAACCGCGCTGGAAGTCATACCAGGGGGAGTTATACAGGTAGTCAACGGCTGCAATGCATTCGGCGTCAGTCTTATAGTAACCGTCTGCCACATAGTTGTCTATGGTCGGTCGGTTCAGGAACTCTTCGCACGACGTCAGTCCCAATCCCATAACCGAAGCAGCCAGGAATATTTTGATATTTTTGATATTCATAATGTTAGTCTCCTTATTATATAATTAGAATGAAACATTTACACCGAATGTGCAGCTGAAGGGCGAGGGATAGCGGCCGTTATCCAGTCCGAACACGTAGCCATTGGCGTCGGTAGTGGAAGCACCGATTTCCGGGTCGTAACCGTCATATCCGGTAATGGTCCATACGTTCTGCAGGTTGCAGTAGAGACGCAGGTTCTCCAGATAGAGGTGGCGTATCCACTTCTTGGGGAAGGTGTAGCCCAGCGATATGTTCTTCAGTCGGACATAGGAGCCGTCTTCGATGTAGCGGGTAGAGATGTTCTGGTTGTAGGTGTTGCCAAGAGCCACACGCGGTGTCTGTGTTCCGGGATTGGTGACATAGACGTTGGTGATGTCGTTGTACCACGCGCTGCCGTCGGTATAGACCTTGTTCGGGTCGATGGCGGCCAGGTGGGCGCGGTCGGCAATCTTCTCCTGGATTTGGTTGTTCCATGTGCTGGTCATCGAGGTCAGGGCGATGGAGGTGTAGTTCATCACCTTGTTGCCGATGGAGCCGTTGATGAAGATGTTCAGGTCGAAGCCTTTATAAGTAAAGGTGTTCGTCCAGCCGAAGGTGCACTTGGGCAGCGGCGAGCCGATGTGGGTCTTATCGTTCTCGTCAATCTTACCGTCATTGTTGATGTCCTTGAACTTCAGGTCGCCGGGCCATACGGTGTTGTTCTTGCTGTATTTGGTGGGGTCGGTCTGGTGCTTCCATGCGGTGATGTTGCCGTCGGCATCGGTCTCGGTGACCACCGACTGGATATACAGCGTGTTGACCGGCGAGTTCAGAATGTCGTCGAAGTCCTTGTAGACGCCCTCGACCTCATAGCCCCAGAAGTCATACATGGGTCGGCCGACAGACGAGACGGCCACCACGTCGCTCCACTGTCCGTAGCCGATGATGGCGGCAGAGGTCGTGCCCTGCAGCGATACCAGTTCGTTCTTGTTGAACGAGAACTGCAGGTCGGTGTCCCAGTTGAAGTCCTTCGTCCTGACGGGGTTAGCTTTCAGTTCGATTTCAAAACCGATGTTGCGCATGGTGCCATAGTTGCCGGCCGGAGCGGTGAGTGCTGACGACTGGTTACCCTGTGTGCCTAAGTACGAAGGAAGCTGCATAATCATCAGCATGTCCTTCGACTCCTTGCGGTACCAGTCGATGGTCAGGTTGAGGCGGTTGTTGAAGAAGCCGAGGTCAAGACCCAGGTCTATCTGGTTTTGCGTCTCCCACTTGATAGACTCGTTGGGCAGTCCGGTAGGCTTGTACGACTGTCCGAGGGCAGAAGGCATCACGCCTAAGGCCACACCCCAGCGGTAGGCACCGATGTTGGAGTTACCGGTCTGTCCCCATCCTACACGCAGCTTACCGTTGCTGAGCCATTTGAGGTTCTTCATGAAGGCTTCGTTCGAGAAGCGCCAGCTGGCAGCCACTGAGTGGAATCCTGCCCAGCGGTTGTTGGGTCCGAAGTTGGAGCTGCCGTCGTAACGGAAGGTGTAGGTAGCATAGTAGCGGTCGTCGTAGTTGTAGGTCTCGCGGGTGAAGAACGAGGCCATCGAAGCCTCGCCGAAACCGGAGGTGAAGTCGCGGTCTGCCTTCTCGGCCAGCTGCGGGTTGTGTACGTCGTTACGGGGCAGGTTCTGTCCGGTGATGCCCTGATACTTCCACGATGACTTCCAGCTCTCCTGTCCTAACATGGCGGTAACGTGGTGCTTGCCGAAGTCGCCCGTGTAGGTCAGGTAGTTCTTCAGCTGCCAGAACTTGTTGTTGTTGCTCTGCCAGTGGTCCTGGTTTGAGGGCTTCTTCCATCCGCCCAGGTCGACAGAGGGTTCCCAGGTTTCCGCGTTGGAGTCAGAGAAGTCGTAGCCGACCTCAGCGTGCCATACGAGGTTCTTCAGGAAACTGATTTCGGCAAAGATGTTGCCGGTCAGCTTGCGGCGCTCCAGGGTGTACTGGTTCATATTGGCCAGTGCCACCGGGTTGGGGTTGGTGTATCCCTCGCGTGCCTCAGCATAATAGTTGCCAAAAACATCATAGATAGGAATGTCGGGCAATGTGGTCAGCGAGTAGTTGATGATACCTTCAGTACCGTCGGCCTTCTTCAGATAGTCCTTAGTATTAGAATAGGTGGTCGACATGCCCAGCTTCAGCCAGGGCTTCAACTGTGCATCGAGGTTCGAGCGAACCGAGTAACGGCGGAACTCGGAGCCGATGATGGTACCTTCCTGATTCATGAAGTTACCCGAGACGTAGTATCTCACGGCGTCGGAACCACCTTGTGCCGAGAACTGGTGAGAGTGCTGCAGGGCGGTCTGGAAGACAGCGTCCTGCCAGTTGGTACCCTTGCCCAGCAGCGAGGCGTCGGCGTAGTTCTTGTTGGCTTGGCTCTCTAAGATCCAGCCCTCACGGACGAAGTCCTGATAGTATTCTGCATATTCGCGCAGGTTCATCATGTCAAGGCGCTTGGCCTGACGGTTGATGGTCAGCATGCCGTCGTAGGTGAACTTGGCTTCGCCGGCCTTACCGCGCTTGGTGGTGATGAGCACGACACCGTTGGCACCCTGTGCACCGTAGATGGCGGTGGCCGAAGCGTCCTTCAGGATTTCCATGGACACGATGTCCGAGGGGTTCAGCGTGGACAGCGGCGACACGGTAGAAACCTTACCATTGCCCAGACGGTCGCCCAGACCTAACTCGGCACCGCTCTGACCGCTGCCCTGAACGATGACACCGTCAATGACGTAGAGCGGTTCCTGATTGGCGTTGATGGAGCCGATACCACGGATGCGGATAGACGACGACGAACCAGGAGCACCAGACGTGGTGACGGCGGTCACACCAGTGGCACGTCCTTGCAGCGACTGGTCGAGCGAGGTGATGACGGTACCTTTCAGCGACTCCTCGTTGATGGATGACGAAGAACCCGAGAGGTCGCTCTTCTTCATCGTACCGTAACCGACGACCACCACCTCGTCAAGCACTTTCTTGTCCTCTTCGAGGGTGATCTGGTAGTTGGACTGGCCGGTGACCTTGACTTCCTTCGTCACATAGCCGATGTAGCTGATGACGAGCGTCTGGCCCTGGCTGGCGCTGAGGCTGAAGTTACCGTCGAAGTCGGTAGCCACGCCAGTAGACGTCCCTTTGATAACCACACTTGCACCGATGACCGGACCCATAGCGTCCGAGACGGTACCCGTAATCTTCTTCGCCTGTTGCACGGCGGGCAGCGGTGAACTGCCCCCTGCTGCATAAGCGACGGGCGAATAGCCCAGCAGGGTTATTGCGCATAATCCTGCCAGCAGAGAGTTTTTACTGCAATTTAGATTCATACTTGGTTTGTTAGTTAATAGTATTGTTTTATGTTTATTAAATTTTTAGCAATTGACGATGCAAAGATAGCACAAAAAAACGAAACGCGCTCACTTTTTGTTATCTATTTTTGATACTTTTTTGCTAAATTTTTTTTATTTGCGGTTCTCTGGTAAGTGTTATCCTCCGTTTAGGGGTCGGATGTGTCGTCGGACGCTATTGTATCAGCGACGCGATGGAAAAACATCAGCCGCAGTGGTAAAAAACATCAGCGACGGTGGTAGAAAAGATGTTCCGCGGCTCCAAATTTGATTGCCCGATTTACCAAAACGGGTGATACTTTTTGGTGCCGCGGGGCATAAAATTTACCACCGCGAGGCATAAAATTTCAATGCAATGATAATCAGCAGGTTAGCGGATGGGTATTTTTGAACACAAAGACACAAAGACACAAAGACACAAAGCTTTTCTTGGCACCGCAGTCAGCCCAGTTCTTTGTGCCTTTGTGTCTTTGTGTTCAGTTAAAAATCATAATTTAGTAGGGATTTTGCGAGAAAAGTACGCAAGAAAGTCAAGATAGTGTAATGCGGAATGGAAAAAAAGTGGTATCTTTGCAACGAATTCCAAAACCTAAAACAGACTATCAAGCAACACGGTATGAAGAAGACAGGCTTAATGTTTCTGTTGCTGATGCTCAGCCTGATGCAGGGCGGAGCGCAGATTCGTGGCAACAACATCACAGTGAACGTGGTTCCCGACCATCAGGACTGGACCTACGTGGTAGGCCAGACGGCCGAGTTCCGCATCAGCGTCACCCGTTCGGCTACGCTGTTGGACAATGTCACCATCGACTACGAGGCAGGTCCCGAGATGTACCCCGAGGTGAAAAAGCAGGGCGTAGTGCTGAAGGACGGCACGCTGACGCTGAAGGGCAAGATGACGAAGCCCGGCTTCTACCGCGTCGACGTGAAGGCCCGCGTCGGGGGCAAGGAGTACAAGGGGGCCTGTGCCGCAGCCTTCTCGCCCGAGCGTCTGCAGCCCACGACGGTCATGCCCACCGACTTCAGCGACTACTGGCAACAGGCCGTCAAGGAGGCGCGCCAGGTAGACCTGAACCCCACGCGGAGGCTGCTGCCCGAGCGCTGCACCAAGGACGTCAACGTCTACGAGGTGTCGTTCCAGAACATGAAGTGGAACTACCGCACCTACGGCATCCTGTGCGTGCCCGTGAAGGAGGGGCGTTATCCCGCCCTGCTGCGGGTGCCGGGAGCCGGCGTGCGCCCCTACGGCGGCGACGTGTGGACGGCCTCGCAGGGTGTCGTCACGCTTGAGATCGGCATCCACGGCATTCCCGTCACCATGGAGCAGAAGGTGTACGACGACATGTTCAACGGAGCCTTGGCGAACTACTGGAACTGGGGACTCGACAACCGCGACGACAGCTACTACAAGCGCGTGGTCATAGGATGCATACGCGCGCTGGACTATATAGAGCAGTACACCCCGTGGAACGGCAAGGACTGCGGAGTGACGGGCAGCAGTCAGGGCGGATTTCTGACGCTCGCCACGGCAGGACTGGATAAGCGCGTGACGTGCTACGGCGCTGTGCATGCCGCTCTCTGCGACCACACGGCATCGTTCAAGGGCGTGGCCTGCGGATGGCCCCACTACTTCTATCAGATGAGGAATGAGAAAGACCCGCTGATAAAGGCACGGGTGGAGACCTCGCGCTATTACGACGGCGTCAACTTCGCACGGCTTATCACCTCGAAGCAGAAGGGATGGTTCTCCTTCGGCTACTGCGACGACGTGGTGCCGCCCACGACGGCATGGGCTACGTACAACACGGTGAAGGGACCGAAGGAGATTTCGCCCTATCAGGCCACATGGCACTTCTGGTTCCAGGAGCAGTGGGACGAATGGGAGGCGTGGCTGTTGGAAACGTTGAAAAATAAAAAATAAGAAATAAGAAATAAAAATTAAGATGAAATATATATATATAATAATAGGTGTAGCGGTGCTGATGGCAGCCTGCGGACAAAAGGAAGGGAAGGAACAGACGGCAGCGGAACAGCTGGCCGAACGACTGGCGAAGCTGCAGCAGCGCGGCTACATGATGGGACATCAGGACGACCCGTTCTACGGCGTGACGTGGGACGGCACCTACGTCGGCGCGGCACCCTCAGACTCCAGCGACGTGCTGCGCACCGTCGGCGACTATCCCGCTGTGATGGGTTTCGACCTCGGCGGCATTGAGGTCGGCGACGCCAAGAACTTAGACAGCGTACCCTTCACCCGCATACACGACGAGCTGGTGGCCCACCACGAGCGCGGCGGCATCGTCACCGTTAGCTGGCATCCGCGCAATCCGCTGACCGGAGGCACGGCGTGGGACGTCAGCGACTCCACCGTCGTGGCCAGCGTGCTGCCCGGCGGCTCGCAGTTTGAGAAGTTCCAGACGTGGATAGAGCGCGTGGGCGACTTCCTGCTGACGCTGAAGACGAAGGCCGGCCGGCCGGTGCCCGTCATCTTCCGCCCGTGGCACGAGAACAACGGCTCGTGGTTCTGGTGGGGACAGGCACTGTGCAGCGACAACGAGTTCCACGGCCTGTGGGACATGTTGCAGGACTCGCTGACCATCCGCGGACTGAACAACCTGCTGTGGAGCTACTCGCCCAACTTAGACGGCGGATGGACCGAGGAGCGTTTCCTGGCCCGCTACCCGGGCAACGAGCGCGTGACGCTCATTGGCGAGGATGCCTACCAGTGGGGCACGGAGGACGAGTTCAAGACGGCGCTGAAGGCCGACCTGACGTTCCTCAGCGACTTTGCCAAGCGCAACGGCAAACTGCTGGCCATGACCGAGTGCGGACTGAAGAACATGACCGACACGACGTGGTGGACGCGCGTGCTGAAGCCCGTCATGGACGAGCACCCCATCAGCTACTTCCTGCTGTGGCGCAACTACAAGAAGGAGTATTTCGGACCGGCGCCCGAACTGCCCTGTGCAGCCGACTTCAAGAAACTGTATGAGGCCGACAACACGCTGTTCCTGAAGGAGATTAAAGATGAAAAATGAAATATGAAATATTAAAGAATACAGAGCAACATGAATTTTCAAGAAAAAGTAAAGGCGCTGAGGGCACACCATGAGGAGTTGCTGACGCGCAAGAACGAGCCCGTGGAGTGGGGCAATGGCATCTACGAGAAGTATAAGTACCCCGTGGTGACCGCCGAGCATGTACCCTTGGAGTGGAAGTACGACTTCTGCGAGAAGGACAACCCCTACCTGATGCAGCGCATCATGTGCAATGCCGCCCTCAACTCGGGAGCCATCAAGTGGCAGGGCAAGTATTGCCTCGTAGTCCGTGTGGAGGGCGCTGACCGCAAGTCGTTCTTCGCCGTGGCCGAAAGTCCTAACGGCATCGACAACTTCCGCTTCTGGGACGAGCCCATCACCATGCCCGACGACGTCGTTCCCGCCACCAACATCTACGATATGCGCATCACGCAGCACGAGGACGGCTGGATCTACGGCGTGTTCTGCGCCGAGCGTCACGACGACACGCAGCCCGGCAACCTGAGCGCAGCCACGGCCACGGCAGGCATTGCCCGCACCAAGGACCTCAAGACGTGGTACCGCCTGCCCGACCTGAAGACGCGCTCGCAGCAGCGTAACGTCGTGCTGCACCCGGAGTTCGTCGACGGCAAGTACGCCTTCTACACCCGTCCGCAGGACGGTTTCATCGACACCGGCAGCGGCGGCGGCATCGGCTGGGCACTGGTTGACGACATCACCCACGCTGAAATCACGGAGGAGAAAATCATCAACGCCCGCCACTACCACACCATCACCGAGGTGAAGAACGGCGAAGGACCGCACCCCATCAAGACCCCGCGCGGGTGGCTGCACCTGGCCCACGGCGTGCGCGCCACGGCTGACGGACTGCGCTACGTGCTCTACATGTATATGACGGCGCTGGACGACCCCACGCGCGTCATTGCACAGCCGGGCGGCTACTTCCTCGTACCCGAAGGCGACGAGTACCTTGGCGACGTGATGAACGTGGCCTTTGCCAACGGCTGGATTGCCGACCCCGACGGACGCGTGTTCATCTACTACGCTTCGGCCGACACCCGTATGCACGTGGCCACGTCGACCGTTGACAAGCTCATAGACTACTGCATGAACACACCCGAGGACGGACTCTACACCGCGGCCTCCGTCGAGACCATCAAGCGGCTGGTAGCCAAGAACAGGCAAACACTCTCTAACCAATAACCTCTTAAAAATATGGCAAAATCAAAATTAATCGAAAAAATAGGCTATGGCTTTGGCGACATGTCGTCCAGCATGTTCTGGAAGATATTCTCCTACTATCTGCCGTTCTTCTACAGCAACATCTTCGGACTCTCGCTGGTCGACGCCGGTGTGCTGGTGCTCGTAACCCGCATCTGGGATGCCGTCAGCGACCCCATGATGGGCGTCATCTCCGACCGCACGCAGACCCGTTGGGGCAAGTACCGGCCTTACCTGCTGTGGGTGGCTCCGTTCTTCAGCATCTGCGGCATACTGCTGTTCACCACGCCCGACCTGAGCTATGGCGGCAAACTGATATGGGCTTACGTCACCTACATACTGATGATGACCGTCTACACGGGCATCAACGTGCCGTACGGCGCCATGCTGGGCGTGATGACTGACGACTCGAACGAGAAGACGGTGTTCTCCAGTTTCCGCATGTTCTTTGCCTACGGCGGTTCGTTCATCTCGCTGTTCCTGTGGGAGCCGCTGACCAACCTGATGGGCGGCTACAACACGCCGGGCGGATGGTTCTGGGCTATGGTGTTCATTGCCGCGGCCTGCTTCGTCATGTTCATCCTCTGCTTCACGCTGACGCGCGAGCACCTGAAGACCGTCTCCACCGTCTCCGTGGGCAGCGACTTCAAGGCCCTGCTCAGCAACAAACCGTGGTGGCTGCTCATCGGCGCTGCCCTGTGCTTCAACCTGTTCAACACTGTCCGCGGTGCCACGGTGGCCTACTTCTTCCAGGACATCATCGGCTCCAACGTCAGTCTGGTGTTCTTCGGACTCATGTTCGCCTTCTATGCCGGCCTGTTCCTCGGTGTCGGCGAGGTCAGCAACATGGTGGGCGTGGCCTCCTGCGTGCCCATCTCCAACCGTTTCGGCAAGAAGACCACGTTTATCCTGGTCAACGCCTCGTTGGTGGTGCTGAGCGTGCTATTCTATTTCATACCCTGCACGCCCACAGGCTACTGGCTGATGCTGGTGTTCCAGGTGCTCATCTCCATCCTTACCGGTATCATGTCGCCCCTCGTCTGGTCGATGTACGCCGACGTCAGCGACTACGCCGAGCTGGAGTTCAAGACGGCGTCGACCGGTCTCATCTTCTCGTCGTCGTCCATGGCGCAGAAGTTCGGTGGTGCCATTGGCGGTGCCGCCGTGCTGTGGCTGCTGTCGGGCTTCGGCTACGTCACCGACCCGGTGATACTGGCGCGCGGTCCTGTGGTGCAGCCTGAGGCCGCCCTTGAGTGTCTGCGCTGGCTGATGAGCTTCGTGCCTGCCTGTGTGGCCCTGCTCTCCATGTGTATCGTCTGGTTCTATCCGCTGACCACGGAGCGCATCGCCGAAATCAATAGCAAGCTGAAGAAAATTCGCAGTATGGAGGAATAAACGCTATACAAGATGGATATCAAGACGTTAAGAAACGAGATGCAGGATGTTGTCGAGAACAACATCCTGCGCTTTTGGCAGGAACAGATGGTAGACCACGAGCATGGAGGGTTCTACGGACGCATGGATAATGGCGGCACATTGCATAAGGATGCTGAAAAAGGCGCCATTCTCAATGCCCGCATTCTCTGGTCGTTCTCTGCGGCCTATCGTGTGCTTCAGAACCCCGCGTATTTGGAAATGGCTACCTATGCCAAGGACTACTTCTTGAAACATTTTATTGACGAGGAGTACGGCGGCGTCTACTGGAGCCTTGACGCCGAGGGACAGCCGCTGAACACCCGTAAGCAGTTCTACGCCATAGGCTTCGCCATCTACGGACTGTCGGAGTATGCCCGTGCCACGGGCGACCGCGAGGCGTTGGACTATGCCATACAACTCTTCGACTGCGTGGAGGAGCACGCCTTAGACCGTCAGTACAACGGCTACATCGAGGCCACGGCGCGCGACTGGTCACCCATTGCCGACATGCGCCTGTCGGAACTGGACGCTAACTTCCCCAAGTCACAGAACACCCATCTGCACATCATCGAGCCATACGCCAACCTCTATCGTGCACTGAAAGAGTTTCGTGCGGCCGAGTCGTGCGACTATGTCCCCGCCATCGGTGCTGTGCTCCCTGTGGCTGTCTCCGTCCCCTTGGAAACACTCACCCGTGTGGAGGGCGCCCTGCGTAACATCATCGGCATCTTCACCGACCGCATACTCAATGCTGAAACCCACCACCTGGACCTCTTCTTTGAGATGGACTGGACCCGTGGTGCCGGCCATTTGGAGAGCTACGGCCACGACATCGAGTGCTCATGGCTCATGCACGAGGCGGCCCTCGTATTAGGCGACCCCTATGTGCTGCAGAAGATGGAACCCATTGTTCGCATGGTAGCCAAAGCCAGCGAGAAGGGACTGCGTCCTGACGGTAGCATGATACACGAGGCCAATTTGGACACAGGTCATGTCGACGACGACCTGCACTGGTGGGTACAGGCCGAGAATGTCGTCGGATGGTTTAACATCTACCAGCACTTCGGCGACGAGGATGCGCTTCAGAAAGCCTTCCGCTGCTGGCAGTACATCAAAGACCAGCTCATCGACTACGAGAACGGCGAATGGTACTGGAGCCGCCATCCCGACGGCACGCTGAACACCGTCGACGACAAGGCCGGCTTCTGGAAGTGTCCCTACCACAACAGCCGCATGTGCTTGGAGGTCATTGAGCGCACGGCTTAATAGAAGCAAGAGAAGTTAAGTAATGATAAAAAAATAACTTGGGACGAAATTATTTATGGAACACAAAGACACAAAGACACAAAGAATTGAGCTGGTCGCAGTGTCAAGAAGACCAAACTTTGTGTCTTTGTGTTCAGTCTAAATCATACCAATTTATTTTTTAACGGTTACTAAAAGAAGCAAGAGGCAAGAAGCAAGAAGCAAGAGAATACCTTACTATCAGGCATTTCTCTTGCTTCTTGCCTCTTGCTTCTAAAAACTTCAAATTCCTTTGAGCGCAGCAATAGACTCGCGCAGGGCAGTAATCTTCTCTTCGGCGTCGCTCTGCTTCTTGCGCTCCATGGCCACAACCTGCTCGGGAGCGTTCTGCACGAAGCGTTCGTTGCTGAGCTTCTTCTGCACACCGGCCAGGAACTTCTCCAAGTGTTCCAGCTGGCTCTGCTGTTTCTCTATCTCAGCGTCAATGTCTATCATGTTGCCTAAGGGGACGGCAAACTCGTCGGTGCCTACCATAAAGGCTGAGGCGGTAGCGTCTTTCTCGGTCACCACGCTGATTGCCGACACGTTGGCCATCTTCTGAATGGCGGCAGCGAACGCCTCGTAGTGGTTGGCATTGACAGCCTGCAACTCCAAGGTCTCCTTGGCGGCGATGTTCTTCTGCGAACGCACCATGCGCACGCCAGAGACAATCTGCTTCACCAGCTCGAAGTCGTCGATGAGTTTAGCCTCGTCGGCAGACAGCGTGTCGAGCACCAGGCGTTCGCGCATGATGCTCTCGCCGGCCTTGCGTTCGTAGAGTGCCTGCCACAGCTCTTCGGTGATGAACGGCATGAAGGGGTGCAGCATCTTCAGCAGCGTGTCGAAGAAGCGGAGCGTCTGCTCGTAGGTCTCGCGGTCGATGGGCTGCTGCTGGCCGTTGACGTAGGCGGGCTTCACCATCTCTAAGTACCACGACGAGAACTCGTCCCAGAACAGCTTGTAGACAGCCATCAGCGCCTCCGAGATGCGGTACTTCGAGAACAGGTCCTGTAGCTCGTCGTTCACCTGCTTCAGCTTGGCGCCGAACCAGCTGACGGCGGTCTTGGCGGCCTCGGTCTGCTCCACGTCGCCCACCTGCCAGCCCTTGACCAGTCGGAAGGCGTTCCATATCTTGTTGTTGAAGTTGCGGCCCTGCTCGCACAGTGCTTCGTCAAACAGGATGTCGTTGCCGGCGGGGGCAGAGAGCATCATGCCCATGCGCACGCCGTCGGCGCCGAACTTCTCTATCAGTTCAATGGGGTCGGGACTGTTGCCCAACGACTTCGACATCTTGCGGCCCAGCTTGTCGCGCACGATGCCGGTGAAGTAGACGTTCTTGAACGGCATCTTGCCCACGTACTCATAGCCGGCCATAATCATGCGGGCCACCCAGAAGAAGATGATGTCGGGGCCTGTCACCAGGTCGCTGGTGGGGTAGTAGTAGTTGATTTCCTCATTGCCGGGGTTGTTGATGCCGTCGAACAGCGAGATGGGCCACAGCCACGAGCTGAACCACGTGTCCAGCGCGTCCTCGTCCTGACGCAGGTCAGCATCTGTCACCGAGGGGTCTTTCTGCTGAGCCAGCTCCAACGCCTTCTCGCGGGTCTCGGCCACCACGAAGTCGCCTGCTTCATTATAGTAATAGGCTGGGATGCGGTGGCCCCACCACAGCTGGCGCGAGATGCACCAGTCCTGTATGTTCTCCAACCAGTTGCGGTAGGTGTTGACGTACTTCTGCGGGTAGAACTTCAATTCACCGTTGAGCACGGGAGGCAGGGCGATGTCGGCAAAGTGCTTCATCTTGAGGAACCACTGCAGCGACAGGCGCGGCTCGATGGCCGTGTCGGGGTTGCGCTCCGAGTAGCCCACCTTGTTGGTGTAGTCCTCTATGCGCTCCATCAGTCCGGCAGCCTCCAGGTCCTTGGCTATCTGCTTGCGGCAGTCCATGCGGTCCATGCCCACATAGAGGGGACTCTGGCTGCTGATGGTGCCGTCGGGGTTGAAGATGTCGATGGTCTCTAAGTTGTGCGTCTTGCCCAGCATGTAGTCGTTGGTGTCGTGGGCGGGCGTCACCTTCAGACAGCCCGTACCGAACTCGATGTCGACGTAACGGTCCTCGATGACGGGGATGACGCGGTTCACCAAGGGCACGATGACCTTGCGCCCCTTCAGCCACTGGTTCTTCGGGTCTTTTGGGTTGATGCACATGGCCGTGTCGCCCATGATGGTCTCTGGGCGCGTCGTGGCCACGACGGCGTAGAATCCGCGCTCGTCGCGGTGGATGACGTTGCCCTCCTGCTCTAAACTTTCCAGATTATCTAAACTCTTTAGACCCTCCACATAATACTTCAGGTGGAACAGGTGGCTGTGCTCTTCCTTGTATATAACCTCCTCGGTGGACAGGGCGGTCAGCGCCTTCGGGTCCCAGTTCACCATGCGTATGCCACGGTAGATGAGTCCTTTGTTATACAGGTCGACGAAGACCTTGATGACACTCTTCGAACGCTGCTCGTCCATGGTGAAGGCCGTGCGGTCCCAGTCGCACGACGCGCCGAGGCGGCGCAGCTGCTTCAGGATGATGCCCCCGTGCTCGTGCGTCCAGTCCCAGGCGTGCTCCAGAAACTGCTCGCGCGTCAGGTCGTGCTTCTTGATGCCCTCAGCGGCCAGCTTCTTGACCACTTTGGCCTCCGTGGCTATCGACGCGTGGTCGGTACCGGGCACCCAGCAGGCGTTCTTGCCTTCCATGCGGGCGCGGCGCACCAGAATGTCCTGAATGGTGTTGTTCAGCATGTGACCCATGTGCAGCACACCTGTCACGTTGGGCGGCGGAATGACGATAGTGTAAGGCTCGCGGCCGTCCGGTTTGCTACTGAACAGTTTGTTATCCAACCAATACTGGTACCACTTCGATTCAACCTCCTTAGGGTCGTACTTGCTTGCTAATTCCATATACCTTATTTATAAATTGGGTGCAAAGGTACTGCAAATCAAGCGAAAAACCAAAGGAAAAAAGGATTATTCGGGGAAAAAACCTAATTTTGACGCTTTTTGTAAGGATGAGCCTGTAGTAGGCGTAGCGTCCGTGCCGACTTTCCGACAGCGAGGTGATGACGTTTCTTTTGTTTTGTACCCTTGCTCCATGAGCTCCTGCCTCTGAGGGTGAAAGGATGGCGACGCTTCGGTGCGAGAGCTGTGGTGTCGGGGTCTGAGGACCGTGAGAACTCGCTTTCGCCTGTACGCAAAATAGTCTCGCCTGCACGCAA
>JAFTGB010000057.1 GCA_017458125.1 Prevotella sp.
CGATTATTAGGATAGTTTATCAAATAAAGGCAATATGAACTTCTTAGAACTGGTAAAAAACAGATACAGTTGCAGGGCATACAAACCCCTCAGCGTGGAGAAAGAGAAACTCGACTATATCCTGGAGTGTGTACGTTTTGCACCTTCGGCAGTGAACAAACAGCCCTGGCGTTTCCACGTCGTCAGCAAGGACGAGGACAAGGCACGGTTGCAGCAGTGCTACAGTCGCGACTGGTTCAAGACGGCACCGATGTACGTCATTGCTTCCGTCCTGCACGATGAGGAATGGGTGCGTTCTGACGGCAAACATCACGGCGACATAGATATTGCCATTGCCGTTGAGCATCTTTGTCTGGCAGCAACCGAGCAAGGCTTGGCCACCTGTTGGGTGTGCAACTTCGATGCAGAACTGTGCAAGCAGCTCTTCGGTCTTTCTGCCAGCGAAGAACCTGCCGTGGTCATTCCGTTAGGCTATGCTGCCGACGAGCTAAAGCCAAAGAACCGAAAGACTGTTGAAGACATCGTAAAATAGATACAGAGTTGGATATGGAATTCAGAGCAATGAGACGCCATCGCCAGCAGCTCTCAGTCGAAGAATGCATCGGCATACTGCAGAAGGCCACTTCAGGCACGTTGGCACTACTTGGCGACGGAGGCTATCCCTACGCCGTACCCATCAGCTTTGTCTATGACGACGGCAAACTGTACTTCCACAGCGCCATGAGCGGCCACAAGGTGGATGCTATCCGCAGTTGTGACAAGGCATCGTTCTGCGTCATTGACCAGGACAGCGTAAAGCCAGCCGAGTACACCACCTATTTCCGCAGCGTGATAGCCTTCGGCCGCATCCGCATCGTGGAGGATGAACCGGAAAAACTGGCCATCGCCCGAATCCTCGGCAACCGATACAATCCTAATCAGGAGGAAGCCCTGCAAAAGGAACTGGAGCACGGCCTTGCCCGTATGCTCGCCATCCGTTTCGACATCGAGCACTTGACGGGCAAGGAAGCCATTGAGTTAACAAGACAAAGAGCAGATTCCCAGACGAAATGATCGTGACTACTGGCCGGAGCGTTTCTTCGAGTCACTTGGTCTTTGTCACGATGTCATTTCATACAAAACAGGAAACAAATATTAAGAGTGTGGCGTTGCCATCGAAATAAAACAAAATAAACAAAACTATGCAAGGTAATTTTTCTTATCAGAACCCGACAAAACTGTACTTCGGCGAGGATGCGCTGAAGTTCCTGAGTGACGAACTGAAACAGTACGGCCCCACCGTGCAACTCTGCTATGGCGGCGGCAGCATCAAGAAGAACGGCATCTATGACGCCGTGGTCGCAGCGCTGAAAGAGGCCGGCAAAACCATCATTGAAGATGCTGGCGTAATGCCTAACCCGACCGTGGAGAAGCTCTACGAGGGTGCCAAGATGGCACGCGAGAATAACGTGGATTTGATTCTCGCCGTGGGCGGCGGTTCGACTATCGACTATGCCAAGGGTGTGAGTTGCTCGGCATGGTGCGATGAGGACCCGTGGCAGAAGTACTACATGGAGCAGCAGGAGGCTACGTGCCGTGTGATTCCCGTGGGTGCCGTGCTGACTATGGTGGGCACCGGCTCGGAGATGAACGGCGGCTCAGTCATTACCAACCGCTCCATCGGCATGAAAATCGGAAAAGTGTTCGGCTCGTATGCCTATCCGAAGTTCACGGTGCTCAACCCCACCTTTACTTTTACCGTGCCGCAGTATCAGATGGTGGCTGGCTTCTTCGACATCATGAGTCACATCATGGAGCAGTACTTCTCGGGCGACGACGACAACACCAGCGATTATTTGGCAGAAGGACTGATGCGCTCGCTCATCCACTCCAGCCGCATTGCCGTGAAGGATCCGAAGGACTACGAGGCCCGCTCGAACATCATGTGGACGGCTACATGGGCGCTGAACACGCTCATCGGACAGGGCAAGACGCAGGACTGGATGGTACACATGATCGGCCAGGCCATCGGTGCCCATACCGATGCTACCCACGGCATGACGCTGGCTGCCGTGTCGATACCCTACTATAAGTTCGTGTCGCAGTTTGGCGTGAAGAAGTTCGCCCGCTTTGCCCAAAACGTCTGGGGCATCGCTGCCGACGGCAAGACTGACGAGCAGCTGGCCGCTGAGGGCATCGATGCATTGGAAGCCTGGATGAAGGACATCGGCGTGGTGATGCATGCAGCAGAACTGGGCGTGACCAATGACAACATTGAGGCCATTGCCGACAGCACCATCATCTTCGATGCCGGCTACCACAAGCTGACACGCAACGAAGTGATACAGATTCTGAAAGAGAGCATCTGATGAATAATGCAAGGGGGAGCAGCATCCAGAATGCTGCTCCCCTTGCTATTGATGCTAAATCAGCTGTGTGACATACTCTACATCCTTGCCTTCATAGAAGCGGGGCTCGAAGACAGGTTTGTACTGGAAATCGCCGAAACGGAACAGCTGCAAGGCACAGAACTGGCAGTCGTCGCTCAGACAGAGTTCCAGACGGAAGTTGCCGTTGGCACCAGCCACGGGCTTGCCCTTCTGCTGAATGTCGGCAGCCATCTTGTCGAGCGGCATGTCTAACAGACGCGCCACACGCTCACCCTCCGAGGGGGTGTATTCCAGGATGACGGCCTTAGCCTGGCCTTGTGTAGGCGTATAGATGGCCTTGGTTGAAAAGAGTGATTTCTTAATCTGGATATGCTGATATGCGGAGAGGGCAGCAGCCATTTCCAAGTTTTTGATACTTGACATAGTTGTTACTTTATAAATGAAAATTAATGATGCGAATTGAATGTGTGTGTCCCTATGATAACAGGCAACTATGTCAACGAATGATGTGCCTCAGTGCAATGACGTAATAGTCGCACGAGGCCGACAGGCAGAAAGGAGCCGTCTCACGGCGGCATCTGCTGTCGTAGTAGGAATAAAGGGGTTTAACGATATGTTGCCGCAGGGCCTGACTGCCAAACGGCGTAATGGTTCTTTCCGTCTTCGCGCCCTGGGTAGGAAGGACGCGCTGAGGACGGGAACTGCAGATGCGGTAAATCTGCGAGGCATCGGTCAGTGTGGCTTCCTGATGATGCTGATGTTGTGGAGTCAGAACGGACGATTCGCGATGCTGATAGGATTCTTTGGCGGTCGCATCATCATGGTTCTGCCAGTTTAGCAAAACCGCCATGCACACGGCGCAAAGGGCCGTTAGTATTTTTGCCGTTATCAGGATCCGTCTCACTCTGGCTGCAAAGGTACTAAAATTATGGGTCGATGGCTACGCAGTCATCCCAACAGGCAAAGACCACCTGATGGTAGTGCGATGCCTCGCCAATTCGTTCCGTGATAATCGGCCTTTTCATCGTCTAACAGATGCTCTTTCCTAATTCGTAAGCCTCCTGCAGTTTGGGATTGCCTTCAATCTCGCGGGCATCGTTCACAGCACCGCAGAACAGCGTCCCTGCCAGACGACTCTTCGGATAGCAGTCTATCCATCCCGTCAGTCCTGTCTCTGCACGCTTGGGTGTCTCTGGTTCGTCCTCAGCAGCCGTGGTCAGCAGATAGACATCACGGAACTGGTAGTCCTGCTCGTACATGGCGTTCATGCGGTCAATGAGTGTCTTCATCTGCCCGCTCATCTCATAATAATAGATAGGTGTGGCCCAGCAGACAACATCAGCCTTCAGCACCTTGGCCATAATGTCGTTCACGTCGTCCTTGATGACGCAACGTCCTAATTTTTGGCACCCCAAACAGCCCTTGCAGAACTGGATGTTCTTGCCCACAAGCGAAATCTTCTCCACATCGTTTCCGGCAGCTTTGGCACCTTCCACAAACTTCTCAGCGAGCATGTCGCTGTTTGAGCCATGACGCAGGCTCGTAGATATTACAATAACCTTTTTCATATTCGTATTTGTTTATCGTTCGCTAAATTGGAATTTTTTGTCATGTGTTATAAACCCAAACTATTCTCATTCAGCAAGAAATCATCAGGCCCATCATTACGACGGAGCAGATGTTCGAAGAATTGAAAAACGCCCCTCTATAATTTGTGCAATACAAGTTGTGACATCATGTTACTTCCTGGCTTTCCTATATTTCGCCTTAACTATTTCGTAGGAGTTTCGGGTTAGTTCCTTCAGCAGTTCATCAGGAGCCGCAACGGGATTGATGCCTATCCAATGCTTAGGTGATTCGTTGTACGGATTGCCGATACACGCGTACTGTGCCTTCAAGTCCTCGATACGCTCCGGCTGACACTTCAGCGAGATGACGGAGAAATCGTTGCAGTCGAAGAATGAGAACATGTGTCCTAAGACATAAAATACCAGTACGCCCTCCCCGCTCTTGAACTTCTGGAACGGCAATTTCTCATCTATGTCATCACCTAATGAAAGACAATACTCGCGATAATCTTCTATATTCATAGTTTCCGCTAAATTTCTCTGGTACTATTTCTTGTCAGGCTGTTGGCCGTCATGGGCTTTCCATGCGCACTCGGTAATCTTCATGTTGGAGAATACTGCAGTGAACGATGACTCTTCGGGCGAACAGGCATAGATGCCAAAACTGATTTCATCGGCACCGGCATACATGTGACAGACGCGCATCTGGCTGAACTTGACGCCATCCGTGGAGCACTCGATGCAATAGTCATCCTCGCGGCGCGAGAACCGATACCACATGGTCTTCACATCGGCAGGAATGGCCGTTGTTGCCCAGTCGGAATAACCCTTGTTTGTCACTACGCTGCCCAGATGTTGGAACGCCTCGTTCTCGTATTCCACCGAGCCTTTCAGCCAGTTCTCGCTGTCGAGATACATCACGATGCCGCACTGGTCGAAGCGGTGATGACTGCCCGTGAAGTCGGTCTTTACCACGAAGCTGAAGAACCGTTCGCGCGTCTTCATCTGCAGCACGGGCGCATTGTCGTTCTGGAAGTGGTAGTAAGTGCGCTGCCAGAGGTCGGTCTTCGGAGCGGTGGTGATGCGGATGGTGTCGTCTTTGATTTCACACGCGGCAGGCTCCCGTGTCCACTGAAGACTGTTTAAATCAATGTGGCCGCTGTCAGCAAGAGCCAATTTTACGTTATCTACATATTCCATCGTCGTTTCCTGTTTATTCTGCTGTCCGCATGCCACCAGCATGAGTCCAGCACATAATAATAAGAATAGTTGCTTTTTCATATTCGTTTTCTTAATCGTTAACCTATCACGTATTTACTGCCCGGAATCAGTGAGAGGAACTTCGTGGTGACTGCACAACATAGGAAGGTGAGCAGTCCGATGGCGGGGATGGCCAGCCATACGGGCAGCAGCGGATGGGCAACATCTCCACCGATAATCCACTCGGCAATAAACACGAGGAAGAAGATGTGCATCAGATACATGCCGAAGGTGAGCTTTGCAAGACCGTTGATCCATCGGGGAGCCTTCTGGATGCAGCTGAACAGCAGGAAGGCACCGAAAGTAGCCAGCAGGACGTTAGGTGTGCAAAACTCCCATGACCACTCCATCATCGGAGTATCCATCTCGACGCCCGATATCGGCCCCATGTTATAGAACTGCTCACTGGCGTGTACCACCATTACCAGCAGGCAGGCGACGACGCGAATGTAATCTACAAAAGCTATTCGTTCTTTTGTCATGGTTCTATATAATAATTACAATCAGCATGCAAAGGTAGTCATTTCTGCCCGATAATTCATTATTTTGCCCTCATTATTAGGAATGTTTAGGATAGGTCGGCCGTCCAGAACATGTCAGAGAGTTGATTCACACTCAACTCACGACATCGAATAAGGCTAACTTACTTCGGTGGCAAACTCTGGAAATGGCGGGTAAAATAAACCTGCACCATGAATAGCAGACATAGGGCGATGCCTATTTTGTAGGGGCCTGTCAGGTCGGTGCTGCCAAAGAGGATATGCGAGGCTGGTGTCACGATGACGGGCGACACGAACTGTCCGAGATAGAGGGCAGCCGACAGCAGAGGCATCACCGTTGTTGCCGAATTCTTACCGCCCTTGATGCTGGCGATGGTGTTCAAATATGGCACGCCTACACCGTTAGCGATGCCAATGCAGGCCGAGCCGAGTACCACCATCAGCACGTCGGGCACCAGATAAGCCACATAGCCCAGCAGGAAGAACACCGGGGCGAAATACTTGACGCTCTGACGGAAACGGTGCATCACACCGCCAAACACCATGCCGACGAAGAATGCCACTACATCGAGGCCTACCATGATGAGGGTAATCAGTTCCGTCCGCAGTCCTAACTGCCGGGTAGCCACAACGGCAAAGTTGGTGGGGAAGATGAAGAATATCATCATCAACAGCAGCATGCCGATGACGGATGGATGGAACTTCAGCAGTTGGCGCGGCTGGAATGGTATGCCACGCTTGTTGGCAGAGCCTAACTGCTCGTCGGGCAGCCATAGCCACACCATCACCAGGGCAATCAGTCCGAGCAGATAGACCAGGAAGGCATAGTTCCACTCGATGGTGGCCAGCAGCCCTGCCAGCAGCGTGGCAACCACCCCGCCCATCTGGTTCATGGCAGCAGAGAGCCCCATCAGCCGCGCCTGCTCTTCGGGTGGGAAATAGTAGGCCAACAGTCCTGTGGAGAGCGGCATGACAAGACCGACACTGATGCCCAAAACGGCTCGCAGGAGCAACAACACGTAGATGTCGTCCACAAAGAAGCAGCCTGCACCTGCCACCACGTATAACAACAAGCCTGTGGTGGCGATAGTCCGAGTCCGCAGAATGCGGCTCAACGGCAGGAAAAACAGATTGGTGACGATAATCAGCAGGGCAGGCATGCTGACGATGAACTGCACCAGCATGGCGGATGCATCACTGAAATGAGCCTTGATGATGCCCAATGCGGGGGCGATGGCGGCTCCGGCCATCACGGTGAGCAGCGACATCGATAGGATGGTGGCCGTCACCTTCTTGGAGACGTTGTTCTTTTCCATAAAACATGTGGAGTTGTAAGCTCTACCAAGCTATAGAGTCGTTTTCAGAAATCGGCCGCAAAATTAGCAAAAATTGTTTAAACAGAGGCTTTCTTGCATCTTAAAAAATCAAAAAAGTGAGTCTCTATAGCATTCGCTAAATCGACTTTTTTTGTTAATTTTGCAAAGAAAAGGACAGAAACAGTATCACTAAAAACAAGAGAATTATGTCAAAGACTGTAGAATTGCAAATCGAGAAGAGCCGCCATCTGGTGGAAGGTCTGCGCAAGCACCTCAGTGGTATCGGCGGCGGAGTGACCAATGATGAAATCAGGCAGATGGAGCAAGCACTGAAGGAACTGGAAGCTGCTAATGCCGAAGTAGACCGGCTGCGCGACGAACTCTCTCCGAAGGTAAAACAAATGAACGAGGTGCTGGCCCGTGTAAAAGAGGCTTACGCTGACAAGAAAAAGACGCTGAAAGGTTACTACCCTCAAGAGCGTTGGGCTGACTACGGTATTCCAGACAAACGATGACCTGTTTGTTACTGGCAAGAAAAAGGAGCAGTACCCGACTGACGGATGCTGCTCCTTTTACTTATGCGGTTCATCAATGTCCGTTACGAGACCTCGATGGCCTTGGTGACCTTCTCCTTCGGCTCGGTCTTCGGCATCGTGATGGTCAGGATGCCGTCCTCCGCCTTGGCTGAGATCTTGTCCTTCACAACGTCATCAGGCAACAACGCTTCATTTCCCCCTATTCACTATCTCCTCGTGGAAAAAATAGTTGACTACCACAGGCGGCTCGCCATGACGGGAGCGCACGGAGTCGTCGTTGCGGACGTATGGTAGTCCCTCGGCCTCGCAGAAGGCGCGCATCTGCATGTCGAGCTGCATCCAGTAGGAGCGGTCTTTCTTCGTGTAGATGTCATGGTAGAGCTGGTCCAGTTCGGGGTGATGCTCGTGAATCCACGCGAA
>JAFTGB010000058.1 GCA_017458125.1 Prevotella sp.
ACCGGCAATCTTGTACATGTTAGGAATCATGAGCAACAGACCCTGAGAAGCGGTGAAGGTGGTGGTCAGAGCACCAGCCTGCAGTGAACCGTGAACGGCACCGGCAGCTCCAGCCTCAGACTGCATCTCCTGCACACTTACGGTCTGACCCCACAGGTTCTTGCGACCGCGGGCAGCCCACTCGTCAACGTGCTCGGCCATAGGCGAGCTCGGGGTGATGGGGTAGATAGCAGCTACCTCCGAGAACATATAGCTCACATGAGCTGCAGCCTCGTTACCATCACAGGTGATAAATTTCTTTTCTTTAGCCATTTGTTTAGAATAGATATAAAAATTAATAAATATTATTTGTTTAATTAGGGGTAATCTTTAATAGAGAAATCCTAAAAGCCAGAGCGGGATTTGATTGGCACGCCCTATTTCTGTGTTGTAGCGAGCATAGATGACGTCTTGCGCGTACCTTATTTTATTATACGAGTCAGCGTCGCATACCCGGAACTTCAGTCTGCCGTCCACCGTGTAGTAGTTGTCGTGGCTGTTCTGGTTCACCTTATGGTCCTTCCACAGCGAGTTGACGAAGAACGTCTCCATGGCGTCCTGCTTCTCGACGTGGATAGGGTAGATGGCATATAGCAGGTTCGAGTTGTGTAGCATCACCTTCGACGGTTTCTTCGGGAACTGCTCTCCCACGGGGTATATCATGTTCAGCAGCCTTGCGTCCGTCAGGTACTTCAGATAGTTCATCACCGTGGCGCGACTTGTGTTGATGTCGTGCGCTAACTGACTGACATTTGGAGCCTTCGGTCCTTGCTCGGCCACCTGATAGAATAGTTTCTTGATTTTTGTCAGATACTTCAACTCTATCTGCTTGATGAGCAGCACGTCCACCTCTGTCACCATGTTCATCGTCTTCAGCAGATTTTCCGAGTAATTGCGATGCTCCTGGAAGAAAGGGTAGAACCCGTGGTGAATGTAGTCTTGAAAGTAACGCGACGGTGATACCCGGGGCAGTATCTGTTTTACTATGCGCTCATGGTCATGTATAATCTCTTCAAGAGTGTACGGTCGGAAGTCATTGTTAGTCATTAAGTTAAGGAACTCACGAAACGAGAACCCTCGCAGGTTGTATGACTTGACGATGCCGTTCAGTTCTGGGTTCTCGTCCTTCAGTCGCATCACGCTCGAACCCGTAAACACAATCTTCAGATTGGGGTACATGTCATAACAGCGACGCAGTTCGCGCGACCAGTCCGGATGTTTGAACACTTGGTCAATCAGCAACACACGTCCGCCGCGACGACAGAACTCACCCGCAAACTCGGCTATGCCATGTCCCTGAAAGTAGAAGTTGTTCATGTTGACGTACAAACACTTACGGTCTTGAACGTCAAAATGTTGCTTGGCATATTGCAGAAGAAATGTCGTCTTGCCGACACCGCGCGTTCCTTTGATGCCAATCATACGGTCGGTCCAGTCAATTTCGTCCATAAGTGTCCGACAGACTGGAGCATTCGTATGTTCGACCAAGTAGCGGTGCGTCCTGAAAAAAGCTTCCATTTCTTCCGTTTTGTTTTTAAGCGACCACAAAGGTACAAAGAATTATCCAAAATGCAAAGCCGAGTTAGCAAAACTTTCAAAATTAACATTTATTTTCTCTCCGTCTAAATACTAATACTAATATTTCCACAGGATGTTATTTATCATAATCGTGATTGTTTTGAACTGCATATATGAAATTATATTGCTGTGTTGCAGCTTTCTCATACAACAAATCAAAAAAAGATTTGCATTTTCGCTCACTAATTTGTACCTTTGCAGCCGATTTACGTAAATTTGAGAAACGACCATGCCTGAAATATCAGTACGCGGACTGGAGATGCCCGAGTCGCCTATTAGGAAACTCGCTCCGTTGGCCGCTGCCGCAAAGAAACGCGGCACCAAGGTCTATCACTTGAACATTGGACAGCCCGACCTGCCTACGCCGCAGGTTGGACTGGATGCACTGAAGCAGATAGACCGTGACATTCTGGAGTATTCACCCTCGCAGGGCTATCTGAGCTACCGCGAAAAGCTGGTGGGCTACTACGCAAAATATAATATTAATGTAGACGCTGACGACATCATCATTACCAGCGGCGGTTCCGAGGCAGTGCTCTTTGCCTTCCTCTCGTGCCTGAACCCGGGTGACGAGATTATTGTGCCAGAGCCTGCCTATGCCAATTATATGGCCTTTGCCATTTCTGCGGGTGCCAAGATACGCACCATAGCGACGACCATCGAGGAAGGTTTCTCGCTGCCTAAAGTGGAAAAGTTCGAGGAGCTTATCAACGACCGCACCCGTGCCATCATGATCTGCAATCCGAACAACCCGACGGGCTATCTCTACACACGGCGCGAAATGAACCAGATACGTGACCTGGTGAAGAAGTACGACCTATACCTGTTTTCTGACGAGGTGTACCGTGAGTACATCTACACCGGTTCGCCCTACATTTCGGCCTGCCATTTGGAAGGCATCGAGCAAAACGTCATCCTCATCGACAGCGTGTCGAAACGCTATTCCGAGTGCGGCATCCGCATAGGTGCCTTGATAACGAAGAATGCCGAGGTGCGCAAGGCTGTCATGAAGTTTTGTCAGGCTCGCCTCTCCCCTCCCCTTATAGGACAGATTGTGGCAGAGGCCTCCTTGGACACGCCCGAGGATTACCTACGCGACGTTTACGACGAATATGTGGAGCGCCGCAAGTGTCTTATTGACGGTTTGAACCGCATTCCCGGTGTCTATTCACCCATACCCATGGGAGCCTTCTATACGGTAGCCAAGTTGCCCGTCGACGATGCCGAGAAGTTCTGCCGCTGGTGTCTCAGCGAATTCCAGTACGAAGGCGAGACGGTGATGATGGCTCCTGCTGCCGGTTTCTATACCACGCCTGGTGCCGGTATCGATCAGGTACGCATAGCCTACGTGTTAAAAAAAGTCGATCTGGAGCGTGCCCTCTTTGTGTTGCGCAAGGCTTTGGAGGCTTACCCAGGGAGAGTTTTGAATTAAGATTTTTTGATTTAATCCTTGAATCTCCCATTATTCATAGCCCGCAGGATATACAACACTGGCGACAGCCGTCGTCAGGTTAGTCGTCCGGCCATTCGCATAGCCACCATCGGCGTGGCCATCGGACTGGCGGTGATGATCATCACTGTCAGCGTGGTCTTCGGCTTCAAGCATACCATACGCGACAAGGTGGTGGGCTTTGGTTCCCACATCCAGGTGATGAACTTCCTGTCGCGCGACGCAACCCTGCCCCAGCCCGTCTGCATCAGCGACTCGCTCATGGATGTTATGCGTCATATTCAGGGTGTGCGCCATGTCGAGCGTTACAGCACCACGCAAGGTATACTGAAAACCGACGACGACTTCCTTGGTGTCGCCTTCAAGGGCATAGGCAAGGACTACGACCTGAGTTTTCTGAAACAATATCTGGTGGAAGGCGAGATGCCGCAGTTCTCAGACAGCACGTCCACCTACCAGCTGCTTGTGTCGCGCATGATAGCCAATCAACTGCGGCTCCAGTGCGGCGACAAGGTCTTTGCCTACTTCATCGGTCAGGACGACGTCCGAGCCCGCAAGTTCACCATCAAGGGCATCTACCAGACCAATATGACACAGTTCGACCAGGCGCTGTGCTTCACCGATTTCATGACGCCCGTCAAGCTGAACGGATGGAAGAAAGACCAATGTACGGGAGCCGAAGTGCTGGTAGACGACTTCGACCGTCTGGACGAGACGGCACAGCGTTTTGTCTATCAGGTCAACCGCACCACCGACCACTACGGCAGCGTGGTGACTACGCAGACCATTCTGGAGGCCCACCCCCACATCTTCTCGTGGCTCTCGTTGCTCGACCTGAATATCTGGATTATCCTGGTGCTCATGGTGTGCGTGGCCGGTTTCACCATGATTAGCGGACTGCTCATCATCATCCTTGAGCGCACACAGATGATAGGTGTGCTGAAGGCTCTCGGCATGCGCAATAAGACCATCCGCCACACGTTCCTGTGGTTTGCAGCTTTCATCATCGGGCGCGGTCTGCTGTGGGGCAACATCATCGGCATTGGCATCGTCGTGCTGCAACAGGTGACGGGATTTATCCATTTGGACCCTGCCAATTACTATGTAGAGACGGCTCCCATGGAACTGAACCTGCCCGTCATCCTGCTGCTCAACGTGGCCACGCTGCTCATCTCCGTCTTCGTGCTTATAGCACCCAGTTATTTGGTGTCGCACATTCATCCGGCAAAGTCGATGAGATATGAATAAATTGAAAATTAAAAAATAAAAATAAACCAATAACGATGAACAACTTATTCAACATCAAAGACAACGTCGTTGTCATCACAGGCGGAACGGGCGTTCTGGGACGCTGCATCGCCAAATATCTGGCACTCGAAGGTGCCAAGGTCGTCATTCTCGGTCGTAAGGAGGACATCGGCAACCAGATAGCTGCCGACATCCAGCAGGCCGGAGGCGTGTGCGAGTTTATGAAGACCGACGTCATGAACCAGGACGTGGTGCAGCAGAACTGCGATGCCATCGTAGCTAAGTACGGACGCGTGGACACCCTGCTCAATGCCGCCGGCGGCAACATGCCCGGCGCCACCATTGCACCGGACAAGACCTTCTTCGACCTTGACCCGCAGCAGTTTCAGACCGTGCTGAACCTGAACCTCACAGGAACGGTCATCCCCACCCAGGTATTCCTCAAACCCATGGTCAAGCAGGGCAAGGGCAGCATCATCAACTTCTCGTCCATGGCCGCCTTCCGTCCCATGACGCGTGTCTGCGGCTATGCCGCCGCCAAGGCCGGCATCTCCAACTTCACTGCCTACATGGCTACCGAGTGTGCCAAGAAGTTTGGCGAGAAAATTCGTGTCAACGCCATTGCTCCAGGCTTCTTCATCACCGAGCAGAACCGTGCACTGCTCACCAACCCTGACGGTAGCTACACGCAGCGCGGACAGGATGTCATCCGCCAGACTCCCTTCGGACGCATGGGTGACCCTGAAGAGCTCTGCGGCACCATCCACTATCTCATGTCCGACGCTTCCAAGTTCGTCACCGGCACTGTAGCCGTAGTAGACGGAGGCTTCAACATCTTTGCCATGTAGCTTTAGCTTAAAGTTAGTTGCGTATGTATAAACAAAGACTGGCAAAATTGTTAATTTTGTCAGTCTTTTCACATTTTGAGCGTTAATTTCTAACAGCCGTTAAGCGTTGGGCTTGAAGTGTTAAATCAAGACAAAAAAGCATGACAGTTTGTCAGTATTCCGTTTTTTGACCCTATCTTTGCAGTTGGAAACCCGGAAAGGGTTGCTCACTTTAAAATAAATAAGAAAGTAAAACCAATAAAAGTAACAAAACATTATGAAAAAGATTGTAAAGAGTCTCATGCCGGCAATGTACCTGTTCGTCATTGCGTTCTCGGCAGCATCGTGCAACAAGACGCAGGCCGCTCCAGCCACGCAGGCATCCACAGCCGCACCAGGACAACCCGTCGACCTAACCTACGCAGCCGAAAAGTCGCTGCCGTCGGTAGTCTACATCAAGTCGGTCATCAACTCCAAGGTGCAGACCATAGAATATTCCGACCCTTTTGAAGATTTCTTCTCCGACCCCTTCGGTGGTTTCTTCGGTCGCGGACAAGGCAATAACGGCAAGCGCCAGCGTCAGGTGCAGACGCCTAAACGTGCAGGTGCCGGTTCGGGTGTCATCATCTCGGCCGACGGATACATTGTCACCAACAACCACGTCGTGGACGGTGCCGATGAAATTACCGTCACGCTGAATGAGAACTCAAAGGAATACTCGGCACGCATCATCGGTGCCGACAAGACCACCGACCTGGCCCTCATCAAGATTGACGCCAAACAGCTGCCCGCCATCGTCATTGCCAACAGCGACAATGTGAAGGTAGGCGAATGGGTGTTGGCCGTGGGTAACCCCTTAGGACTCAACAACACCGTGACGGCCGGCATCGTGTCGGCCAAGGCCCGCCAGATGGGTGGCGAGGGTGTCACCTCGATGATACAGACCGATGCCGCCATCAACCAAGGCAACTCAGGCGGTGCACTGGTCAATACGCGCGGCGAGCTCATCGGCATCAACGCCATGCTGGCCTCTACCACCGGTTCCAACATCGGTTACGGTTTCGCCATTCCTACGGCCATTATGAACAAGGTGGTGGAAGACATTAAGAAGTACGGTGCCGTACAGCGTGCCATGATCGGCATCAAGGGTGGCGACGTCAGCAACTACGTCGATGCCGAGAAGGAAAAAGGTAACGAGGTTGACCTCGGCACCATGGAAGGCATTTATATCGCCGAGGTTGTCGACGACGGAGCCGCCGCTGCTGCCGGTTTGCAGAAGGGCGATGTCATCACCTCTATCGACGGACAGAAGATCAAGAAGTTCGGCGAACTGCAGGGCGTCATGGCCCAGAAGCGTCCTGGCGACAAGATTAACATCACCTATCTGCGCAACAAGAAGCAGCACACTGCTACGCTGACGCTGAAGAACGAGCAGGGCAACACCAAGGTGGTGAAGAATGCTGACGTGGACGTCTTAGGCATCGACGTTCGTCCCGTCACGAACAGCCAGAAGAGCCAGCTTGAGATTAGCTATGGTCTGGAAGTGCTCAAGGTGAACGGCGGCAAGATGAAGGAAGCCGGCGTACCCAAGGGCTTCATCATCCTGCAAGTCAACGACCAGCCCATGCGCACCTTCGACGACCTGCAGGAGGCTGTCAAAGACGCTAAAGACCAGATGCTCGTCATCAAGGGTGTCTACCCCACCGGCAAGCGCGGCGGCTTCGTGGTCTACCTACAGAACGAATAGTCTGACTGCCTGTTAGAGGGTATCAGATAACACACCTAAGTCACTCTGGCGCGGCCTGTCACGGCACGCCAGAGTGCTGTTGTATTAAAAAAAGAGTGTTTTATTTGGTCAGTCGGAAAAATTATATTACTTTTGCCAACGTCTTTTTTAATACTACTGATGAGGCAACTGAAAATCACCCGGTCAATCACCAACCGCGAGAGCGAGGCTCTTGATAAATATCTGGCAGAGATAGGCAAGGAAGAGCTGCTCACGGCTGATGAGGAAGTGGAGCTGGCACAGCGCATCCGTAAAGGTGACCGCAAGGCACTGGAGCGGCTGACGAAGGCCAACCTGCGCTTTGTCGTGTCGGTGGCCAAGCAATACCAGAACCAAGGCCTGTCGTTGCCCGACCTCATCAACGAGGGCAACGTGGGACTGATTAAGGCTGCCGAGCGGTACGACGAGACGCGCGGCTTCAAGTTCATCTCCTACGCCGTGTGGTGGATCAGACAGTCCATTCTCCAGGCCTTGGCCGAACAGAGCCGTTTAGTGCGCGTGCCTCTGAACCAGATGGGGTCGATGAACAAAATCAACCGCATGCTTAACAAGTTTGAGCAGGAAAACGAACGCCGCCCGTCGGTGGAGGAGATATCGGAGCAAATCGACCTGCCGGAAGATAAGGTTGACGAGGCCATGATGGCCTCGGGGCGGCAGATTTCCGTTGACGCCCCCTTCGTCGACGGCGAGGACAACAGTCTGTTAGACGTTCTGGTCAACGACAACTCGCCTATGGCCGACAAGCAGTTGGTGGCGGAGTCGCTGCGCTCCGAGATAGCCAACGCGCTGAAGATGCTCAACGAGCGCGAGCGCAACATCATCATGTCGTTCTACGGCATCGGCTGCCCCGAGATGACGCTCGAAGAGATCGGCAACAAGTACGGTCTAACCCGCGAGCGCGTACGCCAAATCAAGGAGAAGGCCATCCGCCGTCTGCGCGGCAATACGAAGAATAACATATTAAAAGCATATTTAGGACAATGACACACGCAAAACACCTGATGGTAATGCTTGTCGTGGTCTTGGCGGCAACATTCGTTGCACTGCCGGCCGACGCCAAGCCCGTGAAGACCAGACACCTGTATATGTTCGGATTCTCCGCATCATTCAAAGACTCCATCATCTACGTCACCAACATTCAGGACGTGCAGGGCGCATGGATTGACAGCAAGAGCAAGTTTCTGCGCCACCGCGACTCCTACTCCAGTCAGTTAAAGGAATTTCTCGCCGACTCGCTGCAACAGCCTGGCCGTGTGTGCCTTGTGATGTTCAACGTCAAGAAGAGAAAGGCCGAGAAGCAGTACCTGAAGTTGATGAAGAAATACAAGAAAGGCTATGACGTGCGCTACCTGAACGAGAAGCAGTTCCTTTTCAGACCTATCGACGAGGAGGAAGAGCAAGGGCAATGAACGGACATAAAATCATCAACGACCCCGTCTTCGGGTTCATCAAGATTAAACGCGGACTGCTGTACGACATCGTGCAGCATCCGTTGTTTCAGCGTCTTACCCGCATCAACCAGTTAGGGCTGGCGTCGGTGGTCTATCCCGGTGCCCGCCACAGCCGTTTCCAGCACTCGTTAGGTGCCTTCTACCTGATGACGGAAGCCGTCAAGTCGCTCAGCGAGAAAGGCATCTACATCTTCGACTCTGAGGCCGAGGCCGTCCAGGCCGCCATCCTGATGCACGACATCGGGCACGGTCCGTTCTCGCACGTCTTGGAGAACACCCTTATCAAGGGCATCTCGCACGAAGACATCTCGCTGCTGATGATGGAGCAGATGAACCGTGAAATGAAGGGTCAGCTCTCGTTGGCCATCAGCATCTTCAAGGACGAATACCCCAACAAGATTTTCCACCAACTCATCTCGTCGCAGTTAGACATGGACCGCCTGGACTACCTGCGGCGCGACTCGTTCTACACCGGCGTCACCGAAGGCAACATCGGGTCGGCGCGCATCATCAAGATGCTCAACGTCAAGGACGACAGGCTGGTCGTCGACTCGAAAGGCATCTACTCCATCGAGAACTACCTGACGTCGCGCCGCCTCATGTACTGGCAGGTGTACCTGCACAAGACCGCCGTGGGTTACGAGAAGATTCTCGTCAACACGCTACGCCGTGCCCGCCACTTGGTGAGGCAGGGCGTGGAGCTGTTCGCCTCCCCTGCCCTCGCCTACTTCCTGCGCCAGGACCGTACCTTCGACGACCAGACACTGCACATGTACGCCGAACTCGACGACTCCGACATCTGGAGTGCGCTGAAGGCTTGGAAACACGCTGACGACAAGATACTCTCCACGCTGGCCACCGACATGACCGACCGCCACCTATTCAAGGTGGAAGTCAGCGAGGAGCGTCCCTCCGACGACTACATCGCCTCGATAGCCCGCCGCATTGCCGACAGGATGAGCATCAGCTTAGACGACACGAAGTACATGCTGACGCTCACCGAAACCGGCAAGGACATGTATAACCCCGCCGACGACAGCATTGGCATACTCTACAAAGACGGCACGGTGAAAGACATTGCCGAAGCCTCGGAAATCTTAAATGTGCAGCTACTTTCTAAAAAAATCCGTAAATATTACCTCTGTTATCAACGTATTTGATAAAAATTGATTATCTTTGCAGGCATTAACATTAAACCATGTCTACATAATGGAATTTACTGCAAGACAAATTGCCGATTTCATAGGTGGCCGTGTGGAAGGCAACGAGCAGGCCACCGTCCACACCTTCGCCAAGATTGAAGAAGGTAAAGAAGGAGCCATCACGTTCCTGTCCAACCCCAAATACACCCAGTTTATTTATGACACCAAGGCCACCATCGTGCTGGTCAACAACGACTTGCAGCTGGAGAAGCCCGTGCAGGCAACCCTCATCCGCGTGGAGAACGCCTATGAGTGTGTGGCCAAGCTGATGCAGATGTACGCCGCCGCCCAGCCCAAGAAGACCGGTGTCGACCCGCTGGCTTTTGTCAGCGCGTCGGCCCAGATAGGCCAGGACGTCTACATCGGTCCGTTCACCTATGTTGGCGAGGGCGTCAAGATAGGCGACGGCACGCGCATCATGCCCAACGTCACCATCTACGACGGCTGCCAGATAGGCCGCAACGTCACCATCCATGCCGGTGCCGTCATCGGCGCCGACGGCTTCGGCTTTGCGCCCAACACGGGAGGGTACGAGAAGATACCGCAATTAGGCATCGTCATCATCGAGGACGACGTGGAGATTGGTGCCAACACCTGTGTGGACCGCTCGACGATGGGGCACACCATCATCCACAAGGGTGTCAAGTTGGACAACCTTATCCAGGTGGCCCACAACTGTGAGATTGGCGAGAACACCGTCATGTCGGCACAGGTGGGTATGGCCGGCTCCACCAAGATTGGCGCATGGTGCATGGTGGGCGGACAGGCCGGTTTCTCCGGGCACATCCATGTGGCCGACAAAACCATGGTGGGTGCGCAGTGCGGTGTCATCGGCAATACCAAGGGCAATGGCGAGACGCTTATCGGCTCGCCTGCCGTCAACCCTAAGATGTATTTCAAGGCCCGTGCCTTGGACGCCAAGCTCCCTGACATGTACCGCCAGATAGCCCAGCTGCAGCGCGAGCTGGACGCCCTGAAGGCTAAAATAGAAAATCAGTAAACCGAAATATTCAACATGAAACAGAAAACACTGAAAGGCAGCTTTTCCCTGTTCGGAAAAGGATTGCACACGGGATTGAACCTGACAGTGACCTTTAATCCTGCCCCCGAGAACTATGGTTACAAGATTCAGCGCATAGACCTGGAGGGCGAACCCATCATTGATGCCATTGCGGAGAACGTCGTGGACACTCAGCGTGGCACTGTGCTGGGCAAGGGCGACGTGCGCGTGTCGACGGTAGAGCACGGTCTCTCCGCCCTCTACGCCTTAGGCATCGACAACTGTCTGCTGCAGGTCAACGGTCCCGAGCTCCCCATCCTCGACGGCTCTGCCATCCAGTATGTCGAAAAAATCAACGAGATAGGAACGGAAGAGCAGAACACCCCCAAGGACTGGTACGTCATCCGCAAGAAGATAGAGGTGAAGGACGATGCTACAGGCTCCTGCATCACCATCCTGCCTGACGACGACATGTCCATCACGGCCATGTGCTCGTTCGAGTCGAAGTTCATCAGTTCGCAGTTTGCCACCCTTGACGACCCGCGCAAATATACCGAGGAGATAGCCTCTGCCCGCACCTTCGTCTTTGTGCGCGATATTGAACCGCTGCTTCAGGCTAACCTCATCAAGGGCGGCGACTTGGACAACGCCATCGTCATCTACGAGCGGCAGACCTCTCAGGAGCGGCTGGACATGCTGGCTGACATGCTGCATGTGGAGCACCGCGACGCCACCGACTTAGGCTACATTCAGCACAAGCCCCTGCAGTGGGACAACGAGTGCACGCGCCACAAGCTGCTGGATGTCATCGGCGACATGGCCCTCATCGGCAAACCCATCAAAGGCCGAATCATTGCCACGCGTCCCGGCCACACCATCAACAACAAGTTCGCGCGCCTGATGCGCAAGGAGATTCGCAAGCACGAGATACAGGCACCCTTCTACGACCCCAACGAGGAGCCGGTGATGGACGTCAACAAGATACGCGAACTGCTGCCCCACCGCTACCCCATGCAGCTGGTCGACAAGGTCATCTCACTCGGTGCCAACACCATCGTGGGCATCAAGAACGTGACGGCCAACGAGCCCTTCTTCCAGGGCCACTTCCCCGAAGAGCCCGTCATGCCCGGCGTGCTGCAGATTGAGGCCATGGCGCAGTGTGGCGGTCTGTTGGTGCTCAACACGCTGGAGGAACCCGAGCGCTGGTCGACGTACTTCATGAAGATTGACGCCGTCAAGTTCCGCCAGAAGGTGGTGCCCGGCGATACGCTGCTCTTTAAGGTCGACCTCTTAGCTCCCGTGCGTCACGGCATCTCGTCCATGCACGGCTACATCTTCGTCGGCGACCACGTCGTAGCCGAGGCCACCTTCACGGCTCAAATTGTCAAAAACAAGTAATAGGTAAAGAACATGAATCAGATACATCCTTTGGCAGTCATCAGTCGCGAGGCAAAGATTGGCGACAACAACATTATCGGTCCTTTCTGCGTCATTGATAAGAATGTTGTCATCGGTGATAACAACAAGTTTCTGAACAACGTCACCATACACTATGGCGCCCGCATCGGCAACGGCAACGAGTTCTTCCCCGGCTCCAGCATCAGCACCAAGCCCCAGGATCTGAAGTTCCAGGGCGAGGACACGACGTGCGAGATTGGCGATAACAACAGCATCCGCGAGAACGTCACCATCAGCCGTGGCACGGCGTCGAAGGGCAAGACCGTCGTGGGCAACAACAACCTGCTGATGGAGAACATGCACGTCGCTCACGACTGCGTCATCGGCAACGGCTGCATCATCGGCAACTCTACCAAATTCGCTGGCGAGGTGGTGGTCGACGACTTTGCCATCATCTCGGCCACCTGCCTGTTCCACCAGTTCTGCCGCGTGGGTAGCTACATCATGTTCCAGGGCGGCAGCCGCACGTCTCAGGACATTCCGCCCTACGTCATTGCTGGCAAGGAACCCGTGCGCTACGCCGGTGTCAACCTCATCGGGCTGCGCCGCCGCGGCTTCCCCAACGAGACCATCGAGGCCATCCACGACGCCTACCGCATTATCTATGCCCAAGGTGTGCTGAAGGACGGCATTGCCGAGGCCCGCGCCAAGTACCCCGACAGCAAGGAGGTGGAGTACATTTGCTCGTTCATCGAGACCTCCAAGCGCGGCATCATCAGGTAATTGGCTGTTTGACCATTTTCGATTTACGATTTTATCGTAATGGAGCGGACGCTGATTGTCATCACGGGACCTACGGCAGTAGGTAAGACGGCACTGACCATTGAGCTGGCACGCCACTTCGGCATCCCCGTCATCAATGCCGACTCACGTCAGGTGTACCGTGAGCTGCGCATAGGCACGGCCTCGCCCACGCCGGAACAGCTGGCGCAGGCCAAGCACTACTTCGTAGGCCACAAGAGCATCCACGACTACTACAACGCCTTCCTCTATGAGCAGGACGTGCTGACATTGTTGGACACGCTCTTCGTAGACAGCCCCGTGCAGCTGCTTTCCGGAGGCTCCATGATGTATATCGACGCCGTCTGTAACGGCATTGACGACATACCCACCATCCGCGATGACATCCGCAGCGACCTGAAAAGGCGCTATCAGGAGGAAGGACTCGACACCCTGTGTGCCGACCTGCTGCGCCTCGACCCCGAGCACTATGCCGTCGTCGACCGCAAGAACCACCGCCGCGTCATCCACGCCCTCGAAGTGTGCTACCAGACCGGCCGCACCTATACGTCGTTCCGCACGCAGGCCCGCAAGGTGCGCCCTTTCCGTGTGATGAAGATTGGACTCAACCGCGACCGCACGGAACTCTACGACCGCATCAACCGCCGCGTGGACCAGATGATGGCCGACGGCCTGACGGACGAGGCGCAAACCCTCTACCCGCTGCGCCAGCTCAACGCCCTCAACACGGTGGGCTACAAAGAACTCTTCGACTACATGGACGGCCGCTGGACGCTGGACGAAGCCGTGGAGCGCATGAAGGGCAACACGCGCCGCTATGCCCGCAAACAGCTGACGTGGTTCCGGCGCGACGCTGAAGTCCGTTGGTTTCATCCTGACAATAAAGAAGACATACTGAATTACATCAAACATTATGAATAAATACGTTGAAAGCATCGTCCACGCCCCGAAGCGGGCCTGGCAGTGGTATAAGCAGCTGTATCAGGGCAAGAAATGGTACACCAAGACGGGCGTGGGCCTCGCCTCGTTCGTCGTGGCCTTCCTGCTCTACCTCGTCATGGTCGACATCAACTTCCTGTGGCTCTTCGGCAAGTCACCAAGCATCAACGCCATCATGCACCCCAAGACCATTCAGGCCTCCGAGCTCTACAGTGCCGACGGCGTGCAGATAGGCAAATACTTCAGCGAGAACCGCACCCCCGTGGCTTACGAGGACGTCAACCCCGTCTTCTGGCGCGCACTCATCGACACCGAGGACGAGCGCTATTTCCAGCACTTCGGCATCGACTTCCAGGGCGTGCTGGCAGCCTTAAAGGATTATGTGGTACACCACGACGCACGCGGTGCGTCCACCATCACGCAGCAGTTGGTGAAAAACATGTTCCGCGTGCGCACCGAATACTCCACCGGCCTGTTAGGCAACATCCCCGGCCTGAAGATGCTCATCATGAAGAGCAAGGAGTGGATAACGGCCGTCAAGCTGGAGATGTTCTTCGACAAGAAGCAGATACTCACCATGTATGCTAACACCGTTGACTTCGGCTCCAACGCCTACGGCATCAAGACGGCGGCCAAGACCTACTTCGGCACCACCCCAGCCCAGCTCACCACCGACCAGGCTGCCATTCTCGTAGGACTGCTCAAGGCCACCACCTATTATAATCCACGCATCAACCCCAAGAACTCGTTCAACCGCCGCAACGTGGTGCTGGGCAACATGCTGGCTCACCACGACCTTAAACAGACTGAGTACGAGGCGCTTAAACAGCTGCCTATCAAGTTGGACTACAGCGTCGAGAACAACTATGACGGCCAGGCTCAGTATTTCCGCGAAGCCGTCAAGAACTTCCTGCGCGAGTGGTGCGACGACAACGGCATCGACCTCTATAAGGACGGCCTGAAAATCTACACCACCCTCGACACCCGAATGCAGAAGTACGCCGAGCAGGCCGCCATTAAGCAGATGCGGCAGGTGCAGCGCAACTTCAATTCCCACTGGGGCAACACCCCGCCCTGGCAGGACGAGCACCATCAGGAAATACCTCATTTCATCGAAGACCTGGCCAAGCGCCTGCCTGTCTACAAGATGCTTGCACAGAAGTATGACGGCAATCAGGACTCCATAGACTACTACCTGAACAAGCCGCACAAGGTGAAACTCTTCGACTACGAGCAGGGCATCATTGAGAAGGAATTGTCCACGCTGGACAGTATACGCTACATGGAGCACTTCATGCACTGCGGATTTGTGGCCATGGAGCCGCACACCGGACACGTCAAGGCCTGGGTGGGCGACATCGACTTCCGCACATGGAAGTACGACAAGGTCACTGCCATGCGCCAGCCCGGCTCCACGTTCAAACTCTTCGTCTACACCGAAGCCATGAACCAGGGCCTGACACCCTGCGACCGCCGCGTCGACTCCTACGTGCAGATGCGCGTCATGGACAAGGGCAAGGAGACGTGGTGGCGGCCCACCAACGCCAACGGCTACTTCACTGGCGACTCCATGCCGCTGAAGGCCGCCTTCGCACAAAGCATTAACTCCGTGGCCGTCAAGTTAGGACAGGAGGTGGGCATCGACCGCATCGTCGCCACCGCTCATGCCATGGGCATCAAGAGTCCGCTGCACGCCACGCCGTCGCTCGCCTTGGGTTCCAGCGACGTCAATCTGTTGGAACTGGTCAGCGGCTATGCCACCGTGGCCGACGACGGCCGCATGCACGACCCCGTGCTGGTGACCCGCATCCTGGACCGCGACGGTAACGTCATCTATACCGCGCCTACCGAAGGCCGTCAGGCCATCAGCTATAAGAGTGCCTTCCTCATGCAGCAGATGCTCATGGGCGGCATGCGCGAGCCTGGCGGCACCAGCATGAGCCTGTGGGGATATGTCGGCAAGCACCCCGACACCGACTTCGGCGGCAAGACGGGCACGTCCAACAACCATAGCGACGCATGGTTCGTGGGCGTCAGTCCTCGTCTGGTGGCCGGTGCGTGGGTAGGCGGCGAGTATCGCAGCATACACTTCCGCACGGGAGCCTTGGGACAGGGGTCGCGAACGGCACTGCCCATCTGCGGCTACTTCTTCGAGTCCGTCCTTGGCGACCCGGCCTTCCGCCAGCAGTACCACGCCAAGTTCCAGAAACCCCGCGACGCCGACATCCGTCCTGACATGTTCACCTGCGCCTCCTACTGGCACCGCCGTGACACCGACTCGGTGGCTACCGACAGCACAGTGGTCGAACAGGAACTGGAGATGGTGCTCGACGAGGAGGGCAACATGGTGGTAAAACCCAAAGAGCACAGCGAGGATGTCCATCAGCAGCCCCATCCCGACGAGCCGTTGGAGGCCGAAGAACCAAAGGAATGAAAAATGTTACATACGAATTTCACACACGAGTAATCCGCCATTTTCCTCATTTCCCTCACCGATAGCGGACTGTTGTGCGTCACCAACCGCAGGAAGGAAGCCGCTCCTTCCTGCGGTTGGTGACGTTTCTTCCGGTGGTTGGTGACGCTCCGTCCCGTAAAGCGTTGAACTCACGTAAAAAAAATTTGTTTGCGGGTTAGCTTTTTGAACGGATGAAGGGTATTACAATAAAAAGACGTGATGGAAAGACAGGAAATCCAACGGCTGTTCAAACAGCATTACGCCAAGATGCTGAGGGTGGCACGCACCATCCTCTACGACGAGCAGGAGAGCAAGGATGTGGTCAGCGACATCTTTGAAGGACTGCTCCGTGGGCGGACGGAACTGATGGCCGACACCGAGCAATGCTACCTGCTGACGAGCGTTCGCAACCAGTGTCTGAAGCGCATCCGCCACCAGGGAACGAGGCTCCGCATGGAGACTGCCTCTGCAGAGCAGGCATCCGACGCCGAGCATGAGGATGAACGCATGACAGACATAGCCGAGTTTGTGGTCAGTCATTTGACCAAACAAGAGCAGCGCATCTTCCGACTCCGTTTCTCCGAAGGGTATAGCTACGACGAGATAGCCTCAGCAGAAGGCATCAGCCGCGTGGCCGTATGGAAACATCTTTCACACACCTTGAAAGAAATCAAGAACCGTTTTAATCCGAAAGGCTTATGAAAACAAACGACCACAACAAGCAGCTTTTCCGCGATATGCAGGAAGAGCCCGACAAGTATTCCGACCAGGAGATAGAGGCCATGATGGACGATCTTGACCAAGTACCCGATGTAGATGAGGCATGGCAGCAGTTTGCCCGGCAGCATATACCCTCGGTGCGCCCGATGCATGCGTGGCGGAAAGTTGCTGCCGTACTCATTGGCGTATTAACGTTGTCTGGCATTGCCATCGCTGCCGTTTGGAGCCTCACCCCTGGCCCCTCTCCTAAGGAGAGGGAAGTATATAGCTCTACAGCAGAAGATTCCGTCAGCAAGTCTAAACATTCCCCTCTCCTTGGGAGAGGGGCCGGGGGTGAGGCTTCCTATGTCTTTGACAACGTCACACTTGACAGCATCGCCAAGGACATTGCGGCCTATCATCACCTTGACATAGACTTGCAGAACGGGCAGGCCAGCGAGCTTCGTTTCTATTTCGTATGGAATCAGGACGAGAGTCTGCAGGAAGTCATAGAGAAGTTGAATATGTTCGAACAGGTCAATCTGGCTGTTGAGGATCGTAAATTGATTGTCAGATGATGAAGCGCCTTATTATTTCTCTTATTGCCCTTTGCTGTTTTGTCAATGCTCAGGGGCAGAAGGTCACACGTACCTACGATAACGTATCGTTGTCTGAGGCTCTGCGCGATCTCAACGAACAGTCGCGCGACTATACCATCAGCTTCATGTATAATGAGCTGGAGGACTTCCGCGTAACAACCAGTATCAAGCACAAGTCGTTCACCGATGCCCTCATGCAGATCATCGGCTTCTATCCCATACGGGTCGTGAAACGTGGAGAGCATGATATCTATGTAGAATGTACCCGTAAGACCGAGCGCCATCTTTCGGGCACCATCATCGACGAGAACCGCCAGCCCGTGCCTTACGCCAATATTTACCTGCTTCACCCATCAGACTCAACCGTCATCGGTGGAGGCGTGAGCAACGAGGCTGGCGTTTTCGTCATCCCCTGCGATGTAATACCAGTTTTGGCCCGCATCTCCTTCGTCGGCTATCAGACCACTTATCGTTTGTGCAGCAAAGAACAAGTTGGTGCCATCCAAATCAGGCCGGAAGCACAGACCATCAAAGGCATTGTAGTAACAGGCGAGCGGCCGAAGGTGCAGCTGCAAGGCAATTCTCTTGTTCTGAATGTGGAAGGCACGGTCATGGAGCGGCTGGGTACGGCCGAGGATGTGCTTTCGCGTGTGCCCACCATCTCGAAGAAGGGCGAGACCTTCGAAATATTAGGAAAGGGTGTGCCACAGATTTACCTGAACAACCGCAAGTTGACTGACTTGCAGGAACTGAAGAACATCCAGTCGGACAATATCAAGAGCGTGGAGGTGATTCAGAATCCAGGAGTCCGATATGATGCATCAATCAATGCAGTGATCATCATTCACACCAAGCGTACTGTAGGCGAGGGCCTGGGTGTAGAACTGACATCCTGGAGTCGTAAGGGACGCGGCTATGCCAACAACGAGCGCATCAACCTGACCTATCGTACAGGAGGATTGGAACTGTTCGCCAATCTCTTCGGCGCATACAATAAAAGATGTAGTAACGGGGAGTTTGAGCAAACTGTCTTTGCCGACACGCTATGGGTGATTACTAACCGGCAGACTGATGTTGAGCGCAATCCCTATTTTGAGGGAAGGGCAGGCTTTAACTACCAGTTGAACGACAACAACTCCTTTGGCGGATTCTATCAGAACACCTATGACTATGTAAAGACTTGGGACGAATATGACGACGATATACATTATGACGGCAACACCTACGACCATTTGCAAAACAGTGGTGTGAGAAGAGCCGAGGGCGTGCCAAACCACCAGGTGAATCTTTACTACACAGGCAAGGTGGATAAACTCGGAATCGATTTCAACGCTGACTACACTTTCCGGAAGCAGCGTAACCAGAAGCAGCAGCAGGAACTCAGCGACAAGGACTTAGACCGCGACGTGAATACGGAAAACCTCACACACAGCAACCTGTTGGCCGAGAAACTCATCTTAAGCTATCCGCTGCTGAAAGGACAGATAGCGGTGGGTGAAGAATATACCAACACCCGGTGGAAAAGCAATTTCGAGAACCCCGAGGGATACATTGCCAATAGCAATAACGAACAGCACGAGAGCAACATTGCCCCGTTTATAGAGCTACGCCAACAGATTGGTCGCTTTCAGTTGTCTGCAGGTTTGCGCTATGAGCATGTGGCGTCGGAATACTTCGTTGGTGGCATCCGTCGCGACGATCAAAGTCGTACCTACGATGACTTCTTTCCATCTGTATCACTATCAACGTCTGTGAAGAATCTGCAATTATCCTTCAGCTATGCCAAGCGTACCACGCGCCCGTCCTATTGGCAGTTGAGCAGTGATGTCATCTATGAGAACCGTCTGAACCTGCAGACAGGTAATCCCTATCTGAAGCCTGTCAAATACCACAACGTGAGCACAATGGCTATGTGGAAATGGCTATTTCTCAATGTCAACTTCTCTCATTGCGTAGATCCAATCCTTTACACAGCAGGAAGTTTGGAGAATGATAGCAAGGTGAACCTCGTTACCCATAAGAACTATGACCATGCTGATTGGCTTATTGTCACATTAGGAGCACAGAAGAATATAAAATTGGCTCATGAGGTCACATGGACTCCACAATACAATATCTCATTGATGAAGCCGTGGTTCAAAGCAGAGTTCAGAGGCGAGCAGAAGAGCTTCAACCAACCTATGATGACGTTACAACTGGGCAACATCCTTGCACTACCTCATGACTGGTTACTACAGGGGGACTTCAATATGCACACACATGGCTGTACTGGAGCCAATGCCATATCAGAATGTACAAACCCAATATTCACCCTCAGTGTCAGCAAAGATTTCTGCAAACGTCGCCTTAACATCAAACTCTCAGGCAACGATATCTTCAACGGGGGTATCAGTCGCTTCACGATCTACAGCAATCGCTTCATGTTTACCAAGATGGAGGATAACGACTCCCGCTGCGTCACCCTCTCCCTGCGCTATCGCTTCAACGTCACCCCGTCGAAGTACAGGGGCACCGGTGCCGGCAATGCCGAGAGGAGCCGGCTGTGACACCTGCCGCCTGGACGGGGCCGCTCAGACACCAGAAAAGCGCAGAAAGTCATAAACTATTTTAAATGTCGCACCACATTGGACGTTAAATGCGATAAAAAGACTATATTTGCGCTAATGAAGAAGAAAACGATTTTCATATTGCTGCTGCTGACGGCCATACCGCTGCTGCAGAGGGGCGCGGCGCAGACCGTGACCATGACCGTGACCAACCCCACCGCGCTGCAACGGCAGGAGGTGGCGGAGGCCGACTTGCAGGCCGTATGCCGGCTGCTGGGAGTCGGCACGGATGAACCGCTGACAGTGCGCAACGCCCTGCGGCAGGAGGTGACCCACCAGAAGAGCCACGACGGCCGACTGCTCGTCAGCGTCGCACTACAGCCTGGCGGCAAGGCCGTATACACCATCACGAAAGGACGGCCAACCACGTTCAAGCCATACGTCTTCGGGCGCGTCTATGCCGAGCGCCTCGACGACCTGACGTGGGAGAACGACCGCGGCATCTACCGTTTCTACGGCCCAGCCTTGCAGCGGACTGGCGAGCGGTCGTTCGGCACCGACGTCTGGGTGAAGAATACACCAGAGTTAGTGGCTGAGCACCGCTACCGTCTGCACATGTGGGGCTGGCACAAGGGCGACTCCCTCAAGAAGGCAGGCATGAAAGAGGCGGGCGAGGAGTGTTTCCTGAACACCACGTTCCACCTGGACCACGGCGAAGGCATGGATGCCTACAGCGTGGGGCCCACACTCGGCTGCGGCACGCCAGCCCTGATGAAAGACGGACAGCTGATATTCCCCTACTGTTACGAGAACTGCCAGATACTTGACAACGGACCGCTGCGCTTCACCGCCGAACTGACCTACGGCACCACTGCCGACGGTGTGACGGAACACCGCCGCATCAGTCTGGACAAGGGGTCGCACTTCAACCGCATGACCGTATGGTATGACGGCATCCGCTACCCCATGGCATTAGCCACGGGCGTGGTGCTCCACGGCGGAGAGCAGCCGGTCGTCACCACTGGCAGCGTGCTGTATGCCGACCCCACGGACAACCCACGGGTGCACCAGTCGCAGATATACGTCGGCACGCTCTACCCTGCTGCCGTCGACGAGGCCGTCGTGCTGGAGGGTACGCCGCGCCATGCCGTCGGCATCGTACGCAACTACGATGGACGGCCCTTCACCTACTATTTCGGCTCTGCGTGGAGCTGCTACGACGTCAGCACCATGGCTCACTGGCACCTGCTGGCCGATGAGCAGCTGCAAGGCATACGGCAGCCGCTCATCGTAGAGGTGGAATAAAAAAACAATTACTCAAAAATGTCTTCGATACCAGCACCCTCAGGGGATTCCTCTTCCGGCAGGGCGGCAGCGCTCTGGCAGGGGTTATAGCCCTCAGGCAGGTCAAAGGTGGCATCAGCACTGTAGCCTAAAGTCTTGTCCTTGTAGAGGCGCTGCATGTAGTAGGCAAAGACTGGCAGCGCCATAGTGGCACCCTGCCCCATGGTCATGGTGTCGAAGTGAATGTCGCGGTCGTCACCACCCACCCACACGCCGGTGACCAGCGTGGGCACGATGCCCATGAACCAGGCGTCGCTGTTGTTGTTGGTGGTACCAGTCTTGCCCGCTATCTCGTTGTTGAGGTTGTAGCGGAAGCGCAACCGTCCGGCCGTGCCACCGTCGACGACGGCCTTCAGCATGTAGAGCATCCTGCGGGCGCTCTCGGAGCTGATGACCTCGTTCATGCGGGGCTGGAAGCGGGTGATGACGTTGCCCTCGTTGTCCTCAATCTTGGTGACGAACATGTGGGCAGCACGGATGCCGTTGTTGGCGAAGGTGGTGTAGGCACTGACCATCTCGCCCACAGTGATGTCGCAAGGGCCAAGGCAGAGTGCCATGGAAGGATGAATTTCGGGGTTGCGGATGCCATACTCGTGGAGCAGAGTGACAAAGGCCTGGGGACTGAGCCTGCTCATGAGGTAGGCCGATATCCAGTTGTTGGACTGCTGCAGTCCCCACTTCAGCGTCACCATCTCGCCATAGCGCGAACGGCTGCCGTTACGTGGTGTCCACGGCTGTCCGGCCACGACGTAGGTCTGCTGCACGTTAGGGGCCACGTCGCAGGGCGTGAAGCCGTTCTCCATGGCCAGCGAGTAGAGGAAGGGCTTGATGGTGGAGCCCACCTGACGACGGCCCTCCATGGCCATGTCGTAGGCAAAGTGGGTGAAGTCGAGTCCGCCGACGTACGCCTTGACGTGCCCGTTCTGCGGACACATGCTCATCATGCCTGCGCGCAGGAACCTCTTATAATAACGTATGGAGTCGAGGGGTGTGAGTAGGGTGTCCCTCTCGCCGTGGTAGGTGAAGACGCTCATCTCGGTCTTGGTGCGGAAGGCTTTCATAATCTGTTCTTCGGTGGCTCCGGAGGCCTTCATGACCCGGTAGCGCTCGCACTGGCGGACGGAGCGCATGAGTATGGCGCTCAGCTGCTGGGGCGTGAGGTTGCCCGAGTAGGGTGCGTTGGCGCGCCCGCGGTTCTCCTTGTCGAAGGCGGGCTGCAGAAAGCCTGCGACATGCTCACGCAGCGCCTTCTCGGCATGCTCCTGCATGCGGGAATCGATGGTGGTGTAGACCTTCAACCCGTCGGTGTAGATGTTGTAGGGCTGTCCGTCCTTCTTGCGGTTCTTGTAGCACCAGCCGTAGAGAGGGTCGGTCTCCCAGTTGATGGAGTCGATGTGGAAGCGCACCATGTTCCACACCGGGTAGTCGCGGCGCTGGGGTTGCTTGGCCATCATGTAGCGGCGCAGGAAGTCGCGGAAGTAGACGGCGATGCCGTCCTTGTGGTCAGCGACGCGGAACTTCAGGCCCAGCGGGGTGGCGGCACAGCTGTCGTACTGCTGCGGGGTCAGGTAACCGGCCTTCTCCATCTGGTGCAGCACGACGTTACGGCGCTCCAGCGAGCGCTCCGGGTGGCGTACAGGATTGAAATAGGAGGGGTTCTTGCACAGTCCGACGAGCAATGCCGACTCCGACACGGTGAGCTCGCCGGGCTCCTTGCCGAAGTAGGTGTTGGCCGCCGTCTTGATGCCTACGGCGTTGTGCAGGAAGTCGAAGTAGTTGAGATACATGGCGATAATCTCGTCCTTGGTGTAGTGACGCTCCAGGTTGACGGCTATCACCCACTCGATAGGTTTCTGCAGCAGGCGCTCCAGCACGCTGCCCGCCGTCTCGGAGTAGAGCTGCTTGGCCAGCTGCTGAGTGATGGTGGAGCCGCCGCCGGCACTTTTCTGCCCCATGATGCCGCGCTTGACGACGGCACGCCCCAGAGCATAGAAGTCGATGCCAGAATGGTCGTAGTAGCGCACGTCCTCGGTGGCTACCAAGGCCTGCACTAACGAGGGCGACAGCTGGGAGTAGTCTACCATGATGCGGTTCTCGCGGTTGTAGTTCCACGTACCCATGACGGCACCATCGGCCGAGATGACCTGCGTGGCGTAGCGGCTGATGGGGTTCTGGAGGTTCTCTATGGGGGGCATGTAGCCTATCCAGCCCTGACTGATGGCGTAGAAAGCTGCCGTGACGGCAAGTACGGTGACCAGCAGCAAAGTCCACAAGGTGATTATGATGGCTTTTCTCATAAATACTGCTCTTTCTGCATTAATGACTGCAAAATTACAAAAAACTTCTGAAATAGCGTGCGAAATTAAAAAATTATGTGTAATTTTGTGGCATCAAAAACAAATTACGCATAATGGAGAAGCACGATTTTGTAACGATAGCCAATCTGACGAAGGAGAAGATATGCTACATGATTGAGATGGCACAGGAGTTCGAGCGCCATCCCAACCGCGAACTGCTGAAAGGCAAGGTGGTGGCCACGCTCTTCTTCGAACCGTCCACCAGGACACGCCTGTCGTTCGAGACGGCAGCCAACCGGCTCGGAGCGCGCGTCATCGGGTTCGCCGACCCCAAGATCACCAGTGGCACGAAGGGCGAAACGCTGAAGGACACCATATCAATGGTGGCCAACTATGCCGACGTCATCGTCATGCGCCACTACATAGAGGGCGCCGCACAATATGCCTCGGAGGTATCGAAGGTGCCCATCGTCAACGCCGGAGACGGCGCACACCAGCACCCCTCGCAGTGTATGCTCGACCTGTACTCCATCTACAAGACGCAGGGCACGCTGGAAAACCTGAACATATACCTGGTGGGCGACCTGAAGTATGGACGCACCGTGCACTCGCTCATCATGGCCATGAGACACTTCAACCCCACATTCCACTTCATAGCACCCAAGGAACTGGCCATGCCGCAGGAGTACAAGCTGTACTGCAAGAACTACGGCATACGGTACCAGGAGCACACGGCCTTCAACGAGAAAGTGATAGCCGACGCCGACATCCTTTATATGACACGCGTGCAGAAGGAACGCTTCTCGGACCTCATGGAGTACGAACGGGTAAAGAACGTCTACATACTGAACAACGACACACTGCGGCTGGCCAAGCCCAACATGAAGATACTGCACCCGCTGCCACGCGTCAACGAGATAGCCTACGACGTGGACGAGAACCCGCACGCCTACTACATACAGCAGGCCGGCAACGGGCTCTATGCCCGCCAGGCCATCTTCTGTGACGTGCTGGGCATTAGCTTAGAGGAAGTACGTAACGACAAAACCATCATCGCATGAACAAAAACGAAATGCTGGTCGCCGCCATCCAGAACGGCACCGTCATAGACCACATCCCCTCCGGTAAAACCTATCAGGTAGCTCAACTGCTGAAGCTGGCCGAGCTGGACACGCCAGTGACCATCGGCTACAACTTCCGCTCGAAGAAGCTGGGACACAAAGGCATCATCAAGGTGGAGAACAAGTTCTTCACCGATGAGGAGATTTCACGGCTCTCCGTGGTGGCGCCGAATGTGGTGCTAAACATTATCAAAGACTTTGAAGTGGTTGAGAAAAAAACGGTTACGACACCGGATGACATCTACGGAATAGTCAAATGCAACAACCCCAAGTGCATCACCAACAACGAACCCATGCTCACCCACTTCCATGTGGAGAACAACCTACTGACGTGCCACTATTGCGAGAAAGAGCAGGACATCAACAGCGTGGAGCTGGTGTGAACAAAGACAGCAAAGAGCAACAAACGGACAGAAAAACTTCAACCTATGAAATATTATAGCACCAACGGACAGGCACCTGTGGCCGACCTGGAAAAGGCGGTCGTAAAAGGACTGGCAGAGGACCGCGGACTCTACATGCCGGAAAAGATACACAGGCTGCCCAAACAATTCTTCGACGACATCCACACCCTGTCGTTCAGGGACATCGCCTACAACGTGGCCAGCAACTTCTTTGGCGACGACGTGGACATGGATGCCCTGCAGGACATCGTCTACGACACACTGAGCTTCGACTGCCCTGTAGTGGAGGTCAGCCCCAACATCTATGCGCTGGAACTGTTCCACGGGCCCACGCTGGCCTTCAAAGACGTGGGTGCACGCTTCATGGCGCGACTGTTGGGCTACTTCCTGCGCCGGCGTGCGGGAGCTGCCGACGGCGTGGTCAACGTGCTGGTGGCCACCAGCGGCGACACGGGCAGTGCCGTGGCCAACGGGTTCTTAGGCGTCGAGGGCATACATGTCTACGTTCTCTACCCCAAGGGCAAGGTGAGCCCCATACAGGAGTGCCAGTTCACTACGCTGGGACAGAACATCACTGCCGTCGAGGTGGACGGCGTGTTCGACGACTGTCAGCGACTGGTGAAGTCGGCTTTCATGGACGAGGAGCTGAACCGCCACATGCGCCTGACGTCGGCCAACAGCATCAACGTGGCACGTTTCCTGCCGCAAGCCTTCTACTACTTTAACGCCTACGCACGACTGAAGGAACAAATCGTCAATAGCAAATCGTCAAATAGCAAATCACTGGTGATGTGCGTTCCCTCAGGCAACTTCGGCAACATCTGCTCCGCCCTTTTCGGACACCAGATGGGACTGCCCGTCAGCCGCTTCATCGCCGCCAACAACGCCAACGACGTCGTCTACCAGTATCTCAAGACGGGCAAGTACGAGCCTAAGGCCAGCATACAAACCCTGGCCAATGCCATGGACGTGGGCGACCCGTCGAATTTTGCACGCATCGTGAACCTGTACTCCAAGAACGGGGAGCTGACGGAAGAGCAGACCCACAAGGCCATTACGGCACTCATCAGCGGAGCTACATACAGCGACGAACAGATCAAGCAGACCATGAAGCAGTGCTACAAGGAGACGGGCTATGTACTTGACCCACACGGAGCTTGCGGTTATCAGGCTCTGAAAGACGGACTGCGCGACGGCGAGATTGGCGTGTTCTGCGAGACCGCCCACCCGGCCAAGTTCAAGGAGAAGGTGGATGACATCCTGGGCATCGACATCGAAATTCCCGACAGGCTGAAGGCTTTCATGGAGGGCGAAAAGCAGAGCGTGGAAATGACAAACAGCTTCGACGACTTCAAGGCTTACCTCATGAAACAGTAGTTCGTAAACGTTAACGTCTTAAATAACGTGAAAACGGCACGTATTACGAAATATTTTCGTAACTTTGCATCACATTTTAAAACAAACTATCGTAAAACATAACAACAGTATGAAACCGCTAAACAAACACTTCGCTCCTAAGAGCGTCATGCCTGAAAAGGTGATTCAGTTCGGTGAAGGTAACTTCCTCCGCGCATTCGTTGATTGGATTATCTGGAACATGGACCAGAAGACCAACTTCAATGGCTCTGTCGTCGTCGTACAGCCCATTGACAAGGGTATGGTAGAGTGGCTCAACGGCCAGGACTGTCTGTATCACGTCAACCTGCAGGGCCGCGAGAACGGACAGCCCGTGAACACGCTGGAGCGTATCGACGTCATCAGCCGCGCACTGAACCCCTACTCGCAGAACGATGCCTTCATGGCACTGGCCGACCAGCCCGAAATCCGTTTCGTCATCTCGAACACTACGGAGGCTGGCATCGCCTTCGACCCCGCCTGCAAGCTGGAGGACAAGCCTGCTTCGTCCTACCCCGGCAAGCTGGTGCAGCTGCTGTACCGCCGCTGGCAGACCTTCAACGGCGACCCCACGAAGGGTCTCATCATCTTCCCCTGCGAGCTCATCTTCCTGAACGGCCATGTGCTGAAGGACTGCATCAACAAGTATATTGAGTTGTGGCAGCTGCCCGCAGACTTCAAGAAGTGGTTCGACGAGTGCTGCGGTGTCTACGCTACGCTGGTAGACCGCATCGTACCGGGCTTCCCCCGCAAGGAGATTGCCCAGATTCAGGAGAAGGTGGGCTACCGCGACAACCTCGTCGTACAGGCCGAGAACTTCCACCTGTGGGTTATCGAGGCACCGAAAGAGGTGGCCAACGAGTTCCCAGCCGACAAGGCCGGACTGCATGTGCTCTTCGTACCCTCGGAGGAGCCCTACCACAAGCGTAAGGTGACGCTGCTGAACGGCCCGCACACCGTGCTGTCTCCTGTGGCCTTCCTGAGCGGTGTCAACATCGTGCGTGACGCCTGCAACCATGAAGTCATCTCGAAGTACATCCACAAGGTACAGTTCGACGAGCTGATGCAGACCCTCGACCTGCCCTTGGACGAGCTGCAGAAGTTTGCCGCCGACGTGCTGGAGCGCTTCGACAACCCGTTCGTCGACCACCAGGTGACGAGCATCATGCTGAACTCGTTCCCCAAGTTCCAGGCTCGCGACCTGCCCGGTGTGAAGACCTATCTGGAGCGCAAGGGTGAACTGCCCAAGGGACTGGTGTTCGGTCTGGCCGCCATCATCACCTACTACAAGGGTGGCAAGCGTGCCGACGGTGTGGAGATTGTACCCAACGACGACCAGAAGATTATGGACCTGCTGAAGGAACTGTGGGCTACCGGCGACACCCAGAAGGTGACCGACGGCGTGCTCGGTGCTGAGTTCATCTGGCAGGAAGACCTCAACAAGGTGAAGGGTCTGAACCAGATGGTCAAGCAGTTCCTCGACATCATCCAGGAGAAGGGTATGCTTGAAGCTGTCAAGACGATTCTTTAACTTTATTATATTACAAAGTTACGGGACAGGACGCTGTGAGAGCGTCCTGTCTTATTATTTTGTTTCATTTTCTTTGCCAAAGGTCGTTTCTTCACAAAATAATCTTAAAAAGAAACGGAGAATGGAAAATTATTCGTATATTTGCAGATAGTTTTCCTAATCGATAGAACTGTAACATTACTTATACTTAAAATTATGAAGAACGACAACAAGATTATGAACCGGGCTGCGGACAACATCCGCATCCTTGCTGCCTCTATGGTGGAAAAAGCCAAGTCGGGACACCCTGGCGGTGCCATGGGTGGCGCTGACTTCATCAACACGCTGTACTCTGAATTTCTGGTCTACGACCCCGAGAACCCGGCATGGGAAGGACGCGACCGTTTCTTCCTCGATCCCGGACACATGGCACCCATGCTCTACAGCCAGCTGTGCCTCATCGGCAAATACACGCTGGACGACCTGAAGAACCTGCGCCAGTGGGGGTCGGTGACGCCCGGTCACCCCGAGCGCGAGATAGCACGCGGCATAGAGAACACGTCCGGTCCGTTGGGCCAGGGCCACACGTTCGCCGTGGGTGCTGCCATCGCAGCAAAATTCCTGAAGGCTCGCTTAGGCAACGTGATGAACCAGACGATATACGCCTACATTTCCGACGGCGGCGTGCAGGAGGAGATTTCGCAGGGTGCAGGACGCATTGCCGGTAACTTGGGACTCGACAACCTCATCATGTTCTACGACGCTAATGACATCCAGCTCAGCACCAAGACCGAGGTGGTGACCAGCGAGGACACCGCTAAGAAGTACGAGGCTTGGGGATGGTATGTGCAGAAGATTGACGGCAACGACGTCGACCAGATTCGCGAAGCTATCTGCAATGCGCAGAAAGAGCAGGAGCGCCCCAGCCTCATCATCGGTCACTGCGTCATGGGCAAGGGTGCCCGCAAGGCCGACGGTTCATCGTATGAAAGCAACTGCGCTACCCACGGTGCTCCTTTGGGTGGCGACAACTATATCCAGACTATGAAGAATCTGGGTGCCGACCCGGAGAATCCGTTCCAGATATTCCCTGAGGTGGAAGAGCTCTATGCCAACCGCCGCGAGGAGTTGAAGAAAATCGTGGCTGAGCGCTACGCCGAGAAGGCTGAGTGGGCCAAGGGACATCCCGTACAGGCCAAGCAGATGGAGGAATGGTTCAGCGGAAAGGCTCCCGTCATCGACTGGTCGAAGGTGGAGCAGAAACCGGGCTCGGCAACGCGCAGCGCCTCTGCTGCTGTCCTTGGACAGCTGGCCGAGCAGGTTCCCAACATGATCTGTGCTTCTGCCGACCTGTCGAACTCCGACAACACCAACGGCTTCCTGAAGAAGACCCACGACATCGTTCGCGGCGACTTCAGCGGTGCCTTCTTTGAGGCTGGCGTGGCCGAACTGACCATGGCCTGCTGCTGCATCGGCATGGCTCTGCACGGCGGTGTCATCCCCGCCTGCGGCACCTTCTTCGTATTCTCCGACTACATGAAGCCCGCCGTCCGCATGGCAGCCCTCATGGAGTTGCCCGTCAAGTTCATCTGGACACACGACGCCTTCCGCGTAGGCGAGGATGGTCCTACCCACGAGCCCGTAGAGCAGGAGGCTCAGATCCGTCTGATGGAGAAGCTGAAGAACCACCACGGCAAGAACAGCGTACTGGTTGTCCGTCCCGCCGATGCCGAGGAGACTACCGTCTGCTGGCGCATGGCCATGGAGAACACCGACACGCCGACGGCCCTCATCTTCTCGCGTCAGAACATAGAGATGCTGCCTGAGGGCAACGACTACACACAGGCTACGAAGGGCGCTTACGTCGTCGCCGGTTCGGACGACAACTATGACGTCATCCTGCTGGCTTCCGGCTCCGAGGTGTCTACCTTAGAGGCTGGCGCTAAGCTGCTTGCTGCCGACGGCATCAAGACACGTGTGGTCAGCGTGCCTTCCGAGGGACTGTTCCGCTCACAGCCGAAGGAGTATCAGCAGAGTGTGCTGCCTGCAGGCAAGAAGAAGTTCGGCCTCACCGCCGGTCTGCCCGTCAACCTGGAAGGTCTGGTAGGTGCCGACGGCTGTGTATGGGGTCTGGAGAGTTTCGGATTCTCCGCTCCCTACAAGGTGCTTGACGAGAAACTGGGCTTCACGGGACAGAACGTCTACGAGCAAGTCAAGAAACTCTTGGCTTAAACCATCATTAAAAACAATAGCATTATGGAAGTAAAAACCGTAGGAGTAGCCTGTGACCACGCAGGCTACCCTCTGAAAAAATACGTCATCCAGTATCTGGAGGAGCACGGCTATCCGTACAAGGACTACGGAACGTGGAGTGACGCCAGCGTCGACTACCCAGACTTCGGCCACGCATTGGCTGAGGGTATCGAGAGCGGCGAAGTGTACCCGGGCATCGGCATCTGCGGCTCGGGCGAAGGCATCAGCATCACGCTGAACAAGCATCAGGGCGTGCGCGCCGGACTGGCTTGGATTCCCGAGATTGCACACCTCATCCGTCAGCATAACGATGCCAACGTGCTCGTCATGCCCGGACGCTTCATCGACAACAAGACTGCCGAGAAGATTATGGACGAGTTCTTCACTGCCTCCTTCGAGGGCGGCCGTCACCAGAAGCGCGTCGACAAGATTCCGGTTAAGTAACCGGCACTAAAAACTATCGCACCCACAACCGCTGACATCAGCTGTTGTGGGTGCGTTGTTTTTATCAAACTGTCGCTGTCAGTCCAGCTCAAAAGGACCTGTAGGGGTATTACGCTTGAGCACTTCCATGCGGAAATCGACACCGGCAACAACACCGTAGCTGCGAAGGACGGCCTCGACGGTTTTACGGGCCAGCTCAGGATGGTTGTTCTCCTCGCTAAGGTGACAGAGCCAGACATTACGCAACTGTTCAGACATATTCTCGGCAATGGCAATAGCACAATTATGATTACTGAGATGACCCGTCGTCGAGAGTATACGGCTCTTGAGGAACTGAGGATAAGGACCGCCCTGCACCATCTCTTCGTCATGGTTGGCCTCAATAACCAGGTGACGGGCTTTGGCAATGTAAGGCTTCATGTCATCAGTAACACAACCGGCATCCGTAATGATACAGAAATTCGTGTCGCCTCCCTCAATGTAATAGCCTACATTATCACTGCTGTCGTGGGGAACGCCAAAGGGAGTGACACGGAAATCACCAATTTCTACGGTTACACCTTTTTCTATATAGTGAACCATGTCATCGGCGATTTTCTGCGTGACGCAATAGTTACGGTTAATTCCGCTATGCACTTCACGAGTAGCATAGACGGGAATATTATAGTCGTGGCTGAAAGAGCCCACAGACTTGATATGGTCGGCATGGTCGTGGGTGATGAGCACGTTGTGCACTTGAGAAAGACTGACACCATAGGTTCGGAAGTCCTTCTTCAACCCCCTGATACCCACACCAATATCAATGATGAGGGCATCAGTAGGCGTCATCAACAAATAGCAGTTTCCACTGCTCCCGCTACCAAACGAAATAAACTTCAACATTGTTTCAATCAAATTTCGTGCAAAATTAATAAAAAGTAGACACTTTTTGATTATCTTTGCAGAGAATTTTCAGATATTTAATGTTATGAAACAGGTTTTATTGCTATTCACCATCCTATTGATGACGACAAGTTGCGAGAACTCTGACAGCAGTGCCAAGGACGCGGAACTGGTGGCAAAGCAATGGGCTGAAGCCTATTTCAACTACGACTTCGAGGAAGCCAGCCACCATATAACAGAAGAAAGCAGCAAATGGCTCCAGCTGATGGCCTCAAACATCACTGAAGCGGATGTGGATGTCATCAACAGCCGCGAGGAGCCTACGACAGTAAGCGTTACTGACCTGCAACTGGACAACGACACATCAGGACAGGCCACGCTACGGGTGAACAACTGGGTGTGCACAGACTCTATAGGGAAGCCCGCACACTTGGTGGATGAGGCAGACTTCACCGTTCTGATGGTCAGACGCGACGGAAAATGGCTGATTAAAATGGCAAGCCTACCGCGAAATGAAAAGCAAAGTCACGACTCAGCTTGGGATGAATAATCGGAAAATGTTCCTTTTCGGTTTCGTAGTCAGGATTAACAGCCTTCATACCCATATCAAAGCGCAGAATGAAATAGTCAAAGTTCAGGCGGATACCTAAGCCATAGCTGACGGCTAACTGACGCCAGAACTCGGAGAAACGGAACTGGCCGCCGGGCTGCGCATCGTAATCGCGAAGCGTCCACACATTACCAGCATCGACAAAAAGGGCGCCTCCGAATTTCCAGAACAGGTGGGCGCGGTACTCCAGGTTCAGGTCCAGTTTCATGTCACCCGTCTGATTGATGAAGTCGATGGCACCACCGCCACGGCTATAGTTTCCCGGCCCCAGACTGCGGACACTCCAGCCACGGACACTGTTGGCACCGCCAGAGAAATAGCGTTTCTCAAAGGGCAGCACATTGCTGTTGCCATAAGGATAGGCTATGCCGAAGCCAACGTGGAACACCAGCTGACGACGGTAGTCCAAATGGAAGTAGCGGGCAAAGTCGACATCGCCTTTGACATATTGTGCAAAGGCAATATCAAGGAAAGTAGACTGTCCCAGCCCGTTCTTGTGAAACTTCAGCGTATGTGCAGCAAGGTCCAGCAAATTGCCAGCCGTTTCCACATTGGTCTTAATGGCATAGTTTCCATTATTATAGGCATAGCGGAAACCCGTCTTCATAATGAAGAGGTCGGCATAGTTATAAAGCAGGATTACGTTGCGCGACTTGGTATCGTCAAGGTATTCTTCACGAAACTTAACGCTGACCCAAGGCATCGAGATGAAGTTAAGGTCCAGCACATCCAACTGGTAACGGTTGTGACGGCGCGCATTCTCCCACTTGTATTTCCAACCGGCGGAAAAAACACGACGGCGAAACTCCGGACGGTTCTGCATGTCGTAACGCAACGACACCTCGGAAGTGGCATTGGCCTGCCGACGGACAGCCTGAGAGAGGAAAGGTACAATAAAGCGGGGAAAGGACAGCCGCGTCTGCAGGCTGTACTCCAAATAGTCAGAATTGGAATAGCCCTCTAACCCCCTGATGGCCTCGTATGCTCCACGCAGCTCAACGGACAGATTTTCAGAACCGCGGAAAAGGTTACGGTTCTGGTAAGTCAGTGAGACAGCGGCGCCCAAGTCGCCAGCGGTATTAGTACCTTCAGGCTGGAACGATATCGTGGAGGGCTTGTTGGTGGTAATTGTATATTTGCAGTCAAGCAGCGTCGTATCCGGCACTTCCGTGAATGAGATGTTAGTATAACGGACAGCCCCTAACCGTCCGAAGTGGTTATAGCTGGACTGCAGGGCAGAGGCAGAATAGGGCTGCCCTTCCTGTATGAAATTATTGCTGCGGAGCACACCCTGCCGCAGATGGACGACGGAATCGTTGGCGTTGCCGCTGGTAAACTCAACATTACGGATGGTGTACTTCTGGTGGGGAACCGAAGACACCTCACCGTTGCTATAGCGGTGAAGCACTAACGTCAGGTCTACAAAGGTGCTCCCCTCGACGGAGTCGGCACGGTAGGTAATAAAATCTTTATTAAATCGGTAGTAACCGCTGTCAGTCAGTATGTTAGTGATGCGCTTGCGCTCGGCGTCCAAGTTTTCCACGTTGAACACCATACCCGGCAGAAGGCCCTGGTTCTCCTTTTTGTCCATCTGCAACAGCTGGGCAATGACGGAGTCGCGTATCTCGTACGACATGTTGTGAATAAAATAAGGCCTTCCCGGGTGCAGATGATATTGGGTGGTGAGCTTTTTGCCTTTGGTCAAGATTTCCACGTCAACCTTCGCACGAAGATAACCCATGTTCTGCATCTGCGCCTGAATACTCTTGGCCGACAGCGCGGTCTGGGCAGAGTCGTACAAGACTGGCGCCTCACCTATGGAGCGCAACATGCGGTTAACCCAGCGCGTGGTATCACGCCCTGAGAGGGAATAGGTGCGCAACGGTATCCTTACTGCCGAAAACCACCGTGAGTTGCCGCGCTGGCGCACAAACTCCTTCAGCTCTGCCGTGTTGATGCCGGGTGTTTTCTCGTCGTCAATCAACTGAACACGGTTAAGCAGATACTGTCCGTCAGCGACATATTTGGTCTCTGAGCAGGCGACCATGACAGCAAGTGTCAGTATGATGATGATGACTCTCTGTTTCATTTTCGTGCAAAAGTAACAAAAAAAAATTATTTTTTCGTACTTTTGCAGAAAATTTGGTAAAAACACGATGATTAGCAAGAACCAAATACACCTGATACGCTCATTAGAGTCGAAGAAGTACCGCAAACGCGAAGGCCTCTTCGTGGCTGAAGGGCCAAAGGTCGTGGCAGACCTGCTTCAGGCCGGCTTTATCCCCCACTCCATCTTTTCCACTACAGCGCGCGCCGACGCAACAGCCGTCACCGAGGACGAACTGCAGCGCATCAGTTTCCTGCAGCATCCGCAGGAAGTGCTGGCCCTCTTCCGCATTCCCGACTCGACTGAAGTCACCCTCCCCGGCGACAACGAGCTGTGCCTTGCGCTGGACGGCGTGCAGGATCCCGGCAACGTGGGCACCATCATCCGCATAGCCGACTGGTTTGGCATCAGCACCATCTATTGCTCAGAAGACACGGCAGACGTCTACAACCCGAAAGTGGTACAGGCGACGATGGGCAGCATCGCGCACGTACATATTATATATTGCAGCCTGCCGGAGCTGCTGGCCCAAGCCACCTGCCCTGTCTACGGAACCCTGCTTGACGGAGAAAACATCTACGAGAAGCAGCTGACAGCCAACGGCATCATCGTGATGGGTAACGAAGGCAACGGCATCTCTCCCGTCATCCGCGAAAAAGTCACGCACAGGCTGCTCATCCCCAACTACAACACCGGAAACCATACCGCTGAAAGTCTGAACGTAGCCATAGCCACCGCCGTCACCTGTGCCGAGTTCAGGAGAAGACACATAAAGTGAAGTGCTGACGGCATCAGCGTTCGATTAAAAAATAAAAATAAAGTAAGCATTCTTTTTGTAGTTTGCATCCGTTTTCGTACCTTTGCAGGAAATATGGCAAGAGAAAAAACAAGAATCAAAGATATAGCAGAGCGCGCCGGCGTCAGCGTAGGCACCGTCGACCGCGTACTGCACAACCGCCCCAACGTGTCGAAGAAAGCACTGGAGAAAGTGCAGAAGGCATTGGATGAAATGGACTACCAGCCAAACATGTATGCCTCGGCCCTGGCCTACAACAAGGAGTACACGTTCTACTGCATCATTCCCAAGCACGAGTCAGAAGCCTACTGGGAGGAGGTCGAGGAAGGCGCCTTCGCCGGCTGCGAGCGCCGTCGCGACTTCGGCATCTCGGTCAAGATGATGAATTACAACCGCTTCTCTACCGACACCTTCATACGCGTGATGAACGACTGCATCAAGCAAGAGCCCGACGGCGTCATCATCGTGCCCTCACGGTTAGACGTGACGCGACGCTTCACCGACCAGTTCCACGAACTTGGCGTCCCCTTCATACTATTAGACTCCTACATGCCCGATCTGAAGCCGCTGGCTTTCTTCGGACAGGACTCTTTCTCCAGCGGCTATTTTGCCGCCCGCATGCTCATGATGCTGGCACCCAAAGAGAAAGAAATCATGCTGATGAAGCAGATGCGCGGCGGCAACGTGGCCTCCAAGCAGCAAGAGAACCGCGAGACAGGCTTCCGCCATTACATGAAAGACCATTTCCCTGACGTCATCATCCACGAGGTCAACCTCTCTCTCGACGACAAGCGCGAAGACTACGACCCCATTCTGGAGAAGTTCTTCACCGCCCACCCGCACGTACACCACTGCATCACCTTCAACTCCAAAGCCCACCTGGTAGGCGACTTCCTGCAGCGCTCCAACCGCCGCAACATCCAGATTATGGGTTACGACATGGTGCCCAAGAACGCCGAGTGCGTGCGTCAGGGTTCCATCTCCTTCCTGATAGCCCAGCACGGCTACATGCAAGGCTACGAATGCATTGAGAGCCTCTTCAACGCCATCGTTCTGAAAAAAGAAGTGGAGCCCGTCAACTACATGCCCATCGAACTGCTCACCAAGGAGAACATTGACTTCTACCGCCGAAAGAACATCGGATAAACTCATACTAAAACAAATACAATTATGGCATTAGCAACTTTTCTGAAAATCAATCCCGCCGACTCTGTCGTCGTATGCCTGTCACCCAAGCAGAAAGGTGACGTCATCGAGGTAGACGGCAAGCCCATCACCGTGAACCAGGACACCCCCGCCGGTCACAAGGTACTCATCAAAGACGTTGCCGAGGGCGAGAACATCATCAAGTACGGCTACCCCATCGGCCATGCACGCCAGGCCATGAAGGCAGGCGACTGGGTCAACGAGAACAACCTGAAGACCAACCTCTCGGGTACGCTGGAGTACACCTACCAGCCCGTTGACGAGCCGCTGAAGATAAAAAACGACAACCGCACCTTCCGCGGCTACGTGCGCAAGAACGGCGAAGTAGGCGTGCGCAACGAGATATGGATTGTGCCCACCGTGGGCTGCGTCAACGGCATTGCCGAGCGTATGGCTCAGAAGCTGCGCGAGGAAACTGGCTGCAAGGACATTGACAGCATCTGGACGTGGCACCACAACTACGGCTGCTCGCAGCTCTCCGAAGACCACGAGAACACCCGTAAGGTGCTGCGCGACATCTGCCTGCACCCCAATGCCGGCGGCGTGCTCGTATTGAGCTTAGGATGCGAGAACAACCAGCCCGAAGACTTCATGGCCATGCTGGGCGACTACGACAAGGACCGCATCAAACTGCTGGTGACCCAGCGCGTTGAAGGCGACGAGATGGAGGCTGGCATGGAAATACTGCGCGACCTCTACAAGCAGGCCAGCCAGGACAAGCGCGAGGATGTTCCCGTTAGCAAGCTGCGCGTAGGCCTGAAGTGCGGCGGCAGCGACGGCTTCTCCGGCATCACGGCCAATCCGCTGGTCGGCGAGTTCAGCGACTGGCTCGTCGCACAAGGCGGCACCAGCGTGCTGACAGAGGTGCCCGAGATGTTCGGTGCTGAGACCATCCTGATGAACCGCTGTGAGACGCCCGAGCTTTTCCAGCAGACCGTCTCGATGATTAACAACTTCAAGAACTATTTCCTCTCGCACGGCGAACCCGTGGGCGAGAACCCGTCACCGGGCAACAAGGCCGGCGGCATCTCCACCCTTGAGGACAAGGCGCTCGGATGCACGCAGAAGTGTGGCAAAGCTCCCGTCAGCGGCGTCATGGAGTATGGCGACCGCCTGCAGAACCACGGTCTGAACCTGCTGTCGGCTCCCGGCAACGACCTGGTAGCCTCCACGGCCCTGGCTTCATGCGGCTGCCACATCGTGCTGTTCACCACCGGACGCGGCACCCCCTTCGGCACCTTCGTTCCTACCATGAAGATTGCCACCAACCCCACGCTGGCCAGCAACAAGCCCCACTGGGTAGACTTCTCTGCCGGCCAACTGGTAGAAGGTCGCACCATGGCTGAGCTCGTGCCCGAGTTCATCGACAAGGTGCTGGCTGTAGCCTCCGGCGAACACGCCCGCAACGAGGAGAACGGCTATCGCGAGATTTCCATCTTCAAGAACGGCGTAACGCTTTAGCCTTTGCCCATTCCCCTTATATTGGGTGTGTCTTTGGCACACCTAATTTTTTATACACGAAAATATGAAAATGAGACATATAGAAACGTGAAGGGTGCTATATGTGAAACATTTGAGCGTCCCCGTCAAACGGAGAAGCGCGGGATAAAAAATCATTCAACTATACATGGTACATTGAACAATGTAGATGCTGACTACAAAAATTATGATGGTAAGAAATAAAATTCCCATCGTTGGAATTTTTCCTACGATGGGAATTACACTGATGCCATACCTTTTGTCACACACAACCAAATGGAAATCAATCAGTTTTGCAAAGTGGCATTTTTACGTCAAAAATATAATCAACTATCAGTGCGTGTCAATGCCTGTGCCCCACGGCCACCTGTCAGGAAAGAAATGGTATGGGGATTGTGTCCTCTCGGGGGGGAAGGATGCACTAATTGTGGACGGCGCGAATGTTCTGACCATAGAAACGGGTGCCGGTGCTTATGATGGTATTCCTCCCGACGGAGAGGTTATAAGCGCTTCTGGGACGGTCAGGTCTGAGCGACGACGACCAGAAATAGCCGCGCTCACCTTGATCTTTGGGTGAAGTGCCATTGAAATAGCCTGCAGTAGGCAAGAAAATGGCCTTGTATTTGTAATCGCCTGTGCCCGTAAATGTTTTGCCATTAACACCGTCGACAGTTGTAGGTGCATTGGTTGTATTAGCCAAAAGACCTGTTGAATTATCAAACTCGTCATCAGTCGGCATGCGCCAAAAACCACCCGAAGCGGCATAGGCGGCATCGTCGGTAGTCTCAAGCTCAGTCTTGCTGTCAACCGTTCCGTAGTCGCTAATATTGTTATATCTGGTCAGCGTTGTCTCAGAACCATTGCAAAGACTATAGTTTGCCCAGCTGAAATCATGACTTTCTGACTCTGCGTAGCCTGTAGTCTCACCCCATGCATAGTAGTTACCATAGCCTGTCACGCTCGACGCACCGAGGTTGCGAGTTGCCCACACAGGACCGCCTGCCCACAGGCGCACGAAGTCCTTGGTCTTGGTGATGGTGTAGACACCGCCGGAGAGTGTCTTTGCCGTGCTGCTGTAGGTGATGCTCTCGGTGTCTTCGCCGACATTGGCCACGCACATCGTGGAACCGGCGGCAATCGTAGTGCCGTTAGCCACGGGAAGCACGAAGTCGGCCTTAATGTCGATGAACTGATTTTCGCCAGTTGCGGTCACGCTGCCCGTACCAATGGTGGTACTGCCGTTCTTGATGACCACGGGGACGGTGGCACCGTTTGTCGTGCCGTCTTCTAACGTGACGCTGAACTTCAGGAACGCCGTCTCCTGCGACAGGGCGAAGTTCTTAGCTCCGTAGGTGCTGCTTCCTGTCAGTTTGCAATACTTTTGGACAGCCTCGGCCATCGTTGCACAAATGGTGGTGGGATAATTTTCAAAGCCCATCACCTTGTCACCGCTGACGTTGGCTAACTCGTCGTTGATACCTACCAGTGTGGCGGTCAGTTGCAGATTGTCTGCCGGCTCGTCGCCCGTGTAGTTTAGGTCGCCGCTGAAAGTGGCACCAGTAGCTTTACCAGCGTCGCCTGACTGTAGGGTGAGACAGCCATAGACGCTGCCGCTGTTGTCCTCCACATACAGCTTGTCGCCGTCAGCGAACTGAAGCGTGACGTCATCGTCGGCAACGCTGGCACGCGTCGTAGTACCCTGACCTACGGTGACGGTGTAGGGGATGCTCTTGACGGTCTGGTCGGCAGCGGGTTTCGGTGTAACGACAGTGCTGTCGTCGTCGCTGCTGCAGGCGGTTGTCATCAGGGCGGCTGCCATCATCGGCAGCAGGGCCCAAAGGAATGTTTTTGTCTTCATTGTCTTTTTTTGTTGTTTTGTTGTCATTTCTAATGGTTCTCGTGTTTACTGGAATGCGGTCTTGGTCATGACATTCAGCGATGCTCCAAAGCCATTGCCTGTAGGTCCTGAAGGTGTTGACCCGCCATCGTCGCTGGCTGCAAGCAGTGACGCAAGGCTGCTGAGCTCGATGCTCTGCATTCTGGGTGACTGATAAACTTGTTTCTGTTTCATAAACTTTAAATTTAATAAGTGAATAAATTATGTAAATTTTAAAAAAAACTATACATCTCAGTCGTCATTTAATATCTCGTCAGAGCAGTTCCAATACAGCAGGACGGGCAACAGCAGGGCGGCCAGTTTGGCGACAACCCACTGCGCAGTGCCCCAGCCGTCGGGCAGGGCGAAGGGGCAGCTGGCGACGCAGGCTGTCAGGAGCGTCAGGCCTATCGCCGTCAGCAGGCCGTCGCCCAGCATCATGAACTCGATGCCGAGGATACAGCACAGGACGGTCTTCAGGCCCCACGACAGCAGCGTGACATGGTAGAGGCCGTAGCCGAAAGCGAGGGCATAGCCCAAGGCCGCGCTCAGGTGGTAGGCCATGACAAAGGCGGCGGCAGCGTTGGGCCAGCGGGTTTTAGGCTCCGTCTCGTAGAACGCACGTATGGTGCCCCACAGCAGCACGCTGTTGCCGAAGGCTGCCGACAGGTGGCCCGCCACCATCAGCCACTGTCCGTTTAGCGACAGTGCCGAGGCAATGCCTGCCTGATAGCTGCCCAAGATAAATAATAAGGTGGAGGTCAGGGCTGCCGCCAGTGCCCAGCGTAGGACGCTGTAGCTGCCGAAGGCCGCGATGCCACGAATTCTTCCTGAATGTCTGTCCTTCTTCATACAGTGATGTTTGGGGTTTCCCAATATGTTTTACGGTGAAGCAGTCCCAAACAACACCTAATGATTTCTTACATTATCATATTTATATGAGAAAACGTGGAACTGAACGTTCTACATCTTCTCACTGAGGTCTTAGGAAACCATACGAACAAAGATATAGTGATGCCAGCCCACGCTTACGCGTGGAGACTCCCTATGTCATCTTGTGTTCGTTTGAAAGTTCCTAAGTTTCAGTGAACAAGAATAGACATAACGTCTCTCAATTATATACCCACAAAGCAGATGCCCATCACCCCTTCTGAGGCTGGCATCGGGTGCAAAAGTAGTTATATAATCTTAAACAGCCAAATTTTTGCCCGTCTTTCTTTGCAGATGGTCGAAAAAACAATGGTTTGGTGAGCGTTAAGAAATATAAATCACCGAGCAAGCCCACTCCAAGGCGGGCATCGACAAATCGCGGATGCCGTGATGGAATGACAAAATCTATACAATCGGCGACGGCGCGTAAAATTATCGAAAAGTGTGCCAACGGTGGGCACACTGTGTGCCCGCCTTAGGCACACTGTGTGCCCACCGTTGGCACACTTTGCGATTTGGGTACTCGCGGACGGAACGGAAAGTAAGAAATACGTACAATCAGCGTAGGCGCAATAAGAATTTTACATAAACATTTGGTAGTCTGCAACTTTTTCCGTACCTTTGCAGCCGCTTTGCGCATACATGGGCGCAGGCATGAATAAACATAAAGTCTAACTTTATTAATTACAAACAAAACTTTTATTTAAATTATGTCAGAATTAACAAAGAACGTCCAGCCATTACAGGACTTCGACTGGGAACAGTTTGAGAATGGCACGAGCGCTAACGTCAGCAAGGAAGAGCTTGACAAAGCGTACGACGAAACCCTGAACAAGGTCAGCGAGCATCAGGTCGTTGACGGCACGGTCATCAGCGTCGACAAGAAAGAGGTAGTCGTCAACATCGGCTACAAGAGCGACGGCATCATCCCCGCTTCTGAATTCCGCTACAACCCCGATCTGAAAGCCGGCGACACCGTAGAGGTTTATGTAGAGAACGCTGAGGACAAGAAGGGACAGCTCGTCCTGTCGCACAAGAAGGCTCGCCTGTCGAAGTCTTGGGACCGCGTCAATGCAGCCCTTGAGAACCAGGAGGTCATCAACGGTTACATCAAGTGCCGCACCAAGGGTGGTATGATTGTCGACGTGTTCGGCATCGAGGCCTTCCTGCCCGGTTCGCAGATTGACGTTCACCCCATACGCGACTACGACCAGTTTGTCGACAAGACCATGGAGTTCAAGATTGTGAAGATCAACCAGGAGTTCCGCAACGTCGTCGTGTCGCACAAGGCCCTCATCGAGGCCGAGCTTGAGGCTCAGAAGCAGGAGATCATGTCGAAGCTTGAGAAGGGCCAGATTCTGGAAGGTACCGTCAAGAACATTACCAGCTACGGCGTGTTCGTAGACCTGGGCGGTGTTGACGGACTGATCCACATCACCGACCTCAGCTGGGGCCGCGTTGACGACCCGCACAAGGTGGTCGAGCTGGACCAGAAGATCAATGTCGTCATCCTGGACTTCGACGAGGAGAAGAAGCGCATTGCCTTAGGTCTGAAGCAGCTCACCCCGCATCCCTGGGATGCTCTGGACCCGAACCTCAAGGTGGGCGACCACGTCAAGGGTAAGGTTGTCGTCATTGCCGACTACGGTGCATTCGTTGAGATTCAGCCCGGCGTTGAGGGTCTGATTCACGTCAGCGAGATGTCGTGGAGCCAGCACCTGCGTTCTGCTCAGGAGTTCCTGAAGGTAGGCGACGAGGTCGAGGCTGTCATCATCACGCTGGACCGCGACGAGCGCAAGATGTCGCTTGGCATCAAGCAGCTGAAGGAAGACCCGTGGGAGGCTATCGAAGTGAAGTATCCCGTTGGCAGCAAGCACACCGCCAAGGTTCGCAACTTTACCAACTTCGGTGTCTTCGTTGAGCTTGAGGAGGGTGTCGACGGTCTGATTCACATCAGCGACCTCAGCTGGACCAAGAAGGTCAAGCACCCCTCTGAGTTCACTCAGGTTGGCGCACAGATTGACGTCATCGTGCTTGACATCGACAAGGAGAACCGCCGTCTCTCGCTCGGCCACAAGCAGCTGGAGGAGAACCCCTGGGACGTCTTCGAGTCGAAGTACACCGTAGGCTCTATCCACGACGGAAAGATTGTGGAGCTGATGGAGAAAGGCGCTGTCGTACAGCTTGACGAGAACGTTGAGGGCTTTGCCACTCCGAAGCACCTGGTCAAGGAAGACGGTTCGCAGGCTGCTCAGGGCGAGACGCTGCCCTTCAAGGTGATTGAGTTCAACAAGGACAGCAAGCGCATCATCCTTTCGCACAGCCGCACCTTCGAGGATCCGAAGCGCGAGGAGAAGGCTGCCCAGAAGAAAGCCCGTGCTCCCAAGAAGGACGACACGCCGAAGATTGAGAATGTGGCAGCAAGCACCACGCTTGGCGACATCGACGTGCTGGCTGAACTGAAGGCTAAGATGGAAAAGGGCGAATAACCCTTCCTCAGACATAAAGATAAGGTATGTGCGCGAGACATGTTCTCGCGCACATATTTTTTGTATAAAACAGACATCCGTACTTGATTTATGTCAATTAAGTAGCAAAACGTAAGCGTTTACGTGATTTTTATGGCAAATTGTTTTGTTTTTATTGGTTTTTGCTGTAATTTTGCAACCAGAAATCAAACATCAATACAAACAACATCAAAATCAAGGTAAAAGATTATGAATGCAGCACAAGTAGTTGAGCAGCTGAAGCAACGCTTCCCCAACGAGCCCGAGTACATTCAGGCCGTCAGTCAGGTTCTTCCCACCATCGAAGAAGAGTACAACAAGCACCCCGAGTTTGAAAAGGCCAACCTCATTGAGCGCCTTTGCATCCCCGATCGTGTTTGCGAGTTCCGCATTACGTGGGTTGACGACAAGGGTAACGTACAGACGAACATGGGTTACCGTATCCAGCACAACAACGCCATTGGCCCGTACAAAGGTGGCCTTCGCTATCACAAGAGTGTAAACCTGGGTATCCTGAAGTTCCTTGCCTTCGAGCAGACCTTCAAGAACTCGCTGACCACACTGCCCATGGGCGGTGCCAAGGGTGGTTCCGACTTCTCGCCCCGCGGCAAGAGCGACGCTGAGGTGATGCGTTTCTGCCAGGCATTCATGAACGAGCTCTACCGTGTCATTGGCCCGGACGAGGACGTTCCCGCTGGCGACATCGGTGTTGGCGGCCGTGAGGTAGGCTATCTGTACGGACAGTACAAGAAGCTCACCCACCAGTTCCAGGGTGTGCTGACCGGAAAGGGACTCTCGTTCGGCGGTTCGCTTATCCGTCCCGAGGCTACCGGTTATGGTTGCGTCTACTTCCTCACTTCCATGCTCGCTACTCGCGGCATTGAGCTGAAGGGTAAGAAGGTGCTGATTTCCGGTTCGGGTAATGTGGCCCAGTACGCTACTGAGAAGTGTCTCCAGCTGGGTGCCATCCCCATGACGCTCTCCGACTCCGACGGTTACATCTACGACCCCGACGGCATCGACTTCGAGAAGCTCGCCTACGTGAAGGAGCTGAAGAACGTGGAGCGCGGACGCATCAAGGAGTATGCTGAGGAGTATCCCAACGCCGTTTACCACGCTGGCGAGCGCCCCTGGCACGAGAAGGCTGACATTGCCCTGCCTTGCGCTACCCAGAACGAAATCAACGGCGAGCAGGCTCAGGCACTCATCGACAACGGTGTCATTGCCGTAGCTGAAGGTGCCAACATGCCTTCACTGCCCGAGGCCATCAAGATTTTCCAGGATGCCAAGATTCTGTATGCTCCCGGTAAGGCTTCCAACGCTGGCGGTGTGTCCGTCTCCGGTCTTGAGATGTCTCAGAACTCAGAGCGTCTGAGCTGGACTTCTGAGGAGGTAGACAACTATCTGAAGCGCATCATGAACGACATTCACGAGAACTGCGTGAAGTACGGAACCCAGCCCGACGGCTATATCAACTACGTGAAGGGTGCCAACGTTGCCGGCTTCATGAAGGTTGCCAACGCCATGATGGCTCAGGGTATTGTATAAGAAGAAACAAGCAACACAAACACTAAAACAACCGAAGGGTGCGATTTTTACAAAAAGTCGCACCTTTCTTATTTTTTTTTACTACCTTTGCAATCAAATTTTCAAATAGTCAAATTGTCAAATAGCAAAATAGTAAAATTGTAATATTGTCAAATAGTCAAATAGTAAAATAACATTATGCTTACACTGAAACTCATTACTGAGGAGACTGACCGCGTAATCCGCGGACTTGAGAAAAAGCACTTCAAGGGTGCCAAGGAAGCCATAGACGAAGTGCTGACCGTTGACAAACGGCGGCGCGAAGCCCAGCAGCAGTTAGACAAGAACCTGTCTGAAGCTAAAAAGATGGCAGCGCAAATTGGCGGCCTGATGAAGGAGGGCAAGAAAGACGAGGCCGAGGCCGTCAAGGCTAAGGTGGCGCAGATGAAAGAAACCAACAAGCAACTGGAAGAGACGATGAACCAGTCGCAGGACGACATGACGCGGCTGCTCTGCCAGATTCCTAATATCCCCTACGACGAAGTGCCTGAAGGCAGTGCCGCCGAGGACAACCGTGTGGTGAAGTCAAACCTGAAGGAATGCGACGGCAACGACACCGTAGGCAACTGGGACGTCAACCCCAAGCTGGGACTGGAGAATCCCCTGCCCCACTGGGAACTGGCAAAGAAATACAACCTGATAGACTTTGACCTGGGCGTGAAGATTACCGGTGCCGGCTTCCCGGTTTACATCGGTAAAGGTGCCCGCCTGCAGCGCGCGCTCATCAACTTCTTCTTGGACGAGGCCCGCAAGAGCGGGTACACTGAAATCATGCCGCCGACGGTGGTCAACGCCGCCTCGGGCTACGGCACCGGCCAGCTGCCCGACAAGGAAGGGCAGATGTATCACTGCGAGGTGGACGACTTCTACCTGATACCTACTGCCGAGGTGCCGGTGACCAACATCTACCGCGACGTCATTCTGGACGAGAAAGACCTGCCCGTCAAGAACTGTGCCTACACCGAGTGCTTCCGCCGTGAGGCCGGAAGCTATGGCAAGGACGTGCGCGGATTGAACAGGCTGCATGAGTTCTCAAAGATAGAGATTGTGCGCATTGACAAGCCCGAGCACTCGAAAGAAAGCCACAAGGAGATGCTGGAGCATGTGGAGGGACTGCTGAAGAAGCTGGAACTGCCATACCGCATCCTACTGCTCTGCGGAGGTGACCAGTCGTTCACCAGCAGCATCTGCTATGACTTTGAAGTCTACTCCGAGGCGCAAGGTCGCTGGCTGGAGGTTTCGAGCGTCTCCAACTTCGACACCTATCAGGCCAACCGTCTGAAGTGCCGCTACCGCCGGGCCGACAACAAGAAGACCGAACTCTGCCATACGCTGAACGGTTCTGCACTTGCCCTGCCCCGCATCGTTGCTGCCTTGCTGGAAAACAACCAGACCGAGAAAGGCATCAAAATTCCGGCAGCGCTCGTACCCTATACGGGCTTCGAGATGATTGACTAATCCAACGGGATATGTTAGATAAATTTAATTTAGTGAGATTTTTCTTTGTTGTTTGATTAAGATTTCGTATATTTGCAATCAAATATCAATAAGCGAAGAATTATTAATAACTATAAAACTAACAACATGGACAAAAATCAGAAGTATGTCATCACGATTAATCGTGAATTAGGCAGTGGTGGACGCACTGTAGGCAGAAAACTTGCCGAGAAACTGAATGTGGCTTTCTACGACAAGGCGCTCATCAATGAGCTGAAAAAGAAATTCCAACTGGACACAGAACAGATAGAGAAGCTGAAGGGCGGTAAGAGCGACTGGTGGCGCGACTTCATCAATGCAGCCATGTTCATGGGACAGGGCATGAACGAGATGTGGTACTACCAGCGCATGACCGGACAGGATGCCTATCTGGTGACCAGTGCCGACATGTTCAAGGTGGAGAAAGAGATACTGAAGAACGTGGCTGCTGAAGAGTCGTGCATCGTTGCCGGACGTTCCGGTTTCAGCGTGTTCGCCGACCACCCCAACCACCTGAGCGTATTCATTCAGGCTCCCTTGGAGCACCGCATCCAGCGCATCATGAGCAAGCAGAACCTGACGCACGAGGAAGCAGAAAAGATTATCAAGAAAGTTGACGAGATGCGTGAGTCGTACGTCAAGAAGTACACAGGCACTTCACGTTATGACACTCGCAACTACGACATTGTCATCAACATGGAAGGCAAGACTGAAGACGAGGTTGCCGACCTGATTTTGACATACATCGGATAGACCCAATACCTACCCTCTTTTTTGAACGGGCAAAAAGAAGTCATATCTTTTTGCTCGTTTGCTATTTAATTTGTACCTTTGCAGACAAAATTGAAACTAAACAACAAGATTATGAATAAAATCGTAAAAAAGGAACAATTCTCCCAAAATGTTTTCCTCTTCGAGATTGAAGCGCCACTGATTGCCAAGAGCCGCAAAGCAGGTAACTTCGTCATTGTGCGAGTAGGCAAGAAAGGCGAGCGTATGCCCTTGACCATTGCCGGTGCCGATATTGAGAAAGGCACCATCACGCTGGTGGTCCAGAAGGTTGGTCTTTCGAGCCAGAAGCTCTGTATGCTCAACGAAGGCGACTTCGTGACGGACGTGGTAGGACCTCTCGGCAATCCCACAAAGATTGAGAAATACGGCACGGTGGTCTGTGCCGGTGGTGGTCTCGGCGTAGCCCCGATGCTGCCGATTATTCAGGCATTGAAAGCCGCCGGAAACCGTGTACTCTCCGTGATGGCTGGCCGAAGCAAGGACCTCATCATTCTGGAAGACAAGGTTCGTGAGAGTTCCGACGAGGTCATCATCATGACTGACGACGGCTCGTATGGCGAGAAGGGCGTGGTGACTGTTGGCATTGAAAAGTTTGTCGAACAGGAGCACGTTGACAAAGTTTTCGCCATCGGACCTCCCATCATGATGAAGTTCTCTAATCTGACGGCGCAAAAGCATGGCATTCCGTGCGAGGTGTCACTCAACACCATCATGGTAGACGGCACCGGCATGTGCGGTGCTTGCCGACTCACCATTGGCGGCAAGACCAAATTCGTCTGCATTGACGGCCCTGAGTTTGACGGCGCACTCGTCGACTGGGACGAAATGTTCAAGCGCATGGGTACCTTCAAGCGCGAGGAACAGGAGGAACTGGCTCACTTTGAAGAGCATCTCGACAAGGAATCAGTAAAGAACGGAAACGACGGTATGTCCGGAAGCACCACCGATGTCGTCATGGACGAAGACCCGACCAATGACACCATAGAAGTGCTGACTGACCGCTCTGCTGCCTGGCGTGAAGAACTCCGCAAGAGCATGAAGCCTAAGGAGCGCACACAAATAGAGCGTGTGGTGATGCCGGAATTAGACCCTGTCTATCGCGCAACGACACGCACGGAGGAAGTCAACATCGGACTGACGAAAGAGATGGCCATGCGTGAGGCCAAGCGTTGTCTGGACTGCGCAAAGCCGACTTGCGTCGAAGGATGTCCCGTCAACATCAACATTCCGTCGTTCATCAAGAACATAGAGCGTGGCCAGTTCCTGGCTGCTGCCAAGGTGCTGAAAGACACCTCTGCCCTACCCGCTGTCTGCGGTCGCGTCTGTCCGCAGGAGAAGCAGTGCGAAAGCAAGTGCATACACCTGAAGATGAACGAGCCTGCCGTGGCCATCGGCTATCTGGAACGCTTTGCTGCCGACTTCGAGCGCGAGAGCGGCAATATCAGTCTGCCTGAGATTGCTCCTGCCAACGGCATCAAGATAGCCGTCGTCGGTTCGGGACCTGCCGGACTGAGCTTTGCCGGCGACATGGTGAAGAAGGGATACGACGTTTACGTCTTCGAGGCACTACACGAAATCGGCGGTGTGCTGAAATACGGTATTCCCGAGTTCCGTCTGCCCAACAAGATTGTTGACGTGGAAATTGAAAATCTGGCCAAGATGGGCGTGCACTTCCAGACGGACGTCATCGTTGGCAAGACTATCAGCGTTGAGCAACTGGAGAAGCAGGGCTTCAAGGGTATCTTTGTGGGCTCCGGTGCCGGTCTGCCTAACTTCATGAACATACCGGGCGAGAACAGCATCAACATCATGTCGTCAAACGAGTATCTGACTCGCGTGAACCTGATGGACGCAGCCAACCCCACTACCGACACACCACTGAATCCGGCAAAGAGTGTACTTGTGGTTGGCGGCGGAAATACAGCCATGGACTCATGCCGTACAGCCAAGCGATTAGGCGCTGAGGTAACGCTCGTCTACCGCCGTTCAGAGGTGGAAATGCCGGCCCGTCTGGAAGAAGTCAAGCATGCCAAGGAAGAAGGCATCAACTTCCTGACGCTGCACAATCCCATTGAGTACATCGCCGATGAGGCCGGTGCCGTGAAACAAGCTGTGCTTCAGGTGATGGAACTTGGTGAGCCTGATGCTTCCGGACGTCGCAGCCCTGTTCCTGTGGAAGGAAAGACCGTCACGCTTGACGTTGACCAAGTGATAGTTGCCGTTGGCGTATCGCCCAATCCGCTTGTACCGAAGTCCATTCCTGGTCTTGAGCTGGGACGCAAGAACACGATTGCCGTTTCGGAAGAAATGCAGTCCTCACGTGGTGAAATCTTTGCCGGCGGCGACATCGTACGTGGTGGCGCAACGGTTATCCTCGCCATGGGTGACGGCCGCCGTGCTGCACAGAATATGGACGAATATCTCCGAAAAGGATGAACGGACTTTATACCATCATACTGCTCATACTAAGCAACGTCTTCATGACGTTAGCTTGGTATGGGCATTTAAAATTGCAGGAGTCTGGAGTCAGCAACCACTGGCCCCTGATTGGTGTCATCGTATTCTCATGGGGAATTGCTTTCTTTGAATACTGCTGCCAGGTGCCGGCCAACCGACTGGGGTTCGTCGAAAACGGAGGCCCCTTCAACCTTATACAGCTAAAGGTTATTCAGGAATGCATATCGTTGGCTGTCTTCTGCGTAATAGCCAACATCATGTTTCAAGGCACACACCTGCACTGGAACCATATCTTAGCATTCCTGCTCATCATCTGCGCCGTCTATCTGGTATTCATGAAATAAAGATGAGCACCGAAGAAAGGTTATGGAAAGCGTTTAACCGCGCATTAGGACAATACTCGCTTATCAGCGAAGACGACCATATCCTTGTCGGGCTATCTGGCGGAAAGGACTCACTGTGCCTATTAGAGTTTCTGGCACGACGCTCGCACATTCTGAAGCCACACTTCACCGTTGAAGCTGCTCACATCAGGATGGAAAACATTCAGTACGAGACTGACACCGCGTTTCTCCAACGGTTTTGCGATAAACAGGGTGTGACACTACACGTCATCACTACCCGCTTTGACGAGAATAAGCCCCAAACGACAAAAGAGAAACCGCCGTGTTTCCTGTGTTCCTGGCAACGCCGCAAACAGTTGTTTAACCTTGCCCAACAGCTGAATTGCACAAAGATTGCACTTGGGCACCATCAGGATGACCTCATACACACGGCACTCATGAACCTGACCTTTCAAGGGCATTTCACTACCATGCCAGCTAAGTTGAAGATGCGAAAGATGCCGCTGACCATCATTCGCCCCCTCTGCCTCTGCCAAGAGGCAGACATTAGCATTTATGCTGAAGAGCAAGCCTATGAGAAACAGGTAAAACGGTGCCCCTATGAGCACTTGACAAACCGGACAACCATCACCGAACTCTATCATCTGATGGAGCGTATGAACCCAGAAGCGCGCTTTAGCCTGTGGCACGCACTGGTAGACACAGGAAAGCTCGTTGAATATTAAATATCTTTAATTGTCCGCCATAAATTGGCCATTGTCAATCAATTTTTCGTATCTTTGTTTTCAGAATGAAAGCAAAACAACTAATAATACCCTGCCTGCTGTTCCTTGCTATACCCATGGCAGCACAAAGGCACAAAGCGCAACAGCTGACGCCCGAACAGACAGAGCAGCAAGTCAAGGTGCAACGGATGACGGACAGGACTCAGAAAGTCATGTTCATTGACAGCATTGTCATCGACAAAAAAGACTTTCTGCAGGCTTACAAACTGACACCCGAGGCCGGACGCATTGTCAGTTACAAGGAGGTATTCCACTCCGATGCACAACCCCACTCCTACGTCAACATTAACCAGATGGGCAGCCACTGCTATTTCGCTTTTGAAGATACCGCTCACGTGTTCACCCTTTATACCAGCGAAGTCATTGGCGACAACTGGTCACGGCCCATTCCACTTGACGCACTGAATCATGGCAACAGGTTCAGCAGCGTAAACTATCCTTACATGATGGGAGACGGACAGACGCTCTATTTTGCTGCAAAAGGCCCTGAAGGACTGGGGGGCTACGACATCTACGTCACCCGTTACAACGCTGACGAAAACAGTTTCCTGCAACCCGCCAACATCGGTATGCCATTCAACTCCGAAGCCAACGACTACCTTTATGCCATTGACGAATACAACAATCTCGGGTGGTTTGCCACGGACAGGGGACAAGACGAAGGCAAGGTTTGCGTCTATACCTTCATTCCGCCTACAACCCGCAAGACCTATGCCGACGAAGCATACACGCCCGAGCAGATAGCTTCCTTCGCAAGACTTAATAAAATTTCTGACACTTGGGACAATCAGAAGGAACTTGACAAAGCCCTATTACGATTGAAGCAGGCTGCACTACGCGAAACGACGTCAGTCAACGACACCAGACAATTCCTGTTTGTCATTAACGACGAAAAGACTTACACCAATATCAACGATTTCAAAGCAGAGAAAAACCAGCAACGCTATCAACAACTCGTAAAACTGCGCAACCGCCACCACACGTTAAGCAATGCTCTGGAACAAGCACGCAACAGCTATTCCACAGCATCGGCAGAAGAACGCGCAGAACTGCGCTCTGAGATATTGGCCAGCGAACAGAAACTGCATGAACTCAACGCTGAGAGTCACAAACTTGAAAAAGTTATCCGCAATAGCGAGAACCTATATTTAACGAATAAAAAATAGCACTATGGCAAAAAGGCATTTTCCAGAATCCGAACTGATTATCAATAACGACGGGTCTTGTTTCCATCTGCATCTGAAGCCCGAACAGTTAGCAGACAAAGTGATACTCGTTGGCGACCCTGCCCGAGTGAACACTGTCGCTGCTCATTTCGACACCAAGGAGTGTGAAGTGCAGAGTCGCGAGTTTCATACCATCACAGGCACCTACAAGGGTAAGCGAATAACCTGCCAGAGCCACGGAATTGGCTGCGACAACATTGACATCGTGGTCAATGAACTGGACACCTTGGCAAACATTGACTACAGCACGCGGACGGAGAAAGAAGAACACCGCACGCTGACCATGGTGCGCATTGGCACCTGTGGCGGACTGCAGCCATTTACGCCCACTGGCTCGTTTGTGGCATCAGTAAAGAGCATCGGTTTCGACGGCCTGCTGAACTACTATGCCGGCCGCAACGTGGTATGCGACATACCCATGGAACGTGCCTTCAAGGAGCACATGCAGTGGGACCCCATCAAGGGCGCACCCTACGTAGCCGTGGCTGACGCTGAACTGATAGAGCAAATTGCTCAAGATGATATGGTACGCGGCTATACCGTTGCCTGCGGTGGCTTCTATGGCCCGCAGGGACGTCAGCTGCGCGCCGACATTGCCGACCCTGAGCAAAACCAGAAGATAGAATCGTTCGAGTATGACGGTATGAAGATATGCAACTTCGAGATGGAGTCTTCCGCCCTTGCCGGCCTCGCGTCGCTCTTGGGCCACAGAGCCATGACGTGCTGCATGGTAATAGCCAATCGCTACACCACAGAGATGAACACAGAGTATAAGAACTCCATTGATACACTGATCCAAAAGGTTTTAGACCGGATTTGAGTCATCTCAGGCTATATATCGTTGCACTATTTATAGAGGTGACACATAGCTGTGATACGCTTCTTCATCTCTAACCTGACATATTCGGGGGCCAGCACTTCCACTTCATTCCCCATCGCCAAGATGGCTTGTATGAAATCGTAGGTGGGAGCCAAACGTAGTTCAAAGATTGAATAGTCTGCCGTTTGTTCTGTCTCCCGTTGTGAATGGTGCAATGCTAAGGAGCGGAGGTACTCCCTGCGATGGTTGACATCGTAGACTTTTAAGCGGATAGTCTCGACATCGTATTCCTCTGCCTCCACGATAATGCCAAAGGCATCAGCAAAGTAGCTATCAACAGAGAACTGATGAGGCATCTTGAAGGTCTGACTGGTGATTTCTAATCGTTGCACTCTATCCAGTGCATAGCGACGGATACCCCCTTGGTTCGTCAGTTCAGAAGGTTCTTCACTTTCAGGCTCATTCTCCATTACGCCAATGACATACCACCGCTGTCGGAACACACGGACGCAATAGGGCTCTAACAGAATCTCGCGAGGCTCTTCGTCAAAGTAGTCTTGATAGGTCATCGTCAATACACGATTTTCCTTCATGGCTTGCAGCACGGTCAGCAGGTAGTCGTTGCCCGAGGGAATATCCTCGTACATCACCCGTTCGCGTAATCCACGACTGTCCTGCAGGAGTCCATTCACGGCAAAGGCCGACAGCAGCCAGTCCTTCACCCTGTCGTTCTCTAACCAGTCGCGCTGCACAATACGGTATCGATAGCCGTTACGAGCATCCGAGGAGATGTCTATATCAAAGGTATCCTCTATCGCCCGCAGGCAGTCAGCAAATGTGCGTTTGGGCAGCGATGTTTCCAATACATTTTGTGAACTTCGCTCCCAGCGGTCTGCAAACTCCTTGTACGTCAGTCCCTTGGGATTCTGGTACAACTCACTCAATATCCAAATTTGTCTGCGCATATAGTCTTTCATGCTTCAAAGTTACGATTTTTATTTCGTTCTTCGCATATCTTTATAGCTTTTAAAATCTCTTCCTTCGCTACTGCGCGCTTTTTCCTCCGAATACAAGCCCATTCCAAAACGACTGATAGTAAAAGAGCACAGCAAGTAATCCCAAGGACACCCAAGGCATCATTAATACCCATAAGGATGCATGCCATTCCCGTTCCAATATAAAAAATTATCGGACTGATCATTGAATGTGACAGGTCATCGAAACTTGGCTCAAGGTCCTCGATGGCACCACTGAAGTCTATACCTTGGAACTCTGCCTCACTAACTTCCCTGCCCAACAGGTCGTTTACTTGTTGACGTATTTCTTTCTTATTCATTATCGTAAATCACTTGACTATTTTGATGTGTAATGTTTGCATTTATTGCGAATGTTTAGTTATTCTTGCCATAGTGGTGTGCCATCGGCATGCGTAAAGGCTTTTACAAGAGCATCCATGGCTTCTTGGTTGTTGGTATCCTTTGCCCGGCGGAATGCTGCTTGTGGCACTCCGCGCGAGTTGCCATAAGGATGTTCGAAACCTGGATAGTTCTTGTTTATCCAATCGGTCAGTTCACTTGATGTCATCGTCTTATTCTGCCTGACCATCGACATGGCCAACGTCAAGACTCCGTCGTAGACTTTCAATTTGTTCATAATACTGTTTTTGTAAAGTTAGTGTATTTGATTGTAGATTTTGATTAAATCATAACCTTTGGCTGTGCGCAAGGTAGCACCAATCCTAAATGGAAGCATCCAGTCTTTCGGGTTACAGAGGACAACATCACTCTTCTCGATTTTTTGAATATCAATATGGAGCACCAAATGGCTGTTCAATAGGAACCACGAAAAAGCTAACGAATTGATAAAACTAAGGCTCTGCGTCCACGTACGTGCTATATTATAGAGTACTGTAGAGGCTACCCGGTCTAGGTTCATGCCAGGAAACATACAGGCAATCTGGTTCTCCAACCCAGTAGGGCGCTTGTTGTCATCACCAATTCCCACATAGACGCTACCATTCCCAGATGTGTTATAGACGGCGGCCGCCTCTGTGATGATCAACTTGATACCCCCATGATTCATAGTTGCCCAATAGGTGTTTGGGATTGCCTTCAGTCCAGCCTTCAGTTCTACATTGACACTCTCATCGGGAATGGGCGAGCCAACCTTGAGGTTGAGCTTCTTCTTCAAAAAGCTGGCTTTGACTTCGTTACTGTTAAGCCGAAATAGGATGCCCAAGTCTTCTTGGCTCATTTCTCCCGATAGCGCCCGCTTCATACCTACCTCCAGGACATCAGCCTCGTTCATTACTCCACCAATCTCAGGAACTCCTTCTTTCAGAGCCTCTGGATTGATCACTTCTCTTCTCTGTGCGCCAAATCCTTGATTTGGTCTCGCCTGTGAATATAAATTATTCATCATACCTTTGTCATAGAATCGCTTTGGTTCTCGATTCCGTTTGCAAAGATACGAAAAGTATCAATTAGCAAAAAGAAAAAAGTGTCACGCTGGGTGTCACGCTCTTTATATGACCAGCAAAGCTTCTATTTCTTTCCTTTTGTTTTGTAAGTCTTGTGCCCTTTCAATGTATTTCCTGAGAGTCCCTTTAGTATATCTTTTGCCCTTCTTGTTTTTAAATATAGGTGTAAAATACTCGGAACGATATTGATCACTGGTTCCTGTATACTTCCGCATAAGCCCTAACCTATAACACACTTCCATTAACCAATAACCAAATTCCGCTGTTTTAATAGTGCCAATCTGATAAGTATCGTTTTCTTTGGAATATTTAAACAATCCACCAGAATAGCGCAATTTCATAAGATATGCCTCTAACTTTTCCCCCTCAGGCGTACCGCGTAATTTTACCCGAATGTCATCAGAATTTCCATCATTCAGTTCTCGTGTAGCATCATCTATTTGCTCCGTTGAAGATGTCCTGATGGATTTTATATCACCCAACCATTGAATCAGATCGCTATACTTGTAATATAATTTATTGAAAGACCTATTCAATGCTTCAGCGTATTCAAAGTCATACACGAAGTAGATATTGGCGACCTCATCCAAATTTAATATTTTCATGTCAGCTTCAAATTCTTCTATGCGAAAATGTGGAAAAAACACGGCAATGCCGTTCTTTCTTGTTGAATCTTTTATGAGAATATCAAATTGCTTTGGGGTAGACTGAGAAAAATTGTATTCTCTGTCGTCACCGACTGAAAAACCATTATCGAAGCAATATTGGAATTTTTGAATATGTTTAGGACTGACAAACTGGTTCCAAAAAGCTCCTAAAACAAACTCTGACTTCAAGAGATTTGTTAAGACTTGGATGCTTTTCCTATGATAAGCCTTTTCAGAGAAATCCTCATTAAATAGTTTGTTGTTAGTATACATAATTCCGTTTAATATTTTTCGGACACGAAGTCTTCTAATTCTTTACGCGCTTGTTCAACCTTGTCTCTATTTGTGAGTTTGAAGTAATACCATCCTTCTATACAATTAATCCGCCCAATGGGAATCAAATACTCAAACCCCTTATGTTTAAAATTAGGGGACTTGAATCTATATTTAAATACATCTTCTTTTATAGCTAAAACAAGAATTGCTCCCTCAGAGTCTGTAGGTGTATACACCGAGCCGTACCAGATGGACTTGCTTTCATTGATGAAATACCCATAGTCATTCCCCTCATTCCATTTATCTTCTAATTGCTTATCTGCAAATGTCTTTATTTTGCGAGGCAAGAACTTTTCATGTTGAACGATATAGACTTCATGCGGTTCTGAGAAATTGAAGTTCTCAAAAACATCTTTAATCTTAATTTCTTTCTGATATAAAGTCTGGATGATTAACGCTCCTAAAAGATTCCACTCTTTTCGTTCCTTATTTAATAACTTATTAGCGAAATCTTCCCATAATATATAAGCGAAACTCAGTTGGTCTTTTTCATTTGTAATTCTGTCATTCTCAATCTTCCATCCGTAAGCATATTTGTTAGTGTCATCCGCCAATATATATCTAATTCTTTTGGAATCCATATTAACGTCAACCAAATAACTATCTGCTTTAATAACCGTGTCATTGATTTTGCTTTCAAGGATATATTCCCCTTGATTTGTATAAAATACGAAATCGTTTCTTCCGCCCTCTTGTGGCACCTCACGCTCTGAGAAATATACTATAACCCCTTTAGCCTCTTCTCCAAATGCGAATTTGAAAAAGAATTCTAAAAAGCCACGATCCACCTGGCATAAAGACCAAACAATGTCACTAAGACGGTTCTCATTCATCTTGAGCCCGTAAGCCATCATCCATTGAAATAATACGCTGTTGTTCATAAATCGTTTTCACCAATTCTATTACCTCGTCGTTTGCAGAAGCAAGATGTATTCTTTCATTCTCAAGGAAATGTTCTTCCAAAAATTTTCTTGCTGTCTTTCTTTTTAGGAATAATTGTTGGGTATAGACTCCTTCAATCTTCTTTGAATGCTTAGTAAGGTAATGTATAAGATACCCTGCCTCAGCAATAAGATAATCGCCATTAATCCGTTTGGCTATAAAGTAAACAGACATAACAAGCTACATTATCTAAATTAAACAATTTTCTTCCTTGTCTCCATACTCCCGCACCTCGGACAGCATGGAAGGTTCGGGCCAGCAATGATGCCGCCCTCGGTATCGAAGGCTTCGAACTTGTGGCCGCATTGCTTGCACTTGAATGTTGCTTTACCCTTGAAATGTAGCATATTCCTTATACGTTTTACGTTTTTAGTTCCTATTTATACTGAAGCGCGAACCTCGCGCCAATATTCTGCAACGGAGGTCCTGAGAAAACCTTGAAGGTGAAATATGACAGAAGTCCGCGCCTATGGTAGCGCGGAAACAACTGCACGACATTCCCCACCTTCACTTTCTGCCCACGTTCGTAGCAGGCAAGGAATTTCTCAGGTTCCCGTTTGGTGAGAATGAAGCACGGTGCTTCGCTTTCAGTATGTCAATGAAACGGCATGTAATCCGTATCCAACTGCAAAAATACGAATTATTTCCAAATTGACAATGCAAAAAGCGAAAAAAATGCTATACTTCTGTCAATATTCCTTTTGTCAGCAGTTAGTCATGATACCCTTGGTAGCCGAGGAAACCATACTTGTTGCCCTCGGCGTTGATAATTCTGGAGTTGTGCGACTGCTGTTCTTTATCGAGACTGCTGCGGACGGGCATCTCCTTGTAGCCGTATGGCTGTAGCAAGAGTTTGTTGATCTCTTGCAGCAACGGGCGACCTACCTCGCCATCGTCAGCACCTACACCTGTGCGCTGTCCTGTGCGGTCGCCCGTCTGCATGTTCTCTGTATAACTCTCCTGCAACTTACCATCGGCATAGCGAATACAGAACATCCACTGTTCTGACGGGCGGTTCAGCCTACAAGTCCAAAGACCGCTGGGCTGATGTTTCTCATCGAACGCAAACGAGAATATCTGCATGTCAAGTTTGAGGTCTTTCGCCTTGCCTGTCAGATAGCCCTCATGGAACTGAAAAGCATACTGCTTGGTGGTCGTCTTGCCACTCTCCGTTTCTCGCCAAGAATAGTTCATCGGGCCGTTGAGTAATCCGTTCTTATAGTTGAGGGTGATTTTAGCAACTACTTTGTTGCCGTTCATTGAGCCGTTGAAACTGAGCGTCCACAGTCCTTCCAGCTTGTCATCCTTATACTGACCTGTCTCTGTGTAAGTAGAGCCGCCGTTGCGTTTGTCCACCTTCTTGAAAGTGTACTTGCCGTCGAACATACGTTTGCCGTCCTGCCCCTCATAATAAGAATAGGTGGCGGTGCCGCCGTTCTCTTTCCCAAACACGCCCGAGTAGGTCTTATGCTCCTGAGCATTCATGTTTATCACCATTGTTGTCATCAGCGCGAAGGCTGTAAAAAGTTGTTTTGTTTTCATACTATAATGTTTTTTATTTGAATACCGGTGCAAAAATAGTGTGTGGCTGTGCGAAATTCCCGCATAGCCATGAAATCTTTTTGACAGATAAAAAAATCACAACAGATCAACATAAAAATAAACGGATTGACTTTGTTCTGTTCTCGTTTTTTTGTAACTTTGGCTTCGCCGAAGTTACTTTGTACTCGGGAATGAAAAGAAAAGCAAGCTTTCCTTTTGCATTTCACTCGTTTTTTGTAACTTTGCATCATGCATCAAGAAAAAGACAAAGAACTGAATACTATCTGTGCACTCGCAACGGCTTCTGGTGGGGCTCTTGGGATTATCAGGATCTCAGGGGCTCAGTCGTTTGAGATTCTTTCTCGTGTGTTTAGCAAGGACATTAGCAATGCCCAACCTAATACCATCCATTACGGGCACATCAAGAATAGCTCTGAGATTCTCGATGAATGTATGGTAAGCATTTTCCGTACTCCCCACTCTTACACTGGTGAGGACTCTGTGGAGATTAGTTGTCATGGCAGCCGCTATATATTAAATAAGGTATTAGAGTTGTTGGTGCAACATGGTTGTCGTATGGCAGGACCGGGGGAGTTTACGATGCGGGCATACCTCAACGGCAAGATGGACCTATCGCAGGCGGAGGCTGTGGCAGACTTGATAGCATCTACCAGCAAGGCTTCCCACCACCTTGCTATGAGCCAACTCAAAGGTGGGGTCTCTTCAGAACTGTCGAGACTGCGTGAGCAACTGCTCAAACTTACTTCCCTCCTTGAACTGGAACTCGATTTCTCTGACCATGAGGACCTGGAGTTTGCCGACCGTTCGGAACTTCTTTCATTGGCTCAACACATAGACGCACATATCACACATCTTGCCAAGACTTTTGAGACTGGACAGGCTCTGAAGGATGGTATTCCTGTCGCTATAGTAGGTGCTCCTAATGTCGGAAAGAGCACACTGCTTAATGCCCTGCTCAACGAAGAGCGTGCCATCGTATCTGATATCCAAGGTACTACTCGCGACACCATAGAGGACACGATACAGATTGAGGGCATCACTTTCCGCTTCATAGACACAGCAGGTATCCGCCATACCAGCGATACCATTGAACAGATGGGTATTGAGCGCTCTGTCAATGCTGCCCAGCGTGCCCGCATCATTATCATGATGACAGAACCAGGCATCCCCTACCCCGACATTCCTGTCAGAGACGACCAAACCGTCATACGCATTGAAAACAAAACGGAGGCATTCCAAGCTAAGTTTGGTGTTGGTATTGAAGCATTGGAGCAACGGCTCGTAGCTGCCATCTCCCATACTTCCGATTCTGATGTCATCATTTCCAATGCCCGACATTACGAAATTCTCACTCGTGCTCAAGAGCATTTAAACCAAGTTATCATAGGTCTGAATGCCCATATCAGCGGAGACTTGCTCAGCGAAGATTTGCGGTTAGTCCTCTCAGAATTAGGAGAAATCACAGGTCAAGGTCAAATCACTCCCACCGAAGTCCTTACTAGCATCTTCCAGCACTTCTGCGTGGGAAAATAGTCCGATTGCAAAGAAACACATAAAATCTGCAAAAATAAGCCCGTAAATGCCTTGTTTTCAAGTGTTAAAGATTGTTCGGGTTTTTGCAGATTTTTGATTTAGGTATTGTTTGTTTGCAGATTTTTGCCTAACTTTGTCCCCCAGATGTCCCCCAAAGAGTGACGCACCCCCATTTTTTGTCCCCCGAAAGATGGTTTTTTGTCCCCCGTGGCGACATTTGGTAGTAACTCGTTAAAACTATAAAGACAATGGCAAAGAAACAAACATCAACAACTCAACGAGGACAAGTCAAGCTTCGTGAAAAGAAACTGGCAGATGGAAGTTCCAGTCTCTATCTTGACATCTACTCTAACGGCAAGCGAGTGAAAGAATATCTGAAGCTCTACCTTGTTGTTCCTAATACTGCTATTGAGAAGGAGCAAAACCGCCAGACCTTAGCAGTAGCTAATTCTATGAGAGCCAAACGTGAGCTTGACCTATTTAGCGGCAAATATGAGATAGGACAACCCAAACAAGAAGGAGTCCGCTTTCTTGATTTCTATCGTCAGATGTGCGAAGAACGCTTGAAAACTCCTGACACTTTGGGTAATTGGGGAAACTGGCACAGTTGTCTCAAACATCTCGAAATATATTGCGATGAGTTTACCACGTTTGATGATATTGATGCCGCTTGGATTCAAGGATTCAAAGATTATCTTAACACAGCAGAGAAAGACACCAGAAAGCGTGGAGGTTCTAAGCGTGTTTATGCTTTCGAGGGATTATCACAAAACTCAAAAGTTTCATATTTCAACAAGCTCCGTGCATGTATCAATGAAGCATTTGAGAAAGGCATAATCACTAAGAATCCTATTAGAGGTATTGATGGATTCAAGCAAGAAGAGGTTGAGCGCGAGTACCTGACAATTGAAGAGGTCAAGAAGCTTGCAGCCACACCATGCAACTACCCTATCTTGAAGGCTACATTCCTCTTTTCATGTCTTACTGGATTGCGCAAGAGTGATATAGAGAAACTAACTTGGGGAGAAATCCATAAACAAGGGAATTTCACTCGTATCATTTTCAAGCAGAAGAAGACTGGTGGCCAGGAATATCTGGACATATCAGAAGAAGCAGTTGCTTATCTTGGTACTCGACGGAATGATGTTGACCGTGTATTTGAAGGATTCACATACGGCACCTGGATTTCTCTTGAACTCAAACGTTGGGCTCTTGCTGCTGGTATAACTAAGAATATCACGTTCCATTGTGCTCGTCATACCTTTGCCGTAATGATGCTTGACCTTGGTGCTGATATATACACAGTATCAAAATTACTTGGTCATCGTGAACTTTCCACCACTCAAATATATGCGAAGGTGCTTGATAAGAACAAACAGGCAGCCGTAAGCTTGATTCCTAAGATATCTGATTAAGTAACCCTTAATACATTATTATAATATGGTAAGCAGACAAGAAGCAGTACTAAGCTTTGTGAAGTTCAACAAGTTCTTCAAGCAGCTTAATTATGATATAGGTGTTACGGGTAAGGTTCATCTATCCCAATATGCTGATGAGTTAATGGAATTTGAGCAATGGGTTGACAACGTTATAGAATACGTTCTGTTCAATCCAGATCCAAAAATCATTGATTTAATCAGTGCACTGGGTTCGTCAGAGATTATCAAGAACTATGCAGAAGAAGGGAAAGCTGTTTTAGAAGCCAGCACCTATGATGCTTTGTCCAAAGTTATTGACTCTGCGGCAAAGTTGCTGTCACTGGTAAACGAAAGCATCGAAACATCTAAAGGCAAATTTACCAGCCTACCTGAGGCTTTTGCGTTCCAAGATGCTGAAAATCTATTTCTGAGAGCTGTGAAAGCAGGTTATCTGACCTCTGATTTCCAGCCCAAAGGAGATACAGATTTATATACTCTCAAAATTCTTGGCTTTGCCATCGGAGAAGAATTAAAATTGGCACCAAGACATAAATGGTCACACTTCGAGGAGCTATGGAATATTGATTACGCAAATAAGCTCTCCTCCGTTCCTATCAGTGCCAAGCAATTTCAAAGAGCAAAGACTCTTATGGAATTATACCCAGAAGTTGACTTCAACTTGCTTATTAAACCCAAAGAAGATTCTTTCTTTACGGCGGCATACGGCAATAGAAAGATTCGCACTTTGTACAAAGAGCTTGTGGCTTATGGATATATAAGCAAGGAAACCGATTACGACAATTTTCTTAGTATTTTCAATCTCGGTAATAGTAAATTCGTGCGTCCTGTTGAATGGATAAGTGACCAGCGTCACCTTGCCTATTTCATACATCACACGTTTACAAAGACAAATAAAAACTGCTGGGTCAAGGCGCATGCATGTTTCACTATCAATGGTGCACCACCTAATTTAGGAACTATGAAGAGCGGAATTGTTTCGTTACAAAGGAAGCCTACATATGAAACATACGATTTAGTTCTTAAACGCATCGCCTCAGAATATAATAATGAATAGCCACTATTTGTGGTATATTCAATCTACAACAAGGGTGGACAAATTTGATATTTGTTCACTTTTGTTGTTTTTTATACACCTATGAAGAATGACTGCACAGTCAATTCGTACCTTTGCCCTTCAAATTGACTTAATATGTGCGTAGAAATGGTCAATATAAACATTCCGATAAGGCTGTCTAAGCATAGAGCAAGACAGCCTATGCGTTCTCTATGTATATGTACAGAGAGAGACTTCATTTGTTGCTATCAGACGATGAAAATACATATTGGCGAAAGCCTTCAATTCATATTTTTATTCACTTTAATAAACATCAAAAGCAATGAGAAAAGAAAATTTCTCTCTCTCTCTTTTTCGAGAGACTTACGTGGTCAGGCCATCTGACCGCTGCTAAGAGTGGTGATTCGGGGTTACTCGAAATGCTCCACGAAGCCTATGACCTCTATCAGGTCGAAGTTGTTAACCAGGGCAAACTTTATCAGCGTTACGCTGATGATTTTGTCTATAGCCACGAGTTCCATGATGCCATTGATGCCTGGAGCAAGAATGAGCATCAGAAGAACTATCACATCCTTTATTCTTTGCTTACCAAGCGTCGAGACCTTGTTGAGCAATTTTTCAGTAAGGACAACGTAAGCGATGCTGATTTGATGGAATTGCTACATCTTTTCAACACTACTCTTCCATCTTCTCGCAACTATGTGGCACCAACCAAAGTAAGGGAAGCCACAGATTATAATCTATGCGCTTGTTTGGAGCAATCCGATTTGGTTCTTCTTGCTCGCTGCTGTAACGAAGCAAGAGTATTCAGTGAAATTATCGACGCTGACGACCTTCATTCTCTTTTGGATGGCAAAATGACGATGCCACTGCATTCGCGCAACAATAGACTTGTTGCGTTCTTCTTCGATCAATTATCCATCTACAACCTCATTATTCGTAACTGGCAGAACGTCATTGCCCATCACTGCAGCATTGTAAGCTCAACTGGTAAAGGGACATTAACACAAAAGTCCTTGTCATCTGCGCTCTATTCTATTGTGGATTTGGAAATGTCAGCACAAGAGAAGATAATTGATGATGCAGTTAAGTCTGTCGGTCAGAAATATCAAAGAAAAAGAAACACGAACAAATAACTGCAAAGATATGGTCAGGGAGTAAACGAGAGAATCACCTTGGTTCTCATTATTCTCTCTTCCCCATCAACAGTATTACATGTACTTTTGCCCTCCGTAACCGGTTCACAATGGTAACGGAGGGCTTTCCTTCATTTTTGTTTAACTTAAATAGAGATTTTAATGGGCAGACGTAAGACTTCAATATCAGACAGTACTCTGGAAATGATTGTTTCCATAGACCAACGTCTAACCGAACTTATTGCCAGTGACATACCCAAGCGACTTCATTGTATTGAAGAAAAGCTGGATTATATCAATCCAAGATTGCTTACAATTGAGCATGTTGACAGGTTCTACAGTGAGGTAAAGACCGTTTTATCAGTTGCTGAAGCATGTGAGTATATGGGAATTACAGAATCTCACATGTATAAACTTACCAGCGGAGGAAAGATACCTCACTATAAGCCAACAGGCAAGCTTATATACTTCAGTAGAAGCGAACTTGACGATTGGTTGTTACATAATAAAGTGTTTAACGAAATAGACCAAGACAATGAGCAAAACAGATGCAATGACCAAGAATCCGAATGAAAATGTTCAGATTATGAGTATACTTGATAGGCTCGAACAAGCCAAAAGTATTCTCGATCAAACTGCTGAGATAGAGGAAACTGTTAACAAGCTCAACAATCTTGAATATTTCCTCAGAAGGTTTGGAACTCTTAAAGAGCTTACATCCCACTTGCTTTTCATAGAAAGGAAGATGTACATCTTAAAAGAATACCTCTCTGTTAATGAGGCAGCAGACTATCTTGGGCTTTCATCAAGCCTTGTATATAAGTTGACGAGTAAACACGAATTACCTATATACAAGCCCAATGGTAAGACTGTTTATATTCGAAGGGATGACCTTAACAGATGGATAGCTAAGCACAAAGTACTATCTGACGAAGAGATAGAAGAATATGCTGCCACCCATATGGATAAAGTATTAAAAGGATTGTACACTAAAAACAAGTAAAGATGATGGACATAACAACATTAGGCAATCAGAGAATTGACCAGAAGACATTTGAACAACTATTAAAGCACATTAAGCTGAAGGTTACTGAGGAATACTCTTTTCCACCTGAAATCATCACTTGCGGTGGGGCAACAATAGCAACTTTGGGCAACTTCAGTGCTTCGGTCGGCAAGCCAAAGAGTAAGAAGACGTTCAACGTCTCTGCTATTGTTGCTGCTGCCATATCAGGTAAAGAGATTCTTGGATATAAGGCACACTTGCCTGAAAACAAGAAAAAGATTCTTTATATTGATACGGAACAGAGCAAGTATCACTGTCATAAGGTTCTGGAGCGAATACTGAAGCTGGCTAATCTTCCATTGAACAAGGAAAGCGGTCTCATTGACTTCTTTGTCTTGCGTGAGTACACCCCAGAACAGAGACGCGACATCATCACCCTGGCGTTACGTGGTGATTCACGATATGGTTTGGTTGTCATCGATGGTGTCCGTGACCTGCTCAGGGACATTAACAATCCAAGTGAGGCTCTTGACATTATCAATGATCTGATGCGATGGTCAAGTTTCTATGACCTTCACATTCACACAGTGCTTCACTTGAACAAAGGCGATGACAACACCCGTGGCCATATTGGTTCCGAGTTGAACAACAAGGCTGAGACTGTGCTCCAGATTACCAAGAATATTGATGACAGCAACATGAGCGAGGTGAAAGCCATGTTTATTAGAGACAAGGAATTTGCCCCTTTTGCGTTTCGTATCGACAACAACGGTCTTCCAGACTATGTGGAAGGCTACAAGGCTGAACTTGCCAGACGTGACAAGAAGATGCACTTCTCCAGATTAACGGAAGAACAGCATCGAGAGGCTATTGAAAGCGTTGTTGGCGATAATGTTCCACTGGGTTATTCAAAGATGATCAATCTCCTGATGGATGGTTATTCAAACATTGGTTATTCACGAGGTCGAAACACCATCATCAGCTTGCTCCGATACCTGATTGAGATGGGACTGATACTAAAGACTGATAAGGCTTACCAGTATGTCCCACAGAAACCAGAATCGGAAAAACAGTCAGAAGACACTGATGAAGACGGTTTAGTTTAGTTTGACTGTTTATATATATGTACTGGCATACTTACAATGTAAACTATGAACATATCACAAGCCAAACTCATCAATTTAGTGGACTTTCTTGAACAGGAAGGACATAAGGCAGTTAAGCAGAGGGGACACATTTATTGGTACAATTCCCCAATCCGTAGTGAGTGCTCACCTTCTTTCAAGGTTGACTCCAGTCGAAATGAATGGTATGACTATGGTTTAGGGGAAGGTGGTGACATCCTCGACTTAATAAAAGGGCTATACAATGTGAAGACCACCAGTGAAGCCCTTACCATACTCGCGCCTAAAAGCAATTCATTCATTAACGCTATTTATCATCGGAAAGATGCCCCTCCAAAAAGACAGGAATCCGGGCAGATGCACAATGTAGCGTACCATCCGCTTACACATCAAGCCCTTTTATCGTATATGCTGAAGCGGAAGATTGATGTGAACCTAAGCCGTGTGTATTGTTGCGAAGTCCATTATGACCTGCGCGACAAGCACTATTTCGGTATCGCTTTTCGTAATAGAATTGGAGGGTACGAAATCAGGAACCAATATTATAAAGGATGTATAGGGCATAAAGATATAACACTTATTCGGAAGAGTAATGAGGAGATCCAGGAGCACATCATTGTTTTCGAAGGTTTTATGGATTTCCTTTCATACATGATGCTCACTGACATAAAGAGCAGCCGTATTTGCCTGCCCTATCAATGTGATTATATGATATTGAACTCCATCAACTGCCTTGATAAGGCTTTGAGTGAGCTTCCATCATATAAATATGTACACTCATTTCTCGACAATGACGATGGTGGCAAGCGTACATTTCAGTCAATGAAAGATATTCTTGGTGATATTGTCATTGATGAGACGCACAGATTCAATCCATATAACGACTTGAATGACTATCTCGTAAAACAGCCTAATTCCGAATTGTAGCCAGCTTGTGCTGCCATGTATATAAGGAGTCTCAACCGAGGCTCCTTTTTTTGTGTTTTCATGTTTTCGAGTATGAAATTTTCTGCAATATTATACTCAAAACTAAACTCCTGTTAATATTCGATTGTAATTCAAATTTTCTTCATTTTATATAGATTTATCTATGTTCCTTTGCACTCGCAAATTTTAAGTCGAACCAAAAATTCAAGTATCAAAATGAGTGCATTTGCCATATTCGTATTAGTTCTGACAGTCATCTATGTCATCTACTATTCCGCAATCATCATGCAGGATTTGTACGCGAAGAAAGATACTCCCAAAACAGAAGAGGAAGACTTTGATGTCAGTCAGATGCAGAATCAGGAAGAACCTATTAGCATTACTGAAGATGCTAACGGATTCCATCTTAATGGTGATACCACTGAAGAACAGGAAGAACCATCGTCCGTCACTTGGATTGAAAATGATGACGATGCAAACAAGTACCAGGAAAAGATTAAGAAGGAACATACCAGTGTCGAGGAAGAATGCCAGCGTTTGCAGGATTCCATGGAAGACGTGGATGTTGACAGCACAGGTGAAACTGAGGCTGATGTCATGGTGAACATGCTGCTTAACCAGAAGCCTGGTGGTCCAAAAATCTTCTATTCAAGGGATAACGTATGAAAACAGGTTTGGGTGTAACACATAAGATTGTCGGTTTTTGTTCGGCTGGCATCCTGCTCTTCCAGCCAATGTTAGCTTCTGCCAAATGCGGAGGTGTTGACTACAGCTGGGGAGCGGATGCTTTGGCGAATGCGCATGACTATACAGTTACAATGATGCTGTATGTGGTCTATCTCTCCTATGCCATCGCTGCTATCGTTGCCATCATTGGTGCATTGCAGATTTATTTCAAGATGACAACTGGAGAAGGTGACATCACTAAGAGCATTATGATGCTCGTCGGAGCTTGCCTGTTCATGATAGGAGCATTCATCTTATTCCCAGCCTTCTTCGGATATAACATCATTTAGTATAACGAACACGATAACAAACAGGATAACAAATAAACAGGATAACGAAAAATCTCAAATGGCCAAGAGAGAAGAATCGTGTGAATAGTAATTAACAAAATCTGTAAAACGTAAGAAAGAAATGAAGAAAATTAAAAAGTTTGCTAAGAATCTCTTCAGTGCCAATCGCATGAAGATGCTCGCCATGATGCTTCTTTGCGGTACTGCCGTAACCTTTGCGCAGAACGCAGCTGGTGACTACACCGCAGGAACCAATGCCCTCTCCACCGTCACGGAGGAGATTGCAAAGTATGTTCCTTATGTAGTGAAGTTGTGCTATGCCATTGCCGGTGTAGTTGCCGTTGTCGGTGCGATCTCCGTGTACATCGCCATGAACAACGAGGAGCAGGACGTCAAGAAGAAGATTATGATGGTTGTCGGTGCTTGCATCTTCCTCGTTGCAGCTGCACAGGCTCTGCCTCTCTTCTTCGGTCTCTAAACCAGATTCAAGCGTAGATACACACTATGGCAGCAGGAACAGAACACAACGAATATGTCAGTTACCCAATGTTTAAGGGGCTTCAGAAACCTCTGGAGTTCATGGGCATCCAAGGGCGTTACATCACATGGGCAGCTTGCGCTGTTGGCGGTGCCATTCTTGGCTTCATCATTGCCTACTGCATCTTGGGATTCGTTGCTGGTTTGATTGTTCTTGCTGTTTCTCTCTGCACGGGTGCCGGACTAATCTTCTTCAAGCAGAAGAAAGGTCTGCACACGAAGAAAGAAGACCACGGTGTGTTTATCTACGCTTGTTCAAGAAGAATGTAATTTTCATCGAGTGTAGTTAATGAGCAAGTGTATTGAAATCTGAATAAATGTAATCGGTAGGCTCGCCCCTTCGACAGGGTGAGTCTGCCTTAATTTGGAGATAAGAATGATTCTATATGTCATCATAGCATTTACCGCGATACTCATAGGCATGGCCATTTCTGTCTATGCCTTTGGAACTGGCGGTAAGCGCAAGAAGATATTCCAGGACATCTACTTCTCCATCGAGGATGTAGATGGTATTGGTGTTCTCTACACGAAGACTGGTGAATATTCGGCTATAATCAAGATTGAGAATCCCGTTCAAAAGTACTCAGCCAATATTGACAGCTACTATGAGTTCACTCATTTGCTTACGGCTATTGCACAGACGCTTGGAGAAGGTTATGCCATCCACAAGCAGGATGTGTTTGTCAGGAAACAGTTCAAAGATGAGACCTCAGACAATCATGAGTTCCTTTCTGAAAGCTATTTCCGATACTTTACAGGCCGTACCTATACAGACAATCAGACCTATCTGATTATCACTCAGGAGAACAAAAAGAGCCGTCTATTGTCCTTTGACAGCAAGAAATGGCGAGACTTCCTTGTAAAAATCCGTAAGGTAAAAGACCTTCTGAAGGACAGCGGCGTTGATTCCACCTATTTGGGTGGTGAAGAAGCTCGTCTTTATGTTGACCGCTATTTCTCTATGAACTTCAACGACAAGATTGTGTCGATGACCAACTTCAAGGTTGATGACGAGACTATTTCCATGGGCGATCGTCGATGTAAGGTGTATAGCCTCGTGGACGTGGACTGCATCAACATCCCTTCGGTTGTCAGACCATTCACCAATATTGAAGTGAACAACGTCGCTATGCCTGTCGATCTTGTGTCTTTGGTTGACAGCATCCCTTCAGCAGACGTGGTTGTCTATAACCAGATGTTCTTCATGCCAAATCAAAAACGTGAACTGGCATTGTTGGACAAAAAGAAGAACCGCCATTCCAGTATGCCCAATCCAAGTAATCTGATTGCTGTTGAGGATATCAAGAAGGTGCAGGATGTTATAGCCAGAGAGAACAAACAGCTTGTATATACACATTTCAACTTGATTGTAGGTGTCCCAAAGGATGCCGACATTCAAAAATGTACAAACCATCTGGAGAACGCTTTTGGTCGCCTTGGTATTCATATCAGCAAACGAGCCTATAACCAGCTGGAGCTGTTCGTTAACTCCTTCCCCGGCAACTGTTATGGAATGAACCAGGACTATGACCGTTTCCTCACTTTGAGCGACGCTGCTGCTTGTCTGATGTACAAGGAGCATATTCAGCATAGTGAGGACACACCTCTCAAAATATACTATACGGACAGGCAAGGTGTGCCTGTAGCCATTGACATTAGTGGAAAGGAAGGCAAAAACAAAATTACGGATAACTCCAACTTTTTCTGCCTTGGCCCATCTGGTAGCGGTAAATCCTTCCACATGAATAGCGTAGTTCGTCAGATGTGGGAGCAGAATACCGATGTTGTTATGGTCGATACAGGTAACTCTTACGAGGGGTTATGTGAATATGTTGGGGGTAAGTATATCAGCTATACCGAAGAACATCCCATCACCATGAACCCATTCCGCATCAAGCGTGAGGAGTTGAACGTGGAAAAGACAGGTTTCCTGAAGAACCTTATCATGCTGATATGGAAAGGTACGCAAGGAACAGTCACGAAGACGGAGGAAAGACTTATTGAGCAAGTCATCACAGAATACTATGATGTCTATTTCAACGGCTTCAATGGCTTTACTCCACCCCAACGTGAAGACTTACGGAAAGGATTGCTCATTGATGACCGAAACAAGAATGTCAAT